>NZ_JBIVZM010000012.1:0-297755 GCF_044759525.1 Streptomyces sp. NPDC101110 | reverse complement strand
CTTGCGTTTCCGACTCTATCAGATCTTTCCGATCCGATTTCCTCGGTGCTTTCCAGGTTCCCGCTTCCGCGTTTCCCTTTCCGGCGGTTCCGACTTTATCAGAAGTCCTGAGTCGGAATTTCCACCCCGGCCGGGCATGGTCACCGTGCCTGAGTTGGCGCGGGTGCCCCGTCGGGAGGAGTTGTAAACCTACTGGAGCGGGGCGCCTCGATGCAAATCGAGGCGCCCCGCTCCCAGTTGGCGCGAGCTCAGGCCCGACGGACCGTCAGACCTCCACCACGACGGGCAGAATCATCGGGCGCCGCCGGTAGGTGTCCGAGACCCACTTGCCCAGCGTGCGGCGCACGAGCTGCTGGAGCTGGTGGGGCTCCACGACGCCGTCCTGGGCGGAGCGCTCGAGCACCTCCGTGATCCTGGGGGCGACGTCCCCGAAGGCGGAGTCCTCGATGCCGGAGCCGCGGGCCTGGATGTGCGGACCGCCGGTGATCTTGCCGGTGGACGAGTCGATCACCACGAAGACCGAGATGATGCCCTCGTCGCCGAGGATCTTGCGGTCCTTGAGGGCCGGCTCGCCCACGTCACCGACCGAGAGGCCGTCGACGTAGACGTATCCCGCCTGGACCTTGCCGGAGATCTTCGCCTTGCCCTCGACGAGGTCGACGGCCACGCCGTCCTCGGCGATGACGATGCGGTCGTGCGGGACTCCGGTCAGGGCGCCCAGCTCGGCGTTGGCCCGCAGGTGGCGCCATTCGCCGTGCACCGGCATCAGATTCTTCGGGCGGCAGATGTTGTAGAAGTACAGCAGCTCGCCCGCCGAGGCGTGGCCGGAGACGTGGACCTTGGCGTTGCCCTTGTGGACCACGTTGGCGCCCCAGCGGGTGAGGCCGTTGATCACGCGGTAGACCGCGTTCTCGTTGCCGGGGATCAGGGACGACGCCAGGATCACCGTGTCGCCCTGGACGATGCGGATCTGGTGGTCGCGGTTGGCCATGCGGGACAGGGCCGCCATCGGCTCGCCCTGGGAGCCCGTGCAGACCAGGACCACCTCGTTGTCCGGGAGGTCGTCGAGCGTCTTGACGTCCACGACGAGGCCCGGCGGGACCCTCAGATAGCCCAGGTCTCGCGCGATGCCCATGTTGCGGACCATGGAGCGGCCGACGAAGGCGACGCGGCGGCCGTACTCGTGTGCCGCGTCCAGGATCTGCTGGATGCGGTGCACGTGGCTGGCGAAGCTCGCGACGATGATGCGCTTGCGGGCGCCGGCGAAGACCTGCCGCAGGACGTTCGAGATCTCCCGCTCGGGCGGGACGAATCCCGGCACCTCGGCGTTGGTCGAGTCCGAGAGGAGGAGGTCGATGCCCTCCTCGCTCAGGCGTGCGAACGCGTGGAGGTCCGTGAGGCGGCTGTCCAGCGGGAGCTGGTCCATCTTGAAGTCGCCGGTGTGGACGGCCATGCCCGCAGGGGTGCGGATGGCCACGGCCAGCGCGTCCGGGATGGAGTGGTTGACCGCGATGAACTCGCAGTCGAAGGGGCCGATGCGCTCGCGGTGCCCCTCCGCCACCTCGAGGGTGTAGGGGCGGATGCGGTGCTCCTGGAGCTTGGCCTCGATGAGGGCGAGGGTCAGCTTGGAGCCGATCAGCGGGATGTCCGGCTTCTCGCGCAGGAGGAAGGGGACGCCGCCGATGTGATCCTCGTGCCCGTGCGTGAGCACGATGCCCTCGATGTCGTCGAGGCGGTCTCTGATGGACGAGAAGTCCGGCAGGATCAGGTCGATTCCGGGCTGCTCCTCCTCGGGGAAGAGCACTCCGCAGTCGACGATCAGCAGGCGGCCGCCGAATTCGAAGACCGTCATGTTCCGGCCGATTTCGCCGAGGCCGCCGAGCGGGGTGACACGCAGGCCGCCTTCGGGGAGCGGCGGGGGCGTGCGGAGTTCGGGATGCGGATGACTCAAAAGACTCTCCTCACCACACACGCCACGTACCGGTGGGGCACGTGGCGCGCGTGACGTTCGTGCAGAAGCAGTTGTCTGTGTGGGGTGCGCGGGCACCGGTGGCCCGCTTATTCAGTTGTGAAGCAGGTGCGCGGGGGTCCGCGCGAAGTCTGATGTCAGAGCTGTACCCCGCCGGCAGCAAGATCGATCTTGAGTTGCTCGATCTCTTCGGGCGCGCATTCGACCATGGGCGCGCGCAGGGGCCCGGCGGGCAGTCCCTGGAGGGCGAGCGCCGCCTTGGTCGTCATCACGCCCTGGGTGCGGAACATGCCCGTGTAGACGGCGAGCAGCTTCTGGTGGATCTCGGTGGCCTTCTGGACGTCGCCCGAGGTGTACGCCTCGACCAGGGCGCGCAGCTCGGGGGTGACGACGTGCCCGACGACCGAGACGAAGCCGACCGCGCCGACCGAGAGCAGGGGCAGGTTCAGCATGTCGTCGCCGGAGTACCAGGCGAGGCCGGAGCGGGCGATGGCCCAGCTGGCGCGGCCGAGGTCGCCCTTGGCGTCCTTGTTGGCGACGATCCGGGGGTGCTCGGCGAGGCGGACGAGCGTCTCGGTGCTGATCGGGACGCCGCTGCGGCCGGGGATGTCGTAGAGCATCACGGGGAGGCCGGTGGTGTCGGCGATGGCCGTGAAGTGCCGGTAGAGGCCTTCCTGCGGCGGCTTGTTGTAGTACGGCGTCACGACGAGCAGGCCGTGTGCGCCGGTGCGCTCGGCCGCCCGGGCGAGTTCCATGCTGTGGTGGGTGTCGTTGGTGCCGACTCCGGCCACCACGTGGGCGCGGTCGCCGACCGCCTCGAGGACCGCCCGTACGAGATCCGCTTTCTCCGCGTCGCTGGTGGTCGGGGACTCGCCGGTGGTGCCGTTGATGACCAGGCCGTCGTTGCCTGCGTCCACCAGGTGGGCGGCGAGCCGCTGCGCGCCGTCGAGGTCGAGTGCGCCGTCCGCCGTGAAGGGCGTGACCATGGCGGTGAGGACCCGCCCGAAGGGGGTCTGCGGAGTCGAGGTCGGAGCCATGGGTTACACGCTACTCGTTGCTCAGGACCGGGTCTGCCCACGGGGCAGGCGACAAGTCGTGACAAAGGTGGAGCCCGGCACTGCCTGCTCGGGGGTTCAAGCAGTGCCGGACCCGTTTGATCAGGCTAGATGAACTTCTCCAAATGCCGCAATACGGACACTTCACGCGGCTGAACCGTACATCTGTACCGGATCGGGGAACCGGGGCGCGTTACGGCGCCACACGTCCGTTGGCGTTGAAGGCGGCGTAGGTGAGCGGCATGAGCCGGGACCACTCCTCCTCCAGCTTCTCGCCGACCATCTCGATCTCGCGCTGCGGGAAGGACGGCACCTTCGCCAGTTCGTGCTGGGTGCGCAGGCCGAGGAAGTGCATCAGCGAGCGGGCGTTGCAGGTGGCGTACATCGACGAGTACAGGCCGACGGGGAGGACGGCGCGGGCCACCTCGCGGGCGACGCCGGCGGCGAGCATCTCCTGGTAGGCCTCGTACGCCTGCCGGTACGAGTCCTCCATCACACGGCCGACCAACTCCTGCTGGGCCTGGGTGCCCTCGACGAAGACGTACTTGCCCGGACGGCCCTCCTGGACCAGCTTGCGGGACTCGTCGGGGACGTAGAACACGGGCTGGAGCTCGCGGTAGCGGCCGCTCTCCTCGTTGTACGACCAGCCGACGCGGTGCCGCATGAACTCGCGGAAGACGAAGATCGGGGCGCTGATGAGGAAGGTCATCGAGTTGTGCTCGAAGGGACTGCCGTGCCGGTCCCGCATCAGATAGTTGATCAGGCCCTTGGAACGCTCGGGGTCCTTCTTCAGCTCGTCAAGGGACTGCTCGCCCAGGGTCGAGACCCGGGCCGCGAAGAGGACGTCCGCGTCGGACGCGGTGTGCTTGACCAGCTCGACGGTGACGTCGCTGCGGTAGCTGGGTTTGAGGTCGTCGGCGGGGGTGTCGGTCACGGTTGGCAGGGCCTTCCCATCTCGTCGTGTGGCGACGCCACTCTACGGCCCGGCCGATTCGGCGCGATCGGTGCCGTGCCGCAATGAAGTCGGTGAAACAGGGCACCTCTGAGGGAGTTCGTTCGTCTCTACAGACGAAAGTGATCCGTTCCACCCTTGAAGGAGACGTACCCCTGATGTTCGGTCGGCGTGAACCCGTACCGTTTGCCTTCGTCGCCGAGGCCGACAGGTTCCGCAGCAATGTCACTCCCCCGCCGCGCGAGCGGTCGTCGCTCGGCCAGATGGCCGGGCGTTGGCTCCTGGGGCTCACCATCGTGGCGGGGCTCGTGGGGTCCCTGGTCATCGGGACGCCCGCCCTGACGCCCGCCAAGACGGCTGATCAGCCTCAGCAGTCCCAGGCCTCCGAGCGGCGCTGAACCGCACCGCACCGACGGTGACTCCATCCGGCCCCCCGCCGGTGGTGACCGGGGACACAGATCGGTAGCCTCACCGGGCACAGCCCACGCATGGATCGAGTGAGGACCAGCCGTGCCCCTGCCCTTCCTGACGGCCGACCGCGTTTTCGAGGCGGCGGACGACGTTCCGTTGCCCTACGAGGACCGTGACCGCTGGCGTCGTCCGTACCGGCCCGGGCCGTGGCGTGTCGTGGTGGCCGCCCTTGCGCTGCTGCTCGCCTCGTTCGTGCTGTTCGCGGCGGTCATCATCGCCGCGACGGCCCAACTGGCCTCGGCCGCGATGGTGTTCGCCCTCGCGCTGCTCGTCATCGCCGCGGCGCTTCGGCTGCTGCGCATGGGTGTGTGGGTCAGCGCCCGGGGACTGCGGCACGTCGGTTTCCTCACGACGCGTACGGCGTCCTGGGAGCAGGTCGTCTCCGTGCGTACGGTGCAGCAGCCGGTGCGCTGGCTGAACCTGCCCCGGACGGTGCAGGGACAGGCTCTGCTCCTCGGACGCCAGGGCCGGGGCGACACGGGGCCGGTGTCGATCATGACGACGCACAACGCGGATTTCCTGGGCCGCACGGAGGCCTTCGACCGGGCGGCGGACTCGGTCGAGGCGTGGGCCGCGGAGTACGGCCCACGCTGACGCCCTCCGCCTTCCTCATGCCGGTGGGGCCGGACCGTGGTGAACGGTCCGGCCCCACCGGCATGAGGGGGTGCGCCTCAGGCCGCCTCGGGCTGCTTTCCGTCGTGCAGGGCGATCGCGCGCTGCATCGCCTTGCGGGCGCGGGGGGTGTCACGGGCGTCGTGGTAGGCGACGGCGAGGCGGAACCAGGTGCGCCAGTCGTCGGGGGCGTCTTCCGTCTCCGCCTTGCGCCGGGCGAAGACCTCGTCGGCCGAGTCTCGGTCGATGCGCCCGCTGGGGGTGCGCCGCAGTTCGTCGACGGGCAGACCGCCCTCGGCGTCGAGTTCGGCGGCCAGTTGACCGGCCTTCCGCGCGAACTGCGTGTTCTTCCACAGGAACCACAGGCCGATGACCGGCAGGATCAGCACGGCGACACCGAAGGTGACGGTGAGGGGCGTGCCGATCTCGATGAGCAGCACGCCGCGGCTGCCGACCAGGACGAAGTAGACGACCAGGACGGCGGCGGTGAGGGCGTAGGTGAGCTTCGCGCGCATGACGATCAGGGGCTCAGTTCAGATCCAGGAAGTGTTCGAGGCCGAACGTCAGGCCCGGGGTGCTCACCACGCGGCGGGCGCCGAGCAGGATGCCCGGCATGAAGCTGCTGTGGTGGAGCGAGTCGTGCCGGATGGTGAGGGTCTCGCCCTCGCCGCCCAGCAGGACCTCCTGGTGGGCCAGCAGGCCGCGCAGGCGCACGGAGTGCACGGGGACGCCGTCGACGTCGGCGCCCCGCGCGCCGTCCAGGGCCGTTTGCGTGGCGTCGGGTGCCTGGGCCGAACCCGCCTCCGCACGTGCCGACGCGATGAGCTGGGCTGTGCGTGTGGCGGTGCCCGACGGGGCGTCGACCTTCTTCGGGTGGTGGAGTTCGATGACCTCCACCGACTCGAAGTACGGTGCCGCGATCTGCGCGAACTTCATGTTGAGCACGGCCCCGATGGAGAAGTTCGGCGCGATGAGCACGCCCGTCTCCGGGGAGGCGGACAGCCAGCCGTTCAGCCGCGCGAGGCGCTCGTCGGTCCAGCCGGTGGTGCCGACGACCGCGTGGATGCCGTGACCGACGCAGAACTCGAGGTTGGCCATGACCGAGTCGGGCGTGGTCAGTTCGACCGCGACCTGGGCGCCGGTTTCGGTCAGCGTCTCCAGCTTGTCGCCGCGGCCGAGGGCAGCGACGAGTTCCATGTCCTCGGCGGCTTCGACAGCTCGAACGGCTTCCGAGCCGATACGGCCCTTGGCGCCGAGGACCGCCACGCGCAGCTTGCTCATCTCTTGTGCTTCCTTCAACCAGGGGATCGTCAGGCGACGGCGTCGTTGAGACGGGTCGCCTGTTTGTCCTTCAGCGGGCCGATGACCGACAGGGAGGGCCGCCGTCCCAGGATCTCGCGGGCGACCTCGCGGACGTCGTCCGGGGTGACCGACGCAATCCGCGACAGCATGTCGTCGACGGACATCTGCTCGCCCCAGCACAGCTCGCTCTTGCCGATGCGGTTCATCAGCGCGCCGGTGTCCTCGAGGCCGAGGACCGTGGAGCCCTGGAGCTGGCCGATCGCACGCCCTATCTCGTCGTCCGAGAGGCCGTGCTGCGCGACCTGATCGAGCTCGTCTCGGCAGATCCTCAGCACGTCGTGGACCTGCGAGGGCCGGCAGCCGGCGTAGACGCCGAACAGACCGCAGTCTGCGAAGCCCGAGGTGTACGAGTACACGCTGTAGGCCAGGCCGCGCTTCTCGCGGACCTCCTGGAAGAGACGGGAGGACATGCCCCCGCCGAGGGCCGTGTTCAGCACGCCCAGGGCCCAGCGGCGCTCGTCGGTGCGGGACAGGCCGGGCATGCCGAGCACGATGTGCGCCTGCTCGGTCTTGCGGTCGATCAGTTCGACGCGGCCCGCGGTGCGCAGGGTTCGCGTACCGCTGCGCGGGGCGACCGGGTCCGCGGCCGGGTCCTTGAAGGCACCGGCCTTCTCGAAGGCGGCGCGGACCTGCCGTACGACCTTGGTGTGGTCGATGTTGCCGGCGCAGGCGACGACCAGGTGGGTCGGGTCGTAGTGCTTCTTGTAGAAGCGGCGGATGCGGTCGGCGGTGAGGGCGTTGACCGTGTCGACCGTGCCGAGGACCGGGCGGCCGAGGGGGTTGTCGCCGAACATCGTGTGCGCGAACAGGTCGTGCACACAGTCGCCCGGGTCGTCCTCGGTCATGGCGATCTCTTCGAGGATCGCGCCGCGCTCGACGTTGACGTCCTCTTCGAGGATGAGGGAGCCAGTGAGCATGTCGCAGACGACGTCGATGGCGAGCGGCAGGTCGGTGTCGAGCACGCGTGCGTAGTAGCACGTGTACTCCTTCGCCGTGAACGCGTTCATCTCGCCGCCGACCGCGTCGAGCGCGGCGGAGATGTCCAGGGCGGACCTGCGGCCGGTGCCCTTGAAGAGCAGGTGCTCCAGGTAGTGGGTGGCGCCGTTCAGCGCCGGGGTCTCGTCGCGGGAGCCGACGTGCGCCCAGATACCGAAGGTCGCGGAGCGGACCGAGGGCAGGGTCTCGGTGACGATGCGCAGGCCGCCGGGGAGGGTGGTCTTGCGGACCGTGCCGATGCCGTTCTGGCCCTTGATGAGGGTTTGGGTACGGGCGACGGCCCGCGCCTCCGAAGAGGTGCGGGCCGTCGCCTGGAAGCCGCGGGACGTCACTTGTCGCCGTCGTCCTTCTTCTCGTCGCCTTCTTCGCCCTCGATGACCGGGATCAGGGAGAGCTTGCCGCGGGAGTCGATCTCGGCGATCTCGACCTGGACCTTGTGGCCCACACCGAGGACGTCCTCGACGTTCTCCACGCGCTTGCCGCCGGCCAGCTTGCGGATCTGCGAGATGTGCAGCAGACCGTCCTTGCCGGGCAGCAGGGAGACGAACGCGCCGAAGGTGGTCGTCTTGACGACCGTGCCCAGGTAGCGCTCGCCGACCTCCGGCATGGTCGGGTTCGCGATGCCGTTGATCGTGGTGCGGGCGGCCTCGGCGGACGGTCCGTCGACCGCGCCGATGTAGATCGTGCCGTCGTCCTCGATCGTGATGTCGGCGCCGGTGTCCTCCTGGATCTGGTTGATCATCTTGCCCTTGGGGCCGATGACCTCGCCGATCTTGTCCACGGGGATCTTGACGGTGATGATCCGCGGGGCGTTCGGGGACATCTCGTCCGGGGTGTCGATCGCTTCCATCATCACGTCGAGGATGTGGAGGCGGGCGTCGCGGGCCTGCTTGAGGGCCGCGGCCAGGACGGAGGCCGGGATGCCGTCCAGCTTGGTGTCGAGCTGGAGGGCGGTCACGAAGTCCTTGGTGCCGGCGACCTTGAAGTCCATGTCGCCGAAGGCGTCCTCCGCACCGAGGATGTCGGTGAGGGTGACGTAGTGCGTCTCGCCCTCGATCTCCTGGGAGATCAGCCCCATGGCGATACCGGCGACGGGGGCCTTCAGCGGCACACCGGCGTTCAGCAGCGACATAGTGGAGGCGCAGACCGAGCCCATGGACGTCGAGCCGTTGGAGCTCAGCGCCTCGGAGACCTGGCGGATCGCGTAGGGGAACTCCTCGCGGGTCGGCAGGACCGGGACCAGGGCGCGCTCGGCGAGGGCGCCGTGGCCGATCTCGCGGCGCTTCGGGGAGCCGACGCGGCCGGTCTCGCCGGTGGAGTACGGCGGGAAGTTGTAGTTGTGCATGTAGCGCTTGCGGGTCACCGGGGAGAGGGTGTCCAGCTGCTGCTCCATGCGGAGCATGTTCAGGGTGGTGACGCCCAGGATCTGGGTCTCGCCACGCTCGAACACGGCGGAGCCGTGGACCCGCGGGATGGCCTCGACCTCGGCGGCCAGAGTGCGGATGTCGGTGACACCGCGGCCGTCGATGCGCTTCTTCTCCTTGATGACGCGCTCACGGACCAGGGTCTTGGTCAGCGAGCGGTACGCGGCGGAGATCTCCTTCTCGCGGCCCTCGAACTCCGGGAGGAGCTTCTCGGCGGCGAGCGCCTTGACGCGGTCCAGCTCGGACTCGCGCTCCTGCTTGCCGGCGATGGTCAGCGCGGAGGCGAGCTCCGGCTTGACGGCGGCGGTGAGCGCCTCCAGGACGTCGTCCTGGTAGTCGAGGAAGATCGGGAACTCGCCGGTCGGCTTGGCGGCCTTGGAGGCGAGGTCCGACTGGGCCTTGCAGAGCACCTTGATGAAGGGCTTCGCGGCTTCCAGACCGGCGGCGACGACCTCCTCGGTCGGCGCCTCGGCGCCGCCCTCGACCAGCTTGATGGTCTTCTCGGTGGCCTCGGCCTCGACCATCATGATCGCGACGTCGCCGTCCTCCAGGACGCGGCCCGCGACGACCATGTCGAACGCGGCGTCCTCGAGCTCGGTGTGCGTCGGGAAGGCCACCCACTGGCCGCGGATCAGCGCGACGCGGACGCCGCCGATCGGGCCGGAGAAGGGCAGGCCGGCCAGCTGCGTGGACGCGGACGCGGCGTTGATCGCGACGACGTCGTACAGGTGGTCGGGGTTGAGCGCCATGATCGTGGCGACGACCTGGATCTCGTTGCGCAGGCCCTTCTTGAAGGAGGGGCGCAGCGGGCGGTCGATCAGGCGGCAGGTGAGGATGGCGTCCTCGGAGGGACGGCCCTCACGGCGGAAGAAGCTGCCGGGGATCTTGCCGGCGGCGTACATCCGCTCCTCGACGTCCACCGTGAGGGGGAAGAAGTCGAGCTGGTCCTTGGGGTTCTTGGAGGCGGTGGTGGCCGACAGCACCATGGTGTCGTCGTCCAGGTACGCCACGGCGGAGCCGGCGGCCTGCTTGGCCAGGCGGCCCGTCTCGAAGCGGATGGTGCGGGTACCGAAGGCGCCGTTGTCGATGACGGCCTCGGCGTAGTGGGTCTCGTTCTCCACTAGTGTTTTCTCCTCGTCCTCGTCTCCCGGCCCGTGTGGCAGGGGGACGGTTGCGGAGAAGCGCGCCGTGCTGTGCGGGCCGGTCTTCGATCGAAGCTCCCGGGGTTCGTTTCCCGGGGGCCACTACCGAGGACCGGCGGCGGCCAGGAGCGCCTCTCCTCTTCTTGTCGTGCTTCTCGTCCGTATTGCGTTGTGCTACCACACTACAAAGCAGTGGTGACACTCCGCACGTACAGCAAAGGGAGCGGCCCCCATTCTCCGGGAACCGCTCCCCTCACGGCGTCTTACTTGGCGCCCGCCGCACCACGGCGGATGCCGAGGCGGTCGACCAGCGCGCGGAAGCGCTGGATGTCCTTCTTCGCCAGGTACTGGAGAAGGCGGCGACGCTGACCCACGAGGATCAGCAGACCACGGCGGGAGTGGTGGTCGTGCTTGTGGGTCTTGAGGTGCTCGGTGAGGTCCGAGATGCGGCGCGAGAGCATGGCGACCTGGACCTCGGGGGAGCCGGTGTCGCCCTCCTTCTGGCCGAACTCGGTGATGATCTGCTTCTTCGTAGCGGCGTCGAGCGGCACGCGTACTCCTCGTAGTCTGTGATGGCCACCGAGTGCCCCCGGTCTGTGTCTCGGGGGAGCTTCCATGACTCGGAAGGCGGGGATCCGCTGGGCGCGGCCTCCAGAGCGGCGAGCTCCGGGGGTGCGTACACAAACGGCCGTCGACCAGGGTACCAGGCGGCCGGGGTCCTCTTTGCCCCGGTCTTCCGAACCCCCGGCCGGAGCGGAGGGGGCCACTAGGGTGAGCAGATTCGGATCGTTCGTACGTCGGGAAGGGGTCGCTGCGGCATGGCGGAGACGGCTGAGGAGATCAAGGCACGCAAGGAACGGGAGCGGGACGAGCTCTACGCCCTCGACATCTCCGGGGTCGAGTGGCACGGCGCGCCGGGCACCGAGGCGCACGAGGAGCGGGTCGAGATCGCCTACCTGCCCGAGGGGGCCGTGGCGATGCGGTCGTCGCTCGACCCGGACACGGTGCTGCGCTACACGGAGGCGGAGTGGCGGGCGTTCGTGCTGGGGGCGCGCGACGGGGAGTTCGATCTTGAGCCGGGGGCGCGCGCCCGGGGGCCCGAAGCCGGGCAGTAGGCAACGCGTGGGCGAAGAGGGGTGAGCCGGTGACCGGCCACCCCTCTTCGCATGTCTCCCCGGCCTCTCTCCCCGGCTTCGAGGTCACTGCGTTCGTGTGACCTCAATACGGCCGCACCGCAAGGTGGTTCACAACTCTTCACGCCAATCACCCTTTTTCTTCACCGAAGTGCGTGCCGTATACGTCACTTCCGGGCACCTTCTGGGCAGGTTGTGACGCGGCGGACAGCTGATCGGGGACGGACGGGCCTGCCGGGGCGGGGCTTGTGGTGATTAGGCTGGGACGGGGCGCGCCGTCAGAACCCGTGGTAGGCGTCGGCGTCCCAGGGGGGAAGGCGGGGGAGCCTGTGGAGCGGACGACCTCGGACGACCTCGATACGCCTCAAACGACTTCGCACGACGTCGGACGACAAGCAAGGGTCGCCCCAGCACGGCATGAGGGTGCTCGACCACACCAGGAGGAACACTGTGAGCAGCGATCGGGACGGGATCCGCGGGGGCTGGGCGACACCCGGCGATGACCAGCCCGACGCGGAGTCAGCAGCGGAGATGACGGGCGAGTTCACCATCGACTACGCGCCGCCCGCCTGGTACACGCAGAACGCTTCGGGGAATTCGTCCTCGGGGCAGGGGGCGGGGGCGTCCGGGGACTCGAGCGCTTCGGGAGCGCCCGGGGGGTCGGGGCCGGGGGCTCCCGGTGTGCCCGGGGGGCCGGGGGCGAGCAGTGCTTACGGGGTGGCCGGCGGTTCGGGGACGCACGGTGGTTCCGGTGCGCCCGGTGGTTCCGGCGCTGCCGGGGCATCGGGGGGGCCGGGTGGGTCCGGGATGCCGAAGGGGCCCGTGCCGCCGCTGCCCGGGCTGGCTCCGCCGCCGCACGCCAATCCTTCCGGCGGTCCTTCGTCCTTTCCGATGTCCCTGCCGTCCCCCCTGCCGGGGCAGGGCTCCGCACCGGCTCCTGCGCCCGGGGCGCCGTTCACTCCTCCCGCGCCGGCTCCCGCTCCGGGCGCTCCGTACACGCCTCCCGCGCCCGCGCCGGGTGCGCCCTTCACGCCGCCCGTGCCGCCCGCGCCCGCTTCGGGAGGTCCTTCGGGCGTCCCCAAGCTTCCGATGGGCAGCGGGTTCGAGCCACAGGGGACGCCGCACGGGGACCGGCCTTCGGGGCCGTCCGACACACCCGCGGGCGCCGCGGCCTCTCCCACGGCGGTGCCGAACATCCCCGTCGGCGGGTACCAGCCGTCCTGGACGCCGCCGGCTCCACCGCAGGCCCCGGCCGTCCCCGGGACTCCGGCGGCTGCCGAGGCTCCGGCGGCTCCTGAGACTCCGACGACTCCCGAGAGTTCGGCCCCGGCGGATTCCGTCGATGCCCCGGAGCCGGAGAACGGCGATCTGGAGAGCGGCGCCACCATGCGCTTCTCCGCCGTCGCCCTGAAGCGGGAGATCGAGGAGCATGCCGCCGCGGAGGCGGTCGCCAGTCTTGAAGCTCCCGAGGAGGCCGAGGCTCCTGAGGCGGTGGACTCCGACGGCGCTGTCGGCGCCGACAGCAGTGCCCGCGCCGACGTCACGGAGGATGACGGCCCCGGTGCGGAGGCAGACGACTCCGTCGGGGCTTCGGAGTACGCGCTGGACGCGGACGCCTTCACCGACGTGCCGCCGGTCGGGGAGACCGAGCCGGAGGACACCCGTCCGGAGCCCGAGGACGTGCGGCCCGAGGACGTGGCTCCCGAGGTCCCCCAGCCGGAGGTCGCCGCACCCGAGGCCACCGAGCCCGACGAGGCCGGGCCGGAAGCCGTCGAGTCCAAGGACGCAGAGGCCGACGGCACCGAGTCCGAGCAGGCAGAGCCCGAGAACGCCCGGCCCGAGGACAGCCGGCCCGAGGACAGCCAGCCCGAAGAAGCACTGCCCGAGGAAGCACTGCCCGAGGAAGCACTGCCCGAGGAAGCACTGCCCGAAGAGGCGCAGCCCGAAGAGGCGCAGCCCCACTCCGACGAGCCGGTGGACGCGGTGCCGGCCGGGGCCGGACACCAGGGTGAGGATTCGGCGGCCCCTGCTGCCGCGCCGGCTGACACGCCGCCCGCCGACACGCCCCCCACCGACAGCGCTCCCGCGCAGATCGAGCCGGAGGACGCCGTACCGGCTTCCCCCGAGGCCCCGCAGAGCACGGCGGCCGACTCCACTCCCCCGCCCCCGCAGGGGGTGCCGCCGCTGCCGCCGTCGTACCAGCCGGCCGCTCCGGCACCGGCGAGCGAGTGGCCCGCCCAGCCGCAGCAGCCCCCGGCGCAGCCGTCGGACCCGAACGCCGTACCCGCTCAGCCGCAGCCGACGGCCGCACAGGGGCAGCCCCCGGTGCCACCGCAGCCCCACATCCCGGCGCAGCAGCCGCCGTTCCAGCCGCAGGCGCCGCAGCCCGCGCCCGCCGCGTGGCACCAGCCCGCCGCACCGACGTCGCCCCACCAGCCGCCCGCCCAGCCCGCCCCGCGGCCCGGCGGCTACGGCTTCCCGCAGCAGGGCAACCCGCCCGCTGCACCGCCCGCCCCCCAGGGCGGCTACGCGTACCCGCACACCGCAGCCCCCGCCCCGAACGCCCAGCAGCCGCAGAGCCCGCCGGCTCCCACACCGAACGCGCAGGGCGGCTACGGCTTCCCGCAGCAAGGCAACGCGCCCGCCCCGCAGGCCGGCTACGGCTTCCCCCAGCCGGGCGCTCCGGCCCCGGACGCCCAGCAGCCCCCCGTCCAGCAGGCCCAGAACGCACCGGCCCCCGCGCCCGACGCCCAGGGCGGCTACGGCTTCCCGCACCCCGGCGCACCGGCCCCGGTCGCGCCCGGCCCTCAAGGTGGCTACGGCTTCCCGCACCCGGGCGCCCAGCCGCCGCACGCGCAGGCCCAGCCGCAGCCCCACATCCCGCCGCAGAGCCGGCCCCACCCCGAAGGCCGGTCCCCGCAGGCCGAGCAGCCCGGGCAGTCCGGCCCGGCGGCGCAGCAGCAGCAGCCCGGGCAACTCCCGCCGCAGCAGCAGCCCGTCGATCCCCGTACCGGAGCTGCCTGGCCGCAGCCCATCCAGCACGACCAGCGGCAGCCGACCAACCCCGGCGCCGCACCGCTCGGTTACACCGCTGCCGTCGAGCTGTCGTCGGACCGGCTGCTCAACAGCAAGAAGCAGAAGGCGAAGAGCAGCCGTCCGGCGGCCGGGGGCGGGCGCTTCAAGCTCGGCGGGAAGAAGGAGGAGGCCGAGCGGCAGCGGAAGCTCGACCTGATCCGCACGCCCGTGCTCTCCTGCTACCGGATCGCGGTGATCAGCCTCAAGGGCGGTGTCGGCAAGACGACCACGACCACCGCGCTGGGCTCCACGCTCGCCACCGAGCGGCAGGACAAGATCCTCGCGATCGACGCCAACCCGGACGCGGGCACCCTCGGACGCCGCGTGCGGCGTGAGACCGGGGCCACCATCCGTGACCTCGTCCAGGCGATCCCGTACCTCAACTCGTACATGGACATCAGGCGGTTCACGTCGCAGGCGTCCTCCGGGCTGGAGATCATCGCCAACGACGTCGACCCGGCCGTGTCCACGACGTTCAACGACGAGGACTACCGGCGCGCGATCGACGTGCTCGGCAAGCAGTATCCGGTGATCCTCACCGACTCGGGTACCGGTCTGCTGTACAGCGCCATGCGCGGTGTGCTGGACCTCGCCGACCAGCTCATCATCATCTCCACGCCGTCGGTGGACGGGGCGAGTAGTGCGAGCACGACCCTGGACTGGCTGTCGGCGCACGGGTACGCCGATCTCGTCTCGAGGTCCATCACCGTCATCTCCGGTGTGCGCGAGACCGGCAAGATGATCAAGGTCGAGGACATCGTGTCGCACTTCGAGACGCGCTGCCGTGGGGTCGTCGTCGTGCCCTTCGACGAGCACCTCGCCGCCGGTGCCGAGGTCGACCTCGACATGATGCGGCCGAAGGTGCGGGAGGCGTACTTCAACCTGGCCGCAATGGTCGCCGAGGACTTCGTCCGGCACCAGCAGTCGCACGGGCTGTGGACCTCCGACGGCAACCCGCCGCCGGTCGCGGCCCCGCCGATGCCGGGCCAGGCCGTGCCGGGCCAGCCCTACGCCCAGCCGGGACAGGCTCCGTACCCGCAGCAGCCGGCTCCCGGTCAGCCGGGCCCGTACCCGCAGCAGCCGCAGCCCCAGCCGGGCCAGCCGTACCCGCAGCCCGGTCAGCCCTATGCCCAGCCGGGCCGGCCCCCGGCCCAGCCCGGCCAGCCGTACCCGCAGGCCGCAGCCCAGCCGCCCTATCCGCAGCCCGGGCAGTCGGGTCAGCCGGAGCAGCCCGGTCAGCAGCCCGGTCAGCAGGCCGGGCCGCCGCAGGCCCACCCCGGACAGCCGTACGCCCAGCCCGGTCAGCCCTACCCGCAGCCCGTACAACCTCCGGCCGCTCCCCCGCAGCAGCCCGGCTACGGCTACCCCCAGCCCGGTGAGCCGGGTCAGCCCGGCCACTCGGCCCAGCCCGACGGGCAGACTCCGCCGCCCCCGCCTCCGACGCAGTAATCGCCTCACCCGATCGGCCCCTTCTCAGGGGCCGATCCCCGCCCGGCCCGCGCCGTTCCGACTCGGCGCGGGCCTCGGTGCGTTCAGGGGCGAATTCCGTTGCCAGGCCCTGGCCAGGGGCGCGTCAGTGGTCTCGACCAATGGGTGCGGAAAGCTCGCCAATTCGTTATTTCCGCAGGCCACAAGGGGTGAACGCGCCGTTGACGGGTGGAGACGGCCGCTGGTACACACACATCACGCATCTGACTGCTGATCAACCCGTCCTTCCCGTCCGAGCGATGACGCGAGGTCCGACCATGGGCACGAACGATCAGAAACGCAGCCTCCCGCACGGCCTCCGGCTCGTCGCCCTGGCCGGGGCCGCCGCGCTCACCCTCACCGCCGGCCTCGCGACGCCGCTGGCCCCGGCGCCCCAGCAGGCCCGGGCGGCCGACGACGGCAAGAAGGTGCTGACCGTCGCAGTGGCGCAGAGCGTGGACTCGCTCAGTCCGTTCCTGGCGGTCCGGCTGCTCAGCACGAGCATCCACCGGCTCATGTACGAGTACCTGACCAACTACGACCCCAAGGACAACCACGCCATCCCGGGCCTGGCGACCAAGTGGGAGCCGTCGGCGGACAAGCTGACGTGGACGTACACGATCCGCGACAACTCCACGTGGTCGGACGGCGAGCAGGCCACCGCCGAGGACGCGGCGTGGACCTTCAACAAGATGATGACCGACACCGGCGCGGCCACGGCGAACGGCAGCTACGTCGGCAACTTCCGGAAGGTGACGGCCCCGAGCCCCACCAAGCTCGTCATCGAGCTGAAGAAGCCGCAGGCCACGATGGCCGCGCTGGACGTGCCGATCGTGCCGAAGCACGTGTGGGAGAAGGTCTCGGACTTCTCCGAGTTCAACAACGACAAGAACTTCCCCGTCGTGGGGAACGGGCCGTTCGTGCTGAGCGGCTACAAGGCCGACAGCTACGTCCGGCTCAAGGCCAACAAGGACTTCTGGCGCGGGTCTCCCAAGTTCGACGAGCTGGTCTTCCGCTACTACAAGGACCAGGACGCGGCCGTGTCGGCGCTGCGCAAGGGCGAGGTGTCGTTCGTCGCCGGGTCGCCGTCCCTGACGCCCGCTCAGGCGGAGTCGTTGAAGGGCGCGGACGACATCCAGGTCAACGACGCCCCCGGCCGCCGCTTCTACGCCCTCGCCACCAACCCGGGCGCGAAGGCGAAGAACGGCGAGAAGTTCGGCGACGGCCACCCCTCCCTGCTGGACCAGCGGGTGCGCAACGCGCTGTTCCGGGCCGTCGACCGCGAGGCCATCATCGACAAGGTGTTCCGCGGCCACGCCGTCGAGGGCGAGGGCTACATCCCGCCGCGCTTCCAGGACTACTTCTGGAAGCCGTCCGCGGACCGGAAGCTGGCGTACGACCCGGCCGAGGCGGCCCGGCTGCTCGACCAGGCGGGGTACAAGAAGAACGGCGACGGCAAACGCGTCGGCAAGGACGGCAGGCCGATCACCTACCGCGTGCTGTGCCACGCCACCGACCCGAACGACAAGGCCGTCGGCAAGTACCTCCAGGAGTGGTGGGGCGACCTCGGCATCGGCGTGCAGCTCAACTGCCTGGACAACGTCACCGACCCGTGGCTGGCCGGCAAGTACGACCTGGCGTTCGACGGCTGGTCGGTCAACCCCGACCCGGACTTCGTGCTGTCGATCCACACCTGCGGCGCGCTCCCGGCGACCCCGAAGGACACCGGCGCGACGGACAACTTCATCTGTGACAAGAAGTACGACGAGCTGTACGCCCGCCAGCTCACCGAGTACGACCCCGCCAAACGGGCGGACATCGTCAAGCAGATGGAGTCGCGGCTGTACGACCTCGGGTACATGAACGTCATGGCGTACCCGAACGCGGTCGAGGCCTTCCGGACGGACCAGATCAAGTCGATCACGACCATGCCGGCGAAGGCGGGCAACATCTATGGGCAGGACGGTTACTGGAGCTGGTGGTCGGCGGTCCCGGCGGACTCCGGCGGCTCCTCGGACAACGCGTCGTCGACCGGGGTCGTGGTCGGGATCGTCGCGGGTGTCGTGATCCTCGCGGGGCTCGGCGCCTTCGCGGCGATGCGGCGGCGGGCCACCGCCGAGGAACGCGAGTAGGCGGCGAGCGGGTACTCATGACCGCTGACGCGACTCCCGCGCTGGTCGAGGACAAGCAGCGGACGGCGGCCGGGCCGCGGGTACGCAAGAGCTCCGCGTACCCGCGGTACCTGGCCGGCAAGGTGGCCGGGGCCGCCGTATCACTGCTGGCCGTCCTCGTGACCAGCTTCTTCCTCTTCCGGCTGATCCCCGGCGACCCGGTGAAGACCATGACCGGCGGCCGTCAGGTGTCCGCGGAGCAACTTGCCGCCTATCGTGAGGAATTCGGGCTCGGCCTGCCGCTGTGGCGGCAGTTCACCGACTACTGCGGCAAGGCGCTCACGGGTGACTTCGGGACCTCGTACCAGTTCCGCGCCCCCGTCGTCGACAAGATCACCGAGGCACTGCCGAACACCCTGCTGCTCACCGGGACCGCGTTCGTCCTCTACACGGCACTGGGCATCTTCCTCGGCACCCGGTCGGCCTGGCGGCACGGCAAGCTCGGCGACCGCCTGAACACGGGCCTCGCGCTGACGCTGTACTCCATCCCGTCCTTCTGGCTGGGACTGCTGCTGATCATCGTGCTGTCGGTGGGCATCGGCCCGCTGCCCGGCATGTTCCCGACCGGCGGCATGGAGTCGGGCGGCGAGGAGGGCTTCGCGTACGTCCTCGACGTGGCGCACCACCTGGTGCTGCCGGTGGTGACGCTGGTGGCCGTGGAGTACGGGCAGACTCTGCTGGTCACGCGGTCGGCGCTGCTGGACGAGATGGGCAGTGACTATCTGACGACCGCGCGGGCCAAGGGGCTGCGCGACGACCTCGTACGGCGCCGGCACGCGGTGCCGAACGCGCTGCTGCCGACGGTGACGCTGATCTTCATCAACCTCGGCCGGACGGTGGCGGGCGTGATCCTCGTGGAGACGGTGTTCTCCTGGCCCGGCCTCGGCGGGCTGTTCTACCAGGCGTTGAGCGTGCCGGACCTGCCCCTCGTGCAGGGGCTGTTCTTCGTGTTCGCCACCGCGGTGATCCTGATGAACACCCTCGCCGACCTGGTCTATCCGCTGCTTGACCCCCGGGTGGCCCGATGACGACGTCGACCGGAACGGCCCCGAGCCCGCGCTCCCTCGCCCGGCAGCGCCGCCGGGCGTCCGTCGCCCGCTTCTGGCGGCAGTACCGCGCCGAACGGGCGGGGCTGTACGGCCTGGCCGTGCTCGCCCTGTGCGCGTTGCTGGCGCTGTTCGCACCGCTGTTCGTCGGGTCCGACGTGAGCAGCGTGACCGACGCGCCGGGGCGTCCGATGCAGAGCCCGAGCGCCGAGTTCCCGCTCGGCACGGACCAGTTCGGGCGTGACCTGCTGGGCCTGGTGATCTGGGGGGCGCGGGTGTCGCTGCTGGTCGGGCTGCTCGCGGCCGTGCTGTCGGTGGCGATCGGCACCTTGATCGGTGTGACTGCGGGGCACTTCAAGGGCTGGTACGCGACGGTGATGATGCGGATCACCGACTGGTTCCTGGTCATGCCGACGCTGGTGCTGGCCATCGCGCTGGCGACCGTGATGTCCCGCTCGCTGACCACAACCGTCGTCGCGATCGGCGTCACCACGTGGCCCACCACAGCCCGGTTGGTGCGCGCGCAGACCCTCGCAGTGGAGACCCGGCCGTACATCGAGCGGGCGCAGGCGCTCGGCGGCGGGCACCGGCACATCATGTCCCGGCACGTCCTGCCCAATGTGATGCCGCTGGTGCTGGCCCAGACGACCCTGATCATCTCCTCGGCCATCCTCGCCGAGGCGACCCTCGCCTTCCTCGGCCTGGGCGACCCGACGGTCGTGTCGTGGGGCGGGCTGCTCCAGGACGCACGGGAAGCGGGCGCGGTCAGTGCCGGGGACTGGTGGTACCTGGTGCCGCCGGGCATCGCCATCGCCGTGGTGGCGCTGGCGTTCACGCTGTGCGGGCGGGCCGTGGAGTCCGTCCTCAACCCCAGGCTGGGGGTGTCGCGTTGACTCTGCTCGACGTCAGGAACCTGACCGTGACGTACGCGGGCGGGGCGGCCGCCGTGCGCGGGGTGGATCTGCGCCTGGACGCGGGCCGGAAGCTCGGCCTGGCCGGGGAGTCCGGCTGCGGCAAGTCCACGCTGGCGCTGGCCCTGCTGCGCCTGCTGCCTGCGGGCGCCCGGATCACCGGGGAGGTGCTCCTCGACGGCGAGGACGTGCTGGCCATGAAGTGGGGACGGGTCCGGGCGGTCCGCTGGGCCGGGGCCTCCGTCGTCTTCCAGGGCGCGATGCACTCCCTCAACGCCGTGCACCGCGTCGGCGACCAGATCGCCGAGCCGATCCTGCTGCACCGGAAGGCGACCGCAGCCGGGGCCAGGAAGAAGACCGGGGAGCTGCTGGAGCAGGTCGGCCTGCCGGCCGCGCGCGCGGACGCCTACCCGCACGAGCTGTCCGGCGGTCAGCGCCAGCGGGTCATGATCGCCATGGCCCTGGCCTGCGACCCGCGGCTGATCATCGCCGACGAGCCGACCACCGCGCTCGACGTGATGATCCAGGCGCAGATCCTCCGTCTCATCGAGCAGCTGGTCGCGGACCAGGACCTGGGCCTGATCATGATCAGTCACGACCTGGCGGTCCTGGCCGACACCTGCGACCGGCTGGCGGTGATGTACGCGGGCCGGGTGGTCGAGGAGGGGCCCGCCCGGCAGGTGTACGAGGACGCCCGGCACCCGTACGCCCGGGCCCTGTCGGCCGCGTTCCCGCGTATCGGCGACCCGGCGTCCCGGTTCGCCCCGCGGGGACTGGCCGGCGACCCGCCCGACCCGGCCGACCTGCCGTCCGGGTGCACGTTCCATCCGCGCTGTCCGGTGGCGCTGGACTCGTGCCCGGAGGAGGACCCGGTGCTGCGCGCGGCGGGGCCGGAACGGCGGGCGGCGTGTGTGCTGGCCGGACCTCCGGGAGCGGAAGCCGGTGCGAAGCGAGCGGCGGCGGACCAGGAGGCCCGGGGGAAGCCGGCCGGGGAACCGGGAGCCCCGGAGCAGCGGCCGGCCGGGGAGCCGGAAGCGCTGGAGGAAGCGAGGCCCAGTACGCCATGACGACGCCCCCCACGGCCCCCGAGGTCACCACGGCCCCGCTGCTGAGCGCCCAGGGCCTGCACGTCACGTTCCCCGGACGGCACGGCGGCCCCCGGGCCCGGGCCGTGGACGGTGTCGATCTCGACATCCGCCCCGGCGAGATCGTCGCGCTGGTCGGCGAGTCCGGGTGCGGCAAGACGACGCTGGCCCGCAGTCTGCTCGGGCTGGTCGAACCGACGGCGGGCCGGGTCACCTTCGACGGCCGCCCGCTGGAGTACTCCGGCCGGTCCCTCAAGGCCTATCGCAAACGCGTCCAGTTGGTCCTCCAGGACCCGAGCGGCTCCCTCAACCCCCGGCACACGGTGTACGACGCGGTCGCCGAGGGCCTGCGCATCCACGGCCACGGCGGCGACGAGCGCACCGCGGTCGCCGACGCCCTGTCCCGGGCCGGTCTGCGCCCCCCGGAGCGTTTCTTCCTGCGCTACCCGCACGAACTGTCCGGCGGGCAGCGCCAGCGGGTGGTCATTGCGGGCGCCCTGGTCCTGGAACCCGAACTCCTCGTCGCGGACGAGCCGGTGGCCTCACTCGACGCCTCGGTACGCGGCGAGATCCTCGCCCTGCTGCTCCGGCTGCGCACCGAACTGGGCCTGTCCGCTCTGGTGGTCACGCACGACCTGGGCCTGGCGTGGAACATCGCCGACCGGGTCGCCGTGATGTACCTGGGCCGGATCGTGGAGACGGGGCCGGTGGAGCAGGTCCTGACGGCACCCCGGCATCCCTATACGCAGGCACTGCTGTCCGTGCTGCCCGAGGCGCCCGGGGCACCGGTGGTCCTCACGGGCGAGCCCCCGGACCCGACCGGCGTCCCGTCGGGCTGCCGCTTCCATGCCCGCTGCCAGATCCTGGCCGGTGGAGAGGCGGAGGCAGCGGGCGTGGCGAGCGCGTGCAGAGGCCGGGACTTGCCGGTGCTGAACGGGGGCGGGGACGCGCAGGTGGCCTGCCACTGGGCAGGTGCACACGCACCTGAAAGGGGCGCGGGGAACTGCGCGACAAGCCCCGACGCACCCGCGGACGGCCGGCAAGAAGGCTAGCCGGCCCCTCAGCCGCCGGCCACCAACTCCCTGCACTTCTCGACGTCATGCCCCATCTGAACCAACAGCGCGTCCAGCGTCTCGAACTTCGCCTGCCCCCGCACGAACGCCAGGAAGTCGACCGCGACATGCAGCCCGTACAGGTCGAGCCCGACACGGTCGATGGCGTACGCCTCCACCGTCCGCTCGGTGCCCTCGAACTGCGGGTTCGTGCCGACGGAGATCGCCGCGGGCATCGCCTCGCCCTGGGCGTGCAGCCAGCCGGCGTACACGCCGTCGGCCGGAATGGCCGTGTGCGGCAGCGTCTCCACGTTCGCCGTGGGGAAACCGAGTTCGCGCCCGCGCTGGGCGCCCCGGACGACGACGCCCTCGACCCGGTGCGGCCGCCCCAGGATCTCCGCGGCGCCCCGGACGTCACCCTCGGCGACCAGCCGTCGCGTCAGGGTGGAGGAGAACGGCTCGCCGCCGCCCGCCTCGCCCGTCACGTACAGGTCGACGACCTCGACCTCGAAGTCGTAGGTCTTGCCCTGCGTGGACAGGAACTCCACATTGCCGGCGGCCTTGTGGCCGAAGCGGAAGTTGGGGCCCTCGACGACGGCCTTGGCGTGCAGCTTGTCGACCAGGACCTTGACGACGAAGTCGGCCGGGGACAGCTTCGAGAACTCGGTCGTGAAGGGGAGGATGAGCACCGCGTCCACGCCGAGGTCCGCCATGAGTTCGGCGCGGCGGTGGTGCGCGGCGAGCAGCGGCGGGTGGCTGCCGGGGCGGACGACCTCGCTCGGGTGCGGGTCGAAGGTGACGACGACGGCGGGCACGCCCAGTTCCCGGGCTCGGTCCACGGCATGCCGGATGATCAGCTGGTGTCCGCGGTGGACTCCGTCGTAGGAGCCGATGGTGACGACGCTGCGCCCCCAGTCCTGGGGGATGTCCTCCAAGCCACGCCAGCGCTGCACTGTGCCTGCTCCTTGTCGAAAGCTCGTCGAACCCGTGTCCGGTCGGTTGTCCGTGGTGCCTCGTACGCAGGTCTAAGGGTGCCATGCCGGGTGCTTCCCGCCCGCATCGGCATGGGGGCTGTGACCGGGCGCACGGCACCCGGCGGCGCGGGCCGTCGGGCCGGGGCGGTGCCGGGCCCGATCACCCCGGCCCCGCGCGGCCGGTCACACGGGCACGCCCGCGCCCGCCAGGTTCTCGATCGTCCGGTGGGAGCTGGGCCCGACCAGCGCCGCCCAGTCCCCCGGTGCGTCGGCCAGCCAGGCTGCGACGCGGGCGGCGAAGCCGGGCACGTGCCGGCCCAGGTCGACCAGGGCGCGGTCGAAGCGGGTGGCGCCCTGGGGGGTGCGTACGAGGAGCAGTCCGATCCGGTGGACGAGGTCGCGCAGGTCGTCGCCGCCGTTGCGGGCGGCGGCGTGCAGCAGCGCGTCCAGGACGTCCGTGTCGTGCTCGCGGGCCAGGAGAGCGTCGCGCAGTTCGCGGCGGAGCGGACGCGACGCGGGGATGCCGGGCGGGGTGAGGACCGCGGCGAGGGCGCAGCGCAGCCGCACGTCACCGTCCTCCAGCAGGCCGGTGACCAGGGGCAGGAGCGCGGGCCGGGCCGCGGGCCCCCGGTCGAGCCGCTGGTCCGCGTACGCCGCCACCTCCCCCGCGAGTTCCGGCCGCCCGCGTGCCGCCCGGCACAGCAGCGCGGCGATCCGCCGGGCCAGGCCCGGCGGCGCCGCGTCGGCGAGCGCCCGTAGCGCCTCCTCCGCGTCCGGTCGCTCCAGCCGCGCCGCGAAGGCCCCGAGGACCGGCTCGGGATCACTCAGCAGCGCTCCGGCCAGGGCGTCCGGCGCGAACCGGGGGTCGCCCGCCGCGAAGTGCTCCAGCGCGCGTGCGAGGTAGCGGGCCCGGGTGTGGGGGTCCTGGACGAGGAGGGCGAGTGCACCGCCGTGCAGGGCGCGGTCGGTGGGGCGGGCGAGCAGGGTGAGGGCCGCGTAGCGCAGCAGGGCACGGTCGCCCGCCGTGCCGGCGTGCGGCGCGACGCGCAGTGCGTGGGCCGCAGCGGCGCTCCGCCGTGCGGGGCGTTCGTCGCGCGCCCACCGGTCGGCGGCCCGGCACATCGCCGACGGCTCCTCCTCGGCGAGCACCGCGAGCAGTTCGTCGGCCCGTGGGTGCGCGCGGTCGACGAGCACATCCGTCAGTTCGTCCAGGGCACGGTGGCGGTGGGTGTGCAGCAGGACTTGCGCAGCCGTGGCCACGGTGGCGTCCGGTGTGGCGGGCAGCGGCTCCTCGTCGTCGAACCAGCGGACGAGCTGCGGTTGCACGGCGGTGGGGTCGGCGGCGAGGAGTTCGGCGACGGCGTCCAGGAATCTGGGACCGGCCGCGCACGGCGGCCCGTCGGCGTGGACGAGCCGCCGCAGCAGCGCACAGCGCGTGTCCAGCGGGAGCCGTACGGCGGTCCAGAAGGAGGGCCCGATCTCCTCCGGCAGGGGCCGCTCCTGCCGCCGCCAGGCCACGATCCGGTCGGCGAGCAGCCGCAGCACCTCGGTGTAAGGCGCTGCGTCGGGCAGCGCCGACAGTGTCCCGGCGAGCAGCCGGGCGGCCCACCAGGACCCTGGGTCGGCGTCCAGGGCGTGCACCAGGTCGGCCAGGCGGGAGGCCAGGGGACCGGCGCCGTGCTGGCGGCCGAGGTACAGCAGGGCCTGGACGACCGGTCCGATGCGGTGGTGCGGCACGGGGTCGGAGGGGGTGTCGGCGCCGCAGTGGACGAGGGCGTGCAGGGCTTCGTCGAGGTCGAGGTGCATGCCCTGGAGCCAGTCGGCGAGCCCGTCGTGGGCGAAACGGTAGCCGGGTCCGGCGGGCACGAGCAGGCCTTCGGCGAGCACGGCCGACGCCCAGCCCGTGCAGCCGCCGAGCCGCTGCGGGGCGGTCCCCCAGGGGAACACCGCCGCGAACGCCTCCCGGTCCAGGTCTCCCGGCCCGGGGCAGAGGCCGCGGCGGGCCGCCTCGTGCACCTGCCCCGCGGCCTTGGCCGCCAGCCGGCGTACGGCCGTGCCGCGCAGGCCGTTGCCGGCGGCCAGCCGGGTGGCGACGCGCAGCGCCATCAGGTCCAGGTAGGCGGAGAAGACCTGGTCCCGGTCGACGGGGCCGGTCGGCGGCATGGGTGTTTCGGCGGGGTCGGTGAACTCGTCCCTGATCTCGCCCAGGAGGCGCAGGGTGAGGGGGTGGCGGGCGTCGGCATCGCCGAGGGCGCCCTCGGCGATGCCGTACCGCAGCCGGGCCTCCCGGGCCTCATCCTCGGTGAGGTCGCCGAGGACGACGCATCGGGGACGGTGCAGCAGGCCCGACACCTCCTCCCAGTACTCCGGCCGGCAGGCCACCACCAGCCGCGCGCCCGTCTCGCCGAGCCACCGCACGGTCTCGTCCGTCCAGTCGGACAGGCGGCGGGCCACCGCGGGCGGCATCTCCTCGGGACCGTCCAACAGGAGCAGCAGGGGCCGGCCGAGGGAACCGGCGAGGCGGGCGAGGCGCTCGGGGGTCATGTCCCCCGGGCCGGCCGTGGAGGACGGTGAGAGCGGGGTGAGCGGGGAGTGCGGGGCCGTGGCCCGCGCGGCGGCCACGACGGGGGCGGCCCGAGTGAGTGCCCTGCGGACCGCGTCCGCCACCGACTTGTCGTCGTCCCGCAGATCGCAGCCACGCAGCCGGAGGGTGGGGTGCCCGCTGCGGCCGCGGCGCTCGGCGAGCGCGGCGAGTTCCGTCGTACGACCGCTGCCGGGCGCCCCGACGAGGCCGAGGACGGCCGCCTCGCCCGCCGCGAAGGCGTCGAACTCGGCTGCCACACCGGCCCGTTCGACCGGTTCCGGGACGTCGGTCCGGCCGGGCGGGCCGTCCGGGCCCCGCGATGTGCCGGTCAGTTCGAGCACTCCGGCGAGGTTCAGATCGGCACCGTAGGCGGGGACCGTCGCGGCGTTCTCGGCGAGCAGCCCGGCGAGGGGGCCCGCCGTTCCGGCGACCCGCGCCCGCAGCGGCACGGCGAACCCGACGTCGCGGTGGCCGGAGCTGAGGGCGGTGCCGAGGACTCCGACGACGGCGCCGGTCACGGCGTCGAGCACGGGGCCCCCGGCCGCTCCGCCGCCCGGCCGCAGCGCGTCCCGCCCTGCCGTGCCGACCGCCAGCTCCAGTGCGTCGTCGAGACGGTGGAGGCGGTCCGTGGCCGCGTAGGTCACACAGGCCGGGCCCAGCACCCGCGCCTCGCGCCAGCCACCGGCGGCGATCCGCACATATGCGCCGGTCACGGCCCCGTCCCGGACGGTGACGGGCAGCGGCGGCACGCCGAGCCCCTCGGTCCGTACGAGGGCCAGATCCAGCGCGGGCAGCGGGGTGACCGCGTCCGCGGCCACGACCAGGCGGCAGTCACCGGCCCCGCACAGCACGAGCCGGGACAGGCCGTCGACGGCCTCGTGGCTGGTGATCAGTGTGCCGTGGTGGTCGGCCAGGAAGCCGGTGCCTCGGGGGCGGCCGGCCAGATCCTGGATACGGACGAGACAGTCACCGGGGACCGCCCCCGCCCCGGACCAGGCCGTCCCGCGGTCGTCAAGGGCCGCCCGGCTCTCCTGCCCGGCCTTCCCGGGGTCGTCGAGAACCGCCCGGCTCTCCTGCCCGGCCGTCCCGAGGCCGGGGGCCGCCGTGCCCTGCTGCCCCGCTCTTCCTGGGCGGTCCGGGGAGTCCTGTGCGCTGCCGCCCGTCTCCCGGGACCGGTTCCGCGACGCCATCGTCGAGCCTCCCCGCCGTACACCCGTGCCCTTGTGTTCGACGGTAGGGGCGAGTTGATCAGCGGGACAGATCCCTTGGCGAAAGCGCCCCCTTCCGCTCCCCCGGTTCACTCCGAGCGCCCGCACGGACGGGTGAAGAAGCTGGGGCGGCTGGATACACCCTAGGGGTGGGGGAACCGAGGGGGGACCGTGGAGCGGCGGAAGTGGAGGTACCCCGTGGCCGCCGCTCCACGGGCGAACTCCCGCCCCTGGGAATGTCAGGCGAAAACGGCGAGGCTCCCGGCCTTGCCCCGCTGCTCCTTCACGGGCCCCCAGGGATGTCAGGCGAAGACGGCGAGGCTCTTCGCCTTGCCCCGCTGCTCCTCGACGAGCGCGAGGAAGCGGCCCTCGGGGTCGAAGACGGCGACGGGGCCGGAGCCCGCATACGTCTCGGGCATCTCCAGCCGCACGCCGTTGGTGATCAGCTTGGCTCGCCGGGCGTCGACGTCCCACCGGGGGAACGCGGCCGTGGCGGCCTCGGCCATCGGCATCACCGTCAGCTCCTGCTGGAGCTGGTCCAGCGTGCGGGCCGTGTCCAGCTTGTAGGGGCCGACGCGGGTGCGGCGCAGCGCGGTGAGGTGTCCGCCCACACCGAGGCCGGCGCCGAGGTCGCGGGCCAGGGCCCGGATGTAGGTGCCGGAGGAGCAGACGACCGAGACGACCAGGTCGAGCACGGCCGTGCCGTCGTCGGCGAGGGCGTCCCGGACGTCGTACACGCTGAATGAGGAGACCGTGACGGGCCGGGCCGGGATCTCGAACTCCTCGCCCTCGCGGGCCCGCTTGTAGGACCGCACGCCGTTGATCTTGATGGCGCTGACCTTGGACGGCACCTGCATGATGTCGCCGGTCAGCTCGGCGATGCCGGTGTCGATCGCGTCGCGGGTGACCTTGGAGGCGTCCGTGGAGGAGGTGATCTCCCCCTCGGCGTCGTCCGTGAGGGTGTTCTGCCCGAGCCGGATGGTGCCCAGGTACTCCTTCTCGGTCAGCGCGAGGTGGCCGAGGAGCTTGGTGGCCTTCTCGACGCCGAGGACGAGGACACCCGTCGCCATGGGGTCGAGGGTGCCGGCGTGCCCGACGCGTCGCGTTCTGGCGATGCCGCGCATCTTGGCGACCACGTCGTGCGAAGTGAAGCCCGACGGCTTGTCGACGATGACAAGGCCGTCGGGCGTGGTGTGCTTCTGGGTCATTCGGCGCCGTCGTCCGTCTCGTCGTCCTCGTCGGGCTTGCGGTACGGGTCGGCTTCGCCCGCGTACTTCGCGCCCGCGGACGCCTCGCGCACCTTCTCGTCGGACTGGCGCGCCTTGTCGAGGAGGTCCTCGATGGTGCGGGCGTTGTCCGGGAGGGCGTCCATGACGAAGGTCAGGGTCGGCGTGAACTTCACACCGGCCGCGCGGCCCACCTCGGAGCGCAGGACACCCTTGGCGCTCTCCAGGCCGGCGGCGGCCGCCGCGCGCTCCTCGTCGTCCCCGTAGACCGTGTAGAAGACGGTCGCCTCCCTGAGGTCACCCGTGACCCGGGTGTCCGTGATGGTGACGTGGGAGCCGAGCCGCGGGTCCTTGATCCCCCGCTGCAGCTTCTGGGCCACCACCTCTCGGATGAGGTCCGCCAGCCTTTTAGCCCGCGCGTTGTCGGCCACTGGTCCGTCTCCTTAAGTGCTTACTTGTTGCTTCAGTCTTCGTCGCTGTGGAGCCTGCGTCGAACCGAGAGCAGTTCGACCTCCGGCCGGCCGGCGACGAGCCGCTCACAGCGGTCCAGGACGTCGCTGAGGTGTCCTGTCTCCCCCGAGACCACCGCGAGCCCGATCTCGGCCCTGCGGTGGAGGTCCTGGTTACCCGTCTCGGCCGCGCTCACCCCGTACTTGCGCTGGAGTTCGGCCACGATCGGGCGGACGAGAGAGCGTTTCTCCTTGAGCGAGTGGACATCGCCGAGGAGCAGATCGAAGGACAGAGTCCCCACATACATGTGTGTATCCGGATGTCCCGCCGGTTCGGGGTACGGGCGCCACGCTTCGACGCCGATACGGGAACCGTACACGCAACGGCCGGGGCCGATCGACGGAATAAGTCCCGCCGACCGGCCCCGATCGTGACTCAGGTCAGACGCGCGGCTTCTCGCGCATCTCGTACGTCGCGATGACGTCGTCGACCTTGATGTCGTTGAAGTTGCCGAGGTTGATACCGCCCTCGAACCCTTCGCGGATCTCGGTGACGTCGTCCTTGAAGCGGCGCAGGCCCTCGATGTTGAGGTTCTCCGCGACCACCTTGCCGTCGCGGATGAGGCGCGCCTTGGTGTTGCGCTTGACCTCGCCGGAGCGGATGAGAACACCCGCGATGTTGCCCAGCTTGGACGACTTGAAGACCTCGCGGATCTCCGCCGTACCGAGCTCGACCTCTTCGTACTCCGGCTTGAGCATGCCCTTGAGGGCCGCCTCGATCTCCTCGATCGCCTGGTAGATGACCGAGTAGTACCGGACGTCGACACCCTCGCGCTCGGCCATCTGCTGCGCACGCCCGGCGGCGCGCACGTTGAAGCCGATGACGATGGCGTCGGAGCCCATGGCCAGGTCGATGTCGGACTCCGTGACCGCACCGACACCGCGGTGCAGGACGCGGATGTCGACCTCTTCGCCGACGTCCAGCTGGAGCAGCGAGGACTCGAGCGCCTCGACGGATCCGGAAGCGTCACCCTTGATGATCAGGTTCAGCTGCTGGACCTCGCCGGCCTTCAGCACCTTGTCCAGGTCCTCCAGCGACACGCGGCGCGTGCGCTTGGCGAACGCGGCGTTGCGCTCACGGGCGGCGCGCTTCTCGGCGATCTGACGGGCCGTACGGTCCTCGTCGACCACCAGGAAGTTGTCGCCCGCACCCGGGACGTTGGTCAGGCCGAGGACCTGGACCGGCGTCGAGGGACCGGCCTCGGCGACGCTGTTGCCGTTGTCGTCGTGCATCGCCCGGACGCGGCCGTACGCGTCGCCAACCACCATGGTGTCGCCGACCCGCAGCGTGCCTCGCTGGACGAGGACCGTCGACACGGCACCGCGGCCGCGGTCGAGGCGGGACTCGATCGAGATGCCCTGCGCGTCCTGGTTCGGGTTGGCCCGCAGGTCGAGCGAGGCGTCGGCGGTGAGGATCACGGCCTCCAGCAAGGAGTCGATGTGCAGCCCCTGCTTGGCGGAGATGTCGACGAACATCGTGTCGCCGCCGTACTCCTCGGCCACCAGGCCGTACTCGGTCAGCTGGCCGCGCACCTTGGTCGGGTCCGCACCCTCGACGTCGATCTTGTTGACCGCGACGACGATCGGGACCTCGGCCGCCTTGGCGTGGTTGAGCGCCTCGACCGTCTGCGGCATGACGCCGTCGTTGGCCGCGACGACCAGGATCGCGATGTCGGTCGACCGGGCACCACGGGCACGCATGGCGGTGAACGCCTCGTGACCCGGGGTGTCGATGAAGGTGATCTTGCGCTCTTCGTCGTTGACCTCGGTCGCGACCTGGTAGGCACCGATGTGCTGGGTGATGCCGCCGGCCTCGCCCGCGATGACGTTCGTCTTGCGGATGGCGTCGAGGAGCCGGGTCTTACCGTGGTCGACGTGACCCATGACGGTGACGACCGGCGGGCGGACCATCAGGTCCTCCTCGTCGCCCTCGTCCTCGCCGAACTCGATGTCGAAGGACTCGAGGAGCTCGCGGTCCTCCTCCTCCGGGCTGACGATCTGAACCGTGTAGTTCATCTCGTCGGCGAGGAGCTGCAGCGTCTCGTCGGAGACGGACTGCGTGGCCGTGACCATCTCGCCGAGGTTCATCATGACCGCGACGAGCGACGCCGGGTTGGCGTTGATCTTCTCCGCGAAGTCGGTGAGCGAGGCACCGCGCGACAGGCGAACGGTCTCGCCGTTGCCGCGAGGCAGCATCACACCGCCGACCGACGGGGCCTGCATGGCCTCGTACTCCTGGCGCCTCTGCCGCTTCGACTTGCGGCCACGACGCGCCGGACCGCCGGGACGGCCGAACGCACCCTGCGTGCCACCACGGCCACCGGGACCGCCGGGACGGCCACCGAAGCCGGGACGGCCGCCGCCGCCGGGACCACCGGGACGGCCGGCGAAACCGCCACCGCCGCCGCCGGGACCACCGGGACGACCGGCGAAACCGCCACCGCCGCCACCGGGACGACCGGCGAAACCGCCGCCCGGACGACCGCCGCCGCCCCCGGGGCGACCGCCGCCGCCGGGACCGCGGCCGCCGGGGCCACCGCCACCGGGACGCGGGCCGGCAGCCGGACGCTGCGGCATCATGCCGGGGTTCGGACGGGGACCGCCGCCGGGACGGGGGCCGCCGCCCTGCGGACGGGGCATGCCGCCCGGGGTCGGACGCGCGCCGCCCGGAGCCTGCGGACGAGGACCGCCGCCGGCACCCTGCGGGCGGGGACCGCCCTGGCCGCCCTGGCCCTGCGGACGCGGAGCACCACCGGGCGCACCGGGGCCGCCCGGACGCGGGGCACCACCCGGACGGGGCGCCTGCGGGCGCGCCATGCCGGTGGAGCCACCGGAGGTGAAGGGGTTGTTGCCCGGACGGGGACCCGCCGGACGGGCACCGGGACGCGGGGCACCGCCACCCGGACGCGGGGCGCCGGGACGGTCGCCGCGCTCACCACGGCCCTGGCCGCCCTGGCCGGGGCCACCCGGGCGCGGGGCACCCGGACGCGGGGTCTGGCCGGCCGGACGCGGGGCGCCCGGACGCGGGCCGGAGCCCTGGGGCGAGGACGGGGCGGCGGGAGCCGACGGCGGTGCCGTGAACTCGGGCGTCGTCGGCGCCGGGGACGCCGGGGCGGGCCGCGGCGCGGGCTTCGGGCCCGGGGTGGGACGGGGGCCGGGAGTGGCCGGCGCGGCGGGGGCCGCGGGCTTCTCGGCGGCCGGCTTGGGGGCCGGCGGGCGCGGGGCGGCCGGACGGGCGGCCTGCGCGGGAGAGGGGGCGCCCGGCTTCGCCGGGGCAGCCTTGCGGGCGGGGGCGGGCTTGCCGCCACCGCTGCCCTGCTGGAGGGCGTCCGTCAGCTTGCGTACAACGGGCGCTTCGATCGTCGAAGACGCCGAACGGACGAATTCACCGAGTTCCTGGAGCTTGGCCATGACGACCTTGCTCTCGACGCCGAACTCCTTGGCGAGTTCGTAGACCCGGACCTTAGCCACTTCGCTCCTTTGAGGTCCGGGTTGCGTCCGGACCGTCGCTAGTTCATGGGCGTACTCATCGCGTACTCATCGAGTGCTCATCGCAATCTCGACCTGCTTTCGACTCGCGAGGTACCTAGCCGCACGGGGTTCCGTACGGCACGTCTTACCGTGTTGCCTGCTCGGCAACTGTCGTCTGCTCGACGTACTGGCGCAACGCCTTTGTGTCGAGCGGTCCCGGGACGCGCAGTGCCCTCGGGAACGCCCGGCGGCGTACCGCCTGGTCGAGACAGACCGGTGCGGGGTGCACGTAAGCACCCCGGCCGGGCAGCGTACCGCGTGGATCAGGGACGCACGCGTCCTTGATCGCTACGATCCGCAGCAGTTCGGCCTTGGCCGCTCGCTCCCGACACCCCACACAGGTGCGTTCAGGGCATGCGCGGGCGCGCGTCCGGCCAGACACCGTTAAGTCTACCTCCCCGTAGGCGCCTCACCCCTTTGGGGCAGGATTCGAACAGTTCCGCGCACGAACCTGTCGTGATCTGAACGGCGCGCGGCTTGGATCTATTCCCCGGAGCCGTTCCCGGCCGGTTCCGTGTCCGGACGGATGTCGATCCGCCAGCCGGTCAGCCTTGCCGCGAGGCGGGCGTTCTGCCCCTCCTTGCCGATGGCCAGGGACAGCTGGTAGTCGGGCACGGTCACACGGGCCGACCGGGTCGCCATGTCCACGATCTCCACCTTGGAGACCCGGGCCGGGGACAGCGCGTTCGCCACCATCTCCCCCGGGTCCTCCGACCAGTCGACGATGTCGATCTTCTCGCCGTTCAGCTCGCCCATGACGTTGCGCACGCGGCCACCCATGGGGCCGATGCAGGCGCCCTTGGCGTTCAGGCCGGAGCGGGTGGACCGGACGGCGATCTTCGTGCGGTGACCGGCCTCACGGGCGATCGCGGCGATCTCCACCGAACCGTCGGCGATCTCCGGCACCTCCAGGGCGAAGAGCTTCTTCACCAGGCTGGGGTGCGTGCGCGAAAGGGTGACGGAGGGCCCGCGTACGCCCTTGGCCACGCGGACGACGTAGGAGCGCAGGCGCATGCCGTGCGGGTAGGTCTCCCCCGGCACCTGCTCCTGCACGGGCAGGATCGCCTCGAGCTTGCCGATGTCGACGAGCACGTTCTTCGGGTCGCGGCCCTGCTGGACCACACCGGTGACGATGTCGCCCTCACGGCCGGCGTACTCGCCGAGCGTCGCGTCGTCCTCGGCGTCGCGCAGGCGCTGCAGGATGACCTGCTTGGCCGTGGTGGCGGCGATACGGCCGAAGCCGGACGGGGTGTCGTCGAACTCGCGGGCCTCCTGGCCCTCCTCGAGGTCGTCGGGGTCCTCCTTCGCCCACACGGTCACATGGCCGGTCTCCCGGTTGAGCTCCACGCGCGCGTGGCGGCGGCTTCCCTCGGTGCGGTGGTAGGCGATGAGGAGGGCCGACTCGATCGCCTCGACCAGCAGGTCGAAGGAGATCTCCTTCTCCCGAACCAAGCCCCGCAGGGCGCTCATGTCGATGTCCACGGCTACGCCTCCTCTTCCTTCTTGTCCTTGCGGCTGAATTCGACCTGGACACGCGCCCGGACGATGTCGTCGAAGGCGATTCGGCGTGCGGTGGCCTTGCGGCCCTTCACTCCGGGCACCTCGGTGTCGACACCGTCGTCGTCGACCTTCAGGATCCTGGCGACCAGCTCACCGGTCTCGGCCAGCTGGAACTTCACCAGCCGGTCCGTGGCGCGGACGTAGTGCCGGTGTTCCGTGAGGGGGCGCTCCGCGCCCGGGGTGCCGACCTCGAGGGTGTACTCGCCCTCGCCCATCGCGTCCGTCTCGTCGAGCTTCGCCGAGAGCGCGCGGCTCACATCGGCGATCTGGTCCAGGTCGGCGCCCGTGTCCGAGTCGACGACGACGCGCAGCACACGCTTGCGTCCGACGGAGTCCACCTCGATCTCCTCGAGATCCAGGCCCTGGGAGCTGACGAGCGGTTCCAGTAGCTCTCGCAGCCTCTCGCTCTGGGTGGTGCTCATCCGGGTGACTCCTCGGCCGCGTGTGCTGTTGTGGGATGGGTCGCGTGTCTGGTCAAAGGGTATCCGGTCGCGGGGAGTGTTGCCGTCCACCCGGTCACGAACGGTGCCGCTGAGTGATGCCGGGCGGGGGCCCGGGTACCGTGATCACGGGCGTGCGGCCCTCGCAGTGCCGTTTTCCCGAACACCCCTCGCACGCCCCTCGACCACCTGTTGTACCCCTCCCCATCATTCGAGTCGTTCGCGAATGTTTCCCGCACGAGCCCCGAGGACGTCTGACGTGCCGTTCCCGCCATCGCCGCGTGCCCGCTCGGGGCCGCGCAGAAGGAGTCTGCTCGCCGTCACCCCGGCGGCCCTCGCCCTGACGGGCTGTACCGGCGGGGACTCCGGCGGCCCGGCCGGGGACGGCCCGTCGGCCGCCGACCGGGTACGCGCGCGTGCGGCCCGGGACAGCGAGGGGCTGGTGGAGCGCTACGACGCGGTGATCTCCGCCCGGCCGGGGCTCGCGGGCCGGCTGCGGCCGCTGCGCGAGGAGGTCGTGCGGCACGCGCAGGCGTTCGGCGGTGACCCGACGGCATCGCCTTCGGGGTCCCCTTCGGTGTCGCCGTCCGCATCCGCCTCTGGTTCGCCGTCCGCGTCCGCCTCGGGTTCCGCGACGGTCTCGCCGTCACCGGCCACGACGGTGCCGGGGAACGACAAGGACGCGCTCGCCGGGCTCGCCGCTGCGGAGCGGGACCTCGCCGACCGGCGGGTCAAGGCGCTGGGCGGGGTTCCGGGTGAGCTGGCGCGTTTGCTGGCGTCGGTTGCGGCGGCCGGGGCCGCGCACGTGTATCTGCTGACGGAGGGTGCCGCGTGAGCGAGCAGAAGGACCGGGAGCTGCGGGCCCTGCAGGCGGCGCTGGCGGCCGAGCACGCGGCGGTCTACGGGTACGGCGTCGTCGGCGGGAGGATCGGCGACGGCAAGCGTGGGGAGGCGGTCACGGCGTACGACGCGCACCGGGCGCGCAGGGACGCGCTGGTGCGTGAGGTGAAGGACCTGGGGGGCCGGCCGGTGGCCGCGTCCGCCGGTTACGCGCTGCCCTTCCCGGTGCCGGACTCCGCGGCGGCCGTGCGGCTCGCCGCCGAGCTCGAGGACAGGGTGGCCGGGGTGTACGCCGATCTGGTGCGCGCCGCGGGCGGCGGGCGCCGGGCCCTGGCGGTCGAAGCGCTGCGCGAGGCCGCGGTGCGGGCGGTGCGCTGGCGCGGCGAGAGCGTAGCCTTCCCTGGGCTCGCCGAGCGGGCCGGCACGGCCCCGCCCTCGGCGGCGCCGACGGCGTGACCCGCGCAGGGCGCGCACCGCGGACAGCATGAAGGGAACAACTCGCGCATGGTTTTCGAACCGCCGAAGCGTCTGGTCAGGGCGCTCGGTGAGACGGCGCCGGACGGTGACGACTGGCTGGAGAAGCTGCCCGAGGCGGCGCAGCGGGCCGTCGCGCTGAGCGAGTTGACCGTGGAGCGGGTGCAGGTGCCCGGCGGGCGCAGCAGCCTGGTGCTGCTGGTGCGAACGGCCGACGGGACACCCGCCGTGCTCAAGCTGGCGCCGGGCCGGGCCCGCCCCGAGGCGGAGCGCGCCGCACTCGCGCACTGGGCCGGGCGGGGTGCCGTGCAGCTGCTCGCGTCCTTGCCGACCGAGGGCGTGCTGCTGCTGGAGCGGCTGCACCCGGATGTGTCGGTGCGGTCGCTGCCGGAGGCGAAGGCGTTGCTGGAGGCCGCGGGGACGCTGCGGCGGCTGTGGGTGGAGCCGCCCGCCGGGTTCCCCTTCGAAACCGTGGCGGAGCGGACCGGGCGGCAGGCCGAGGCGATGCGCGCCCGGGCCAGGACCGAGCCCGAGGTGGCCCCGCTGGTGGACATGGCGCTCGCGGCGCGCGAGGAGCTGGTGGCGGCGCCGCCGGAGCACCGGCTGCTGCACGGCACGTTCCGGCAGAGCAAGGTGCTCGGCGGGGAGCGGATGCCGTGGCTGGCCGTGGGGCCCGACCCGGTGGTCGGCGAGTGCGCCTTCGATCTGGCCCGGCTGGTCCGGGACCGGGTGGAGGACCTGATCGCCCAGCCGTCCGGCGCGGCAACGACCCGGCGCCGGGTGAAGCGGCTCGCCGAGTCCCTGGACGTGGACCAGGAGCGGCTGCGGGGCTGGACGCTGTTCCGGGCCGTGGAGTCGGGCGTGCGGGCGGGACGGGTCGGGCGGCCGCGCGACGCGGAGCTGCTGCTGGAGTTCGCGACCTGGCTGTGAGCGCTCCGCCTGCGGAACGCTCACAGCGGCGTCGATGCCGGTCGCGGGCCGTTGCCGCACGGCAACGGCCCTTTCCCTGCTACGCCGTGAGGCGGGCGACGGCCTCCTCGACCGTCAGTTCCTCGCGCTCGCCGGTGCGGCGGTCCTTCAGCTCCACGACGCCGTCGGCCGCGCGCCGGCCCGCCACCAGGATCTGCGGTACGCCGATCAGCTCGGAGTCGGTGAACTTGACGCCCGGGGAGACGCCGGGGCGGTCGTCGACCAGGACGCGGACACCGGCGGCGGCCAGCTTCTGGGAGATGTCCAGGGCCAGTTCCGTCTGGAGGGCCTTGCCGGCGGCGACCACGTGGACGTCGGCCGGGGCGACCTCGGCGGGCCAGCACAGGCCCTTGTCGTCGGCGCTCTGCTCGGCGAGGGCGGCCACCGCGCGGGAGACGCCGATGCCGTAGGAGCCCATGGTGACGCGGACCGGCTTGCCGTTCTGGCCGAGGACGTCGAGCTTGAGGGCGTCGGCGTACTTGCGGCCCAGCTGGAAGATATGGCCGATCTCGATGGCCCGGTCGAGGACGAGGCCGGTGCCGCACTTGGGGCAGGGGTCGCCCTCCTGGACGACCACGACGTCGACGTACTCGTCGACCTCGAAGTCGCGGCCCGAGACAACGTTCCTGGTGTGCGTGCCGGCCTTGTTGGCGCCGGTGATCCAGGCCGTGCCCGGGGCGACGCGCGGGTCGGCGATGTACGTGACCTTGTCCAGGCCCTGCGGTCCCACGTAGCCGCGGACCAGGTCGGGGCGGGCGGCGAAGTCGGTCTCGGTGACCAGCTCGACGGCGGCCGGGGCGAAGTGCGCCTCGACCTTGTCCATGTCGACCTCGCGGTCCCCGGGGACGCCGACGGCGACGATCTCGCCGTCGACCTTCACGAGGAGGTTCTTCAGCGTGGCCGAGGCCGGGACGCCGAGGTGGGCGGCGAGCGTCTCGATGGTCGGGGTGTCGGGGGTGGGGATGTCCTCGGCGGCGGGCACGCCCGAGCCGTCGACGGGCTTCAGCTCGTACGTGATCGCCTCGGTGTTGGCGGCGAAGTCGCAGTTCGGGCAGTCGGCGAAGGTGTCCTCGCCGGCCTCGGCCGGGGCGAGGAACTCCTCGGACTTGGAGCCGCCCATCGCGCCGGCCGTGGCGGCGCAGATGCGGTAGTCGAGGCCGAGGCGCGCGAAGATCTTCTGGTACGCCTCGCGGTGCAGGGCGTAGGACTGGGCGAGGCCCTCGTCCTCGGTGTCGAAGGAGTAGGAGTCCTTCATCAGGAACTCGCGGCCGCGCAGGATGCCGGCGCGGGGGCGGGCCTCGTCGCGGTACTTGTTCTGGATCTGGTAGAGGATGACCGGCAGGTCCTTGTAGGAGGACGCCTGGTCCTTCACCAGGAGGGTGAAGATCTCCTCGTGGGTGGGGCCGAGGAGGTAGTCGCCGCCCTTGCGGTCCTGGAGGCGGAACAGCTCGGGGCCGTACTCCTCCCAGCGGCCGGTGACCTCGTAGGGCTCGCGCGGGAGGATGGCGGGGAGCAGGACCTCCTGGGCGCCGACGGCGTCCATCTCCTCACGGACGATCCGCTCGACGTTGGCGAGCACCTTCTTGCCGAGGGGCAGCCAGCTCCAGATGCCGGCGGCGGTGCGGCGCACGTAGCCGGCGCGGACGAGGAGCTTGTGGCTGAGGACCTCGGCGTCCGCCGGGTCGTCGCGCAACGTCTTCGCCAACAACTGGGACATGCGCTGGACCGGTGCGTTTGCCATGGTTCCTCTGCTCCTGCTGCTGGGTGTCCCCCCGCTCGAGCGGAGCCGAGAGCGGGGGAGGGTGATGGCAGGAGGTTATCCGGGGGGTGCGCGGGGGTGGAAATCGGTTAACGGCGCAGGAGCGGGAGCGGGGCTCCCATCACCGCGTACGGCTTGGGGGCGCTGGGGAAGAGGACCTGGCGGGCGAGGTCCTGGTAGCCGAGGGAGCGGTAGAGGGCGCGTGCGGGGCTCTCGGTGTCGATCGCGGAGAGGATCGAACGGGGTTCGTCGGCGCCGTCGGTGATCGTGGTGATCAGGGAGCGTCCGAGGCCGCGGTTCTGGTACGCGGGGTGGACGTGCAGCTCGGTGATCACGAAGGAGTCGTCGAGCCAGTGGTCGTTGTGCTGGGCGCGGAGGTAGGGCTCCACGACGGTGGACCACCAGTGGGTGCGGTCGTTGGGCATGCCGTAGACGAAGCCGACCAGGCGTTCGGCGGTGCTGGCGCCGAGGGCCCTCGCTCCTGGGTAGGTCATGTGGCGGAGGACGATCTGGCGGCGGACTGCGACTTCGTCGGGGCCGAGACCGAAGGCCACGGCTTGGACGGCCAGGGCCTCGTCGACGTGGGCGGAGAGGTCGAGTGGGCCGATCACGAGGTCCATGCGGGGAGCCTACAGGGGGATTTCGGTTATCAGCCGGGTGCGGGTTGTGCGGGGTTGCCCGCGCAGTTCCCCGCGCCCCTGAGAGTGCTTCAGAACAGGACGCTCATGAAGGCGCCGACCTCTTGGAAGCCCACGCGTGTGTACGCCCGCCTGGCCGCCGTGTTGAAGTCGTTGACGTACAGGCTGACGACCGGGGCGACGTCGGCGAGGGCGTAGCGCAGGACGGCCGCCATGCCGGGGGCCGCCATGCCGGTGCCGCGGTATTCGGGGGCCACCCACACGCCCTGGATCTGGCAGGCGCGGTCCGTCGCGGCGCCGATCTCGGCCTTGAAGACGACCTTGCCGTCGGAGTCGAAGCGGGCGAAGGCGCGGCCGGAGCCGACGAGTTCGGCGACGCGGGCCTGGTAGAGCAGGCCGCCGTCGCCGGCCAGCGGGGAGACGCCGACCTCTTCGGTGAACATCGCCACGCAGGCCGGCATGATCTTCTCCATCTCGTCCTTGCGGACGCGACGGACGTAGGGGTCCGGGGTGACGCCGTCCGGGAGCCGGTCGGTGATCATGAGCGGCTGGTGGCGGCGGATGTCGCGGGCCGGCCCCCACTGGGGTTCCAGCAGCCGCCACAGGTCGGAGGTGGGGCCGGAGGGGCCGACGATGGAGGAGCAGCGGCGACCGGCCCGGCGGGCGCGGTCGGCGAAGGCGCGGACGGCGCGCGGGCCGGCGCAGATCGGGACCAGGTTGGCACCGGCGTAGCAGAGGGAGGTGAGTATGCCGTCCTCGTACCAGCCCCACATCTCGCCGCCGAGCCGCCACGGGTCGAGGCCGGCGACCTGCACGCGGGACGTCACGAAGGCGTTCGCGACGGGCTCGCGGTCGAGGACGGCGAGCGCGGCGTCCAGGTCGCTCGGTTCGAGGACCCGTGAGGTGGTCTGCGTCAACACGTGCGGGGCCTCACGAACTGGGGTTGCTGGTCTCCGCACTATAGCTGCGCTGCCTGGGTGGGACGCCCCGGAGCTCGGGGCGTCCGGTTGCCGGGCGGGTGCGGGACGTCTGTGGCTGGTCGCCCGGTTCCCCGCACCCCTTGCGGGCGCGGGGAGCCGGCCTTCAGCCCGCGACCGCCACCGACGGTTCGCCCGAGGTCACGCCGTCCTTCTCCATCTGCTCGGCCAGCTTCATGGCCTCCTCGATGAGGGTCTCGACGATCTTGGACTCGGGGACGGTCTTGATGACCTCGCCCTTGACGAAGATCTGGCCCTTGCCGTTGCCGGAGGCGACGCCGAGGTCGGCCTCGCGGGCCTCGCCGGGGCCGTTGACGACGCAGCCCATGACGGCGACGCGCAGCGGCACGTCCATGCCGGTGAGGCCGGCCGTGACCTCTTCGGCGAGCTTGTAGACGTCGACCTGGGCGCGGCCGCAGGACGGGCAGGAAACGATCTCCAGGCCGCGCTCCTTGAGGTTCAGGGACTCCAGGATCTGGAGGCCGACCTTGACCTCCTCGGCGGGGGGCGCCGAGAGCGAGACCCGGATCGTGTCGCCGATGCCCTGGGAGAGGAGCGCGCCGAACGCGACCGCAGACTTGATGGTGCCCTGGAAGGCCGGGCCCGCCTCCGTGACGCCGAGGTGCAGCGGGTAGTCGCACTGGGCGGCGAGCTGCTTGTAGGCCTCGATCATGACGACCGGGTCGTTGTGCTTGACGGAGATCTTGATGTCGCGGAAGTCGTGCTCCTCGAAGAGGGACGCCTCCCACAGGGCCGATTCGACGAGGGCCTCGGGGGTGGCCTTGCCGTACTTCTGGAGCAGGCGCCGGTCGAGGGAGCCGGCGTTGACGCCGATGCGGATCGGGGTGCCGTGGTCGCGGGCCGCCTTGGCGATCTCCTTGACCTTGTCGTCGAACTGCTTGATGTTGCCCGGGTTGACGCGGACCGCCGCGCAGCCGGCCTCGATGGCCGCGAACACGTACTTCGGCTGGAAGTGGATGTCGGCGATGACCGGGATCTGCGACTTGCGGGCGATGGTCGCCAGCGCGTCGGCGTCGTCCTGGGTCGGGCAGGCGACGCGGACGATCTGGCAGCCGGACGCGGTCAGTTCGGCGATCTGCTGGAGGGTCGCGCCGATGTCCGAGGTGCGCGTCGTGGTCATCGACTGCACCGACACGGGGGCGTCCCCGCCGACGGCCACGGACCCGACCTGGATCTGGCGGCTCTTCCGGCGCTCGGCGAGCTTGGTCGGAACGGACGGCATGCCGAGAGAAATCGCAGTCATCTGCTGTGCAACCCCAAGTCGTGGATCAAGGTCCGGTCCCGTGAGCAGCGGGCTCCGAGCTTCGAGATTACGGCACGTGCCTCGGCGCGGGCACATCCCACCCGCCGTGCCACTCGATGGGACGCGGCCCGGCGGAAAGCATGCCGGGCCGCCGTGAACGCCGTATGACTAGGAGATTTTCACCGGGTTCACCACGTCGGCGATGAGGACCAGGATCGTGAAGCAGATGAAGATCCCGGCGACGACGTAGGCCACCGGCATGAGCTTCGCCACGTCGAAGGGGCCCGGGTCGGGCCGGCGCAGCACCTTGGCCGTGTTGCGGCGCAGCGACTCCCACAGCGCGCCCGCGATGTGGCCGCCGTCGAGCGGCAGCAGCGGGAGCATGTTGAACAGGAACAGGGAGAGGTTGAATCCCGCGACCAGCATCAGGGCCATGGCCAGCTGCTGGGTGGGCGGGATGTCGAGGGTGAAGATCTCACCGCCGACACGGGCCGCTCCGACCACGCCCATCGGGGAGTCCGCCTCGCGCGGGGCGCCGTCGAAGGCCGCGTTCCACAGGGCCGGGATCTTGCCGGGGAGTGCGGCGAGGGAGTCGACGGCCTCGCCGATGCGGTCGCCCATCCAGGTCACGGACTCGCCGAAGTCCTGCTTGACCACGCCGGTGGCGGCGCTGAAACCGAGGAATCCGGCCTGGACGTACTGCCCCTCGACGATCTGGCCGCCGGAGTCCTTCTTGGCGACCTGGTTGGTGGCGATCTTCGCTTGCAGGGTGACGTCCTTGCCGTCCCGCTCGACGACGATCGGCACCTCCTTGCCGGGGGTGGCGCGGATCAGGTCGGACAGCTTGTTCCAGTCGTCGGTCCGCGCCCCGTCGAAGGAGACGATCTTGTCGCCCGCCTTGAGGCCCGCCGCGGCGGCGGGGGCGGCCGGGTCGCCCTTCTCGCACTTGTCGCGGTTCTCGCTCTGCGCGATGACGCACTGGGAGACCGAGCTGACCGTGGTGGTCTGCTGGGTGATGCCGAAGCCCATCAGGACGGTGAGGAACAGCGCCACCGCCAGGATCAGGTTCATGAAGGGGCCCGCGAACATCACGATCACGCGCTTCCAGGGGGCGCGCGTGTAGAACATGCGGTTCTCGTCGCCCGGCTTGAGCTCTTCGTAGGCGGCGGTGCGGGCGTCCTCGATCATGCCGCGCCACGGGGAGGTGGAGCGGGCCTCCATCCGGCCGTCGGGGCCGGGCGGGAACATGCCGATCATGCGGATGTAGCCGCCGAACGGGATGGCCTTGATGCCGTACTCCGTCTCGCCCTTGTTGCGCGAGAAGAGGGTGGGGCCGAAGCCGACCATGTACTGCGGCACGCGGATGCCGAAGAGCTTGGCGGTCGAGAGGTGCCCCAGCTCGTGCCACGCGATCGAGACGAGCAGGCCGACCGCGAAGAGGAGTATGCCGAGGATGAACATCAGGGTCGTCATGCACGGGCCTCCGCCGTCTGTGCCGCCAGTTCCCGGGCCCGGGTCCGCGCCCAGGTCTCCGCTTCGAGGACGTCCGACACGGTGAGCGAGGTTCCCGTACGCGGGGTGCCGTGCTCCTCGACGACCCGGGTGACGGTGTCCATGATCCCGTCGAAGGGCAGCGCGCCCTGGCGGAACGCCTCCACGCACTCCTCGTTGGCCGCGTTGAACACGGCCGGGGCCGTGCCCGCGAGCTCACCCACGTGCCGGGCGAGGTTCACCGAGGGGAAGGCCTCGTTGTCGAGCGGGAAGAACTCCCAGGTCGAGGCCTTGCTCCAGTCGAAGGTGGGGGCGGCGTCGGGCACGCGCTCGGGCCAGCCGAGGCCGATGGCGATGGGCCCGCGCATGTCGGGCGGGGTCGCCTGGGCCAGTGTCGATCCATCCGTGAACTCAACCATCGAGTGGACATACGACTGGGGATGCACGACGACCTCAATGCGGTCGAAGGGAATGTCGTAGAGGAGGTGTGCCTCGATGACCTCCAGGCCCTTGTTGACGAGGGTCGCGGAGTTGATCGTGATGACCGGGCCCATGGCCCAGGTGGGGTGGGCGAGGGCGTCCTCGACGGTGACGCTCGCCAGCTCGGCCTTGCTGCGGCCGCGGAAGGGGCCGCCGGAGGCGGTGACGACCAGCTTGCGGACGTCGGCGCGGGTGCCGGCGGCCAGGGCCTGGAAGAGGGCGGCGTGCTCGGAGTCGACCGGGATGATCTGCCCGGGCTTGGCGAGTGCCTTGACCAGCGGGCCGCCGACGATGAGCGACTCCTTGTTGGCGAGCGCGAGGGTGCGGCCCGCCTCCAGGGCGGCCAGGGTCGGAGCGAGTCCGATGGAGCCGGTGATGCCGTTCAGGACGGTGTGGCAGTCGGACGCCGCGAGCCGGGTGGCCGCTTCCGGGCCGGCGAGGATCTCGGGGAGCGGCTCGCCCGTGCCGTACTGCGCGGTGAGCGCGTCGCGCAGGGCCGGCACGACGTCCTCGCGGGCGACCGCGACCGTCCGCACCCGCAGCCGGTACGCCTGCTCGGCCAGGAGGGCGACCCGGCCGCCGTTGGCCGACAGCCCGGTGACCCGGAACCGGTCGGGGTTGCGCAGCACGAGGTCGATGGCCTGGGTGCCGATGGACCCGGTGGAGCCGAGGATCACCACGTCCTTGGGGCCGTCGCCCGCGAGGGGGTCGTAGACGAGGTGCGGGTCGGCGAGGGGGGCTGGACTGTCGCTCATTGCTCCATTGTTGCCGCAAGGCCGGTGTGTGAGGACAGCGCATCCCCTTCATGGGGGCGCGCGCCTTGACTATGCACGCCCCCATGAGGGCCTCGGCTACCGGATCGGCCGGTGGACGTTCTCCTTCTGCGACGGTCCCGGTGTCGCGTCCGCGATCCAGGGGCCCTCGCCGGAGGGGTCCACGATGCCCTGCTCCAGCCACTCGTACGTGCCGGACAGGACGCCCTTGACGACCTTGCGGTCGAGGTCGTCGGTGTTGGTCCACAGCCGGGTGAAGAGTTCCTCGATCCGGATGCGGGCCTGGCGGCAGAAGACGTCGGCGAGCTGGTAGGCCTCGCGGCCGTGATCGCCCTGGCTGCGCAGCAGCTCGGCCCGCACACAGGACGCGCTCATGGCGAACAGCTCGGCGCCGATGTCGACGATCCGGCCGAGGAAGCCCTGCTTGGACTCCATCCGGCCCTGCCAGCGGGACATGGCGTAGAAGGTGGACCGGGCGAGCTTGCGGGCGGTCCGCTCGACGTACCGCAGATGGCCGGAGAGGTCCACTTCGTGCTTGAACTCGCCGTAGGAGGCCGGGAGCTGGCCGGGGCCGGCGACCAGTTTGGGCAGCCACTTGGCGTAGAAGACGCCCGCGTTCGCACCCGCCCTGGCCTTGTCGCCGAGGGACTTCTCGGGGTCGATGAGATCACCGGCGACCGAGAGGTGGGCGTCGACGGCCTCGCGCGCGATCAGCAGGTGCATGATCTCGGTCGAGCCCTCGAAGATGCGGTTGATGCGCAGGTCGCGCAGGAGCTGTTCGGCCGGGACGCCGCGCTCGCCGCGGGCCCGCAGGGAATCCGCCGTCTCGAAGCCGCGGCCGCCGCGGATCTGGACGAGCTCGTCGGCCATCGTCCACGCCATCTCGGAGGCGTACAGCTTGGCGAGTGCGCCTTCGATGCGGATGTCGTTGCGGTCCTCGTCGGCCATCTGCGAGGCCAGGTCCGTGACGGCCTCCAGGGCGAAGGTGGTGGCCGCGATGAAGGAGATCTTGGAGCCGACCGCCTCGTGGTGCGCGACGGGCTTGCCCCACTGCTCGCGGGCCGCCGACCACTCCCTGGCGATCTTCAGGCACCACTTGCCGGCCGCCACGCAGGAGGCCGGCAGCGACAGCCGCCCGGTGTTGAGGGTGGTCAGGGCGATCTTCAGGCCCTGGCCCTCCTCGCCGACTCGGTTGGCGGCGGGGACGCGGACCTGGTGGAAGCGGGTGACACCGTTCTCGATGCCGCGCAGACCCATGAAGGCGTTGCGGTTCTCGACCGTGACGCCCGGCGAGTTGGTCTCCACGACGAAGGCGGTGATGCCGCCGCGGTGGCCCTCGGACTTCGGCACCCGGGCCATGACCACCAGCAGGTCGGCGACGACGCCGTTGGTGGTCCAGAGCTTCACACCGTCGAGGACGTAGTCGTCCCCGTCGGGCACGGCCGTGGTGGCCAGGCGGGCCGGGTCGGAGCCGACGTCGGGCTCGGTGAGCAGGAAGGCGCTGATGTCCGTGCGGGCGCAGCGCGGCAGGAAGCGCTCCCGCTGCTCCTGGGTGCCGAACAGTTTCAGGGGCTGGGGCACGCCGATCGACTGGTGCGCGGAGAGCAGGACGCCGATGGCGGGGCTCGCGGAGCCGACCAGGGCGAGTGCCTTGTTGTAGTACACCTGCCCGAGCCCGAGACCGCCGTACTTGGTGTCGATCTTCATGCCGAAGGCGCCGAGCTCCTTGAGCCCGTCGATCACCTCGTCGGGGATCCGGGCCTCGCGCTCGATGAGGGCCCCGTCGACCTTCGTCTCGACGAAGTCGCGGAGCTTGGCGAGGAACTCCTCGCCGCGCTGGGCCGCCTCGTCGGCCGGGAGGGGGTGGGGGTGGATGAGGTCGAGCCGGAAGCGGCCGAGGAACAGCTCCTTGGCGAAGCTGGGCTTGCGCCAGTGCTGTTCCCGGGCGGCCTCCGCCACCTCACGGGCCTCCCGCTCGGTGACGGCGGGACGGGAAGAAGGGGTGGTTGAAGCGGACATGAGGGGCACCTCGCCGCAACTAGGAAGATGGCGGACCGTTTCGTTACCGACCAGTGCTACTGGATCGTTGGTACCCGAATCCGGACCCTCCCACCAGTCCTCGCGCGTCCGTTCGGCCGAAGGGGACGGAGCGTCCCCGATACTTGTCGGGCGCCTGACGAGGGGGGCGCATCGGGGCGCCCTCCCGGTGGTGGCCCGGCCTGAGAGCACTTCGGGAAATCCGCATCGAAGCGCTTCGACAACCTATGGACACCCACCCCTGCTGGGGCTACTGTCGAGCCACCCTCACCCACCCGTATCGGCTACGCGCATTGTCGAAGCGCTTCACAAGCTTGGAGAGCTGGATGGTCACCCTTGCCGAGGTCGCCCAGCACGCCGGAGTCTCGGCGAGCACGGTGAGCTATGTCCTCAGCGGCAAGCGGTCCATCTCCGCGAACACCCGGGAGCGGGTCGAGCGGAGCATCCGCGAGCTCGGGTACCACCCGAACGCCGGGGCCCGCGCCCTGGCCAGCAGCAAGTCGAACATCATCGCGCTCATGGTCCCGCTGCGCACGGACATGTACGTGCCGGTGATGATGGAGATCGCCATCGCCGTGGCGACCTCGGCCCGCGCCCACGGGTACGACGTGCTGCTGCTCACCGGTGAGGAGGGCCCCGACGCGGTGCGCCGGGTGGCGGGCAGCGGGCTCGCCGACGGAATGATCCTCATGGACGTCGAACTCGACGACGAGCGGCTGCCGTTGCTGCGCGCGTCGGACCAGCCGTCCGTGCTGATCGGTCTGCCCGCCGACACCGCGGGACTGACCTGCGTCGACCTGGACTTCCGGGCGACGGGCGCGCTGTGCGTGGAGCACCTGGCCGAGCAGGGGCACCGGGACGTCGCCGTCATCGGCGAGGCCCCGGCCGTCTACGAGCGGCACACGGGCTTCGCCGAGCGCACCCTCGACGGGCTCAGGTCCCGCTCCCGGGAGCTCGGCGTGCGGCTGCTGCACCGGCCGTGCGAGGGCGGATACGACGCGATGGCGGTCACCCTCGCCAGGATCCTCGACGAACGCCCGGGCACCTCGGGGCTCATCGTGCAGAACGAGTCGGCCGTCGAGCCGCTGCTCGCGCTGCTGCGGCAGCAGGGCCGGGCGGTGCCGGAGGACATGTCGGTGGTCGCGATCTGCCCCGATCAGGTCGCGCTGCAGGCCTCGGTGCGGCTCACGTCGGTGGCCATCCCCGCCCAGGAGATGGGCCGGCACGCCGTGGACCACCTGGTCGCCAAGCTCGGCGGACGCGGCAGCGACGAGGTCGTGCTGATCGCGCCCGAGCTGACGGTAAGGGGCAGCACGGGGCCGGCGCCGAGCCGGTCGTAGTCACCCGCCCGATGAACAACGCCCTTTCCGGGGCACCCCCATGTCTGCTTCCGCACAGGAGCCCGCCTCGTGAATCAGCCTGCTGAAACCCAGCCCCAGGTGAGTCTTGCGCAGTCCTCCCCTACCGTCGGCACGTTCCGCGAGCGGGGCCGTGCACTGGAGTGGAGCGGTCGCCAGGAGACCGTCCGGATCGAGCCCTGGGGGCCGGACGCGGTCCGGGTGCGGGCCCGGCTCGGCGGCCCCGTCCTCGAAGGGCTGCCGGGCGCCCTGCTCGACGAGGCTCCGGCGACGCCGGCCACGGTGAAGATCGAGGACGGCCGGGGACTGCTGACCGTCGGCGCCCTCACCGTCGAGGTGAACGCCGAGGGCCTGATCCGCTTCCTGCGCACCAAGGACTCGGCCGAGATCCTCGCCGAGGACCGCGCCCACTTCTGGTGGCCCGGCCCCCGCCTCTACACGGCCGTCGGCAACGGCCACCACCGCCTGGAGCAGCGCTTCACCGCCTACGACGACGAGAAGCTGTACGGCCTCGGCCAGCACCAGCACGGGCGGCTGGACCAGAAGGGCCTGGTGCTGGACCTGATCCAGCGCAACGCCGAGGTGGGCATCCCGGTGCTGACCTCCAGCCGCGGCTACACCCTGCTGTGGAACAACCCGGCGATCGGCCGGGTGGAGCTGGCGCACAACGGCACCCGGTGGGTCGCGGACTCGGCGCGGCAGATCGACTACTGGATCACGGCGGGCGATCCGGCCGGCGCCCAGCGCCGCTACAGCGCGGTGACCGGCCGCAGCCCGATGCTGCCGGAGTGGGCGGCGGGTTTCTGGCAGTGCAAGCTGCGCTACCGCACCCAGGACGAGCTGATGGCGGTGGCCCGGGAGTACAAGCGGCGGGGGCTGCCCATCTCGGCGATCGTCTGCGACTTCTTCCACTGGACGCACCTCGGCGACTGGAGGTTCGACCCGAAGCAGTGGCCGGACCCGGCGGCGATGGTGCGGGAGCTGGAGGAACTCGGCATCAAGCTGGTGGTGAGCGTCTGGCCGTCGGTGTCGCCGCTCAGCGAGAACCACCCGGTCCTGGAGCAGCGCGGCTGGTTCATCGGCACCCAGTACGGCCCGACGGCGCACGCCGACTGGCCCGACAAGGAGGTCGCCTCCACGGTCCAGGTGGCCTTCTACGACGCGACCAACCCGGAGGCCCGGGAGTTCGTGTGGTCGAAGGTGAAGGAGAACTACCTCGACCCGTACGGCATCACGGCGTTCTGGCTGGACGCCTGCGAGCCGGAGCTGAAGCCGGGCTTCCAGGAGAACCTTCGCTACTGGGCGGGTCCGGGCCTTGAGGTCGGCAACGCCTATCCGGCTGAGAACGCGCGCACGTTCTACGAGGGTCTGCTCGCGACCGGCGAGGAGGAGATCGTCACCCTCAACCGCTCGGCGTGGGCGGGCAGCCAGCGCTACGGCGCCGCCCTGTGGTCGGGTGACATCGGCACCGACTTCCCCACGCTGCGGCGGCAGATCGCGGCCGGGCTGAACACGGCCCTGTCGGGCATCCCGTGGTGGAACACGGACATCGGCGGCTTCCACGGCGGCGACCCGGACGACCCGGCGTACCGGGAGGTGATGGTCCGCTGGTTCCAGTTCGGCGCGCTGTCCCCGTTGATGCGGCTGCACGGTTTCCGCGACCCGGGCATGCCGCTGGGCCCGGAGATGACCGGCGGCCCCAACGAGGTGTGGTCGTACGGGGAGGAGGCCGGGGCCGTCCTGGAGAAGTACCTGCGGCTGCGCGAGCGGCTGAAGCCGTATGTGCTGGACGTCATGCGGGCCGCCCACGAGGAGGGGCTGCCGGTGATGCGGCCGCTGTTCCTGGAGTTCCCGGACGATCCGGCGGCCTGGACCGTCGACGACTCCTACCTCTTCGGCCCGGACCTGCTGGTCGCGCCGGTGCTGACGGCCGGCGCCACGGCCCGTACGGCGTATCTGCCGGCGGGGGCGTCGTGGACGGACGCGTGGACGGGTGAGACCTACGGGGGCGGCCGGGACGTGACGGTCGACGCCCCGCTGGACCGGATCCCGCTGTTCCTGAGGGACGGGGCGCGGCTGCCGGTGGCGGAGTAGCCGCGCCGAAGGGGACGGCCGGATCGACGGAGGTCCTCCGGCCGTCCCCTTCGGCCTGCTCGGCGGCCTTCGGCTCACCGTGGGTTCAGCGGCTGCCGACCGTCAGGTTGTTGGTGGTGAAGTCGAGCCCGCCGGAGGACGAGGTGATCTCGAAGCCGAACTGCACGTCACCGATGGTCTCGTTGCCCATCCACTTCTTGGTGTCCTTGATCCACTTCAGGATCGGCAGGATGTTCACGGTGCCGGCGCTGGAGTTGGAGGTGCGGATGAACGAGAACACCTCGTTGGCGCCGTTGGTGCCCTTGAAGACGTTCCAGGAGTGGCCGCCGAGGCTGACCGTGCCCTGCGAGGTGCCGAGCGGGCCCACGGCTCCGGTCTTGTTGACCCAGAGCATGATCTCGTAGTCGTGGTCCGTGTCCCAGATGTCGTACGACGTGTTGTACGCGCCGGACGACGGGACGCTGACGTTGTAGCTGCTGGTCAGCGAGGTCAGTGAGGTGATCGACTTGTTGATCGCCTTCGTCTGGTTCGGGTACGACTTGATGCCGCCGGTGTTGGGGTGGTTGGCCCAGACGCCCCAGTTCGTACCGGAGTTGGCCCAGATGCACTGGCTGCCGGCGCCGCCGCCCCAGATGTTGTTGTAGAGCGTGTAGCCGTTCAGGTCGGTCCGGCCCCACTGGTCGCAGGAGTTCCAGATGGCGGCGGAGGCGGGGGCGGAGGCGAGGCCGACGGTGGCGCCGAGCGCCAGGGCGGGGGCCAGCAGGGCCTTGGTGACCCTGCTCAGCGTGCTTGATGCCATGGTGTCCCTTCCATGGGTGGGGGTGGAGGAACTACCACGCCCTCAGGGTGAGGACGAGGTCTTCTCCGGCGACCAGGTGGAGGGATCTCGTGCCGGAGGAAGTCCGCAGTTCGACGCGGCGGGTGCGGCCGGGTCTGATGACGGCGGTGGCGCGCTCCCGCGTCCAGGTGAGGTCGAGTTCGGCTCCGAAGCGGGTGCGCACCCCGCGCAGGGCGCCCTCGGGGTGGGCCGCCGGCAGCGCGGGCAGCAGGACCAGCCGGTCGGGGGCCGACTGGACGAGCATCTCGATCAGTACGGCGGGCAGGGTGTGCGCGGCGTCGGCGTTGTAGACATCGCGGCCGGGGTAGTGCGCGCTCATCAGGGACGCGTGGAAGAAGTCGCCCTCCAGGACCCGGCCGAGGGCATGGGCGACGCGGTCCGCGTCGCGGAGCCGGGCCGCGATGAGGGCGTGGTGCAGATGGCCGTGCGCGGAGTCGTTCTCGGCGCCGCGCAGTTCGAGGGCCCGGTGGGCGGCTGTCGCGAGTCCGGGGGTGTCGTAGGGGTTGATCTCGTCGAGCGGCCAGACGCCGTAGAGGTGGCTGAGGTGGCGGTGGTCGTAGGAGTCGGTGAGGCCGGGCCGGGCCCATTCGGCCAGGGCTCCGTCCTCGTTGACCCGGTGCGGCGGCAGGCGGTCGGCGAGGGCGTGCCAGCGGGCGGCGTCCGGGATGCCCGGGTGGTGGGCGGCGGCCGTGCGCAGGGCGTGGCGGGCCGCGGAGAGGTCCATGGCGGCGTTGATCGTGCCCCAGCCGGCGTTCGCGGGCCGGTTCTCGGGCGAGTAGGAAGGCACGACCACGAGGTGGCCGTCCTCGTCGGTCCTGGTGAGGAAGTCCTCGTAGAACAGGGCGGCTTCGGCGAGGGCGGCGGCGGTGCGGGGATCGCGGGTGCCGTGGGTCTCGTCGTGGTCGACGAGCGGCTTGAGCAGCCAGTCGGCGCCGGCGGTCCACAGGTGCAGCGGGTACTCGCGGTTGAAGTGGTACGAGTGGCCGGACTCGCCGTCGGTGTGCGCGGGGGCGACGACGCCCCGGGTGCCGAAGATGGCGCGGGCGTTGTCGCGCCAGTCGGGGAGCAGGCGGTGGACCAGGTTCGCGTGCGCCTCGGTGACCTCGGGCAGGGCGGCGGCGGGAGCCGAGGAGATCTGGAGGTTGAGGTTGGCGTCGTTGGTGAACCCCCCGGACCAGGCGGTGTTCCAGTCGCCGGTCCACAGGCCGGACAGGCGGGGCGGGAAGAGCCCGCTGGCGGAGAGCAGGTGGTAGCGCCCGGCGGCGAAGAGGCGCTCCAGCAGGGCGGCGCTGTGCGGCCGCTTGAGCAACTCCGATCCCGGCAGGCTCCGTTCGCCGGGGTCTGCGGCGAGGTCGAGGGTGACGCGCTCGTAGGCGGTGCGGTGGAGGGCCGCGTGGCGGTCGAGGAGATCGTCGTAGGCGGTCGGCAGCTCGCGCAGGGCACGGCCCTCGGCGGCCACGTCGAGTTCGCCGTGGTGCCGGCGTACCCGGGTGAGGAGCAGTACGGACCGGGCGCCCTCGATGTGCAGGCCCGGCGGCGCGAGGGTGGTGGTGCCCCCGGTGACGACGACCTGGGTGACGCCGGTGCAGGCGCGGTCGCTGTCCGGGTAGCGGGCGCGCAGGCTGAGCAGGGCGCCCTCGGGGGTGAGGACCGCTCCGTGGCCGACGCCCAGTCCGGCGGGGGCGCCGGGCAGCCGGGGGTCCAGGTCGATGTCGAGGGTGAGGCCGGGTCCGTCGACGTGCTGGACGACGACGTGCTGGACGACGACGTGCTGGACGACGACGTCGTCGGCGCGGGAGACGAAGACGCGGGAGGTCCGGCCTGCGCAGGTGGTGCTCACCACTCCGGTGGTGAAGTCGACGTCCCGGCGGTAGTCGGCACCGCCGCCGGGGGGCCGGGCCACCCGGATCTGGAAGGCGGGGTGGAAGGGCTGCACCCACTGCAGCGGGCGGCCGTCGGTGAAGTCCTCGGCCGCCGTCGTGTCGCCCGCCAGGAGCCGGTCCTGGAGGGCGGGCAGTTCTCCGGCGAGCTGCGGGGGACGGTCGTCCCGGCCGTTGGGCCGTACGAGGGTGTGGTGCGTGACGACGACCCGCTCGGCGTGCGGATCGCCGAACACCAGGGCGCCGTGCCGGCCGTTGCCGCTGAGGAAGCCGTCCTCCCAGCGGGTTGCCGGACGCGGCTCCCAGGTTCCGTGGACGGGGGCGGAGGCGGTCATGGGCGCAGCACCGCCGCCCCGTGGCGGCCGAGGGTGAGCCGGTCGGTGACGTCCGTACCGGTCAGCAGGTCGCGGTGGGTGCCGGGCACCTCGACGGTCACCGGCTCACGGCCGTGGTTGAGCACGAACAGCAGCTCCCCCCGGCGTACGGCCTCCACCTGCTCGGGAAGGCCGTCGAGCACCGGCCGGACACCCACGCCGGCGGCGATCGACGCCAGCAGGCCGCGCAGGGCCCCGGGCTCGGGGAGCGTGGAGACGTACCAGGCGCGGTCCTTGCGCAGCACCGCGGGCAGGCCGTCCAGTTCGCCGCCCTTGTAGCAGGTCGTGCCGTCGGGATCGGCGGGCTCGATCTCCTCGGACCACAGGGTGCCCCGGAAGCCCTCGCAGGCCACGGTCTCCCCCGCCTCCAGCGGCCACCACTCGTGCAGGGTGCGGATGCCGAACAGCCACCGCAGCCGGGCGTCCATGCCGCCGGGACGCACCCGGTCGTCCTCGTCGGCGACCCCGGTGAGGAATCCGCAGACGAGGGTGCCGCCCTGTCGCACGTAGGCGAGGAGGTTGTCGATCGCGGCGTCCGTGAGGGCGTACAGCTGCGGTACGACGACCAGCGAGTACGGCGTCAGATCGTGCTCCGGGTGGGCGAAGTCGGTGGTGAGGTGGGCCTGCCACAGGGCCCGGTGCCAGGCGCGCAGTACGTCCGGGAGGTCCACCAGACGGGAGGGGCGGCCGTCCTGGGCCCCGGCCCACCAGGAGTGCCAGTCGTGCAGGACGGCCACGTTCGCGGTGAGGTGCCGTCCGGCCACCTCGGGCGCGATCCGCCGCAGGTCGGCGCCGAGCTGCTTGATCTCCCGGTACGTGCGGCCTTCCGTCCCGGCGTGGCTGACCATGCCGGAGTGGAACTTCTCCGCGCCCTGCCGGGACTGCCGCCACTGGAAGTAGCAGACGGCGTCGGCGCCCCGGGCGACGGCCTGGAGGGACCACAGGCGGTTGAGGCCGCGTGGCTTGGGGTGGTTCACGCCCCGCCAGTTGACCGGCCCGGCGGCCTGCTCCATCAGCATCCACGGGCCGCGCGCCTGCGAGCGGGTCATGTCCTGGACCAGGGCGCCGTGCTGGGCGCCGAGCGGGTCGCGCGGGTCGGGGTAGAGGTCGACGGAGACGACGTCCTCCTCCTCCGCCCAGCGCCACGCGTCCTGCCCGGACCACAGCGGCATGAAATTGCTGGTGACCGGGACATGGGGGGTGTGCCGCCGGACGATGTCCCGCTCGGCGGTGTAACACTCCAGGAGCATGTCGGAGGTGAACCGGCGGAAGTCCAGGACCTGGCCGGGGTTGCGCAGGTAGTGGGGCAGACGGGGCGGCAGGATGCCGTCCCAGGTGTCGTAGCCCTGGCTCCAGAAGGCGGTGCCCCAGGCGGTGTTGAGGGCGTCGAGGGTGCGGTACTTCTCGCGCAGCCAGCGGCGGAAGGCGGCCGCGGCCTGGTCTCCGTAGTCGTAGGTGCAGTACTCGTTGCTGATGTGCCACATGGTGAGGGCCGGATGGCCTCCATAGCGGGCGGCCAGGTCCTCGGTGATGGCGGCGGCGTAGCGCCGGTAGGTGGCGCTGGAGTGCGAGAAGTGCTGCCGGCCGCCCCACCACTCGATGCGGCCGTCCTCGGTGACGGGCAGGGTGTCGGGGTGCAGCCGGCCCATCCAGGGGGGCGGCGAGGAGGTGGGCGTGGCGAGGACGACACCGATGCCGTTGTCGTGCATCAGGTCCATCAGCGCGTCCATCCGGCCGAACTCCCGTGCTCCCGGCTCGGGTTCGAGAGTCGACCAGGAGAAGACGCCGAGGGTGACGGAGTTGACGCCGGCGTCCTTCATCAGCCGGACGTCCTCGCGCCAGGTCTCCTCCGGCCACTGTTCCGGGTTGTAGTCGCCGCCGTAGAGCAGCCTTCCCCGGGTCGCATCGCTCAGCTCGGGCATCAGGCGGGCTCCCCGTACTGCACTCCGCGTCCGTTGGTGGCGATGTAGACCCGGCCGTACACGCGCGGGTCACCGGTGACGGCCGCGCCGATCCAGCCCCACTGGTGCCGGTCGTCGTTGATCCGCGTCCAGGTGTCGGCCTCGTCGTCGGACCGGTACACGGCGGTTCCGCTCCCGGTGGAGCCGACCATGTAGACCGCCGAGTGGGAGGCGCCCTCGGCGGCCTTGCCGAAGCCGAGGGTGTAGGACGCCCGGCAGCTGCTCACCCTGGTGAACGTCGCGCCGCCGTCGGTGGAGCGGTACAGCCCGTTCCCCTTCAGGCTCAGCCACAGGTGCCCGGAGCGGCCGGGCGTGACGGCCAGCTGGAACTCGGTGTCGCCCGCGTTCAAGCCGGTGGCCCGGGCGGTGAAGGTCCGGCCGCCGTCGGTGCTGGCGAAGAGCGTGCCGGTGGTGGTGTCGAAGGCGTAGAACCGGGTCGGGTCGACCGGGTCGGCGACCGGTGTGGCGCCCTTCGGGAAGGAGGGGACCTCGGACCAGCCGGCGCCGTGGTCCGCCGAGCGGTAGCCCGGGTTGCCCGTGCCGAAGGACCACAGCAGCACGCTGCCGTCGGCGCTGGTGGCGATCGGGCCGGGCGCGGACGCGGCCACCTCGGGCTGGGCCTTGAACGGCGCCCAGGTCCTGCCGCCGTCGTCCGAGTGGGCACCGTTGCCGTGGTCCCCCCAGCCGGCCCGGACCACGTACGACGGTTTGGCCGCGGCCAGCGACAGGCCCGTCGCCGTGCCGAACACCGGGTTCGACGCCATGCCGCGCGACGGGGAGGCCGTGAGCCGCTCGTGGTACATCACGCCGATGTCCCCCGACCCGCTGAGCAGGTGTGCCTCTCCGGCAGGGGGTGAGACCAGCTGGCGGACGGACGCCTCCTCCAGGCCGCGGATCTGGGGGGCCCAGTGCTTGAGGTCACGCGTGCCGTAGAGCGTCGCGCCGGTGCCGTGGACGATGTGGCCGGAGTCGAACGGGTCGAGGGCGACCGCCTGGATCCACCAGCCGAACTTCGGCTTGTCGGCGCCCCACGTGAGATAGGGGGTCTCGGAGACGTCCAGGACGGCCTGGTCCTTCAGGGACGTCCATGTGCGGCCCCCGTCGGTGGTGCGGTACAGGGTGTCGACCAGCGCCCAGCGGTTGTTGGTGGAGACCACGACGGTGCCGGGACGGCGGGCGTCGACGGCGACACCGCCGTAGCCGAAGGAGTCCGTCCCGCCTTCGCTCGTCGTCCCGCCGGGTTTCACCGGGGTGACCTCGGTCCACTTCCCGCTCGTCGTCCGCAGCTTGTGGACACTGCCGTCGGACTGGCCGTTGGGTCCAGGGGCGTTGGCGTAGGTCACGTACAGCTCGCGGGTGTGCCGGTCGTACGCGGCCCGGACCGGCACCTTGGCGGCGGTGCCGCCGGGCTGCCCGGGGACGGCCTCCCAGGTGATGCCGTCGGTGGTTCGGTACAGGTTCGCCGAGGTGCCGTCGGAGTCGCCCCAGCCCGCGTAGACGCTGCGGCCCGCCGCGATCAGAAGGGTGATGCCCTGGCCTGTCGGGCCGGGCGCGGCCGGGAAGCCCACGTGCTGCCAACCGGCGCCCCGGTCGGTGGACTTGAGCAGTCCGTCGTGCCGGGTGCCCAGCCACAGGGTGTCGCTGTCCCGCGGGTCGACGAGCAGCCGCTCCCCGCATCCCCGCCCGTCCTCGTTGGCTCCGAGCTGCACGCCGAGGCCGGTGCGCTGCCAGGTGGCTCCCCGGTCCTCCGACCGCAGCACGGCCCCGTTGCCGGCCCAGGACTGCGCGTACGTCCCGAGGGCGAGGTACAGCCGGTTCGGATGCGCCGGGTCGACGGCCATGGCCTCCACGCCGAGCAGGTTCCAGTCGTCCCAGCCGATGTGGTCGGTCAGCGGGACCCACCGGTCGGTCCGGTCGTCCCAGCGGTAGGCGCCGCCGATGTCGGTACGGGCGTAGGCGAGGCCGCGGACCGAGGGGTGGAACAGCACGCCGGTGACGAACCCGGTGCCGCCCTGGACGGCGTTGCGCCAGCGGTACCGCGTCCCCGCGGGAGCGGCCTGCGCCCGGCCCTGCCCCGCCGGAAGCGCGGTGATCGCCGCGGCGGCGGTGGTCCCGGCCAGCACGGAACGTCTCGTGAGGTGAAACGCGCACATGACATACCTCGGTTCTGGCAAAAGAGGGGGGAGTTGAGGCGCCCAGGGGCAGGGCACTCCTTGAACTGCGCGACGGGCCGCAACGCGGCCGCGGACGACGACCAGCCCGCTGGATCAGCCCTTGACGGCGCCCGTGAGCATGCCTTTCCTGAAGTGCCGCTGGACGAAGGGGGACGCCACGGCGACGGGAATCAGTGCGAGGACCATGACGGCCATCTGCAGCCCCAGCGAGGAGAGCTGCCCGGTCCGCACCGCCTGCTGAAGCCCCGTCGGCGCCTCGGTGTTCTTCTGGACCAGCTGGATGAGCACGTTCTGCAGCGGCATCATCTGCTGGTCGGTGAGATAGATGGAGGCGTTGAACCAGGCGCTCCAGTACCCGACCGCGTAGAACAGCGAGATGACGGCCAGCACCGCCCGCGACAGCGGCATGACGATGGTCAGCAGGATTCGCAGGTCTCCGGCCCCGTCGATGCGGGCGGACTCGGTGAGTTCGGGTGAGATGCCCATGAAGAAGGCGCGCAGGACGAGGATGTTGAAGACACTGACCGCGCTCGGCAGGACCAGCGACAGATAGGTGTCGGTGAGGCCCAGCGACTGCACCAGGAGGTAGGTCGGGATGAGCCCGGCCCCGAAGAACATCGTGGCCATCATGGTCATCAGGAAGAACCGGTGGCCCAGACTGCCCGGCCGGGACAGCCCGTAGGCCGCGAGCACCGACACCGTCATCGAGAACAGGGTGCCGAAGAGCGTGACACCGACCGAGACCATGATGGCCCGGCTGACCTGGCCGCCGCTGAGCAGCTCGGTGTAGTTGACGAAGGTGATGCCCTGGGGGACCACCACGAGGCCGCCGACCCGGTCGATCACCGGCTTCGGGGAGAGGCTGGTGACGACCACGATCCACAGCGGGCCGAGGACCGCCAGGCAGCACAGGACCAAAAAGCCGCCCTTCGCGGTGAGTCCGGTCCTGCTGGGCGGCTCCTCCCACACGGGCCGCGCGGGGGCCTTGAGGCTGCGGATGAGCTGCGTGTTGAGGCTCATTTCCGGTACACCCCCTGCTCGCCGAGCAGATGCGCGACCTTGTTCGCGCCCAGGACGAGACACACTCCGATGACTCCCTTGACGAGGCCGACCGCGGCCGCGTAGCTGAAGTCGCCGTTCTGGATGCCCATGTTCCACACGTAGGTGTCGAGAACCTCGCTGGCCCCCACGCCGACCGCGTCCCGCTGCAGCAGGAACTGCTCGAAGCCAACACTCAGCGCGTCACCCACGCGCAGCACCAGCAGCAGCGCGATCACGGGGCGCAGCGCGGGCAGCGTCACGTGCCACATGCGCCGCCGGCGCCCCGCGCCGTCCATGGCGGCGGCCTCGTACAGATCGGTGCTGACGGCGGCGAGCGCCGCGAGGAAGACGATGATCCCCCAGCCGGCGTCCTTCCACACGGCCTGCGCGGTGACCAGGTACTTGAAGAGGCTCGCGTCGGTCATCAGGTCGAAGCCGGTCCACCCGTGCTCCTCCAGGGTCTGCGCGATGATGCCCGCGCCCCCGAGGACCTGCTGGAAGACGGTGACCACGAGGACCCACGAGAAGAAGTGCGGCAGATACATGATCGCCTGGGCCACGGCCCGTACCCGCGGCCGGATCACGCTGTTGATGAGCAGCGCGAGGGCGATGGGGACGGGGAAGAACAGCACCAGCTGGAGCACGAACAGGACGACGGTGTTCTTCGCCGCGCTCCAGAACAGCGGGTCGTCGGCCATCCGCGAGAACTGCTCCACCCCCACCCAGGGGCTGTGGAAGATCGCCGTGACGCCGTTGCTGGAGACGTACGGGTCGTAGTCCTGGAAGGCCACGACGTTACCGAGGAGCGGGACGTAGTTGAAGAGCAGGAGCAGCGCGATGACGGGCAGCGTCATCAGGATGAGCGTGCGGTCCCGGCGCAGCCGGATCCGCCAGTGGACCTTGCCGGCCCCGCTCGCCCCGCGCGGCACCCTTTTCTTCACCGCGACGGTGGCGACCGCGGCCGTCGGCTCCTCGACGGCCGCGGGGGGACGAGTCCCGTCGGGCCTGCTCCCGGCCGTGAGGGACATCAGTTGCCGCTGCCGTTCTTGTCGATGAGCTCCTTGTACCAGTCGCGCAGCTTGTCGCCGCCGGAGGACTTCCAGGTGGAGATGGCCTGCTGTACGTCGGACAGCTTCTTGTTGCCGCGCACGTAGTCGATCTCCAGCTGCTCGAACTGGCTGGAGAGGTTCGCGTAGCGGGACGGCTCGACGATGTTCATGCCGAACGTGGACGTCTTCTTCATGAAGGCGCCCATCCGCTGCTGCCACTCGACCTGCCCGCGGGCGACATCGGGGAGGTCGGGGTGGGCGTAGTAGGCGGCTGGGGCCGCCAGCATCACCCAGGCGTTGAGCACTTCGGAGTTGCCGAGGTCGTTCTTGACCGGGACGCCGTCCTTGACGGTGTAGTGGGTGCCTTCGACGCCGTAGTCGACGAGCATCCGCTCCTTGCTGCCGTAGGGCGCGGCCGCGAAATTCGCGGCGGCCAGCGCGTTCTCCACGGTCTCCTTGGAGGCGCCCTTGCGGATCAGCGACCAGATGGTGGCGGGCTGGGACGCGTACAGCCGCGGGTCACCGCCGTCCGCCCCGAAGATGTCCATGGCCTGGATCTTCAGGTCCGGGTTGGACTGGGCCTGTTCGGCGGTCTTGCCGTACCAGTCGGCGACGTTGGTGTTCCAGACCAGGATCTGGCCGGCGGTGAAGCGCTGGCCGGCTTCGCCCGAGCGCGCCTTGTCGTCGGGGTGGACGACGCCCGCCTCGAAGAGCTTGCGGACCCACTCCAGGGCCTCGAGGTATTCGGGCTGTTCGATGCGGTACGTCAGCTTGCCGTCGGACCCGATGTCCCAGCCGATCGTCCCGGAGCCGCGGACGCCGAAGATGTTCCACGCGGACCAGGTCATGTCACCGCAGGCCCACACCTTGGCCTTGGAGCTGGTGGCGTCCTTGGCCCAGCTCATGAATTCCTCGGGCGACTTGGGTACCGCGTAGCCCTTCTCGCCGAAGACGTCCTCGCGGTAGAGGGGCGCGATCCAGTTCGCGGTGGCGGTCGGCATCGGGATCCCGCGCAGCGCACCGCCGAAGATGCTCATGCGCCAGGCGTCGGAGGGGATGGCGGCCAGGTTGGGGTACTTCTTGACCTTGTCGCCGGCCAGGTGGGGGCCCAGGTCCATGAACTTCGCGGTGACCGCGTTCGCGATCTTGCCGACCAGTTCCCAGCCCGGCACGACCACCATGTCGGGTATGGAGCTGGAGGCGAGGACCGCGCCGAGCTTCTGGCCGTAGGTGTTGCCGTCCTGGTTCTGCCAGGTGACCTTGGTGCCCGCCGCGGCGTCGACCGCCTTGTAGTAGGCGCAGCCGGCCTTCGGCGGGGAGCCCCAGAACGGCGACATGATCTTGAAGGGCGCTCCGGTGCCGAGCTTGTCCGGGACCGACGTGGCGAGCGACGCGATGTCGACCTTGGCGGTGAAGCCGGCCGCGGAACCGTTCTTGGCCGGCAGGTCCGGCTTGGTGACCGTGCCGGCGACGAACGCCGGGAGCAGCTTGTCCGCGGCTTTGCCCGAGGTGGTGCCGTCCCGCGACCCGCCCTCCGACCCGCCGCACGCGGCGAGCAGCGGCATTCCGCCCGCCACGGCCGCGGTGACGGCCGCGGAGGAGGCGAGGAAGCTTCTCCGGCTCGGTCCGGAGGAGGTTGGGGCGGCGTTCGGCGTCATTGCGTCAACCCTTCGTGGCGCACCAGGACACCCGGCGGACGGCCGTCGGCTGTGGTGTCTCGAGTGGAACTGGCTGAGCGGAAGCGGGACTTCGACGAGCGGGGCTTCGACGAGCGGGGCTCTTGCCGTCGAAGCGCTTCGATGCTGCTGTGAGGTTAAGTGAACACCCCAGGGCGCACAAGACTCGTCCCCGAACTTCCTCATCGCCACCGATAAGGCCTGTTCCTCATGTCCGCCTTGAAGCGATGGACCCGATCCCTTGACACCCACCCGTACGGCGACCCAGCATCGAAGCGCTTCGAAAGTGCCTCGTCGATCCAGCGCAGGGGGATCCCCACGTGACCGCACACACGCCGTCCACCGCACCGTTCCGCGATCCGCGGCTGCCGCTCGCGAAGCGTGTCGACGACCTGCTGGGGCGGCTCACGCTCGACGAGAAGATCTCCTTCCTGCACCAGTTCGCCCCCGCCGTCGAGCGGCTCGGTGTCGCCGCCTTCCGCACCGGGCAGGAGGCCCTGCACGGCGTGGCGTGGATGGGCCCGGCCACGGTGTTCCCGCAGGCGGTCGGCCTGGGCGCCACCTGGAACCCGGAGCTCGTGCGGCGCGTGGGCGACGCGGTTTCCAAGGAGGTCCGCGCGATGCGCGCCAAGGACGACCGGGTCGGCCTGAACGTCTGGTCCCCGACGGTCAACCTGCTGCGCCACCCGCTGTGGGGCCGCAACGAGGAGGGCTACTCGGAGGACCCGAAGCTCACCTCGGCGATCGCCACGGCCTATACGCGCGGCCTGCGCGGCGACCACCCCGTCCACTGGCGCACCGCGCCCGTGCTGAAGCACTGGCTGGCTCACAACAACGAGACGGACCGCTCCACGACGTCGAGTTCGGTGCGCCCGCGCGTGCTGCACGAGTACGACCTGCGGGCCTTCCGCGACACCGTCGAGGCGGGCGCAGTGGCCGGGGTGATGCCGGCGTACAACCTGGTCAACGGCCGCCCGAATCACGTGTCCCCGTACCTGCGCGAGCACCTGCGGACCTGGACCGAGGAGGACCTGCTGGTCTGCTCGGACGCCGGAGCGCCGAGCAACCTGGTCGACTCCGAGCACTACTTCGACACCCACGAGGAGGCCACCGCCGCCTCTCTCCTCGCGGGTGTCGACAGCTTCACCGACCACGGCACCGACTCCTCGCAGATGACCGGGCGGCTGCGCGGCGCCCTGGAACGCGGCCTGCTGACGGAGGCCGACGTCGACACGGCCGTCCGCCGCCAGCTGTCGGTCCGCTTCCGGCTCGGCGAGTTCGACCCGGGAGACGACCCGCACGACGCGACCGCCGCGTTCGACACCCCGGCGCACCGCGACCTCGCACGGGAGGCGGCCGAGCAGGCGATCGTGCTGCTGAAGAACGACGGGGTGCTGCCGCTCGCGCCGGACACCCGGATCGCGGTGGTCGGGCCGCTCGCCGACGAGTGCAAGCTCGACTGGTACAGCGGCACGCTCATCCACCGCTCGACGCCGCTGGAGGGCCTGTACGAGCGGTTCGGCGCACAGCGGGTGGAGTTCGCCGAGGGTCTGGACCGGGTCCGGCTGAGAACGTCCGCGGGGGCGTTCCTGCACGTACCGCCGGCCGAGGGGGCCGCCGACGAGGTGCCTGTCGCCGCCGGCGCGTTGGACCCGGCGCTGCTCGCGGGCCGCACCGACCTGCCCGCCCTCACGACGGACGCCCACGGCACCGAACTGGCGCTCGCGGACTGGGGCGAGGGCGTGCTGACCCTGCGCGCTCCGGACGGCCGCTACCTGTCGGTCGCCGACGACGGGCGCCTGCGCGCCTCCGCCGACCAGCCGGGCGGCTGGGTCGTGCAGGAGACCTTCCGTCTGGAACCGCACGGGGACGGGCACCTCCTCAGGCACCAGGGGACGGGTCGCCACGTGTGTGTCTCCGCCGACGGCGTGAAGGTTGCCGACGAGGATCCCGAGGTCTTCGAACTGGTCGTCGCCGAGCGCGGCGAGGAGGCGGTGGCCCGGGCCGCCGCGGCGGCCGACGTGGTTGTGGTGGTCGCGGGCAACGACCCGCACATCAACGGCCGGGAGACCGAGGACCGTACGACGCTGTGCCTGCCCGCCCGGCAGGAGCGGTTGCTGCGGGCGGCCCGGGCGGCGAACCCGGCCACCGTGCTGGCGCTGGTCTCCGCGTACCCGTACGCCGTCGACCCGGCCGGGCTGCCCGCCGTGCTGTGGACCGCGCACGGCGGCCAGGCGGCCGGCACCGCACTGGCCCGCGTCCTGGCCGGCGACGTCTCCCCCGCCGGCCGCCTGCCGCAGACCTGGTACGCGGACGACGCCGACCTGCCGGGCCTGCTCGACTACGACGTGATCGGCTCCCGCCAGACGTACCTGTACTTCGAGGGGACCCCGCTGTTCCCCTTCGGGCACGGCCTGTCGTACACCTCCTTCGCGTACGGCGACCTGACGGCCCGTGTCGAGGGCGGGACGGTGCGCGTCTCCTTCTCCGTCACCAACACCGGGGACGTCACGGCCGACGAGGTGGCCCAGCTCTACACCCGGGCCGTCGACCCCTGCGTGCCGCGTCCGCGCCGCGAGCTGCTGGACCACCGCCGGGTCACTCTCGCCCCGGGGGCGACGGCCGGGCTCGACTTCGAGCTTCCGCTGTCCGCCTTCTCGTTCTGGGACGTCGCCCAGGACCGCCGGCGCGTGGAGCCTGGCGCGTACGAGCTGCTGGCCGGGGCGTCCTGCGAGGACGTCAGGCTGCGGACCACGGTCACGCTCGAGGGCGAGCCGACCCTGCCGCGCGCGGTCCTCACGGACGGCCTCCCGGCGGCCGGGTTCGACGAGCAGAGCGGCATCGAGATCGTCGACCGGACGAAGGCGGCGGGCGACGCGGTGACACCGGCGGGCGCCGGTGCGGGTGAACTGGTCTACCGCGCCTGCGACTTCGGGCGGGGCGTCTCCCAGGTGACGGTGGAGGTGGCCGGCGAGGGCACGGTGGAGCTCTCCCTGGACGGCGGCCCGGTCCTCGCGGCCCTGTCGCCCGCCGCGCCCACTTCGGGTCCGTACGACTACGTCCGGCTGAACACGCCCGTCGCTGCCGTGGGCGTCCACGACGTGCACGTCAGGCTGCGCGGCCCGCTGCGGCTCGCGCACGCCGGCTTCTCCGGTTGAGGGTCCGGAGGAAGCCGGCGCAAAGAAGGGGCCCGGCACCGGAAGGCAGCGGTGCCGGGCCTCTTCACAGAGCTTGTAGGAAAATGTTTTCCATAAGCCGGAGGGTGGGTCGGCGGCGGGTCAGAGGTCGATGCCGGTCAGGACCAGCACCCGCTCGTAGGTGTAATCCTCCATGGCGAACCGCACGCCCTCGCGGCCCACGCCGGACTGCTTGACGCCGCCGTAGGGCATCTGGTCGGCGCGGTAGGACGGCACGTCGCCGATGACCACGCCGCCGACCTCGAGGGCCCGGTGGGCGCGGAAGGCGGTCTGGAGGTCGTGGGTGAACACGCCCGCCTGAAGGCCGTACTTGGAGTCGTTGACGGCGGCGAAGGCCGCGGCCTCGCCGTCCGCCTTCTGCACCGTGAGGACCGGCCCGAAGACCTCTTCGCAGGAGATCGTGACGTCGGCCGGGACCTCCGCAAGGACGGTCGGCGCGTAGGAGGCGCCGTCGCGCTTGCCGCCGGTGAGCAGCTGCGCCCCGGCGTCCACGGCCTCCTGGACCCACGTCTCGACGCGCTGGGCGGCGTCCTCGCTGACCAGCGGGCCGACCTCGGTCCTGTCGTCGCTCGGGTCGCCGGTGACCTGGGCCTCGACGGCGGCCACGATGCGCGGCAGCAGCCGGTCGTAGACCGAGGCGTCGGCGATGACCCGCTGCACGGAGATGCAGGACTGGCCGCCCTGGTAGTTGGAGAAGGTGGCGATGCGGTTCGCCGCCCACTCCAGGTCCTCGTCGCTCGCCCAGTCGGCGAGGACGACGGCCGCGCCGTTGCCGCCCAGCTCCAGCGTGCAGTGCTTGCGCGGCACCGAGTCCATGATCGCGTAGCCGACCTTCTCGGAACCGGTGAAGGAGATCACGGGCAGGCGCTCGTCCTGCACGAGGGCGGGCATCTTGTCGTTGGCGACCGGCAGGATGCTCCAGGAGCCCGCGGGCAGCTCGGTCTCGGCCAGCAGATCACCGATGATCAGGCCGGACAGCGGGGTCGCCGGGGCCGGCTTCAGGATGATCGGGGCGCCGGCGGCGATGGCCGGGGCGATCTTGTGGGCGCAGAGGTTCAGCGGGAAGTTGAAGGGCGCGATACCGAGCACGACACCCTTCGGGAAGCGGCGGGTGAAGGCGAGCCGGCCCTGACCCCCGAGATCGGTGTCGAGCCGCTGCGCCTCGCCGCCGTTGAACCGCCGGGCCTCCTCGGCCGCGAAGCGGAACACGGACACGGCCCGGCCGACCTCGCCGCGCGCCCACTTCATGGGCTTGCCGTTCTCGGCGGAGATCAGCTGCGCGATCTCCTCGGTGCGCTCGGCCAGGCGCTTGCTGACGTGGTCGAGGGCGGCGGCCCGGACGTGCGCGGGGGTGGCGGCGAACTCGTCCAGGACGGCGTGCGCGGCGGCCACGGCCTCCTCGACCTGCGCGTCCGTCGGCACGCTCACGGTGCCGACGAGCCGTCCGTCCCACGGGGAGGTGACGTCGAAGGTGTCCTCGCCGGTGGCCTGGCGGCCGGCGAGCCAGAAGGCGTGGGTGGAGGTCATGTGGGTTCCGGCCCTTCGGCGTTGGGGGTGATCTGGTCCTACGGGACCAACGGTAGGGGCGAGGTGGCCGAAGGACGTTTGTCCGAGCCGTAGCAGTGGGGGAATCGGATACTACGGTTTGGCTATTCGCTGGAGGCCGCCTTCAGGGCCAGCCACAGTTCCATCCGGACGTCCGGGTCGTCCAGGGACCGGCCGAGGATCTCCTCGACCCGGCGCATGCGGTAGCGCAGGGTGTGCCGGTGGACGCCGAGCTCGGCCGCCGCCGCGTCCCACTGGCCGTGCTTGGACAGCCAGGCGTGCAGGGAGGAGACGAGGTCGCCGCGGCCCGTGGCGTCGTGCTCGTACAGCGGCCGCAGCATGCCGTCGGCGAAAGCCCGTACCGCGTCGTCCGCCAGCAGCGGCAGCACCGATCCGGCCGCCATCTGCTCGTGCTCCACGAGGACGCGCCCGCGCCGCCTCGCCACCGACAGCGCCTGCTCGGCCTGCTTGTAGGCGGCGGACGCGGCGATGGGCCCGGCCGGTGCAGACAGGCCGACGACCAGTTCGTCGTCCTCGCCGCCCGGCACCTTCTCGCGTATGCCGGCCCGGGCCGTCTCCAGGGCGGCCGCGTACTCCCCGCAGGCCGCGGCGGCGGCGCCGCGGTCCGCGGCCAGCACCACCAGCCGCTCCCCCTCCGGCACGACCAGCACGGCCTCTCCGGCCCGGGCCGCGGCGGACTCCACGACGTCGGCGAGCGCCGCCAGGGGGTCGCCGGCGGTGTCGGCCGCGGCCAGCGCGGCGGCCGAAGGCCGTTCGACGGGCGGAGCGCCCTTGTGCGCCTCGGCACGGGCCAGCGCGGCCGACGCCGACACCGGCACCCGTTCCGCGACCATCATCCGGAACGGCGCGTCCAGCAGCTCGCCGTACAGGTCCCCGGCGACCGCGCGCGCGTGGTCCGGCTCCCCGGCCAGCAGCATGCGCAGCACCGCCGCCCCGACGCGCTGCTCCGCCGCCTGGAGCGACCGGGAGCGTTCCGTGGTCAGGGTCAGCAGGGCGATGGCCGAGTGGACGGCGTAGCGCTCGGCGGTGCCCGGGGCGGCGGCGGTGCCCACCGCGAGGGCCGCCCGGGGGCGGCGGCCGGTGCCGATGGTGTGCAGCTCGACCCGGTCCTCGTTCTCCGGCCCGCCCACCACGGAGGAGGCGGGCGCGGGGCGGTCCCGCAGCTTCTGCACGTCACCGGTGAGCCGCGCCGCGCGCCGCCCCGCCCACTCGGGTGCCGTGGCGACGACGGCACCCGAGGCGTCGTACAGCGCCGCCCAGCCGTCGACCTGTGAGGCCAGGGCGGCCAGCAGCCCCTCCGGGCCGCCGGTCTGGGCCTGCCGGGTCAGCTCGCGCTGGGCGGCGAACCCGGCGGTGACGGCCCGGTACTGGTCGGCGGCGATCGCCGCGGACACGGCCTTGCTGATGGCGAGGAACGGCGTACGGCGCGGCACCTCCAGCAGCGGCAGCCCCTCCCCCTCGGCCGCGTCGACGAGCGCCTTGGGGATCTCCTCGTAGTTGACGCCGACGGCGAAGCCGAGCCCGACCACTCCGGCCCCGGACAGCCGCCGGACGTAGCGGCGCATGGCCTCCGGGTCCTCGGCGTCCAGCTTGAGCGCGGTGATCAGCAGCAGTTCCCCGCCCTCCATGTAGGGGACGGGGTCGGCGAGCTCGCTGACGTGCGCCCAGCGGACCGGCACGTCGAGGCGGTCTTCGCCCGCCCGCACGGTCAGTTTCAGCGCGGAGTGGTGGACGAGCGAGGCGAGCGTCGGGGGCATGAGGCCTTCTGCGTCAGGACTGTGTGATCTCTGTGGTCTTTTGGCCGCCGCGTATGAACGACCTGTGACGATTCTGCCTCACCGTACGGTGTCCGCGCGCCGGTAGGGGTGGGAAGGGGTCAGCTCCGCAGGTCGACCAGCAACGGTGGCGCGTGCTCGCCCTTGACGTCGGTCAGCGACAGCACCGCGTGCCCCGCCGGCACGGCGTGCGCCAGCTCGGAAGCCGACCAGCGTTCCCGCTCGACCTGGCGCACGGTCACCGCCCGCGCGGTCGGCGCCTTGCCGGTGATCACCCGGCGCAGCATGTGCACGGCCTTGCCCGCCGGGGTCTCCGCGATGATCTGCCGGTCGGTGACGTCCCGGGCCTCGGTCCACTCCTTGCCCCACACCTCGGCGAAGTCCTGGCCGTCCCAGGGTGTGAGCCCCGACAGCGCCATCCGGCAGCCGGTGGCTCCGAGCAGCGGCCCGCGCAGCGGCCGGGCGACGTCGTCCAGGGTCCGCAGGGTGAGCACGACCCCGGCGTTGCCGGACCGCAGCCGCTGGATGCCGCGCACCGCCTCGGGCGTCACCACACCGGTCGCGTCGTCCAGCAGCAGGCAGGCGAACAGCGACCGGTCCTCGCGTACGGCGACACTGGCCGTGAACTGGGCGAGCACGAGCCGGGCCAGCATCCTGGAGGCGTCGGCGTGCCCGCGCTGGGGCAGGTCGATGCGCACCCGCACCGGGTGGTCGAGGGCCTTGAGGGTGAAGGGCCGGGACTGCCCGGAGGTGTCGAAGAACCCGGCGAAGGCGGGCCGGTCGAGCAGCGCGACGCGATCGCCGAGCACCCCGCCGACGTCTCCGGGCTGCCCCATCTGCCGCTCCCGGGCGTCGAGTTCCCGCAGCAGCGAGTCCTGCCCGGCCTCCTGGAGTCCCTGCCGCAGCGCGGCGAACGGCCCCGGCGCGCCGTCCAGTAGCTGCCGCAGCTCCGGTACGGAGGGGAAACGCCCGTGCACGGCCCGGAACGGCCCGAGCAGCTGGGCGAGGACGGTGGTGGACCGGCGGCTGTCACTGCCGGGGTGCGGGTCGGCGAGATCCCCGACGAGCGCCTCGGCCAGCACGGCGGCCGCCTCGTCCGGGTCGCTGGTGCCGCCGTACAGATCGAGGTCGTACTCCGACTCCTGGTTCCCGATCCGTACGACCACGTCGTACGCGTCGGCCGGCCCGAGTCCCGCGCCGGCCGCCCCGACGACGACCACGGCGGCCCGCCCGGCGAGCGCGTGCAGGCAGAGCGACTCGGCGAGCGGCCGGACGACGGTCCCGGTCTTGCCGGATCCGGCGGGGCCGACGGCGACGAGCGAGGTGCCGAGCAGGTCGGGGCCCAGGGCCAAGCCGGTGCCACGGTAGGCATACGGGTTACGCGGATCGTCGGCGCTGGTGCCCAGCCGCACCTGTCCGGTGAGCAGATCGTGCCGGGCGAGCCGATTGGGCAGGTCGCGGGCGCCGGAGGGATGCAGACAAGCAGCTGCACCGTCCCGAAGCACCGCACCGCTGAACGTGGCCAGATCATGCCGACCGCTGCGCACCCCGTGCCAGGCGCGGGCGATCCGGGCGTGATCGACGTCCCGCATGACCCCGGACCGCGCATCGGCCGCGAGACGGTCGGCGGCGTCCACGGCGCCGGCGGCGCGCAGGTCCGGCCATTCGGCCGGATCGGCTTCGGGGGCGGGGGGCGTCCCGTTCTCCGCATTGCTGCGGCGCCATGCTTCGGGACCGTACCGGCGCCACAGCTCGGGCCAATGCCCGATCCTTCCGAAGACCGAGAAGACTGCGAGGAACACCAGACCCTCGTAAATGTACGAGGCGATTCCGCCCACGGCTCCGGCCTTGCCGAGGGTCCAGGAGTCCGGCGCAAGCACGAACCACGGCCAGAGCCAAAAGCCCCCGAGGTAGCCGTTGTAGAGCAGGGAACACAGTAGCCACCCGCAGAGGAACGCGATCACCGCACCGCCCACCAACTGGCGTGGCGGAATTTGCTCCGGCTCCACCTCCGGCCGCGGCCGGTGGCCGAACCGCCAGACTCCGGGCGGTGCCTCCGGGCGGGGAGTACGCAGCCATGTCAGAAAGGAAGACCCGTCCGGGATCGGCGGCACGCCAGGCGCCTGCATCGGCCGGGGCGGCGCGGTGAACCCGTCCGGCGGCACACCCGGCCTGGTGGCCGGCATCGCCGGCACCTCCGGCGGCCCCGCCGGGCGCGGTACGGGGCTCGCATGTGTACCCCGCGCCTCCTGCGTCCCGTCGCTGTCCATCGCCGTTGCCCCCTGACCAGCCGCTCCGTCCACCATCAGCGAGCCAATCTAACGCCCTACCCTGGGGAGTTCACCGCTTACACGGCCGGGCCGTGGGCACCGGTCCACGAGACTGCCATGTCCACCCCGGACAAGGCGCCCCGCCGACAACGCCCACATGGAGCATGCCCACCCCTCATCCCCCGCCCTAGCCTGCGAGAAAAGAACCCGAGCGTCCGCAAAGACCATCCGCACCACCCCAGGAGCCCCGCATGACCGCACTTCCGCAGGAGCGCCGCGTCGTCACCGCCATTCCCGGCCCGAAGTCGCAGGAGCTGCAGGCCCGCCGTACCGCCGCGGTCGCGCAGGGCGTGGGGTCCGTGCTGCCCGTGTTCACGGCGCGTGCCGGTGGCGGGATCATCGAGGACGTCGACGGCAACCGGCTGATCGACTTCGGGTCGGGCATCGCCGTGACGTCCGTGGGCGCCTCCGCCGAGGCCGTCGTACGGCGGGCGTCGGCGCAGCTCGCCGACTTCACCCACACCTGTTTCATGGTCACTCCCTACGAGGGCTACGTCGAGGTCGCCGAGGCCCTCGCCGAGCTGACCCCGGGTGAGCACGCCAAGAAGAGCGCCCTGTTCAACTCCGGTGCCGAGGCCGTCGAGAACGCGGTCAAGATCGCGCGGGCGTACACCAAGCGCCAGGCCGTCGTGGTGTTCGACCACGGCTACCACGGCCGCACCAACCTGACGATGGCGCTGACCGCGAAGAACATGCCGTACAAGCACGGCTTCGGCCCGTTCGCGCCCGAGGTGTACCGGGTGCCGGTGGCGTACGGCTACCGCTGGCCGACCGGCCCCGAGAACGCCGGCCCGGAGGCCGCCGCGCAGGCCATCGACCAGATCAGCAAGCAGGTCGGCGCGGAGAACGTCGCCGCGATCATCATCGAGCCGGTGCTCGGCGAGGGCGGTTTCATCGAGCCGGCCAAGGGCTTCCTGCCGGCGATCAGCAAGTTCGCCCAGGACAACGGCATCGTCTTCGTCGCCGACGAGATCCAGTCCGGCTTCTGCCGTACGGGCCAGTGGTTCGCCTGTGAGGACGAGGGCATCGTCCCGGACCTCATCACGACGGCGAAGGGCATCGCGGGCGGTCTGCCGCTCGCGGCGGTCACCGGTCGCGCCGAGATCATGGACGCCGCGCACGCCGGCGGCCTGGGCGGCACCTACGGCGGCAACCCGGTCGCCTGCGCGGGTGCGCTGGGCTCGATCGAGACGATGAAGGAGCTCGACCTCAACGCCAAGGCGAAGAACATCGAGGCGGTCATGAAGGCCCGCCTCGGTGCCATGGCCGAGAAGTTCGAGATCATCGGCGACGTCCGCGGCCGGGGCGCCATGATCGCCATCGAGCTGGTCAAGGACCGCGCCACCAAGGAGCCGAACCCGGAGGCGACCGCCGCGCTCGCCAAGGCGTGCCACGCCGAGGGCCTGCTGGTCCTGACCTGTGGCACCTACGGCAACGTGCTCCGCTTCCTGCCCCCGCTGGTCATCGGGGACGACCTGCTGAACGAGGGCCTCGACATCATCGAGCAGGCGTTCCCCCGCGTCTGAGCGCTCGGCACGCGCATCCGGGCCGCCGTCCGGGCAGGTGCGCCGCCCCGGTTCCGCTACCGGGGCGGTCGGCGGCAGAGCGTGTGAAGAAGGTGTGCGAGGTGCATGGCAGGGGGCCCCACGGTCTGTCCTGCACCCCGCCCCTGCCGTAGGTTCTACCCAGATGAGAGATACACCCCGCCCGCAGGGGACTGTGGGTGACATCAGGCCGGGGCCTCCCCAGCTTCGACCTGGTCGTGCCCTCGCGCACACAACCGGAGCCTGACGCTCCGGATCTCCTCACCGATCGGACGGTCGCCCGCCCCAAACCCCCCGGGGCGCGCGACGTTCCGGTCCTGACGGCCGCCCCGGAACTCCCCCCCCTGTTCCGGGGCGGCCGTCTTCCCTCTTCTCACCCCTGTGTCTCACCCCTGTACGACTTCGCGAGTCGCGGTCAGCCCGGCGTGCGGGGCGCGGGCTCCGTGGGGTGGATCCCCCGCGGACGGCAGCCCCGGGCGTCGGCCAGGCCGAGCAGGGCCGCGAGCGGGTGTTCGTGCTCGTGCCAAGCTGGGCCCCATGCCGATCTCCGCGAACCGGGGCCGCACCGTTCTCCCGGGCTCCGCCGCTCCCCTGCTCGCCGTTCCGGCTCTCCTGTTCGCCCTGATCACCTGGCAGGTCGTCACCGGCGGACCGCTGGTCCGGCTCGACGAACGCCTCAGCCGCGTCCTGGTGAATCCGGACCGCTGCTCCGAACTCCTCGCCGATCTGGGCAATGTCCAGGTCGCGGTCCCGCTCCTCGCCGTCGCGCTCGGGTACGTCGCCGTCCGTGGCCGGCGCGCCGGCGCGGACCGCTGGTGGCTGCCCGTCGCCGCGGTCGTCCTGCTCATGGTCCTGGTCCCGGCGCTGGTCGTCCCCCTGAAGGCGCTCATGGCCCGCCCGGGCACCCCGGCCGAACCGCCCGGCACCGGCTACTACCCCTCGGGCCACACCGCCACCGCCACCGTCGCCTACGGCTCCGCGGCCCTGCTCCTGTTCCCCTGGCTCCGCACCGCCCCGGCCCGCGGCGCCCTGCTCGCCCTCTGCGCCGCGCTCGTCCTCGGCACGAGCTACGGCCTGGTCCGCCGCGGCTACCACTGGCCCCTGGACGTGGTGGGCAGCTGGTGCCTGTGCACGGTGCTGCTCACGTCCCTGTGGCTTTTCGTCCGGACGGTGACGACGACGGATCGGTCTCAACGGCCAGGGCCCTGACCGCCGTTCCCCGTCACCAGCCCCGCCGCCGCCTCGTGCATCGCCAGTTCAAGCAGCGCCGGGTCCGTCAGCGTGCCCGAGCCGTCGGGCGGTACGAGCCAGCGGACGCCGCCGGGTGAGGAACGGCCCGGGTACGGCACGACGATCCAGGTCCCGGCGCCCGCCGTACGGATGCCCGTGCCGAGCCAGCGGGCCGCGGTGCCCGGCGCCACGAAGAACCCCATGCGGGCGTCGCCGAAGTCGACGAGGACGGGGCCGGGCCGGCCGAGGACACGGGTGAGCACGTCGAGCGTGGCGTACCCCAGTTCGCCGGGCAGGATGAGCACGTCCCAGGCACGGCCGGCCGGCAGCAGCGCGACGCCGAGCGGATTGCGCTCCCACTCCCAGCGGCACGCCTCGGGATCGGGTGTCACGGATGCGAGCCACTCGACCGCCGTCTTCGCACCGGTCATCGGAAAGACCCCCTTCTCTCTCGCGGACCTCGCGAACGCGCGGGGCGTCCGTGAGGGCATCACGAGGGAGAAGGGGGTGTCCCCCCGGCATTACGCGGGTTCCGGCACCCCGTTGGAGTGAACCGGATCACAGCCGGTCGGTCAGCTGTCGAATCCCAGCCCCAACCGGTCCATCGTGCGCAGCCACAGGTTGCGGCGGCCGCCCTGGGCGTCCGCGCGGGCCAGTGACCACTTGGTGAGGGCGATGCCGGTCCAGGCGAACGGCTCGGGCGGGAACGGCAGCGGCTTCTTGCGGACCATCTCCAGTTCCGTGCGCTCGGTGCGCTCCCCCGCCAGCAGGTCCAGCATCACGTCGGCGCCGAAGCGCGTGGCGCCGACCCCGAGCCCGGTGTATCCGGCCGCGTAGGCCACCTTGCCCTGGTGGGCGGTGCCGAAGAACGCCGAGAAGCGGGAGCAGGTGTCGATCGCGCCGCCCCACGCGTGGCTGAAGCGCACGCCCTCCAGCTGCGGGAAGCAGGTGAAGAAGTGCCCGGCGAGCTTGGCGTAGGTCTCGGGCCGGTCGTCGTACTCGGCGCGGACGCGGCCGCCGTAGGGGTAGATCGCGTCGTAGCCGCCCCAGAGGATCCGGTTGTCGGCGGACAGCCGGAAGTAGTGGAACTGGTTGGCGCTGTCGCCGAGGCCCTGGCGGTTCTTCCAGCCGATCGAGGCGAGCTGCTCGGCGGTGAGCGGCTCCGTCATCAGGGCGTAGTCGTAGACCGGGACGGTGTACGAGCGGACCCGCCGGACCAGGTTCGGGAAGATGTTGGTGCCGAGGGCGACCTGCCGGGCGCGGATCCGGCCGTAGGGGGTGCGGACGGCCATGCCGGCGCCGAAGGGCTTCAAGGTCAGGGCCGGGGTGTTCTCGTAGACGCGCACGCCCAGCTCCCGGCAGGCCCGCTTCAGGCCCCAGGCGAGCTTGGCGGGGTGCAGCATGGCGACGCCCCTGCGGTCCCACAGGCCGGCCTGGAAGGTGGGTGAGTCCACCTGCTCCCGCACGGCGTCGGCGTCCAGGAACTCGACGCCGTCGGCCAGGCCCCGGCGGGAGATCTCCTCGTGCCATTCACGCAGTTCGCGCGCCTGGTACGGCTCGGTGGCGACGTCGATCTCGCCGGTGCGCTCGAAGTCGCAGTCGAGGGAGTGCCGGGCGACGGCGGCCTCGATGGCGTCGAGGTTGCGGTCGCCCAGCTGCTGGAGGGTGTGGATCTCGTCGGGCCAGCGGGCGAGTCCGTTGGGCAGGCCGTGGGTGAGGGAGGCGGCGCAGAAACCTCCGTTGCGGCCGGAGGCCGCCCAGCCGACCTCGCGGCCCTCCACCAGCACCACGTCCCGCTGCGGATCGCGTTCCTTGGCGATCAGCGCCGTCCACAGCCCGCTGTAGCCGCCCCCGACGACCAGCAGGTCGCAGGTCTCGGAGATGGTGAGGGCGGGCTGGGGACGGGGCCTGCCGGGGTCGTCCAGCCAGTACGGGACCGGCTGGGCGTCGGAAAGCGAACGGGTCCACTGATTCATGGCGCTCGGGGCCATGATGTCAACTCCCTACGGTTATGCCTTTTGTCTGGTGCGACGGTTTCCGACGATCATGGAAACCAGCACGAACAGTACGGCGACGACGAACATGGTCGTGCCGATGACATTGATCTGAACGGGCGTTCCGCGCTGCGCCGACCCCCATACGAACATCGGGAAGGTGACGGTCGAGCCGGCGTTGAAATTGGTGATGATGAAGTCGTCGAAGGAGAGTGCGAAGGCGAGCAGTGCGCCCGCCGCGATTCCGGGTGCCGCGATCGGCAGCGTGACCCGGACGAAGGTCTGGAACGGGCCCGCGTACAGGTCCCGTGCCGCCTCCTCCAATTTCGGGTCCATCGACATCACACGCGCCTTGACGGCCGTGACGACGAAGCTCAGGCAGAACATGATGTGGGCGATGAGGATCGTCCAGAAGCCCAGCTGAGCGCCCATGTTGAGGAACAGGGTGAGCAGCGAGGCGGCCATGACGACCTCGGGCATCGCCATCGGCAGGAAGATCAGTGAGTTCACGGCGCCGCGGGCGCGGAACCGGTAGCGGACCAGGGCGAAGGCGATCAGAGTGCCGAGGAGGGTGGCGCCGAGGGTCGCCCAGACCGCGATCTGGAGGCTGAGCGACAGCGACCCGCACAGCCCGGAGACCCCGCACGGGTCCTTCCAGGCGTCCAGGGAGAACTGCTGCCACTCGTAGTTGAAGCGCCCCTTCGGTTTGTTGAAGGAGAACACCGTCACGACGACGTTCGGCAGGAGCAGATAACCGAGGGTCAGCAGTCCCGCGAGGACGACGAGATTTCTCCTGAGCCAGTTGACGAAAGGCATTTAGACCAGATCCTCCGTCCCCGACCTGCGGATGTAGAGGGTGACCATGAGGAGGATGGCCGCCATGAGGATGAAGGAGAGCGCCGCGGCCGTCGGATAGTCGAGGACTCTCAGGAACTGCGTCTGGATGACGTTTCCGACCATGCGGGTGTCGGTGGAGCCGAGCAGATCGGCGTTCACGTAGTCACCGGCGGCCGGAATGAAGGTCAGCAGCGTGCCGGAGACGACACCCGGCATCGACAGCGGGAAGGTGACCTTGCGGAACGTCGTCCAGGGCCTTGCGTACAGATCTCCCGCGGCTTCGTGGAGCCGTCCGTCGATGCGCTCCAGCGAGGTGTAGAGCGGAAGGATCATGAACGGCAGGAAGTTGTACGTCAGACCGCACACCACCGCGAGCGGGGTGGCGAGGACGCGGTCGCCGGCGGTCATGCCGAGCCAGTTGGTGACGTCCAGGACGTGCAGCGTGTTGAGGGCGCCGACGACCGGTCCGCCGTCCGCGAGGATCGTCTTCCAGGCCAGGGTGCGGATCAGGAAGCTGGTGAAGAACGGCGCGATCACCAGGATCATGATCAGGTTCTTCCAGCGGCCGGCGCGGAAGGCGATCAGATAGGCCAGCGGGTAGCCGAGCAGCAGGCACAGGATCGTCGCCGTGCCCGCGTAGAGCACCGAGCGGACGAACTGCGGCCAGTACGCGGACAGCGCGTCCCAGTACGTGGCGAAGTGCCAGGTGACCTTGTAGCCCTGCTCCAGGGAGCCCGTCTGCACGGACGTGGAGGCCTGGTAGATCATCGGCAGCGCGAAGAAGACGACCAGCCAAAGGATGCCGGGCAGCAGCAGCCAGTACGGCGTGAAGCGGCCCCGGCGCTTCGGGGGCTTGGACTCGGGCGCTGGCGGCGCGAGGGGCGGTGGCGCCTCGGTGAGTGTCGACATCAGGCCGCCTCTTCCACGCCCGCGTCGGCGTCCTGGGCGGCGTCCAGGCCGAAGGTGTGGGCCGGATTCCAGTGCAGGACGACCTCGGCGCCGGGGACCAGGCGGGGGTCGCGGTCGATGTTCTGGGCGTAGACCTCGAAGTCGGAGCAGACCGGGCTGTCGACGACGTACTGCGTGGAGACGCCGATGAAGCTGGAGTCGGCGATCCGGCCGGTGATGCGGTTGCGGCCCTCGGCTATCTCCCCGGCGTCGTCCGCGTGGGTGAGGGAGATCTTCTCGGGGCGCACGCCGACCAGCACCTTGCCGCCGGTTGTCGTGGGGGCGGAACATCGTGCCCCGGGCAGGACGAGCTTGCCACCGCCCGCCTTCAGCACGATCTCCTCGCCGCTCCTGGAGTCGACCTCGGCCTCGATGAAGTTGGAGGTGCCGAGGAAGTTCGCGACGAACGTGGTGCGCGGGTTCTCGTAGAGCTCGGTGGGCGCGCCCAGTTGCTCGACACGGCCACCGTTCATCACGGCGACCGTGTCGGCCATGGTCATGGCCTCCTCCTGGTCGTGGGTGACGTGGATGAAGGTGATGCCGACCTCGGTCTGGATGCGCTTGAGCTCCAGCTGCATCTGGCGGCGCAGCTTGAGGTCGAGGGCGCCGAGCGGCTCGTCGAGCAGGAGCACCTTGGGGTGGTTGATCAGGGCGCGGGCGACGGCGACGCGCTGCTGCTGGCCGCCGGAGAGCTGGTGCGGCTTCTTGCGGGCCTGCTCGCCGAGCTGCACGAGCTCCAGCATCTCCTCGACCTGCTTCTTCACCGACTTCAGACCGCGCCTGCGCAGGCCGAACGCGACGTTCTCGAAGATGTCGAGGTGCGGGAAGAGGGCGTAGGACTGGAAGACCGTGTTCACCGGCCGCTTGTACGGCGGGAGGGCGGTCACGTCCTGGTCACCCAGGTGCACGGTGCCGGCGGAGGGTTCCTCCAGGCCGGCGATCATGCGCAGGGTGGTGGTCTTGCCGCAGCCGGAGGCGCCGAGCAGGGCGAAGAACGAGCCCTGCGGCACGGTCAGGTCGAGCGGGTGGACGGCGGTGAAGGCGCCGTAGGTCTTGGCTATGCCCGTCAGGCGGACGTCGCCGCTGGGGTCGGTCTTGTTCGTCATGGTGGTCACGCCCCCGTCAGCTTCGCGAACTTCGCTTCGAACTCGGTCTCTTCCTTCGAGCTCAGCGAGCGGAAGGCATGGGACTTGGCGGCCATGGCCTTGTCGGGAATGATCAGCGGGTTGTTCGCCGCGTCCTCGTCGATCTTGGCGAGTTCGGCCTTCACGCCGTCGACCGGGCACACGTAGTTGATGTACGCGGCGAGTTCGGCGGCGGCCTTCGGCTCGTAGTAGAAGTCGATGAGCCGTTCGGCGTTGGTCTTGTGCCGGGCCTTGTTGGGGATCAGCAGGTTGTCGGTGGACGTCACGTAGCCGCTGTCCGGGATGAGGAAGTCGATGTCGGGACTGTCCGCCTTGAGCTGGACGACGTCCCCGGCCCAGGCGACACAGGCCGCGAAGTCGCCGCTGGTCAGGTCCGAGGTGTAGTCGTTGCCGGTGAAGCGGCGGATCTGGCCCTTGTCGACGGCCTTCTGCAGGCGGGCGATGGCCGCGTCGTAGTCGTCGGCGGTGAAGTCGGCCGGGTCCTTGCCCATGTCGAGCAGCGTCATGCCGATGCTGTCGCGCATCTCCGACAGGAAGCCCACCCGGCCCTTGAGCTTGGGGTTGTCGAGCAGGTCGGACACCGACTTCACCTCGACGCCGTCGAGGGCCTTCTTGTTGTACGCGATGACGGTCGAGATGCCCTGCCAGACGTACGAGTAGGCGCGGCCCGGGTCCCAGTCGGGGCTGCGGAACTGGCTGGACAGGTTGGCGTAGGCGTGCGGCAGGTTGCTCGGGTCGAGCTTCTGCGCCCAGCCGAGGCGGATGAGGCGGGCGGCCAGCCAGTCGGTGAGGACGATCAGGTCGCGGCCGGTGTCCTGGCCCGCGGCGAGCTGCGGCTTGATCTTGCCGAAGAACTCGTTGTTGTCGTTGATGTCCTCGGTGTACTTGACCTTGATGCCGGTCCGCTGGGCGAACCGGTCCAGGGTGGGGTGGTGCTTCCCGCTGTCGTCGACGTCCATGTACTCGGTCCAGTTGGAGAAGTTCACCGTCTTCTCCTTGGCCGAGTGGTCCTCTGCCGAGACGCCGCCCTGCGTCTGTCCGGCGGCGGGGATGCCGCAGGCGCTCAGCGTGCCGAGTCCGCCGGCCGCGAGCGCCCCGCCCGCCGAGGCGCGCAGCAGGGACCGCCGGGTGAGGGAGGCCCTGCCGTTCTTGAAACTGCGCCTCATGGCGGCCACTTGGGCCGCGGACAGGCGGTCGGGCTCGTACTGCTCCATGCGCGTGGTGCCCTTTCCGAGGGTGGACGGCCGTTGGTCAGGCGGCCTGCATACGGCTATCGATCCCCGAACACGGTGCGGTGCCAGTCCTTGGCGGCGACCGCGGTGTTGTCGAACATGACGTGCTTGATCTGGGTGTACTCCTCGAACGAGTACGCGGACATGTCCTTGCCGTAGCCGGAGGACTTGTAGCCGCCGTGCGGCATCTCGCTGATGATCGGGATGTGGTCGTTGATCCAGACGCAGCCGGCCTTGATCTCGCGCGTGGCCCGGTTGGCCCGGTACACGTCCCTGCTCCAGGCGGAGGCGGCCAGGCCGTAGGGGGTGTCGTTGGCGAGCGCGAGGCCCTCGTCGTCGGTGTCGAAGGGAAGCACGACCAGGACCGGGCCGAAGATCTCCGACTGGACGATCTCGCTGTCCTGGGCCGCGTCGGCGATCAGGGTGGGCCGGTAGTAGGCGCCCTTGGCGAGCTCTCCCTCGGGCGCCTCGCCGCCGGTGACCACGCGCGCGTAGGCCCGCGCCCGGTCCACGAACCCGGCGACCCGGTCGCGCTGCACGTGCGAGATCAGCGGGCCGAGGTCGGTTCCGGCGGCGAAGGGGTCGCCGAGCCGGACGCTCTCCATGAGCGCCGCGGTCCGCTCCACGAAGGCCTCGTACAGCGGCCGCTGCACGTACGCGCGCGTGGCGGCCGTGCAGTCCTGCCCGGTGTTGATGAGGGAACCCGCGACCGCGCCGTGGGCGGCGGCCTCCAGGTCGGCGTCGTCGAAGACCACGAAGGGCGCCTTGCCGCCGAGCTCCAGGTGGAGGCGCTTGACGGTGGCGGTGGCGACCTCGGCGACGCGCTTGCCGACCGCGGTGGAGCCGGTGAAGGAGGTCATGGCCACGTCGGGGTGGCCGACGAGGTGCTCGCCGGCCTCCTTGCCGGTGCCGGTGACGATGTTGATCACGCCGTCCGGGATCCCGGCATCGGTGGCCGCCTGCGCGAAGAGCAGCGAGGTCAGCGGGGTGAGCTCGGCGGGCTTCAGGACGATGGTGTTGCCCGCGGCGATCGCCGGGAGGATCTTCCAGGCGGCCATCTGGAGGGGGTAGTTCCAGGGCGCGATCGAGCCGACGACGCCGATGGGTTCGCGCCGGACGTAGGAGGTGTGGTCGCCGGAGTACTCACCGGCCGACTGGCCCTGCAGGTGCCGCGCGGCACCGGCGAAGAAGGCGGTGTTGTCGATGGTCCCGGGGACGTCGAACTCGCGGGTCAGTTTCAGCGGCTTGCCGCACTGGAGCGACTCGGCGCGGGCGAAGTCCTCGGCCCGGTCGGCGAGGACAGCGGCGAACCGGTGCAGGGCGTCGGACCGCTCGCCGGGGGTGGCTCCCGCCCAGCCGGGGAAGGCCGCGCGGGCGGCGGCGACGGCCCGGTCGACGTCGGCCGTGCCGGCCAGTTCGTAGGTGAGGACCTCCTCGCCCGACGCCGGGTCGACGACCGCGTGCGTGCGGCCGGAGGTGCCCCTGGTCAGGCGCCCCGCGATGAACTGCGCGCCCTCCGCGAAGCGCTCCTCGGCCGGAAATCGGTCCGGGGTGGCAATGCCCGGGTTGTGCATGTCGCTCTCCTCCGTGTCCCCTGACGGGGCCGGCGTGGCTCAGGCTCGATTTGAGTGCCGATCCTGACAGAGGTATGGGACTGCAACAAGTGATTCCGTTGTTGATTTTTGGTTACGCGACGGAATCTGTCGACCAGGTGTCGAGTTCGCCGCGAAAAGGCGGGACGCTGTGTCAGTGGTGCGTGCCAGACTCGCGTGCATGGAGAAGATCACGGGGGCGGTCGGCTCGCAGGAGGCCCTGATCAGGGCGGTCCGCGAGGGCGCGAAGATCAAGTATCTGCACTTCTGGGGGCACCGGCCGCGGTCGGACGGCCGGATCGGGGCGAGCTGTCTGAGCCAGTGGTGGCCGGCGCCGTTCACGGTCGGCGGCGTCGGCTACGCGACGGCCGAGCACTGGATGATGGCGGGCAAGGCGCGGCTCTTCGAGGATGCGGCGGCGGAGCGGACCGTGCTGGCCGCGGAGCATCCCGCCGAGGCGAAGAAGGCCGGGCGGCTGGTGCGCGGGTTCGACGAGGCGGTGTGGGCGCGGGAGCGGTTCCGGATCGTCGTGGAGGGCAGTGTCCACAAGTTCGGCGCGCACCCCGAGCTGCTGGGGTACCTGCTGGGCACGGGCGACCGGGTGCTGGTGGAGGCGAGCCCCGTGGACCGGGTGTGGGGCATCGGGCTGGCCGCGGACGACGAGGCGGCGGGTGATCCGCAGCGGTGGCGGGGGCCGAATCTGCTGGGGTTCGCGCTGATGGAGGCGCGGGAGCTGCTGCGTACGGCGGGAGCATGACGAAGGGGCCGCTCCCTCAGGACCGGCCCCGTCGCACCGCTTCGTTCAGGAGGCCGCGCCGAGTCCGCCCATGATGCTGGCGAACAGCAGGAACCCCAGCAGGGGGAGGATCACGGTGGCGATGATGCCGCAGACCAGTCCCGCGGTCGCCGCGCCCTTGTTGGTGGCCTCACCGCGGGTGGCCCTGCCGCGGCCGATGGCCCCGAAGATGATCGCGAGAATGCCCAGGATCACGCCGAAGAACCACATGATGAACGTCACGCTGCACACCACGCCGATGATGCCCAGCACCAGTCCCGTGGTGCCCATGCCGTTGCTCGGCTGTGCGGGCATCCCGTATCCGGGCGCCTGCGGGTAGCCCACGGGCGGCGCGGCCGGGTAGCCGGGACCGCCCTGGGGGTAGCCGTAGCCGGGGCCCGCGGGGGGCTGCTGCGGATAGCCGTAGCCGGGGGTGCCCGGGGGCTGCTGCGGGGGCTGCGCCGGCGGGCCGAAGCCACCGGGAGGCGGGTTGCTGTGGGACATGGACGTTCTCCCCTCCGTTGTCAGACCAAGGCATCGTAGTGGCCAAGTAGGCCTGGTAGAGCCTGAGTTTCAGCGGAGGGACGGGGCGGTGGCCACCGGACCGAGGGTGCCGTAGTACGGGTCGTCGTCGGAGCTGTCGCTGTTGATCGCGGCCGTGATGCCGACGGCGATCAGGACGATCACCACGATGCCGAGGATGATCCCGATGATGCCCATGATCAGACCGGCCTGTGCCTGCCCGTGGTTGGTGGCCACCCCGGCCTCGGCCCGCTTGCGGCCCTTGATGCCGAAGACCACGGCGAGGATGCCCGTGACCAGGGAGACCACGCCGTAGAGGCAGAAGAGGGTGCAGGAGATGATGCCGAGCACCATCGCGGCGACGCCCATGCCGTTCTGCGGGGCCGCGGGCATACCGGGCCAGCCGTAGCCTGCCTGGGTGTATCCGGACTGCGGGTAGCCGGGGTAGCCGTAGCCGCCGGTCGCTCCCGGGCCGGTGGGGGCCACGGGCGGGGGCGGGACGGCGCCGGTGCCGGAGCCGGACGGGTCGTACTGCGGCGTGCCCGTCGGCGGTGTGAAACCCGGCATGGAGGTGACCGTGGCCTGGTCGTGGACGGACGGCGGCTGCGGTGCCGGGTCCTTGTCGAGCGAGGGCCTGCTCTCCGGAGGCGCCCACGGGTCGTGGCTGCCTCCGTCGGGCTGCGTCGCGTCCGTCATCCTGCGGTCCCCCCTGGGTCGATCGTGCCGTCATGCTACGGGGCCGGTCGGTGCGTGCCACCGCGCGGGTGCGCCGAAGCCCGGCCGGGCGGTTCCCCGCGCCCCCCGAAGGGGCTTCGCCGCCACCGCATACGATGAAACCGAGTCATCGATCAGCCGATCACCCGCGCCCGCCCGCCCTGTGCCGGCCGGGGCGCCGTTCCGGGGAGGAACCTTGACCCAGCACCTCGTCGACCCCCACGCCCCGCGCGACCTCACGGCGTTCATCGCGGAACTGCCCAAAGCCGAACTGCACGTGCACCACGTGGGCTCCGCCTCTCCCCGGATCGTCTCCGAACTGGCCGCGCGGCACCCGGACTCGAAGGTGCCGACCGATCCCGAGGCCCTGGCCGACTACTTCACCTTCACCGACTTCGCGCACTTCATCGACGTGTACCTGTCGGTCGTGGACCTCGTCCGCACCCCCGAGGACGTCCGGCTGCTGACCTACGAGGTGGCCCGGGAGCTGGCGCGCCAGCGGGTGCGGTACGCCGAGCTGACGATCACCCCCTTCTCGTCCACCCGGCGCGGCATCGACGAACGCGCCTTCATGGACGCGATCGAGGACGCCCGCAAGGCCGCCGAGGCCGAGTTCGGGACCCTGCTGCGCTGGTGCTTCGACATCCCCGGCGAGGCGGGCCTGGAGGCCGCCGAGGAGACGACCCGGCTCGCCACCGACGACCGGCTGCGCCCGGAGGGCCTGGTCTCCTTCGGTCTCGGCGGTCCCGAGGTCGGCGTCGGGCGGCCGCAGTTCAAGCCTTACTTCGACCGGGCGATCGCCGCCGGGCTGCGCTCCGTACCGCACGCCGGCGAGACGACCGGCCCGCAGACGGTGTGGGACGCGCTGACCCACCTGCGGGCCGAGCGCATCGGGCACGGCACCAGCTCCGCGCAGGACCCGAAGCTGCTCGCGCACCTCGCCGAGCACCGGATCCCGCTGGAGGTGTGCCCGACCTCGAACATCGCCACCCGCGCGGTCCGCACCCTCGACGAGCACCCGATCAAGGAGTTCGTGCGCGCCGGGGTCCTCGTGACCGTCAACTCCGACGACCCGCCGATGTTCGGCACCGACCTCGCCAACGAGTACGCGGTCGCCGCCCGGCTCCTGGACCTCGACGAGCGGGGCCTGGCCGAACTGGCGAAGAACGCCGTCGAGGCGTCCTTCCTCGACGCGGCGGGCAAGGCCCGCATCGCCGGTGAGATCGACGCGTACACCGCGCAGTGGCTCGCCCGGTGACGTCCTCCCCTGTCGCCGTCGCCCACCGCGGCGACCCCTACCGGGTCCGCGAGAACACCGTCGCCTCGCTGCGTTCCGCCCTGCGCCGGGGCGCGGACGCGGTGGAGATCGACGTACGGCTCACCCGTGACGGCGTGCCGGTGCTGCTGCACGACGGGACGCTGAAGCGGCTGTGGGAGCACGAACGTCCGGTGTCGGCCCTGTCCTGCGAGGAGGTGCGCGGGCTGACCGGCGGCGGGGTGCCGACGCTGGCCGAGGCACTGGGGGCGACGGCGGGCCACCGGGTGATGGTCGACCTGCCCGGATCGCCCGACGTGCGGGCGGTGCGCCGGATCATGGACGTCGTGGCCGAGGCCGGGGCGGCGGAACGCGTCTACTACTGCGCGGGCGCCGACGCCATGCTCGCCGTGCGCGCGGCGGACCCCGGCGCCGAGATCGCCCTCACCTGGACGACGCTGGCCCCGCCCCGGCCGGTGCTGCTGGAGGCGATCCGCCCGCGCTGGCTGAACTACCGCTTCTCCCTGGTGGACCGGCCTCTCGCCGACCGCGTGCACCGCGACGGCCACCTGCTCTCCGTCTGGACTCCCGACACCCGCCGCTCCATGCGGCGGCTGCTGGAGGCGGGCGTGGACTCGATCACCACGAACCGTGTCGACGTGCTGTGCGCAACACGCGCGAGCGCTGCGGCACCGTCGCCGGATCCGGGGTCGCGCGCGTGAGGTACTGCGGCACCGGCGCGCCGTCCGTGCCGGTGTCGCGGACCAGCCCGTAGCGGATGGCCCCTCGGGGCGGGCCCTGGTCGATGTCCTCGACCACGGCGCCCCGGTCCGTCGGGAAGACGATGAGGCCGTAGTCGCAGCCGCGCTCGTTCTGGGTGAGGGTGGCTCGCCCGTCGAGGTAGAAGTACTCGTGCGCCGTCCAGGGCGCGGACGATGCCGCGCGAGGTCTCCAGGCGCTCCTTCATCCGCTGGACCGCACGGCGGCGTGCTGCCGGGTGATGCCGACGGCGGCGGCCAGTTCGCGCCGGGTCAGTTCGCCCGCCACCTCCAGCCACCGCAGGGACAGCAGGTGGCGGTCCTCCTCGTCGAGCCACCGGACCGCCTCGGCGGCCTCGCGCCGCTGCCCCTCCAACCGGAGCCGCAGCACGGTCAGTCCGCGGCCTCCGCCAGGCGCTCCGGTGTCCGGCGCCGGGCCCGGTCGCGGACCTGCCGCATGGCGATCGCCACCAGCCAGGACCCGAAGCTGTCGGGGGCGCGCAGGGAGTCGAGCCGGCCGACCGCGCGCAGCATGCTCTCCTGCACGACGTCGTCGACGTCGGCGTGCCCGTTCAGGGCCCGGCCCACGATGTTGTAGACCAGCGGCAGCCAGCCCGCGACCAGTTCGTCCAGCGCCCGCCGGTCGCCGGCCTGGGCCGCGGTGACGACGGCACGCCAGTGCTGACTGTCCACGGTGGCTCTTCACGCCTGTCACTGATGTTCCGCACGCGCCCTCTCAGCCGGTCCCGGGGTTCTCGCCATGTCGGGGGTCACACGCGAGGAGACGACGTGAAGGTTCTCCGGACAGCAGTTTCTCCTCAGACGCCCGGCACGGGCACGGCCACCGGCGCGGTCAGCGCCTCCAGCCGCTTGATCCGCTGCCGTACGACGTACAGCGGGATGACGCCGAACACGCCGAAGGCCATGTCGATCACCGACCACCAGAAGGGGATGCCGCGGATGGGCCCGCAGATCAGGGCGAGCGGGATGATGCCGGCGCAGGCGATCATCCCGAACTCGACGACCCAGATGTTGCGGACCGGGTCGCGGTAGGGCCCGTAGAAGGCGACCGCGATCACCAGGTGCGCGAAGGCCAGCCAGTCCGTGCCGTAGAGCAGGAAGGGGTGTTCGGCGTCGGTCTCGTCGAGACCGGCCCGCACCCGCCCGATCCAGTCCGTCAGTCCCGGCAGGTGGTCGCCGACGGACAGCGCCCGCAACAGGTCCTCGGTCCACCGCAGTTCGTGGACCAGGGGGAAGGCGGTGGCGCCGCTGAGCACCAGACACACCACGAAGAAGACCAGCCACGCACGGATGCCCTTCAGCAGGGCGGCTCTGTCGCTCATGAGGCGCACTCTACGCCCATTATTGAACACGTTCAAAAATGGAGGGCGGGAAGTCCCCCCGTACACGGACGGCCCCGGACGGAGAGGAACCGTCCGGGGCCGTTCAGCGGTGCGGAAAGGGCTACGCGTCCAGCGACGTCATCACGTGCTTGATCCGCGTGTAGTCCTCGAAGCCGTAGCCCGAGAGGTCCTTGCCGTAGCCGGACTTCTTGAAGCCGCCGTGCGGCATCTCGGCGACCAGCGGGATGTGGGTGTTGATCCACACGCAGCCGAAGTCGAGCTTCTTCGACATCCGCATGGCGCGACCGTGGTCCTTGGTCCACACGGAGGAGGCCAGCGCGTACTCGACGTCGTTGGCCCACTCCACGGCCTGCTCCTCGTCGGAGAAGGACTGGACGGTGATGACCGGCCCGAAGACCTCCTTCTGGATGATCTCGTCGGTCTGCTTCAGGCCCGAGACGACGGTCGGCGCATAGAAGTAGCCCTTGTCCCCGACCCGCTTGCCGCCGGCCTCCACGCGCGCGTGCGCGGGCAGCCGGTCGATGAAGCCCTCGACCTGCTTGAGCTGGTTCGGGTTGTTGAGCGGGCCGAACAGCACGTCCTCGTCGTCCGGCTGCCCGGTCTTGGTCTCGGAGGCGGCCTTCGCCAGCGCGGAGACGAACTCGTCGTGGATGGACTCGTGCACGAGCACGCGCGTGGCGGCGGTGCAGTCCTGGCCGGCGTTGAAGTAGCCCGCGACCGAGATGTCCTCGACGGCCTTGGCGATGTCGGTGTCCTCGAAGACGACGACCGGCGCCTTGCCACCCAGCTCCAGGTGCACGCGCTTGACGTCCTTGGAGGCGGACTCCGCGACCTGGATGCCGGCGCGCACCGAACCGGTGATGGAGGCCATCGCCGGCGTCTCGTGCTCGACCATCATGCGGCCGGTCTCGCGGTCGCCGCAGATGACGTTGAAGACACCCTTGGGGACGATCGAGCCGATGATCTCGGCGAGGAGGACCGTCGAGGCCGGGGTGGTGTCGGACGGCTTCAGCACGACGGTGTTGCCCGCCGCGATCGCCGGGGCGAACTTCCACACGGCCATCATCATCGGGTAGTTCCACGGCGCGACCTGCGCGCAGACGCCGACCGGCTCCCGGCGCACGATGGAGGTCAGGCCCTCCATGTACTCACCGGCCGAGCGGCCCTCCAGCATCCGCGCCGCACCCGCGAAGAAGCGGATCTGGTCGACCATCGGCGGGATCTCCTCGGAGCGGGTCAGCCCGGTCGGCTTGCCCGTGTTCTCCACCTCGGCCGCGATCAGCTCCTCGGCGCGCTCCTCGAAGGCGTCCGCGATCTTCAGCAGGGCCTTCTGGCGTTCGGCGGGCGTGGTGTCGCGCCAGCCGGGGAAGGCCTCGGCGGCCGCCGCCATGGCGGCGTCCACGTCGGCCTGCCCGGACAGCGGAGCGGTCGCGTACGCCTCGCCCGTCGCGGGATTGACCACCTCGGTGGTCCGTCCGTCGGCGGCGTCCCGGAACTCACCGCCGATGTAGTTGCGCAGACGACGCAGCTCGGTGCTCACTGCCGGCCCTCCAGTTCGGATGTCCATTACTTGAGACACCACCCTAGTCGGCGGGCCCACGTTTTCAACACCCCCGCTCCCTTCGATCGTGCGGAATCCGCAGGCTCAGGGCACTGAAACAACGAATTTCATCGATTGAGGCTTGCGGAAGTGTCGAGACCTCGTGCACAGTGACCTCGTGGCCAGTCGAAGCGCAGACCAGAAGGGCTCGCGGGAGCACCGCGAGCCCTCCCGCGAGTCCAGGAACGGCAGCTCGCCGCAGCTGGACGCCGTGTCCCTCGCCATCATCGAGCAGCTCCAGGAGGACGGCCGCCGGCCGTACGCCGCCATCGGCAAGGCCGTCGGCCTGTCCGAGGCGGCCGTGCGCCAGCGCGTCCAGAAGCTGCTCGACCAGGGCGTGATGCAGATCGTCGCCGTCACGGACCCGCTCACCGTGGGCTTCCGCAGACAGGCGATGGTCGGCGTCAACGTCGAGGGCGACGTGGAGGCGGTCGCGGACGCGCTGTCGGCCATGTCCGAGTGCGAGTACGTGGTGATGACCGCAGGCTCGTTCGACCTGATGGTGGAGATCGTCTGCGAGGACGACGACCACCTTCTGGACGTCATCAACAAACGCATACGGGCCGTGCCCGGAGTGCGCTCCACCGAGAGCTTCGTCTACCTCAAGCTCAAGAAGCAGACCTACATGTGGGGAACCCGATAACCGTGAGGACCCGATAGCCGTGAGCAAGGACCTCTCCCAGTCCGCGTACGACCACCTGTGGATGCACTTCACGCGCATGTCGTCGTACGAGAAGGCCCCCGTCCCCACCATCGTCCGGGGCGAGGGCACGTACATCTACGACGACCAGGGCAGGCGCTACCTGGACGGCCTCGCCGGCCTCTTCGTGGTGCAGGCCGGACACGGCCGGGTCGAGCTCGCCGATGCCGCCTTCAAGCAGGCGCAGGAGCTCGCGTTCTTCCCGGTGTGGTCCTACGCCCACCCCAAGGCGGTCGAGCTGGCCGAGCGCCTCGCCCACCACGCCCCGGGCGACCTGAACAAGGTCTTCTTCACCACCGGCGGCGGCGAGGCGGTCGAGACCGCCTGGAAGCTCGCCAAGCAGTACTTCAAGCTGACCGGCAAGCCCACCAAGCACAAGGTCATCTCCCGCGCGGTCGCCTACCACGGCACCCCGCAGGGCGCCCTGTCCATCACCGGCCTGCCGGCCCTGAAGGCCCCCTTCGAGCCGCTGGTGCCGGGCGCGCACAAGGTGCCCAACACCAACATCTACCGCGCCCCGATCTTCGGTGACGACCCGGAGGCCTTCGGCCGCTGGGCCGCCGACCAGATCGAGCAGCAGATCCTGTTCGAGGGCCCGGACACCGTCGCCGCGGTCTTCCTGGAGCCGGTGCAGAACGCCGGCGGCTGCTTCCCGCCTCCGCCCGGCTACTTCCAGCGGGTCCGCGAGATATGCGACCAGTACGACGTGCTGCTCGTCTCGGACGAGGTCATCTGCGCCTTCGGCCGTCTGGGCACGTACTTCGCCTGCGACAAGTTCGACTACGTGCCGGACATGATCACCTGCGCCAAGGGCATGACCTCGGGCTACTCCCCGATCGGCGCCTGCATCATCTCCGACCGCCTGGCCGAGCCGTTCTACAAGGGCGACAACACCTTCCTGCACGGCTACACCTTCGGCGGTCACCCGGTCTCCGCCGCCGTGGGCCTGGCCAACCTCGACCTGTTCGAGCGCGAGAACCTCAACCAGCACGTCCTGGACAACGAGGGCAACTTCCGCTCCACCCTGGAGAAGCTCCACGACCTGCCGATCGTCGGCGACGTCCGCGGCAACGGCTTCTTCTACGGCATCGAACTCGTCAAGGACAAGGCCACCAAGGAGTCCTTCAACGCCGACGAGACCGAGCGCGTCCTGTACGGCTTCCTCTCCAAGAAGCTGTACGAGAACGGCCTGTACTGCCGGGCCGACGACCGCGGCGACCCGGTCGTCCAGCTGGCGCCGCCGCTGATCTCCGACCAGTCGACGTTCGACGAGATCGAGCAGATCCTGCGCGCCACCCTCACGGAGGCCTGGACCAAGCTCTGACCCGCGTCGCTCCGATCGTCTGCCTGGATGATCAACACCGGCCCTGGTGCCGCCCGTTCGAGTGAGAAACGGCGGCCCGGGGCCGCGTGCTGTCCGGCGTCCCGCCGCCTTCTGCCTAGCGTGCCCAGTGACCGATCGGCCCTGCCTTCGTTCCCCCGCACGGGGGATGGCACGGGAACTACGGATCTGAACGAGGTGTACGCGCATGGAGGCACCGCCGGACAACGACGTGCTCTGGGCACGCGCCCTGCACTTCCAGCACGACGACGGCTCACCCGCGCTGTGCGGCATCTCGCTCGGCGTGCGCGAGGGCGAGATCCTCGCCATCGGCGGCCCGCGCGGCAGCGGCAAGACGACCCTGCTGCGGTGTCTGTCCGGTCTGGTGCCCGTGCAGCGCGGCGAGGTCTGGTTCAACAGCGTGCCCGTGCACACCATGGGCCCCCTCACCCGCGAGCGGCTGCGCCGCGACCGCTTCGGCTGGATCGACCCGGCCCCCTCCCTGGTCCCGGAGCTCAACGTCTGGGAGAACACCGCCCTGCCGCTGATGCTGCGCGGCACCGGCCGGCGTCGCGCCAAGACGGCGGCCCTGGAGTGGCTGGAGCGTCTCGACATCGGGGACAGCGCCCGCAAACGGCCGCACCAGCTGGTCCAGGCCGAGCGCCAGCGAGTCTGCATCGCCCGCGCGCTGGCCCCCGCGCCCTCGGTGCTGTTCGCCGACGAGCCCACGGCGCCCCTGCACCGCGCCGACCGTGCCCATGTGCTGCGCACCCTCACCACGGCGGCCCGCTCGCACCGCATCACGGTCGTCCTGGCCACCCATGACGCGGAGACCGCGGCCCTCGCCGACCGCACGGTCTCCCTGCTCGACGGGCGCCGCGTGCAGACGGTGCACCTCCCGCCGGTCGCCGAGACCAGCGAGCCGGAAGGCCGGGCCGCGTGCTCGCTCTCCGTCTGACCCGCGGCGCCCACCCGGCCGTCCAGCTGCGCCGTCTGCTGGTCGCGGCGGCCTCGGCGGGCACGGGCTTCCTGCTGCTCTGCGCCCTCGGCTACGCGCTGGGCCACCCCGGCTCCCCCGGTTCCGCCACGCTGCGACTGGCCTGGTGCGCGGCCCCGCTGGCCGCCACGGTGTATTTCGCGGTCGCGGTCGCCCGTACCGATCCCGCCACCACGCCACGCGCCGCTCTCTCGGCCATCGGTCTCGGCCCGGTGCGCATGATGGCCGTCTCGGCGACGACGACGGCCCTTTCCTGCACGCTCGGCTCGATGCTGGCCCTGCTCGTCTTCCTGCATCTGCGGGGCGACCTGACCGGCATGCCCTTCGACGGCGCCGCCGCCGAGTCCCTCGCCGCGGGCCGGTCCCTGCCGATGCCGGGCGCGCTGACCCTGCTGGCGCTCGTGCCCGTCGGCGCGTCGGTGGCGGCGGCAGTGGCCCTGCGGCCGCACGAGACGGGGCGGGGCAGACCCCGGGCGGCCCGGGCGTACGGCCGCTTCGGTGCGTACGGGCGCGCCGGCACCCGCGAGACCTTCTGGGTGTACGGCAGGTTCGGCCGGCAGATCGCGCGGCCCACGGACGGTGCGGACGCCGAGCCCGCCGGGAAAAGCGGCCCGCCCGCGGCCCGGACAAGCGAGTCGGCCTCGCCGGCGGTCGCCGCCTCCGGCGCAACGGTGAGCGCGGTCGCGGACCCCGCCCGGCCACAGGCGACGCCCCCGGGCGCCACGGCCCCGGCCTCGCCGCAGGCCGCTGCCGTGGATGCCGCCCCGGCGCACCCGGGCAGCACCCACCCGGCCTCACGGGAAGCGGGTGCCGCCCCGGCCGGCGATCCCGCCCAGTGGCTCAGCCCGCGCGCGGCGGAGCCGGACGCCGCCGGTGCCATCAGCCCGGCCGGTGCCCTGGCCATGCACCCGGACGCGCACACCGCGGCCCCCGGCCCCGACGGCTTCACCGCCCCCGACGCCGCCCTGCCGGACACCATCGCCGCCCCCTCCGGTCTGCCCTGGGGCATCACCTTGCTGGCCGCGGGTCTGGCCGTGGAGAGCTACACCAGCCGTACCTCCCCCACGCCCCCCGACCTCTCCTTCTCCGGTGCCGCCCCCGGTGTGATGGCGGGCTGGGCCCTGGCCGTCGTCGGCCTGGCCCTGGCCGGTCCGGGCCTGACCCACCTGTGCGGACGGCTGCTCCAGTCGGCCCGCCCGGGCGCCCTGCGGCTCCTGGCCGGCCGCATCCTCATGGCGGAGTCCTTGCGCATCGGACGTCCCCTGGGCGTCGTCTGTGCGGTGCTGTCCGCCGCGTGGGCCATGGCGCTGCTGCACGCCCCGGACGGGCTCGCGCTCGGACCGCTCACCGCCCTCGGTGTGGTCCTCGTGACCGGCTGCACCACGGCGACGCTCCTCACGGCCGCCGTCGAGGCCCGTCAGGCCCGCGCCACCACCACCGCCGCGCTGCTGCGCCTCGGCGCGCCCGCCACCATGCTGCGCAGCGCGGCCGCCCTGCGCGCGGGCGCGCTGCTCGCCCTGTTCGGCCCGCTGGCCCTGACGGTCGCCGAACTGGCGGCGCTGCCCCTGGCGCGCTGAGCTCCGCAGCCCGCTGAGCTTCGAGGCCCGCTGAAAACTCGTACGAGAAAAAATCTCCGTACGGCGATGAGTTCCGGACCGGCCCCCGGTCTATCCGGCGTAACGACACGGACTTGATGGGAGCGACCTCGCATGTACCAGCAGATGATCTTCGTGAACCTGTGCACCGGCGACCTCGGCGCCTCGAAGAAGTTCTTCACGGACCTGGGCTTCACGCTCAACGAGCAGTTCAGCGACGACACGACCGCCTCCGTCGTGATCAGCGAGACCATCGTGGTGATGGTGCACACCCCGGAGAAGTACTCCCAGTTCACCAAGAAGGAGATCGCGGACTCGACGAGGACCAGCGAGGTGCTGCTGGCGCTGAGCGCCGAGAGTCGCGAGAAGGTGGACGAGCTGGTCGAGAAGGCGGTCGCGGCGGGCGGTTCCGTCTCGGGCGAGACCCAGGACCACGGCTTCATGTACGGCCGCGCCTTCGACGACGTGGACGGCCACACCTTCGAGGTCGTGTGGATGGACCCCGCGGCCGTCCAGGGCTGAGGTGCGCTGTGCCAGCATGGGCGGGTGCAGACGATGCCCGCCCATGCGGCCCACCATGACGACCGTGAGATAGAGACCCTCGAGGAGTTCGACGCGACCGTGTCGGCGCGCGGCACGCTCGCCGGACACCGCGTCCAGGGGGTCGATCTGACGGACCGTACGCGGGAGTTGCTCACCACGGACACGTCGGGTGCGGTCTTCCTCGGCTGTGCGATGCGCGAGGACGTGGCGGCCAAGGTCCGCGCGGACGGCGCCCTGGTCTTCCCGCCGGTCCCGGACCTGCCGTTCGACCCGTACCGGGGCCTGGTCTACTCCCCGGACGAACTGTTCGCGTCGCTGGCCGACGGCTACGAGGCCACGCCCGACGCCCTCGCCTACGCCTGGTTCCAGCGCACCAAGACCGACCGGGACATCTACGCGTCCATGCTGCGCTCGGTCCACGACGACTCCGTCTCGGACGCACTCGACGAACTCCTGTCCGGCGCCCGGGTCGTGGGCGTCATGGGCGGCCACGCGATGGCCCGCGGCACCGAGGAGTACGCGGGCGCCGCACGGCTCGGCAGGGAACTGGCCCGCGCCGGCTTCACCATCGCCACCGGTGGTGGCCCGGGCGCCATGGAGGCGGCCAACCTCGGCGCGTACTCCGCCCCCTTCGACGACGAGATGCTCACTGAGTCGCTCGAACTCCTCGGCAAGGCACCACACTTCACTCCGTCGATCACCCAGTGGGCCTCGGCCGCCTTCGAGATACGCGCCCGCTGGCCCCGGGGCGGCCGCTCGGTGGGCATCCCCACCTGGTTCTACGGCCACGAGCCGCCGAACGCCTTCGCCTCCCACATCGCCAAGTACTTCGCCAACGCCACCCGCGAGGACGGCCTGCTGGCCCGGTCCAACGCGGGTGTGGTGTTCCTGCCGGGCGCCGCCGGGACGTTGCAGGAGATCTTCGACAACGCGACGCCCAACTACTACGAGTCGCGCGGCGAGCCGACCCCGATGGTGCTGGTGAACCGTGTGCACTGGACGGAGAAGCTGCCCGCGTGGCCGCTGCTGCGGTCGCTGGCCGCCGGGCGCTCCATGGAAACGCGGATCGCGCTCGTGGACCGGATCGAGGAGGCGCCGGAGGCGTTGAAACGTCTCGGTGGTTAATGAGAAGGCAAAGCAACTGCTTGCCGTCTGCATATGCGTTGACACTACTTATGCAGCGCTTATAGACCTGTGAGTCTCACGGTAGTGCTGATGTCCCGTCAGCACGGCCTCAGCCCCCCGCTTCAGCAATCCCGCAAAGGACAAACGTGGCAGTTCTGTCCGTATCCCTCCGCGCGCGTACCGTGCGCGTCCTCGGTGTCGTCTCCGCCTCGGCCGCGCTCGCGCTCGGCACCGCCGGCAACGCACTCGCCTGCGACATCAGCGAGTTCTCCGCCGAGGCGAAGTGTGACGGCGCCAAGGGCGTCATCACCGTCACCGACGTGGACCCCGCCGGCATCCCGGCGACGGTCACCGTGTACCTGGAGAACAACGGCGCCGACGTGAAGAAGGTCGGCGAGCAGGTGGTGAAGGGCTCGCGCGAGGGCACCACCGTCACCTTCGCCGAGAAGTGGAAGCCGAACGCCGAGTACCGCATCCACGTCAAGGCCGCCGGTTACGTCGACGAGGACATCAAGCCGAACCTCGTCACCCCGGCGACCGCCTGCAAGAAGAAGGAGGAAGAGGAGGAGCCCCCGGCTTCGACTCCCCCGGCGACTCCGAGCCCGTCGGCGTCCCCGTCCAAGCCCGCCGAGGAGAGCGCCAGCCCCGCTCCGGAGCCGTCGGAGAGCCAGAGCAGCTCGCCGGCCGGCAACGCGCCCGCCCCGGCCGGTGACTCCAACCTCGCCGAGACCGGTGCCAACTCCAACACCGGCCTCATCGTCGGCATCGCGGCGGCCCTGGTCGCCGTCGGTGGCGCTGCGGTGTTCTTCGGCATGCGCCGCCGCGGAACGAACAGCGACAGCTGACGCCCCCGCACCTCGTGACGTGGCCCGTCCCCCCACCCGGGGGCGGGCCACGTCCCGTCTCACCCGAAGGTCGCCCGCTCCAGCCAGAACTCCAGCAGCTCCCGCTCGCCCAGCACCTCCAGCTCAGGCGCGTCCAGCGGTAGTCGGCGGTAGAACGCCAGCAGGACGGAGGTGAGCGGCCCGCGCAGAGCCACGGTCGCCCTGCGATGGCCCCGGCGCCAGGCGACGCCGCCCTCGGTGAGTTCGACGAGCCACTCGGCGTTCACCTCCGGCCCGGTGTCGGTGGCGTGGAGATGGATGCTGCGGCCGGAGCCACGCAGTTCCCTCGCCGCGTCGTGGGGCATCGTCCGCTGCACGTACTCCACGATCTGCAGCCACTCGTCGATCGCGTCGGCGGCCACCTCGGGCGCGACCTCGTAGGGCAGCCCGGCCGCGAGCGTGGCGTCGGCACGGTGCACGGTGATCTCGTGCGTCATCCGGCGGGCCCAGAACCCCGCGTTGAGGATCCCCGCCCAGCTCCACATCTTCGTGTCCGGCCCGGCCTCCCGCAGGGCGGCGACGACCTGCTCGCCGCCCTGCGCCAGCCAGGCGTCCAGGACGGCGGCGTCCCCCCGGGTGCCGGGCCCGGCGAGACCCGGCACCCGCTCCTCGGGCACCTCCTCGTCGGCCCGGGTCCGCACGATGAACTCCACCCAGCGCAGGGCGCCGCCCATGTGCCGGACGAGGTCCTCCAGCGACCAGTCCGGGCAGGTCGGCACGGTGCCGGACAGATCGGCGCCGGAGGTCACCACGGACCTCAACAGGCCCACTTGGTGGGCGATCTCGTCGCAGTAGCGGTCGTGTGCGAGTAACGGCGTCATGCCCCGCACCCTAGGCGGCGGACATCAGCCGAGCACCACGATTTCGGTGGCGTCGAACTCCACTCCGACCTCGGTGCCGGTCTCCGGTGCGTCCCGCAGCGCGCATGCCGCCTCCAGGCGTGGGGCGTCCGGGGGCTGGAGGTGCACGGCGACATGGGTGCCCCGGAAGGTGCGCGCGGCCACGGTGCAGCGCAGGCCCGTGTCGGCGGGCACCAGCCGCACTCCGGCGGGCCGCACGAGCAGCGTGTGGGTGCCCTGCGGAGCGCCCTCCGGCACCGGCACCTTGCCCCAGGGCGTGTCCGCCGCCTCCGCCCCGACGGTCGCCTCGGCCACGTTCTCGAAGCCGAGGAAACGCGCGACGAAGGCGTCGGCGGGCCGCTGCCACACCTCGAGGGGCGTGCCGGACTGGGCGATCCGCCCGTCCCGCATCACCACGACCCGGTCGGCCAGCGCGAAGGCCTCCCCCTGGTCGTGCGTCACGGCGAGCACGGTCGTACCCAACCGGCCGAACAGTTCCTTCAGTTCGACGACCAGCCGCTCCCGCAGCGACCGGTCGAGCTGCCCCAGCGGCTCGTCCAGCATCAGCAGCCGAGGGCTCGGCGCGAGGGCCCGGGCCAGCGCCACCCGCTGCTGCTCCCCGCCGGACAGCGCGGCGACGGCCCTGCGGCCCGCGCCCGGCAGCCCCACGAGGTCCAGCAACTCCTGGACCCGTTCGGCCCGTTGCGGCTTCGACTCGCCACGCATCCGCAGCCCGAACGCCACGTTGGCGTCCACGTCCCGCTGCGGGAACAGCTGATGGTCCTGGAACATCAGCCCGACGCCCCGCCGGTGCGCGGGCACGCCCGCCTGGTCACGCCCGTCGAGCACCACCCGACCGGCGTCGAGCGGTTGCAGCCCGGCGACCGCCCGCAGCAGGGTCGACTTGCCGCTGCCGCTCGGCCCGAGCACACACACGATCTCGTGCTCGGCGACCTGCAGATCGACGGCGTCCAGCACGGCACGCCCGCCGAAACGGACCGTCGCAGCCTCCAGGCTCAGCAGCATCTAGAACTCCCCCGTCCGGTCCGTCCGCAGCCTCTCCAGCACCAGCAGGGCCACCGCGCACACCAGCATCAGCATCGTCGAAAGGGCCATCGCCTGGCCGTAGTTGAGATCACCGGGCCGCCCGAGGAGCCGGGCCACGGCCACCGGCAGGGTCGGCCGGTCGGGCCGTGCGATGAAGACCGTCGCGCCGAACTCCCCGAGGGACACGGCGAAGGCGAATCCGGCCGCGATCAGCAGCGCCCGCCGCACCATCGGCAGGTCCACCTCCCGCCACACCCGCCAGGGCGAGGCCCCGAGCACCGAGGCCGCCTCCCGCAGCCGCGCGTCCACCGCCCGCAGCACGGGCAGCATGGTCCGCACCACGAAGGGCACCCCGACCAGGGCCTGCGCGAGCGGCACCAGGATCCACGAGGACCTGAGGTCCAGCGGCGGCTCGTCGAGGGAGATCAGGAACCCGAAGCCGACGGTCACCGCGGACACCCCGAGCGGCAGCATCAGCAGTGCGTCGAAGCCGCGCACCAGCCGTCCGGCGTCCCGGCGGGTCAGCGCGGCCGCGGCGAGCCCGCCGATCAGCACGGCGATGAGCGTGGCGGCGACGGCATACGACAGGGAGTTGCCGATCGCCTCGATCGGCGGGACCAGGAACACTCCCCCGTCCTGCCTGGTCAGTGCCCGGTAGTAACCGAAGCCCGGGGCGTCCAGGGACCGCTGCACCAGCACGGCCAGCGGCAGCACGAGCAGCAGGGCCACGCTGGCGAGCACCCCGCCGAGCAGCACCCACTGTCCCGCGCCGCGCGGCCTGCGCGCCGTCACGGACGCGTCCACCAGCCGCAGCGCTGTCTCCCGCCGCCGCACGGTCCAGGCGTGCACGGCGAGGATCGCGCCCACCGCGACGAACTGGATGAGCGTCAGCACGGCCGCCGTGGACAGGTCGAAGATCTCCGACGTCTGCCGGTAGATCTCCACCTCCAGGGTGGAGAAGGTGGGCCCGCCGAGGATCTGCACGACACCGAAGGAGGTGAAGGTGAACAGGAAGACCATGAGCGCGGCGGCGGCCACGGCCGGGGCGAGGGCGGGCAGCGTGACCCGCCGCCAGGCCCGCAGCGGGGACGCCCCGAGCATCCGCGCCGCCTCCTCCTGCCGCGGGTCGAGCTGCGCCCAGAGCCCGCCGACGGTCCGGACGACGACCGCGTAGTTGAAGAAGACGTGTGCGAGCAGGATCGCCCACACGGTGGTGTCCAGCCGTACGCCCCACAGCTCGTCGAGCAGCCCGCCCCGGCCGACCAGGGCCAGGAACGCCGTGCCGACGACGACCGTGGGCAGCACGAACGGGACGGTCACGACCGCTCGCAGGACCTGTTTGCCGGGGAAGTCGAAGCGGGCGAAGACGTACGCGCCGGGGAGCGCGACCAGCAGGGTGAGCGTGGTGGAGACCAGCGCCTGCCAGGTGGTGAACCACAGGACGTGCCGGACGTCGGACTGACCCAGCACCTCCCCGATCCGCCCGAGATGCCAGACCCCGCCGGCCTTCAGACCGCGCGCGACGATCGCGGCGACGGGGTAGGCGAAGAAGACGGCGAAGAACGCGACGGGCACGGCCAGCAGACCGAGCCGCACCGCGCTCCCGCGCCTCCTGCGGGCTACTTCAGTACGAGTGAGGTCCACGACTTGACCCACTGGTCGCGGTGACCGGCGATCTTCGCCGGATCCATGGTCTCGGGGTCCTTCACCTGCGGCCCGTACTTCACGAACTCCGGCGGCACCTGCGCGCCCTCGGTCACCGGGTACACGAACATGTTGAGCGGCATGTCCTCCTGGAACTTCCTGCTGACGAGGAAGTCGAGGAATGCCTTGCCGCCCTTGGCGTTCTTGGCGTTGGCGAGCAGCCCCGCGTACTCGACCTGCCGGAAGCAGGTGCCCTCGGCGACGCCGGTCGGGGCCGTGCTCGGCTTCGGTTCGGCGTAGAGGACCTCGGCGGGCGGCGAGGAGGCGTACGACACGACGAGCGGCCGGTCCCCCTTGGCCTTCCTGCCGCTGGACGAACCGGAGAACTCCTGGTTGTAGGCCTGCTCCCAGCCGTCGACGACCTTCACGCCGTTGGCCTTGAGCTTCTTCCAGTAGCCCTCCCAGTCCCCGTCGCCGTACTCGGCGGCGGTGCCGAGCAGGAAGCCGAGCCCGGGCGAGGAGGACGAGGCGTTCTCGGTGACGAGCAGGTTCTTGTACTGCGGCTTGACGAGATCGTCGAAGCTGCGCGGCGGCTGGAGCTTGTGATCGGCGAAGTACTTCTTGTCGTAGTTGACGCAGATGTCGCCGGTGTCGACGGGCGTGACCCGGTGCTTGTCCCGGTCGACGCGGTACTCGGCCTTGACCTGGTCGGCCCCCTTCGCCTCGTACGACTGGAACAGGCCGTTGTCGAGGGCGCGGGACAGCAGGGTGTTGTCGACGCCGAAGAAGACGTCGCCCTGCGGGTTGTCCTTGGTCAGGATGGCCTTGTTCACGGCCTGGCCGGCGTCGCCGTCCTTCAGGACGTTCACCTTGTAGCCGGACTGCTTCTCGAAGGCCGCGATGACGTCCTCGGACGCGGCCCACGAGTCGTGGCTGACGAGGGTCACGGTCTTGGGGTCACCGGACCCCTGACCGCCGCCGGACGACCCGCAGCCGGCGAGCGTGCCGACCAGGCCGAGCCCGACGACCGCCGCCGTCATCCGCTTCTTGTTGTTGCTCACTGGATTCCTCCTGGAGGACCAGGAGAAGACGCGGCCCTGCCCGGGACTCCGGGTCCCGGGCAGGGCGCAACAGCTCGAGTGGTGACCGATCTCCCTACCCAGAATGACCTGGGCCAGGTTCGGAGGGTCTGCGGCCGTGTGCCGCACTCTCAGCGCTGTGGCGCTCCCCTGTCGGAATATGCAGGTGTGGATGTGAAGGTGCCGATTATGAAGCTGTACTTATGAAGCCGTACTGACGACAGTCAGACTACCGTTCGGTGGCGGCGAGCTGACCACACGCCCCGTCGATCTCCTGACCACGGGTGTCCCGGATCGTCACCGGCACACCATGGGCGGCGATGGCCTCCACGAACGCCTTCTCGTCCTCGGGCCGCGAGGCGGTCCACTTCGACCCGGGCGTCGGGTTCAGCGGGATGAGGTTGACGTGCACGGGCTTGCCCTTGAGCAGCCGCCCGAGCCGGTCACCGCGCCAGGCCTGGTCGTTGATGTCCCGGATCAGCGCGTACTCGATGGACAGCCGGCGCCCGGACTTGGCGCTGTACTCGAACCCGGCATCCAGCACCTCGCGCACCTGCCACCGGGTGTTCACCGGTACGAGGGTGTCGCGCAGCTCGTCGTCGGGGGCGTGCAGGGAGATCGCCAGCCGGCACTTGAGGCCCTCGTCGGCGAACCGGTGGATGGCCGGGACGAGTCCGACCGTCGAGACGGTGATGCCCCGCTGGGACAGGCCGAGGCCGTCGGGCTCGGGGTCGGTGAGCCGCCGGATGGAGCCGATGACCCGGTTGTAGTTCGCGAGGGGCTCGCCCATGCCCATGAAGACGATGTTGCTGAGCCGCGCGGGACCTCCGGGTACTTCTCCGTCCCGCAGCGCCCGCATACCGTCCACGATCTGGTGCACGATCTCGGCGGTGGACAGATTCCGGTCCAGTCCGGCCTGCCCGGTCGCACAGAACGGACAGTTCATCCCGCAGCCGGCCTGCGAGCTGATGCACATGGTCACCCGGTCCGGGTAGCGCATCAGCACGGATTCGACGAGCGTCCCGTCGAACAGCCGCCACAGGGTCTTGCGGGTGGTGCCCTGGTCGGTCGACAGATGCCGCACGACGGTCATCAGCTCGGGCAGCAGCGCTTCCCGGAGCTTGCCCCGGGCACCGGCCGGAATGTCCGTCCACTGCTCCGGATCATGCGCGTACCGCGCGAAGTAGTGCTGCGAGAGCTGCTTGGCACGAAACGGCTTCTCCCCGACGGCCGCGACGGCCTCCTTGCGCTCGGCAGGAGTGAGATCGGCAAGATGCCGCGGCGGCTTCTTGGCTCCGCGGGGGGCGACGAAAGTGAGTTCTCCGGGCTTAGGCATGGCCGTACCAGTGTCGCAGATCAACCGCGGCAGCCAGGGCCGGAGTGGGGTGGGGGCGGTCACCCTGCGGGTGGTACCCGTCGCCGCCGGTCGGCCTGGGACGACTCGGGGACGCCCCGCTCGATCACCCGTCTGCTCCCTGCCACTCGTCCAGCCGGACCCTGACCTGGTGGTTGCGGTCGTCGTGCCAGTAGACCTCACCAGCGGCCAAGGCTCCGAGGACCGGAAGCTCCATCCCCAGCGGCATGCGCGTGATCTCCGCCAGCGCTATGGCATCCGGCACGCCGTCTATCCGTATGAAGACCCCGAAAGGCCGGCGCCCGGTGACCGTTCCCGTGAGCCGGCTCCCCACAGGCACGGCCGCGACGGTCGCCGCCCAGCCCGCCCGCACCGCCTCCGCGGCCGGCATTCCGGGGTTCTCGGCCCATCCGTACTCGTCCATCGTCAGATCATGACGCAGCAAGCGCGCAGAAGACGCGGGCACGTCGTGACCTCGATGGACGCAGGGGACTCTCACCCGCAGCGGGGTCGCCTGTGTGTTTACAGGGCGAACGGCTCGTAGGACAGGGCTCGGTCGACGACCTTCTCCGGCGTCGGCTGAGGGTCGTGGTCCCAGAAGACGTAGTCGGTGATGTGTGGGCAGCCGAGTCCGCCTGCAAGTGCTGTGACGATCTCGTCGGCTTCGGCCTCGTCGGCGTACTCGGCGTTCAGGAGCCGCCGGACGAGGTGGACACCCTCCGCTCGGCTCATGTTGCGGCGCGTGCTCACCATCTCGCCTGCTGTCCGGTCGGCGTCATGCGGCCGAGGGTACTCAACTCGGGCTGCTGACCTTGAGCTGCGGCTGGCGTAGGCCTCTCGGCCACCCGCCCCGAGGGACGTGGGATGACGCGCCGGCCGCTCATGCGAGCCCAACTGCGCAACCGTCGCCCTGGGGAGTCCGCCTGACAGGATGGGGCGGACCATCACAAGAAGCGGGGGTCGAGCATGCTCGTGCTCATACTGTCGGTTGTCGTCCTGCTCGTCATCGGCGGCTGTGTCTGCGTGTACTGGACCGCCCGGGGCGACGCCCCGCGTTGGGCACGGGGCGTGGCCAGGGCGACGCTGCTCGGCAGTGAGATCGCCCGCAGTGCGAGCCGGAGTTCCCGCTCGCGGCAGCAGAGCAGCGGCGACGACTAGACGTTCCGCCGCGCCAACTCAGACGGCCCGCGCGAGCCCGCCCCCTGGCGGCGCTGAGCCAGCCATGGGAGCGAGGGGGCCGAACCCCCTACTCGGCCGCGTGCTCAACCGGTCCTTGAGGAGCTGCTCGTTCTACGCGGTCGTGTGCTCCAACCGGTCCTTGAGGAGCTGCTCGTTCTACGCGGTCGTGTGCTCCAACCGGTCCTTGAGGAGCTGCTCGTTGCGCGGGAGTTCCTTGCGGACCTGGGGGCGTACGACGAGCGGGACCAGGACCTTCCCCATGCCGTGGCCCTCGAAGTCGATGTCGATCGTGACGTGTGAGCGCCGGCCCTCGTCGTAGGGCTCGACCGCGCCGTGCACCTGCGCCCGGACCGGACCGTCCACACCGCGCATGCCCCAGCTGTGCGGCGGGTCGTACTCGGTGACCTCCATGGTCATCGGCATGACGCGACGGCCGACGTGCCGGGTCACCCGGACCTTGCTGCCGATGCCGACGGGCCCCTCGTCCAGGCGCTCCGCGGACACGGCGCTCAGCTGCCACTCCGGCATGTGGCCGGCGTCCATGACGTACTGGTAGACCTCCTCGGGACGGCAGTCGACGTCGATGCTCTCTCGGATGATGGCCATGATGGCCTCCTTTGGGAGGTACATCTGCATCGTCCCACTTCAGGCCCCCGGCTGCGCCCCGAGAACCTGCCCGGGACGGGACGGGCCCGAGACGCCAGGGAGCCCCCGCCCGGTCGGGCGGGGGCTCCCTGGCGAAGCCGGTCTTCTCAGCCGGATCCGACGAACAGCACGAACAGCAGCCACACCACCGGAGCCGTGGGCAGCAACGAGTCGAGCCGGTCCATGATGCCGCCGTGTCCCGGCAGCAGCGTGCCCATGTCCTTGATGCCGAGGTCCCGCTTGATCATGGACTCGCCGAGGTCGCCCAGCGTGGCCGTGACCGCGACCGCGAGACCCAGCACCAGCCCCTGCCACCAGGCACCGCCGTCGATGAGGAACTGCATGCACAGCGCTCCCGCGACCATGGCGAAGGACACCGCGCCCAGCAGACCCTCACGGGTCTTGCCGGGGCTGATGCGCGGGGCGAGCTTGTGCCGGCCGAACCGCCAGCCGACGGCGTAGGCACCGGTGTCGCTGACGACCGTCAGCAGCAGGAAGGTGAGTACCCGCTGCGGCCCGTCGTCCGCGGTCAGCATCATCGCGACGAAGGTCGCCAGGAACGGCACGTAGAACGCCGCGAAGACGCCGGCCGTGACGTCCCTGAGGTAGTTCTCGGGCGGTTCGGTCATGCGCCAGACGAGCACCGCCAGCGCCGTGAGCGCCATCGCCACCCACGCGCCCTCGGCGCCCCGGACGTACCCGGCGACGACCATCGCGGCACCGCCGAGCGCGAGCGGTACGAGCGGCGCCCGGATGCCCTTGCGTTCCTCCAGCCGCTTCGTCAGCTCCCACAGGCCCACCACCACGGCCACCGCGACGACGCCGACGAACACGGCCTTGACGACGAACAGCGACGCGACGATCACCGCGCCGAGCCCGACACCGACCCCTATCGCGGCACTCAGGTCGCGACCCGCGCTCTTCTTCGGCGGCTTGGGTGCCGGCTGCGAGGCGTCGGGCATGGGCTCCGGATTCGTGTCGTTTCGGACCGGGGCGCCGCTCAGCCGAGCTGCCCCCCGGTCGTCATCCTGGTTTCCGCCGAATTCGGTCACGTCGGGCACGATGGGCATGGGGCGAGTCTGAGGCGCTTCATACGCATCGTATGCGGGACCCGCCGGAGCGGCCCCCTGGACGTGCCCGTGGCCCGTGCCCTGGATCTGCCCGTGACCATGCCCTTGGTCGGTGGGCTCCCAGTACCCGGCCTGTGGCGGCGCCCCCCAGGAAGAGTCGTTCATCAGACCTCGAGCAGCTCCGCTTCCTTGTGCTTCAGGAGCTCGTCCACCTGCGCGACGTACTTCGCGGTGGTGTCGTCGAGCTCCTTCTCCGCACGGCGGCCCTCGTCCTCGCCGACCTCGCCGTCCTTGATCAGCTTGTCGATGGCTTCCTTGGCCTTGCGGCGCACGGAGCGGATCGAGATCTTCGCGTCCTCGCCCTTGCCCTTGGCCACCTTGATGTACTCGCGGCGGCGCTCCTCGGTGAGCTCGGGGAACACCACCCGGATGATGTTGCCGTCGTTGCTCGGGTTGACGCCCAGGTCGGAGTCGCGGATCGCCTGCTCGATGTTGCGCAGCGCGCTCTTGTCGAACGGGGTCACCACGGCCATGCGCGGCTCGGGCACGGAGAACGAGGCCAGCTGGTTGATCGGCGTCGGCGCGCCGTAGTAGTCGGCCACGATCTTGTTGAACATCGCCGGGTGCGCACGGCCGGTGCGGATCGCGGCGAAGTCCTCCTTGGCGACCACGACGGCCTTCTCCATCTTCTCCTCGGCCTCGAGGAGGGTCTCTTCGATCACCACTTGCTCCTGCGTGTGAGTAGGCCCGGCTGCGGTTCCATGTGGGGCGGCGGCCGGCTGCGTCGCGTCTTCTTCCTGCACGGTTCCCGACCGGCGGGACATTGTCCATCCCCCGGCCCGGCTCCGTCCCGTCCGTCCCCCGGACGGGGTTGTTCTCGGGTCTCAGTCCCGGCTGCCGGGGTCCCCCACCAGCGTGCCGATCTTCTCACCCTTGACGGCGCGCCCGATGTTGCCCTCCGCCAGCAGCTCGAAGACCACGATCGGGAGCTTGTTGTCGCGGCACAGGGTCACGGCCGTGGCGTCGGCGACCTTCAGATCGCGCGTGATGACCTCGCCGTAGCCGAGGTGGTCGAACTTCACCGCGTCCGGGTTGGTCTTGGGGTCCGAGTCGTAGACCCCGTCCACGCCGTTCTTGCCCATCAGCAGCGCCTCGGCGTCGATCTCCAGGGCGCGCTGCGCGGCGGTGGTGTCGGTGGAGAAGTACGGCATGCCCATGCCGGCGCCGAAGATGACCACGCGGCCCTTCTCCAGGTGCCGTACGGCGCGCAGCGGGATGTACGGCTCCGCGACCTGGCCCATGGTGATGGCGGTCTGCACCCGGCAGTCCACGCCCACCTTCTCCAGGAAGTCCTGGAGGGCGAGGCAGTTCATGACCGTGCCGAGCATGCCCATGTAGTCGGAGCGGGCCCGGTCCATGCCGCGCTGCTGCAGTTCGGCACCGCGGAAGAAGTTGCCGCCGCCGATGACGACCGCGATCTGGGCGCCGTCGCGCACGACGGCCGCGATCTCGCGGGCGATCTTGTGGACCACGTCGGGGTCGACGCCCAGGCCGCCGCCACCGGAGAAGGCCTCTCCGGACAGCTTCAGCAGAAACCGGCCGCTCACTTTGCCGTCGTCACTCTTCTGGGCCTTGGTGGTCATGGGGGATCCCGCCTCTTTCACGTGTTGCACATACCAAGAAGGCCATTGCCGGTGGGGCGTGTTTCGCATCCCATACGGCAATGGCCTCCTCGTCAGATCTGCTGTCGTCCGCCACTGGTGTGACGGCGTACGCGGACGACTGCTGTCGACCCTATAGGGGTCGGGCGTCGAGCGCGGTACGGACTCAGATGCCGACCTTGATGCGCGTGAAGCGCTTCAGGGTGACACCGGCCTCGTCCAGGATCTTCTGGACGGACTTCTTGTTGTCGAGCGCGTACGGCTGACCCAGCAGCGTGGCGTCCTTGAAGAAGCCGTTGAGGCGACCCTCGACGATCTTCGGCAGGGCGGCCTCGGGCTTGCCCTCGGCGCGGGTGGTCTCCTCGGCGACGCGGCGCTCGGACTCGACGACCTCGGCCGGCACGTCCTCCTTGGAGAGGTACTTCGGCGCGAAGGCGGCGATGTGCTGGGCGACACCCTTGGCGATCTCCGCGTTCGGCTTGTCCAGCTCGACGAGGACACCGATCTGCGGGGGCAGGTCGGGCATCGTGCGGTGCATGTACGCCGTCACGTAGCCGTCGGCGAACTGCGCGAAGCGGTCCAGGACGATCTTCTCGCCCAGGTTGGCGTTGGCCTCGTCGACGAACGCCTGGACGGTCTTGCCGGCCTCGATCTCGGAGGCGAGCAGGGCCTCGAGGTCGGCCGGGGAGGTCTTGGCGACGTGCTGGGCGATCTGGTTGGCGACAGCCTGGAACTTCTCGCCCTTGGCGACGAAGTCCGTCTCGCACTTCAGCTCGACGATGACGCCGGAGGAGTTGTCGTCGGCGATGATCGAGACCACGGCGCCGTTCTCGGCGGAGCGGCCCTCGCGCTTGGCGACGCCCTTCTGGCCCTTGATGCGGAGCGCCTCGACGGCCTTCTCGACGTTGCCCTCGGCCTCGTCCAGCGCCTTCTTGCAGTCCATCATGCCGGCGCCCGTGAGCTCACGGAGCTTCTTGACGTCGGCGGCGGTGTAGTTCGCCATGAGTCTGTGAATCTCTCTCGAAGTCTGGAAGATCGAAGATCTGCGGATGCGCTCCATGGAGCAGGAGCGCGCTGTCCTTCCGCTGACCTACGGGTGAACGGCGGGAGCGGACTTCACCGCGCCGAGGGCGCTGGTGCAAGCAGTACCGCTCCCGCCGTCACCACGGGACTGACGGGGTCAGGCCTGCTCGGCCTCGGCCGGCTTGTCGCCCTCGGCCGGCTTCTCGGCCTCGGCGGCGGGGGCCTCAGCCGGAGCGGCCTCGGCGGCAGGGGCGGCCTCGGCGGCGGGGGCGGCCTCGTCGGCCTTCTTCTCGCCCTCGAGCAGGTCGCGCTCCCACTCGGCCAGCGGCTCGCCCGCGGCCTTCTCGCCCTTGCCCTCGGTGGCGACACCGCTGCGGGCGATGAGGCCCTCGGCGACGGCGTCGGCGATGACGCGGGTGAGCAGGGTGACGGAGCGGATCGCGTCGTCGTTGCCCGGGATCTTGTAGTCGACCTCGTCGGGGTCGCAGTTGGTGTCGAGGATCGCGACGACCGGGATGTTCAGCTTCCGGGCCTCACCAACGGCGATGTGCTCCTTCTTGGTGTCCACGATCCAGACGGCGCTGGGCACCTTCTGCATCTCGCGGATACCGCCGAGGGTCTTCTCCAGCTTGGCCTTCTCGCGCGAGAGCACGAGAAGCTCCTTCTTGGTCAGACCGGACGCGGCGACGTCCTCGAAGTCGATCTGCTCGAGCTCCTTGAGGCGCTGCAGACGCTTGTAGACGGTCGAGAAGTTGGTGAGCATGCCGCCCAGCCAGCGCTGGTTGACGTAGGGCATGCCGACGCGGGTGGCCTGCTCGGCGATGGCCTCCTGCGCCTGCTTCTTCGTGCCGACGAACATGACCGTGCCGCCGTGGGCGACGGTCTCCTTGACGAACTCGTAGGCGCGGTCGATGTACGACAGCGACTGGAGCAGGTCGATGATGTAGATGCCGTTGCGCTCCGTGAAGATGAAGCGCTTCATCTTCGGGTTCCAACGACGGGTCTGGTGACCGAAGTGGACGCCGCTCTCCAGCAGCTCCCGCATCGTGACGACGGCCATGGCCGTATCTCCTTGAGTTTCTCGGTTGTGCCGCGGATGCCGGACGGCTTCCGCGCCTGACGCCCACTGCGCGCCGTTCCACGAGGGACCGAGGGGCGCTGACACGGGCCCGTTGCCGGGGTTCGTGTCGGGGCGTGCGAAGTCGACCCGACGGCTCGGGTCGCCACCAGAAGTGTACGGGACCCGCGGGGTGCCGGGTGACGCCGTCGTCCACAACCGGCGGATGATCCACAACCGGGGACGGCGAAGGGGATGATCCGGGACTCTTTCCCCATGCGAGTGAACCGATGTGTCCGTGTCTGTGTGCGTCTGATCCTGCTGCTGCTCCTCACCGCGTGGGTCCTCCTGGCCCCGCCCCCGCGACTGCTCGCGGCGGACGCACCCCTCGCGGACGACGCCGTGCCGGTGGTCGGACGCGCATGGCCCGTCGGCCTGCGTCCCGCGGTGCTGCGCGGCTGGGAGCCCCCGGCCACGGTCTACGGCCGGGGCCACCGGGGCGTGGATCTGGCGGCGGCTCCGGGAACGCCGGTGCGGGCGGTGGCGGCCGGCACGGTCTCGTTCGCGGGACGGGTGGCCGGAAAGGGAGTGGTCGCGCTGGAGCTCACCGGCACCGGCGACCCACCCCTGCGCACGACCTACGAACCGGTGACGGCGTCGGTGGAGAGGGGCGACGAGGTGGCACCGGGCGAGGTGATCGGCACGGTGGACGCGACCGGCTCGCACTGCGCGGCTGCGTGCGTGCACTGGGGTCTGCGCCGTGGGGAGGCCTACCTGAACCCACTGTCGCTCCTGCCCCCGTGGCTGCTCGGTCGAGGGCCGTCCAGACTGCTGCCGGTGTACTGACCAGCCGTGGGCAGTCGTGCCGCTTGGGGCGATGGGGGTCCCCCTGCTCGAACGCAGCCGAGAGCCGGGGGGAGGGTAGGCGGTGGGGGCACCTCCCTGATCGAGCGAAGCCGAAGGCCGGGGGGAGGCACTCCGCACCGCCGGGCTGCGGACGTCCGAGGCAGGACGCCCACGCCCTCAGCCCCGCACACCCCGCAGCGCCATTCCCACTGCCGCATCCGCGATAACCGCCGGGTCCTCCGCCGCCCCCAGCTCGATCCTCCGCACGGCCGTGTCCACGACGCCCTGCAGCAGCATCGCCGCCAGCCGGGGCTGCTCGTGCCCCAGCTCGCCCAGCGCCTCGACGATCATCGCGACCAGCCCGCCGTGTGCCGCCCGGATCTTCTCCCGGGCCCCAGGGTCGAGCTCGCTCGCGGAGATCGCTACCACGGCCCGGTGCCGCCGGTCCCCGACCAGCTCCAACTGCTGCCGCACATACGCCTCGATCTTTGCCTCGGCCGTCTCCGCCCGCTCCATCGCAGCCGACACGTCAGCCGCCCAGACCGGGAAGTCGACCTCGCACAACTCCTCGACCACGGCCGCCCGTGACCGGAAGTACTCGTAGACGGACGAGCGCGCGAGGCCCGTCCGCTCGGCGAGAGCCGGGAAGGTCAGCGCCTCCGTACCGCCCTCGGACAACAAGGAACGAGCCGCGTCCAGCAGGGCGGCTCGCTGCATCGACCGGTGCTCGGCCACGGAGGCCGCTCGAATCCTTGGCACGTCAACACTGTACGGACGCGCTCCGCCGGACGGGAGTGGTTGCCTCAGGTCCGGCGGCGTCCGGTCAGGTCAACGGCCGAAGCTCGCCAGTTTCGCTCTCAGCTGGAGCACGGATTTGGTGTGGATCTGACTGACCCGGCTCTCGGTCACTCCCAGGACGTTTCCGATCTCGGCCAGGGTGAGGCCCTCGTAGTAGTACAGCGTGACCACGGTCTTCTCCCGGTCGGGCAGTGTGTTGATCGCCCGCGCCAGGAACCTCCGCAGCTCCCGGTCCTCGGCGACCTCGACGGGGTTGTCGGCGGCGGTGTCCTCCAGCGTGTCCATGACGCTGAGCCCGTCACCGCCGTCACCGCTCCCGTGCAGCAGCTCCTCCAGGGCCACCACGTTGGCCAGCGACAACTGGCTGAAAACCCCGTGGAGTTCCTCGACGGCGATGCCCATCTCGGCGGCCACCTCGCCCTCCGTCGGGGTCCGCCGCAGCCGCGCCTCCAGCGTGGCGTACGCCCGCTCCACGTTGCGCGCCTTCTGCCGCACCGAGCGGGGGATCCAGTCCAGTGCCCGCAGCTCGTCGATCATCGCGCCGCGGATCCTGGTGATCGCGTAGGTCTCGAACTTGATCTCCCGGTCGAGGTCGAACTTCTCGATCGCGTCGATCAGCCCGAACACCCCGGAGGAGACGAAGTCCGCCTGCTCCACGTTGGGCGGCAGGCCCACGCTGACCCGTCCCGCGACGTACTTCACGAGTGGCGAGTAGTGCAGGATCAGTTGCTCCCGCAGCCGTTCGTCCCCCGTCGCCTTGTACGACCGCCACAGCTCGTCGAGCGTGGAGGGAGCGGGCGGTCGCACGCTGCCACCGTCACGGGCGGCTGGGGGGATCGCCGCCCGGTCGGACCCGGAGGTGTGCTGGGGCATTCGTCGCCTTGTGCCGTTCTGCTGCGGAGTGGTGCTGCCAGGGTGAGCTGTCTGTCTGATGTCGAGTTGCCTGTCCGTGTCGGGATCCTCGTGAGCGTAGCGTGACTGGGGTGTCGCGGTGCGCGAAGGGCGAAGGCCGGAGCGGCCGCAGATACGTTCCTCAGGACGCCCTGTCAGGGATGCACGGTCGCTCGGTGTGATCACCGGAGGGCCTCAACTGGGCGCAATTCCAAGGGTTGTCGGGGGTTCCCCCGGACGGCCGAACACACACCGTCAGCACGGACCGCGGGCGTCGCGGACCGACATCACCGCCTGGCGTGTCAACTTCCAGCCGTCGCCGTGTCGTTCGACGTAACCGAGTGCTCGGAGTTCGTACAGTCTCGCGATCGCGTCGTCCGGTGCGGTCTGTGCGGCGCGCGCGATCTCGTCCGGCTCGGCGGTCCCTCGTCCCGGCAGTGCGTCGAGGACCTGCCGGGCGACCGGCGCCAGCAGGTCCCGGGGCAGGACGGGGCCTCGCCGGTCGGGTGCCAGCTCGCCGATGTCGCCGACCAGTTCCACCACGTCCGCGACGTCGGTGACCAGGACGGCCTCCCCGCGCAGCAGATCGTGCACTCCGGCGGAGAGGGCGCTGGTGGCCGGGCCCGGCACGCCCATCGTGTGCCGGCCGAGGCGCTGTGCCGCCCGCGCGGTGACCAGGGAGCCGCTGCGGTGGGCCGCCTCCACGACCACCGTGCCGCGGGTGAGTGCGGCGATCACTCTGTTCCGCAGGATGAACCGGCTCGGTGTGGGGTGATCTCCGGGTGGCAACTCCCCGATCACCAGGCCCTGTTCGGCGATCCTGCCGATCAGCTGGGTGTGGCCGCGGGGGTAGGGCCGGTCGACGCCGCAGGCGAGGACGGCGACGGTGGCGCCGCCGGCTCCGAGGGCTCCGCGGTGGGCGGCGCCGTCGACTCCGTAGGCGCCGCCCGACACCACGACCCACCCCTGCTCGGCCAGACCGGCGGCGAGGGTGGCTGCCATGTGGGCTCCGTACTCGGTGCAGGCACGGGCGCCGACCACGGCGACCGACTTCAGCGCCCACATCCGCAGGCCGGGCCGCCCGCGCACCCACAGCCCGAGGGGGCGGGCGTCCCCGAGATCGTCGAGCTGCGCCGGCCACTCCGCGTCCCCCGGCGACACGAACCGCACGCCGGCGTCCCGGGCTGCCGCGAGATCCTGCCGGGGCCGGGCGGCCTCGGCCCTGGCCACCAGCCCGGCCCACCGCTTCCCGCTCACCCCCGGCAGAGCGGTCCCGCCCTCCTTCAGCCGCCGCACCACTCCCCCGACCCCGAACTCCCGCACCCACCGCCCACCGACCTCGTCCCCGGGCTCGATGACACGGGTGAGCAGGATGCGGGCGAGCAGCTTCTCGTCCGTCATGTGCGGAGCCCTTCCAGGACGGCTCCCCGACGCACGCCGGTGCGCAGTTCCAGCGCCCAGTTCACATCGTTGGCCGACGGCCTGTCGCGCCCTCCCAGGTCGGCCAGAGTCCAGGCGACGCGGAGCACCCGGTCCAGCCCCCGTGCGGTCAGGAGACCCCGGTCCAGGTCCTGCTCGGCTTTGGCCAGAGCCCCGGACTGGACATGCCATCGGGTACGGAGTTCGTGTCCGGGCACCTCGCTGTTGGTCCGCCAGGGCGTCCCCTCGTAGCGTCGTGCGGCGCGTTCACGCGCCGTCTTGACGCGTGCCGCCACGGTCGCCGAGGTTTCGGCGCCCGTGTGGAGTTGCAGCAGTTCTGCCCTGGAGACCGGTTCCACCGTCACGCGCAGATCGACGCGGTCCATCAGGGGACCGGACAGGCGTGCGCGGTATCGCTTGATGGTGGAGGGCCGGCACTCGCAGATGTCATCGCCCCTGCCGTGCCGCCCACAGGGGCACGGATTGGCGGCGAGAACCATGAGGAACCGCGCGGGCATCCGCAGCATGCCGGCCGCACGAGCGATCACGACATGGCCTGATTCCAGCGGCTGACGCAAGGCGTCAAGCACGCTGCTGTGGAACTCCGCGGCCTCGTCGAGAAACAGCACGCCGTGGTGTGCGAGCGAGACTGCTCCGGGCCTGGGGAGCCCGTTTCCGCCGCCGACGAGCGAGGCCATGGTGGCCGAGTGGTGGGGAGCGCAGTACGACGGCCTGTCGACCAGCGGATGACCCGGCGGCAGAACTCCTGCCACGGAGTGGACAGCCGTGACCTCCAGGGACTCCTGCCGGCTCAGCTCGGGGAGCAGACCCGGCAGTCGTTCGGCCAGCATGGTCTTGCCTGCGCCCGGAGGCCCCTTGAAGAAGACGTGGTGCCTGCCTGCCGCGGCCACCTCCAGTGCCGCCCTTGCCATGTGCTGTCCGGCCACGTCGGCCAGGTCAGGGGTGTGATCACTGGTCACGGCGCCCAGCCCGGTACCCGGAAGGGCCAGCCCCGCCAGGAAGGGGTCGGGACGGGTCTCCCCGGACACGGGCTCCTCCTCAGGCACCGGCTCGTCGGTGAGCACCGCGATGAGCTGACGCAGGCTGCGGACGCCGAGCACCGACACACCCGGCACCAGGGAGGCCTCGGGTACCGCACACTCCGGCACCACCACCTGCTCATACCCCGCATCCGCAGCCGCCAGCACCGCCGGCAGCACCCCCCGCACCGGTCGCACGCGTCCGTCCAGCCCCAGTTCGCCGATCATCACGATGTCGGCCAGGACCCTCGGGTCGATGCGTTCCGCCGCGCCGAGGACCGCCGCCGCGACGGCCAGGTCGAAGCCGCTGCCCGACTTCGGTACCGAGGCCGGGCTGAGGCCGACCGTGAGCTTCTTCTGGGGCCAGGCCGCACCCGAATTGACGACCGCCGCGCGCACCCGGTCCCGGCTCTCCGTGAGGCTCTTGTCAGGCAGTCCCACCAGCGTGAACGCGGCGACGCCGGGTTCGAGGTCGGCCTGGACCTCGACGACCACGCCTTCGACACCCACCAGCGCCACCGAACACGTACGGGCGAATGCCATTCAGGCCACCCCCCGCACATGCTCGACCACGGCGGCTCCGCGTGCGGGCAGCAGCACGCCGATCAGGTCGATGCGGACGCCGCCGGGCGGTGCGCCCCCGTGTGACTGGATCCACCGCTCGGCCAGACCCCGCAGCCGCTCCGCCTTCAGCGGGGTCACGGCCGCCATCGGATGCTGGAAGGGACCTTCCCGGCGGGTCTTCACCTCGCAGACCACCAGGACGTCCCCGTCCCGGGCCACGATGTCGATCTCGCCGGTCCGGCCGGAGCGCCAGTTGCGCTCCAGGATCGTCAGACCGGCTTCCACCAGCCGTCGTGCGGCCAGAGTCTCCCCGTACTTGCCCATGGCACTGCGTGCCAGATGTGCGGTCATGTCGGCACCACCTCCGGCGCCAACGATCACGCGCCCGCCACCACGAAGTGGATCTTGGTGGACGGCTCAGCGGCTGTGGACAACTCCGTCACCCACACGAGGAACCTCAGCCGCTCGGCAGCTCCAGGTCGCTCTTGTTCAGCTCCTCGATGTTCACGTCCTTGAACGTGAGGACCCGGACCTGCTTCACGAACCTCGCCGGCCGGTACATGTCCCAGACCCAGGCGTCGGCCATGGAAACTTCGAAGAACACCTCACCCTGGACCGAGTGCACCTGCATCTCGTAGTCATTGGTGAGGTAGAAGCGCCGCTCGGTCTCGATCACATATTTGAACAGACCGACGACATCGCGGTACTCCCGGTAGAGCTTCAGCTCCATCTCGGTCTCGTACTTCTCGAGGTCCTCGGCGCTCATGGCATGTTCCCCTTCAGCCGTGCGATCCCCCCATTGTGCGCCAGTCCCGCGAGCCCCTAGACGATTTCCGGGTCAAGGATCACAGGCCTGGCCGGGGGACCTTCGTCGAGCAGCGTGCGCAGCAGCCCGGCGAGTCTGGTCGGATACACCGTCTCATGTGCCCGGCTCAGTTCCGGACACGTCCACCAGCGCGCTCCGGCGACACTGCGCCGTTCCAGTTCGGTCAGTGCGGTGGCGGCCACCGCCGTGCGCTCGGTGCGCGCGAGGTAGTACCACTCGTCCTGGTCCCAGCGGCGGCCCGCGAACGGGAAGGAGCATCTGCGCCGCCACAGCACCGGCCCGAGCTCGACGTCGGTGATGCCCGTCTCCTCGGCGAGTTCCCGCAGGGCGGCCTGTTCACGGGTCTCCTCGCCCTCCACCCCTCCTCCGGGGGTGAACCACCAGTCGTCGGCCGGGTCGTCCGGCTCGTGCCCGTGCAGCAGCAGAATCCGGTCCGCGGGGTCCAGCAGCACGACCCGGGCGACCCTGCGCAGGCCGCCCGCGTAGGTGTCCTGGCCCGCTCCCACGGCCTCAGCGGGCACGCGCGGGCTCCGCGCTCTCCCGGCGGGCCCGGGAGGCGCCCGCACGCTTGGCGATGGGCCCGTAGGCGCCTCCGCCCAGGACGAGCACGGCGCCGGCGATCACGAGGAGGACGATCGTCCGCAGCGGTCCGGGTGAGGAGAGGGCGTTGAGCGGCTCGAAGCCGGTGGGGCGCTCCAGCATGCCCTTCATGGGCCACACGACGGCGTCGACGCGGGCGTCCACGGCGGAGCGTGCCACCGTGCCGCTGGCGGCGTCGGTGAGGTGGGCCGTGGAGTCCACGGAGTTGCCCCGCTCGTCGCCGAGCAGGAAGAGACGGCCCTTGGGGACGGTCACGGTCGGGAAATTGCTCATCTCGGCCGGTGTTCCCTCGGGCAGGTACGTTTCGTCGATCTCCTTGCCGTTGACCTTCAGCTTGCCGTCCTGGCAGCAGGAGACCGTGTCGCCGCCGACGGCGACCACGCGCTTGACCATCGGGGCATTGGCCCAGGTCGCGTCCTTGAAGACGACGACGTCACCGCGGCGCACCTCGTCGCCGTCGACACGCTGCGCCATGATCCGGTCGCCCGCGTCGATCGTCGGTGTCATCGAACTCGTGGGCACGGTGTACGGCCGGTAGACCACCGCTCCCCAGGCGAAACCGCCGAGAAACAGCACGAGGCCCAGTGCGACGGCCAGCCCGGACAGTCGCTGTCCGGTCCGGCTGCCCACCGGGCCCGTGCCCGGGCCGCCGCTGCGCGGGGCCGTGTGCGTCATGCTCTCGCCACCCATGGGTCCGCACCCTACCCGGGGGTACGGTCCGGGGTCAGCCCATGGCCGGGATCACTGCTTCCGGCGGCGCCAGAGCACCACCGGCACCACACCGAGGAGCGCGATCCCCTGCGGCGCGACCGCCGGACCGGCGGCGGCCGGCTGGGCGTTCAGCCCGGGCTGGTCGAAGGTGTCCGGGACCGGCAGGTTGGCCCAGCGGGTGACCGGCCACGCGACGACGACGGCGCGGCCGACGACGTCCTTCACCGGGACCATGCCGTGGTTCTTGTCGGCCTGGTTGTAGCGGGAGTCCCGCGAGTTCTGCCGGTGGTCGCCCATGACCCAGACGTAACCCTCGGGGACCTTCACCTTGAACTGGCCGCCCTGGTCGTCCACGCTGCACGGGGTGTTGCCGGCGTAGACGTAGTCCTGCTCGTTCAGCGCCTTGCCGTTGACCGTGAGCGGGCCGGTGTTCTTGCACTCGATCGTGTCGCCGCCGACACCGATGACACGCTTGATCAGGTCCTTCTCCTCCGCTGACGGCATGAGGCCGATCCAGCTGAGGAAGGTCTGCAGGGCGTTCGGGTCCGTGGTCGGCTCGCCCGCCAGCCAGTTGTCCGGGTCGTGGAAGACGACGACCTCGCCGCGCTCGGGCTCGGAACCGAACCAGGGCGTGAGTTTGTCGACCAGGACGCGGTCACCCTGCTGGAGGGTGTTCTGCATCGAGTCGGAGGGGATCGAGAACGCCTGCACCAGGAAGGTCTTGATCAGCAGCGCCAGCACCAGCGCGATACCGACCAGGATCGGCAACTCCTTCCAGAAGGAGCGCGGCTTCCTCGGTGTCCTCGCCGTGCCGCCCGGCCCCTGGCCCTCGGCCGTCGTCTGCTCGCCCGTCACCCTGCCATCCTCGGCTGTCCCGGAGTCACTCCCGGAGGTCACGGCGCTGTCCGCGGCCGGGACGGCGGATTCCGCGGGGCGTCCGCGGTGCTCCTCGCCGTCGTGCCCGGACCGTGCGCCAACCGCCACATCCCCCACGCCAACTCCTCACTCTGTGCCTCCGCCTGCCCCATACGCGGCGCAGGCCCACCACTCCCATAACGAGCGGGAGTTCCGCAGGGGTCGGGAGCTGGATCGTTCCGTTCGCATCGTAGGTGGCAACCCTATGCGACAGTTCGGGAGCAGCGGCCGACCCGGTGGCCGAGTCGGACACGGAGGCGTAGGTATTCGGCTCCTCCAGCATGTTCCAGTGGCCGAAGGGCCAGGCGATGACCATGGCGCGGCCCACCACCTCGTCCTCGGAGACCGTGCCCCCGTAGTCGGTGTCCTGGTGGGCGCGGGAGTCCGCGGAGTTGTTGCGGTGGTCGCCCATCACCCACAGCCGGCCCTGGGGGACCGTGATGTCGAACGGCGTGTCGGAGGGGGCGGCACCGGGGTAGAGGTAGTCCTCGTCGAGCGGTACGTCGTTGACGGTGACCCGCCCCTGCGTGTCGCAGCACTTGACGCGGTCGCCGCCGACGCCGACGACCCGCTTGATGAGGTCCTTCTCGTTCTCGGACGGCAGCAGGCCGATGAAGGTGAGCCCTTCCTTGACCTGCTTGATGACGACGGGGTCGGCCTTCTGCGTGGTGGGCTGCTCGTCCTGGAGCCAGCCGCCGGGGTCCTTGAAGACGACGACGTCGCCGCGCTGCGGTGTCGAGCCGAACCACGGGGTGAGCTTGTCGACCAGGACGCGGTCGCCGATCTGGATCGTCTGCTCCATGGAGCCGGACGGGATGACGAACGCCTGGACGAGGAACGTCTTCAGCACCAGCGCTATCAGCACGGCCACGCCCACGAGGAGTGGTATCTCCTTGACCGCACCGCGCCTGCGCCGTCGTTTGACCTTGCGCTGGAGCTTGCGGCGCTCGGCACGCGTACGGCCGCCGCCGGACGGGCCGGCGGCGCGCCGGGCGCCGGTGGGCAGCAGGTTCTCCGCGGGGCCCGCAGGGACGCCGCGCGGTTTGCCGCGGTTACCCATGGGCGCCCGCCTTGCCGGCGTCGGACACACCCGCGTAGGCGTCGGGCCGGTGCAGCCGGGTGGCGTGGGCGAAGGGCCAGACGATCCCGTCGGCACGGCCGATCACGTCGCCGACGGGGATCATGCCGCCGCCCGGCGAGCCGAGGTGGTCGCGTGAGTCGCTGGAGTCGCTGCGGTGGTCACCGAGGACGAACAGGGTGCCGTCGGGCACGACGACGTCGAAGGGCACCTCGGACGGGCTGTCGCCGGGATGCAGGAAGCCCGATTCGTCGACCGGCCGGCCGTTCACCTGGATCCTCCCCTCCCTGTCGCAGCAGACCACGCGGTCTCCCCCCACACCGACAACGCGCTTGATGTAGTCCGCGTGCCCGAAGTACCCGGTTCCGTCGAACACGACGATGTCTCCCCGCTGCGGCACGGCACCGAAACGGTACGCCAACTTATTTACGAGAACCCGGTCCCCGATCCTCAATCCGGGTTCCATGGATCCGCTGGGGATCTGGAAGGGCCGCAGGACGAACGTGCTGAGCGACAGCAGGAACACCAGGCAGAGCAGCAGGGTGAGGGTGATGCGGCCGCCCGGGACCCAGGAGCCGGCACGCGCCGCGAACGCGAAACGCGACCGTTCCTCCGGCCCGGCGGGTTCCGAGGTGGTCTCGGAACCGGAAGGGCGGGAGGAGCGGTCGCGTTTCGTCGGCTGTGCTTCGGTGTCCATCGGAGCCAGATGCTATCCGGCCCCGAGGTGAACCCCTCAGAGCGCTCAGCTCTCGCGCTTCTCCTTGATCTTCGCGGCCTTGCCGCGCAGCTCGCGCAGGTAGTACAGCTTGGCGCGGCGGACGTCACCCTTGGTGACGAGCTCGATCTTCTCGACGATCGGGGTGTGCACCGGGAAGGTGCGCTCGACGCCGACGGAGAAGGAGACCTTGCGGACCGTGAAGGTCTCGCGCACGCCGGCACCCTGGCGACGGATCACGACGCCCTTGAACTGCTGCACACGGGAGCGGTTGCCCTCGATGACACGGACGTGCACGTTGACGGTGTCGCCCGGGCGGAAGGCGGGGACGTCGCTGCGCAGCGACGCGGAGTCGACGGTGTCGAGCAGGTGAGACATTTCGTCTGCTTTCCTCGCTGATGCCACAGGTCATCAACGGAAACTAGGTGTTTCGGGATCAGGTGTGTGCGGTCGGGGCGGACGTCGTCTCCCCCTGTGGCAGGGGCGCACGCCGGACGGACGCACAACAGCTGGCTATTCTTCCACGCCGTCGGTCCTGCGCCAAAATCGGCCGTACGGCTCCCCCGCCGGGTCCGGTGCCCAGCCCAGGATGGAGAGCATCTCGCGGTCCTTCTTGTCGAAGGCCTTGGGGTCGCACCGCTCGATGAGGTCGGGCCGGTGGGCGGTGGTGCGCTTGAGGGCTTCGTCGCGGCGCCAGCGGGCGATCTTCCCGTGGTGGCCGCTGAGCAGCACATTGGGGATGTCCCGGCCGCGCCACTCGGGAGGCTTGGTGTAGACGGGCCCTTCGAGCAGGTTCGCCATGGCGCCGGGCGCGAAGGAGTCGTCCCGGTGGGACTCGGCGTTGCCCAGGACGCCCGGCAGAAGCCGCGCCACGGCCTCGGTGACGACGAGGACGGCCGCCTCGCCGCCGGCCAGGACGTAGTCGCCGATGGACACCTCGTACACCGGCATCCGCGTGGCGTACTCGTCGACCACGCGGCGGTCGATGCCTTCGTAGCGGGCCGGCGTGAAGATCAGCCAGGGTCGCTCGGAGAGGTGGACGGCGAGTTCCTGGGTGAAGGGCCGGCCGCTGGGCGTGGGCACGATGAGGGCGGGTGCCCGGGAGCCCGTCTCGTAACCGTCGGCCAGGACGGAGTCCAGTGCGTCCCCCCACGGCTCGGTCTTCATGACCATGCCGGGGCCGCCGCCGTAGGGGGTGTCGTCGACCGTGTTGTGACGGTCGTAGGTCCAGGAGCGCAGGTCGTGGACGTGCACGTCGAGCTGTCCGCGCGCGCGTGCCTTGCCGACGAGGGAGACGTTCAGCGGTTCCAGGTACTCGGGGAAGATCGTGACGACGTCGAGGCGCATTACGCCTCGTCCCGGCTGGACGCGATCTCGGCGCGGTCGTCGATCAGGCCCGGGGGCGGGGTGATGACGGCCTTCTGCTCCTCCAGGTCGATCTCGGTGACGATCTCCTCGACGAAGGGGATCATCACCTCGCTGCCGTCGGGCCGCTCCACGATGAACAGGTCCTGGGTGGGCAGGTGCGAGATCTCCGTGATGCGGCCGACCTCGGTGCCGTCGGCGGTGACCACGTCGAGGTCGATGAGCTGGTGGTCGTAGTACTCGTCCTCGCCCTCGGGCAGTTCCTCCGGGTCGATCTCGGCGATCAGGAGGGTGTTGCGCAGGGCCTCGGCGCCGGTGCGGTCGCTGACGCCCTCGAAGCGCAGCAGGAGACGGCCGCTGTGGACGCGGCCCGTCTCGATGGTGAGCGGTCCCGCGGATGCGGGGTCGGTGGTGAGTACGGCACCGGGGCCGAGCCTCAGCTCCGGCTCGTCGGTCCGCACCTCGACGGTGACCTCACCCTTGATGCCATGGGCACGGCCGATCCGTGCGACTACCAGCTGCACGTGTCCATTCTCCTGTCATACGACTGCGGGCCGGGGACGGCCCAGTGGCCCTCCCCGGCCCGAGCCGGTGCTGCTGCGAAAGCGTCAGCGGACGTGGTCCACGTCGACAAGGTCGACGCGGACGCCGCGACCGCCGATGGCGCCCACGACGGTACGCAGGGCGCGTGCGGTGCGGCCGTTGCGGCCGATCACCTTACCGAGGTCGTCCGGGTGGACCCGGACCTCGAGCACGCGGCCGCGGCGCAGGTTGCGCGAGGCGACCTGCACATCGTCGGGGTTGTCGACGATGCCCTTCACGAGGTGCTCGAGAGCCTCCTCGAGCATGCTCAGGCCTCGGTCGAAGCGGACTCGGCGGCCTCGTCCTTCTTCTCAGCCTTCTTCTTCTGGGTGATCGCCTCACCCTTGCCCTCGTCGTCGCCGCCGATGGCCTCGAACGACGGACGCGCGGCCTTCTCGGGCTGCGTCAGCAGCGGCGCCGGGGCGGGCTCGCCCTTGAACTTCTGCCAGTCGCCGGTCTTCTTCAGGATGGCGAGCACGGGCTCGGTCGGCTGCGCGCCGACACCCAGCCAGTACGCGACACGGTCCGCGTCGACCTCGATGACCGACGGGTTGTACGTCGGGTGGTACTTGCCGATCTCCTCGATCGCACGGCCGTCACGACGGGTACGGGAGTCGGCGACGACGATGCGGTAGTGAGGCGAACGGATCTTGCCCAGACGCTTCAGCTTGATCTTGACTGCCACGGGAGTGGATTCTCCTGGATTTGACGTGGTTGGGCACGGCGAGAATGCCGCGTGGGGTTGCGGTACCCGAGTGCCCGATGGACGCGTCAGCCGGAGGAGAGAGGGGTCCTGTGCGACTGTCGAGTACAGCTAGCCATTGTGCCACACGCGGCGGGTCGCTCCGGGCCGGGGGCCGGATCCGCCGTGCGGGCATGCCGATGGCGCACCCGGCGTGAGAGGTGAGTACGCCGGGTGCGCCATCGGCCCGAGCCCTGCGCCGAGACCGGCAGCCACGAGATGCCGGTGCCGGGCGTCAGCTCGCTACCGCTCCCACGATGTCCGGGATCCGGAACGGCTTGCCGCAGCCGCCGCAGACGATCGGGGCCTGGGCGAGTACGGACGGGACGACCCGGACGTTGCGCCCGCAGTCGCAGACCGCCTTGACGCGGACACCGCCACCCGAGGAACCGTGCCGGGCGGCCGGCCCCCGGAAGGTGCGGGACGTGTCTGAGGAGGTCGCGGCGGTGTGGGCCTTCAGGGCGCGCTGGAGACGCTCCATCGTCGGGCGGTAGCGCCGCTTCGCCTCGGGGGTGAGCGTGACCAGGGAGAAGCCGCTGCTGGGATGCGGTTCCTCGGGGTGGTCCAGGCCCAGCTCCTCGGCGATCGCGAGGAATCTGCGGTTGTGGTAGCGGCCGGCACGGGAGGTGTCGCGGACGCCGCGTGAAGCGGCGATGCCATGGACTGCCTCATGGAGCAGTCGCTCGAAGGAGAGCTCGTGACCGCACGCGGACGACGACTCCCCGATCAGGGACTCTGGCGCGGCAAGGTCGGGCAACTCGGGGTGGTACCGCTGAATATCGGCCCACGCCTGTGCCAGCTCTGCGGCGAGAACAGGTGGTGTCTGTGTCGTGCTCACGTAATGACAACGAGCCGGGGTGCCCCAGTGTTCCGATTCCGGGCCATCCCAAATAATTTGCACTTACCCGTCAGTTGCCTCTGATGCGTCCCGACGAGGGCGGGTGCGCCGATCTGTGGAGAAGCCTCACAGCTCACCACAAGGTGGTGCGTAGTTCCGTATACGTCCGCCCGTCTCCCGCCACCACCCTCAACCGAGGCCCTTCCGGCCACCTGGGGCGGCGCCTGGCAGAACCCGCGCGCTGGGGAGCCAGGCGTCCGAGAAAACGCAAGAGATGTTTCGGTCGCCTTGCGCCTCACTCAGTAAGCGCGCGCGACGACCGCGACGTTACCCGGTGCGTCACCTTCCTCCGGGACCGACCCGTCCTCGGCGACCAGACACCGTACGGTCACCGCGTGATCGGCGAGCTTGGCCTCGCCCTCCTCGCCCAGGACGGCCCAGGGGATGCGTGCCCAGCCGCCCGCAGTCGCCGCCTCGACCGCCTCCGCGAAGGTGGAAACCTCGGCCGTCCGGGACTCGCGGCGCTCACGGGACTGCTCCAGAAGCAGCGCCTGGTCCTCTTCCAGGACCTTCGGCAGCAGCCCGACCAGATCGTCAAGCCCGACCGGCTCCTTGCCCCCGGGGATGCGGCGGGCCAGCATCGCCGTGCCGTTCTCCAGGTCGCGCGGGCCGATCTCGATCCGGACCGGCACACCCTTGAGCTCCCAGTCGACCGCGCGGCGGCCGAAGGGGGTGTCGGTGCGGTCGTCGACGTGCACGCGGACACCGGCCGCCTTCAGCCGGTCGCCGAGCTCGCGAACCTTGGCCAGAACCGCCTCGTCGCCCTTGATCGCGAGCACGACGGCCTGGATCTGTGCCAGCCGCGGCGGGACGCGCAGGCCGTCGTCGTCGCCGTGCATCATCACCAGGGCGCCGATCATGCGGGTGGTGGAGCCCCAGGAGGTCTGCCAGACCAGCTCCTGCCGGCCGTCCTTCGAGAGGTAGCCGGTATTGAAGGCCTTCGCGAAGTTCTGGCCGAGTTCGTGGCTCGTGGCCATCTGCAGGGCCTTGCCGTCGCCCATCATGCCTTCGAGCGTGAGGGTGTTGATCGCACCGGCGAACCGCTCCTTGACGGTCTTGCGGCCGGGGACGACGTCCATGGCCAGGACGTTCAGCATGAAGTCCTCGTAGACCTGCCGGTGGATGTGCGCGGCGAAGTCGCGTGCCTCCTCGTACGTGGCGTGCGCCGTGTGGCCCTCCTGCCAGAGGAACTCGGAGGTCCGCAGGAACAGCCGGGGCCGCAGCTCCCAGCGCACGACGTTCGCCCACTGGTTGATGAGCAGCGGAAGGTCGCGGTAGCTCTGCACCCACTTCGAGAAGTACTCGTTGATGATCATCTCGGAGGTGGGGCGGACCACGGCCGGCTCTTCGAGCTCCTTGCCGCCGCCGTGGGTGACGACGGCCAGCTCGGGCGCGAAGCCCTCCACGTGGTCGGCCTCCCTGGCGAGGTACGACTCGGGGATGAGCAGGGGGAAGTAGGCGTTCTGGGTGCCCGTCTCCTTGATGCGGGCGTCCATCTCCGCCTGCATCCGCTCCCACAGCCCGTACCCGTACGGGCGGATGACCATGGTGCCGCGCACCGGACCGTTGTCGGCGAGTTCCGCTTTGGTGATCAAGTCCTGGTACCAGCGCGGGAAATCGTCCGCCCGGGGGGTGAGAACAGGTGCCTTCGCCATGGCGAGATGGTACGGGCCCACGTTGCCGGAATGTGAAATCTCGCCATAGGCACATGACAACTCACAAGCCCTGCCGCATTCCACTGGACGACGGGTCGAGGGGGGAGTTTCCTGGCATACGGGGGTAGTGCGAGCGCACTGTCACGGGGGCCATGGAATCGGGCAAGAGGCAACTCTCGGCGGATTGGGGCGCTTACTTATGACACCTACGCTCGTGCGGCAGCACCTGCCTCACGCGGGGGCCGCACCCCGCGTGGACCTGCGTGCACGCGCGCGTGACTGGTCCGAGATCCAGGAGCGGATGCTCGTACCGCTCTACGAGGCCGTCTACGAGCGACTGGAAGTGGGTCCCGCGACGCGGCTGCTCGGTCTCGGCTGCGGTTCCGGGCTCTCCCTGCTGATGGCCGCCGCCCGGGGAGCGGCGGTCACCGGTGTCGACGCTTCCCCGGAGAGAATGGCCCTGGCGCGGGAGCGGCTGCTCCCGGAGGCGTCGGGGACACGGGCGCGTCCGGACACCCGGCTGGTCGACGGCTCGCCCCGGGACGCCGCGGAGCCTGGCGCTCCCGGCTTCACCCTGGTGACCGCCTTCGAGCCGATCGGGTGCCTGGCGGGCGACTCGGAGGGGCTCAGCGGACTGCTCGCGGAGGCGACGCCGCTCGCCCGGCGCGGTGCGGCCGTGGTGCTGGCGGGCTGGGGTCCGCCGGAGCGCTGCGCCACGGCGTCGGTGATGCGGGTGGCCACGAAGCTGGCGGAACCGCTGCGCAACTCGGGCGCATGGCGTCCCGCCTGCCGCGACGACCTGGAGGACGTCGCCCAGCGGGCCGGGCTGAGGCCGGACGGTTCGGGGCGGGTGGCGTGCCCCTTCGGCTACGCAGACGTGGACAGCGCGGTACGCGGCCTGAAATCGACGGGTCTGTTCGACGCGGCGATGAGGGCGACGGACCAGGTGCAGGTCGACAAGGAGCTGGCCGAGGCCCTGCATCCGCACCAGCGTCAGGACGGCACGGTGTGGATGCCGAACGTGTTCCGCTATCTGATCGCCCGGACACCGTGACGAACGAGTTTCCGATGCAGGTGTGAACAGTGTGAAGAAAGCACCACGGAGTGCTTTTGGTTCCACCAAGTGGATCATGAACGCTTAATGTGATCCACCGCCAGGGGGACCTACACATCTGCATACAGGAGCTGTTGTGCCGCACCACCAGACCGCGCTGCGCCTCGTCGCGTCCGTCGCCGTCCTCGCCCTGACGCTCACCGCCTGCGGGGGCGGCGACGACACCGCCGACGCGAAGAGCACGGGCACCGCCCAGGCCAAGGCCTCGCCGTCGCCGGAGCCCACCTCCGGCGGTGAGTTGGCGGTCGGCGAGAGCGCCACCGGCAAGGTCGCGGAGGACCCGGGCGAGGTCACCTATGAGGTCCTGGCGCAGAAGGTCGACCTGGGCACCGAGGCCGAGGCGGCGAAGGCGGTGTCCGAGCCGGACAAGGTCAAGGGCAAGGTGCTGGCCGTCGCTCATGTGAAGTACACGCACAAGAGCGGGCCCGCCCTCACCGAGGGCTCCGACGTGCACGACGGCACGACGGTCTTCGCCGACGGGCAGCGCGGCTCGGTCCTCATCGGCGCCACCGAGGACGCGACCGGCTGCGAGGACCCCTACGACGTCGACAGCTGGAAGCAGGGCGAGAGCCATGTCTTCTGCGAGACGTACGTGATCCCGGCGAACGCCAAGAGTGTCGAGGTCCACTGGGCCGAGGAGGACGGCGAGCCGTTCGTCTGGAAGTTCCCGAACGGCTGACCGGCGAGCCGCCGACACACCGCTGAGGGCGCCCTCCGGACAAGGGGGGCGCCCTCAGTGCGGTTCGGACGAGCCGTCAGCCCATGAACTTCTTGAACTCGTCGGGGAGTTCGAAGTCCTTGCCGCCCTGCTGCGGCAGCCCGAAGGCGCTGCCGCCCTCGGCCGCGGCGGCCCGGCGGGCGGCCTCCTCCTGCTCCTGCTGCTTGCGCTTCATCGGGTTGCCGGAGCGCTGCTTGCCCTTGGCCTGCTTCTGCTTCTTCTTCGTACGGCCGGGGCCGCCACCCATGCCCGGCATCCCGGGCATCCCCGGCATGCCGCCGCCCTGGGCCATGCGGGACATCATCTTGCGGGCCTCGAAGAACCGCTCCACCAGGTTCTTGACCGCGCTGACCTCGACGCCGGAGCCCTTGGCGATACGGGCGCGGCGCGAGCCGTTGATGATCGTCGGCTCCTGGCGCTCGGCCGGGGTCATCGACTTGATGATGGCGGCCGTGCGGTCGACGTCCCGCTCGTCCAGGTTGTTGATCTGGTCCTTCATCTGGCCCATGCCCGGCAGCATGCCGAGCAGCTTGGAGATGGAGCCCATCTTGCGGACCTGCTCCATCTGGGCCAGGAAGTCGTCCAGGGTGAAGTCCTGGCCCTTCTTGGACGCCAGCTTGGAGGCCATCTTCTCGGCCTCTTCCTGGCTGAACGTCTTCTCCGCCTGCTCGATCAGGGTGAGGAGGTCACCCATGTCGAGGATGCGGGAGGCCATCCGGTCAGGGTGGAAGGCGTCGAAGTCGTCGAGCTTCTCGCCGTTGGAGGCGAACATGATCGGCTTGCCGGTGATCTGCCGGATCGACAGGGCCGCACCACCGCGGGCGTCACCGTCGAGCTTGGAGAGCACCACGCCGTCGAAGCCGACGCCGTCGCGGAAGGCCTCGGCGGTGTTGACGGCGTCCTGGCCGATCATCGCGTCGACGACGAAAAGGATCTCGTCCGGGGAGACGGCGTCGCGGATGTCCGCGGCCTGCTGCATCATCTCCTGGTCGATGCCGAGGCGGCCGGCGGTGTCCACGATCACGATGTCGTGGACCTTGGACTTGGCGTGCTCGATGGAGTCCTTGGCGACCTTGACCGGGTCACCGACGCCGTTGCCCGGCTCCGGCGCGTAGACGCTGACGCCGGCGCGCTCGGCGACGACGCTGAGCTGGTTCACGGCGTTGGGGCGCTGGAGGTCACAGGCGACCAGCAGCGGCGAGTGGCCCTGCTCCTTCAGCCAGCGGCCGAGCTTGCCCGCGAGGGTGGTCTTACCGGCACCCTGCAGACCCGCCAGCATGATCACGGTGGGGGGCTGCTTGGCGAAGCGCAGACGCCGGGTCTCGCCGCCGAGGATGGTGACCAGTTCCTCGTTGACGATCTTGAGGACCTGCTGGGCCGGGTTCAGCGCCTTGCTGACCTCGGCACCCAGGGCGCGCTCCTTGACGTTCTTGATGAACGCCCGGACGACGGGAAGCGCCACGTCCGCCTCGAGCAGCGCGATCCGGATCTCGCGTGCCGTGGCGTCGATGTCCGCCTCGGAGAGCCGTCCCTTGCCGCGCAGGTTCTTGAAGGTCGCTGAGAGGCGATCGGAAAGAGTATCGAACACGGCGCTCGCGGTCCTCGGGGTCGGTGGCTACAGGGAATCGCCCTCCAGGGTATCCCGGCGTGACAAGTCGCCGGGTCGCCCTCACCCCCGCAGTGTCTCCTCCAGCTTCCGCGCCACCGCCGCCGCCTCGTCCCCGGGCAGGGGTGCGCCTTCCGGGCCGGTCACGTAGAAGGCGTCGACGGCGTTGGCGCCGAGGGTCGAGACGTGCGCGCTGCGCACCCGCACGCTCGCGTCCTCCAGGGCGCGTCCGATGCGGAACAGCAGGCCCGGGGCGTCCTGGGAGCGGACCTCGATGACCGTGGCCAGCCGGGAGGCGGCCGGGTGGACCGACACCCGGGCCGCAGGGGCGACGACGCCCCGGCGGCGCGGATAGGCCGCGTCCCGTTCGGCGAGGCGGCCGGCGATGTCCAGGGAGCCGTCCAGGGCCCGGACCAGGTCCGAGCGCAGCCGGGCGGCCTGCGGCAGGGAGCCGTACTCGGCCGCCACGCGCCAGTCCAGCAGCAGGACGGAGCCGTCCACACCGGCCGGGAGGTGCAGGGAGCGCAGCTCGGCGGTGCGTACGGTCAGCCGGTGCATGGCGAGGACGCCGGCCACCGCGGGCAGCACCCCGGGCTGGTCGGGTACGGCGATGAGCAGCTCCACCCCGAGCGGCTCGGGGTCGCCCGACGGCTCCTGCCCGGCGGGCGGCTCGGTCTGGGCACGCAGGGAGAGCACCGGGCTGCCCGTCGCGGCCGCCTCCAGGGCGAGCCGCTCCTGCTCGGCGGTCGGCGCGGCCTCCTCGGGGTCGTCCGGGGCATCCCCGGCGAGCACCGCCGAGGCCCGTTTGACCAGGTCGGCGACGAGCGAGCCGCGCCAGGACGACCAGGCGGCCGGGCCGGTCGCGAGGGCGTCGGCCTCGGTGAGCGCGTGCAGCAGCTCCAGGGTGCCCTCGGACCCGACGGCCTCGGCGACGGACCGCACGGTGGCCGGGTCCTCCAGGTCGCGCCGGGTGGCGGTGTCGATGAGCAGCAGATGATGCCGTACGAGGGTGGCGATGACCGTCACGTCGTTGCGGTCGAAGCCGATCCGGGTGGCCACGTCCTTGGCGATGATCTCGCCCGCCACGGAGTGGTCGCCCGGCCAGCCCTTGCCGATGTCGTGCAGCAGCGCGGCGACCAGCAGCAGGTCGGGGCGGCTGACCCGGCGGGTGAACTCGGAGGCGCGCACCGCGGTCTCGATGAGGTGCCGGTCGACGGTCCACAGGTGCACGGCGTTGCGCTGCGGGCGGCAGCGGACCCGCTCCCAGTCGGGCAGCAGCCGGGTGACCAGCCCTTCCGCCTCCAGCGCCTCCCAGACGTCAATGGTGGGGCGGCCGGAGCCGAGCAAGGTGACGAGCTGTTCGCGAGCCTCGGCGGGCCAGGGGGTGGACAGCGGGCGCACGGTGGCCGCCAGGCGCCGCACGGCGTGCAGCGAGAGCGGGAGTCCGGCCTGCGCGGCGGCTGCCGCCGCGCGCAGCGGCAGCACGGGGTCGCGTTCGGGGCGCGCGGCGCGGGCGAGCACCACCTCGCCGTCCTGCTCCACCACGCCCTCGGCCAGCGGGGACCGCTCGGCGGTCGGCTTCCCGCCGCCGAGCATGGCGCGCAGCCGGGGCCGGACGGCTCGCGATCGCAGGACGCGCCCCACCTCGCGCCAGGTGACGTCGCTGGCGTACGAGATGATCCGGGCCGCCTCGTACACCTGGCGCAGCAGGGTGTCCGCGTCGAGCAGGCCGAGTTCGGCGGCCACTTGGTCCTGCTCCTGGAGGGCGAGCCGGTCGGTGGCGCGCCCGGTGGCCAGGTGCAGGGCGTCCCGGACGTCGAGGAGCCGGCGCCGGGCGTCGGCGAGGCCCTCGCGGGGTGCGTCCGCGAGCCAGGAGGCGGCGACGGCCCGCAGCGCGGTGGCGTCCCGCAGCCCGCCGCGGGCCTCCTTCAGGTCGGGCTCCAGCAGGTATTGCAGCTCGCCCTGCCGCTCGGCGCGTTCGGCGCACAGTTCCTGGAGTTCGGGCAGGCGCTTGGGAGCCTGGTTGCGCCAGTCGGCGAGGACGGCGGTGCGCAGGGAGGCGGTGAGGCCGAGGTCTCCGGCGACGTGCCGGGCGTCCAGCAGGCCGAGCTGCACCTTGAGGTCCTCACCGGCGGTCTTGCGGGCCTCGTCGGGGGTGCGCACGGAGTGGTCCAGGTCCAGGCCCAGGTCCCAGACGGGATACCAGAGCCGGTCGGCGAGGGCGGCGACGGCCTTGGTGTCGCCGCCGTCGTGCAGCAGGAGCAGGTCGAGGTCGCTGCGCGGGGACAGCTCTCCGCGTCCGTAGCCGCCGACGGCGACCAGGGACGCGCCGCGCAGCCCCTCCGCACCCGCGGCGAACAGGCCGCCGAGCCAGTCGTCGGTGAGTTCGGCCAGGGCCGCACGACGCGGCGGCCCGGACCGCGCCTCCTCGGTGAGGAGACGCAGCCGGGCCGCCGCGTAGCCGCCGGGTCCCGAGTCCTCTGCTTCGTTCTGCACGTTCGTACCCGTCACCCGGCGACTCCTGTTCTTCTGTGTCAGAGCGCGTCCGGACCGCGCTCGCCGGTCCGGACCCGTACGGCGGTGTCGACCGGGATGGACCAGACCTTGCCGTCACCGATCTTGCCGGTGCGGGCGGCCTTCACGACGACCTCGATGAGCTGTTCGGCGTCGTCGTCCTCGACCAGGACCTCGATGCGGATCTTGGGGACCAGGTCGACGGTGTACTCGGCGCCCCGGTAGACCTCGGTGTGTCCCCGCTGACGACCGTAGCCGCTGGCCTCGGTGACCGTCAGGCCGTGCACGCCGAAGGCCTGCAGGGCCTCCTTGATCTCGTCGAGCCGGTGCGGCTTCACGACGGCGGTGATGAGCTTCATGCGTCCACCTTCTTGCTCGCGGTTGCGGCGACCGGGGCCGTGACGGCCGTCTTGGCGGCGCCGCCACCGGCGCCGCTGAAGTCGTATGCGGTCTCGGCGTGCTCGGCCTGGTCGATGCCGGCGACCTCGTCGTCCTCGGGGACCCGCATACCCATGGTCTTGTCGAGGATGAAGGCGAGGACCGCGGAGACGACCAGGGAGTAGCCGAGCACCGCGAAGACACCGGCGCACTGCTTCCAGAACTGGGTGAGGCCGCCGCCGTAGAAGAGGCCCTCGACGGTGGACTGGCCCTTGCCGCTGGCGAAGAGGCCGATCAGCAGGGAGCCGGCGACACCGCCGACCAGGTGGACGCCGACGACGTCCAGGGAGTCGTCGTAGCCGAACTTGTACTTCAGGCCGACGGCCATGGCGCACAGCACACCGGCGATGGCGCCGACGGCGATCGCGCCGAGCGGGGTGACCGCGCCACCGGCCGGGGTGATGGCGACCAGGCCCGCGACGGCGCCGGAGGCGGCACCGAGCGTGGTGAACGCGCCGTGGCGGATCTTCTCGTAGATGAGCCAGGCGAGCATGGCGGCGGCGGTGGCGACCTGCGTGTTGACGAACATCAGCGCGCCGACGCCGTCGTCGTTGCCGAGCCAGGAGCCGGCGTTGAAGCCGAACCAGCCGAACCACAGCAGACCGGCGCCGAGCATGACCAGCGGCAGGCTGTGCGGGCGCATCGGGTCCTTCTTGAAGCCCACGCGCTTGCCGATGACGAGGATCACGCCGAGGGCCGCGGCACCGGCGTTGATGTGGACCGCCGTACCGCCGGCGAAGTCGATGACGCCCAGCTCGAAGGCCCAGCCGCCGGTGCCCCAGACCCAGTGCGCGACCGGGAAGTAGACGACCGTGGCCCACAGGGCGATGAACAGCGCCCACGCGCTGAACTTCACCCGGTCCGCGAGGGCGCCGCTGATCAGGGCGGGCGTGATGATCGCGAACATCAGCTGGAAGACCAGGAACACGAACACCGGAATGGTGTAGCCGGGCCACAGCTCCGTCAGGCCGATGTTGCCGAGTCCGACCCAGTCGGAGTTCCAGCCGATGAGGCTGCCGGAGTCGGTGCCGAACGCCATGGAGAACCCGTACAGCACCCACAGGATGGTGACGATCCCGAGGCTGATGAAGCTCATCATCAGCATGTTCAGGGTGCTCTTGACGCGGACCATGCCTCCGTAGAAGAAGGCCAGGCCCGGCGTCATGAGCATCACCAGGGCGGAACAGATGAGCATGAACCCTGTGTTCGCGGCAGAGAGCTTGGGCGCCTCTGCGGCAAGGGTGATGGCTGGTGCCATCGGCGTCTCCTCGTCATTGGTACGGCCCCGTGCGGGCGAAGCCTCGAAGCGGAATGAGGGGTGGGCCGGTTATGCGCCACGAGATTGGCGCAGCGCGGTTTCGGTCGAAGCCCCTCGTTGTTTCGCGACCGTGACGAAGGCGCGTTCTGTGTTACGCGTCGATGAACTGCCCGATTGCGGGCGAGCCGATCGTTATCGTGGCGCAACCTTCGGCTTTCAGGCAGCCGTGGGCGCATGGAACCGGCCGCGGTCGGCCTTCCGATGACCTGGCATGGGGGAGCCGAGTCGGGCAGTTCGGGAGGGCCGGCCGCGGCCGGGGTTCAGGGGGTCCTGCCGCTCCTCAGACGGCCTCGGCGGTCTCGGGCAGCTCGGCCGCGAGCCGCTCGGTGAGGTCGACGACCTCACCGAGGTCGCCGAAGTCGCGCGCTGCGGTGTCGACCGTCTTTCGGATACGGGTGTTGACCCGCTCGGAGCGGACCTTCTTGGCGACCAGCATGGCCTCGGTGGCGAAGCCCGTGCTCCGCTCGGGCTCGCGCTGAAGGAGGTGGACCGTGGCCATGCCGATGAGGTTCAGCGCGTAGGAGCGCTGGTGCTCGCCGTCCTTGGCGAAGAGCTCCACGGCCCGGTCCATCAGGGGCTCGGCCAGTGAGGCGTAGGTGGGACTGCGGCCGGCGACGTAGGCCAGGTCGCGGTACGAGTGGGAGTTCTCGCCGTACAGCTCGGCCTCGGAGAAGAAGCGGATCCAGTCGGGGTCCGGCTCGTCCCACTCGTCGGCCTCGGCGAAGGTGTCCTCGGCCATCCGCACCGCCCGCTTGCACTTGCCGGGCTGCCCCATGTTGGCGTAGGCGCGGGCCTCCATCGCATACAGCATCGACTGGGTGCGCGGGCCGGCGCAGTCCCGGCTGCCGTACTGCGCGAGGTGGATCAGCTCCAGCGCGTCGTCGGGCCGGCCCAGGTGGATCATCTGGCGACTCATGCTGGACAGCACGTACGACCCGAGCGGCCGGTCACCGGCCTCCTTGGCGGCGTGCAGCGCGAGGACGAAGTACTTCTGCGCGGTCGGCTGGAGCCCGATGTCGTACGACATCCAGCCGGCCAGTTCGGCCAGTTCGGCGGCGACCTTGAACAGGCGCCGGGTCGTGGACTCCGGCTGGGGCTCCTGGAGGAGGTCCGTCACCTCGTGCAGCTGCCCGACGACCGCCTTGCGGCGCAGGCCCCCGCCGCACTGGGCGTCCCACTGCCGGAACATCACCGTCGTGGACTCCAGGAGGTCCAGCTCCGGCTTGGAGAGACGGCCGCGGGCGCGCCCGGAGCCGCCCGCGGACCCGGGCTCGGAGCGCGGGGCCGGGGGCGAGGGGACGAGCCAGCGCTGCATGGGCTCGATGAGGGCCGGGCCCGCGGACAGGGCCAGCGAGCTCCCGAGGAAGCCGCGCCGCGCCAGCATCAGGTCGCTGCGCGAGAACTCGCTGAGCAGGGCCACTGTCTGCGGGCCCGTCCACGGCAGGTCGACGCCGGTCGCCGAGGGTGACTGTCGCGCGGTGCGCAGGCCCAGGTCCTCGACGGAGACGACGACGCCGAAGCGCTCGGAGAACAGTTCGGACAGGATCCTGGGGATGGGCTCACGGGGGTTCTCGCCGTCGAGCCAGCGGCGCACGCGCGAGGTGTCCGTGGAGATGTGGCTGGCGCCCAACTGCCGTGCCCTGCGGTTGACCTGGCGGGCGAGCTCGCCCTTGGACCAGCCGCTGCGCACGAACCAGGAGGTGAGCAGCTCGTTCGAGCGCTTGTCGGCGTGCGTCGCGCTCGCAGCGTTCGTTCCGCTTCCGCCGTTGCCGCTCACTGGAACGCCCCCATCCCTGAGACCACTTGTCGCCGAGTGCGCCAAGCCCTATCAGCATGCCGGTTCACACCACCGCCCGTCCGGCCCTTGTCACCCTTCGAACGGAATGACGACTTGCCTCCGGCATACCCACGAGCGCATGTGCCCCCAGGACTCGTGCACACAAAGTAATCCTACGATCACCCGTCCAGCCACGGCTCACACGGAAACGCCACCATTCGCCACCCCTTCGAATGAACTCACGTACACCCAGGCGCGATTCACTTGACACAGCACGACCAAGAGCGGGTGCAGCGATGCATTCGGGGGCGCGCGTCGCCGGGCGTACCACCCTGGACACGTCCGGGCGCCGAGTGGAGCGACCGCCACCGGGAAGGCGGAAACAGAGAGTCACGCACCGCGCCCGCTGCGTAACCGCCGGGCGTCGGACCCGTTGGAGGGGGCATGGGCTTCACGATCGGCATCAACCGTGGCATGCGCGACATCCGGTCCGGCTCACGCCGCCGCCGCACGTCGGACGGCACCGCCGTCGCCGAGTACACCGGACTGTGGGGCTGGGACGTGGTGCCGGGGGCCCGGGCCTCGGCGGGCGCCTGCTCCTGCGGCCGCGGCGACTGCACCGCGCCGGGCGCGCACCCGCTCGACTTCGCGCCGGTGCTCCCGGCCGGAGCGACCCTGGACGCCGTGACCGGGACGTGGGCCGAGTTCCCCGGCGCCTCGGTGATGCTGCCGGTCGGCGGGGCGTTCGACGTCATCGAGGTGGCCGAGCCCGCCGGCTGCCGCGCACTGGCCCGGCTGGAGCGCATGGGCCTGCCCGTCGGCCCGGTCGCCGTGACCCCGGACGGCCGCGCGCACTTCTTCGTCGCCCCCGGCGCAGCCGCCGACCTCCCCGGGCTGCTCTACCGGATGGGCTGGGACGACCCGGACGCGCTCGACCTGCGCGGCCTCGGTCCGGGCACGCACATCACGGCACCGCCCTCCGACCGCGGTGGCCTGGGCCCGGTGCGGTGGCTGCGCCCCCCCGCTCTGGACTCGGCGTCCCGCCCGCCGGAGGCCCGCCTGGTGCTGGGCACTCTGGCATACGTGGCCCACCGGTCGTGGGCCTAGTCACGGCGCGGCCCACAGGCGGACGGACACACACGGCGAAGCGCCCGGCCCCGACCGGATCCCGGGGGGCGGGCGCTTCGCCGTGCGATACGGCTTTCGTGGGTGAATCCTCGGTGAGTGCCGGGCTCACTCTCCGATAAGGGCGTCAACGAACGCCTCCGGCTCGAACGGCGCCAGGTCGTCCGCTCCCTCGCCGAGTCCGACGAGCTTGACCGGGACGCCCAGCTCGCGCTGGACCGCGACCACGATGCCGCCCTTGGCCGTGCCGTCGAGCTTGGTGAGCACGATGCCGGTGATGTCGACGACCTCGGAGAAGACCCGGGCCTGGACCAGGCCGTTCTGGCCGGTGGTGGCGTCCAGGACGAGCAGCACCTCGTCGACCGGAGCCTGCTTCTCGACGACCCGCTTGACCTTGCCGAGCTCGTCCATGAGGCCGGTCTTGGTGTGCAGGCGGCCGGCGGTGTCGATGAGTACGACGTTCGCACCCATCTCCTTGCCCTCCTTGACCGCGTCGAAGGCCACGGAGGCCGGGTCGCCACCCTCCGGTCCGCGCACGGTGTGGGCGCCCACGCGCTCGCCCCAGGTCTGGAGCTGATCGGCGGCGGCGGCACGGAAGGTGTCGGCGGCGCCGAGCACGACGCTCTGCCCGTCGGCCACCAGGACGCGGGCGAGCTTGCCGGTGGTGGTGGTCTTGCCGGTGCCGTTGACGCCGACCACCATCACGATGCCCGGCTTGCGGTCCTCCGGCTCGGTCTTCACCACGCGGTCCATGTCGCGGCCGACCAGCGTGACCAGTTCCTCGCGGAGCAGGGTGCGCAGCTCCTCCGGGGTGCGGGTGCCGAGCACCTTCACGCGCTCACGCAGCCGCTCGACCAGCTCCTGGGTGGGCTGCACTCCGACGTCGGCGGTGAGCAGCGTGTCCTCGATCTCCTCCCAGGTGTCCTCGTCGAGGTGCTCGCGCGACAGCAGCGTGAGCAGCCCCTTGCCGAGGGCGTTCTGCGAGCGGGAGAGCCTGGTCCGCAGCCGGACCAGGCGGCCGGCGGTGGGTTCCGGGATCTCGATCTCGGGAGCTTCGGCGGGCGGCTCCTCGACTACGACCGGAGCCGAGCCGTCCGGGAGATCCACCTCCTCTATGGTGCGCCGCGGTTCCTCCCGCGGCGTCTCGGCCTCGTCGCCGACGTGCGGCTCGGCCGGTGGGGCGGTGATGTCGGGCGCCGCGGGCGGGGGCGGAGGCAGCTGCTTCTTGCGCCGGCTGCCGACGATGAGCCCGCCGAGCGCGCCGATCACGACCACGGCGATGACTACAGCAAGGATGACGATGTCCATAACGGGTCCAGTATCAGTCATGGGCCCCCGGGTCACCCCGCTCGCGCCGCCCCTCGGGGCCGGGTGCCGCCGGATCTCCACACCCCTGGATGTCTGACGCCTCGTCAGCTAACGTCCCCCGGACACCCGCCCGGCGGAGGGAGACGCCCCATGCCCGTCACGGTCGCACGTTTCAACCTCGTCGCCCCCGGGGCCGGCCCCGCCGAGCTCGGCGCCCGCTACCGGGCGGCCCTGGAGATGGCCGCGTACGCCGACGACCGGGGCGTGAGCACGGTGCAGACGGAGGAGCACCACGGGGCGGACAACAACTGGCTGCCGTCACCGTTCGCCTTCGCGGGGGCCGTCTTCGGTGCGACGCGGCGTGTCGCGGTCACCGTCTCCGCGATCATCGGCCCGCTGCACGACCCGCTGCGACTGGCCGAGGAGATCGCCGTGCTGGACCTGCTGAGCGGCGGCCGGCTGGTGACCGTCGCCGGGATCGGGTACCGGCCGGCGGAGTACGAGCAGTTCGGCGTGGACTTCACCCGGCGCGGCGCCCTCCAGGACGAGCTGCTGGAGACACTGCTGGCGGCTTGGACGGGTGAGCCCTTCTCCTACCGCGGCCGCACGGTCCGCGTCACACCACGCCCCTTCACCGAACCGCACCCGCTGCTCCTGGTCGGCGGTTCGTCCCGGGCGGCGGCCCGCCGCGCCGCCCGGCTCGGCCTGCCGTTCTTCCCGAGCGCGCACCTGCCGGAGCTGGAGGCGTACTACAAGGAGCGGCTCGCCGAGTACGGCACCGAGGGCTGGGTGATGATGCCCGCCGCCGAGACGCCTCTGCTGCACGTGGCGGAGGACCCGGACCGGGCCTGGGCGCAGTACGGTCGGCACTTTCTGCACGAGGCCCGGACATACGCCGCCTGGCAGCCGGGCGGGATGCGCTCGGCGGTGAAGTCGGCCGCGTCGACGGTCGAGGAGCTGCGCGCCGAGGGCGTCTATCGGATCCTCACCCCGCAGGCGTGCGTGGCGCTGGGGCTGGATTCCTACGTCCTGCATCCGCTGGCGGGCGGGATGCCGGTGGAAGAGGGATGGCGGAGCCTGCAGCTGTTCTGCGAACGGGTGCTGCCGGAGCTGGACCGCTGACGCTGCCGGAGGCCCGGGTCCGGTGCACGACGGACCGCCGCCCCGGCTCGGGCAGTGGCCGAACCGGGGCGGCGGCGGGTTACGGGGAGAGGGGCAGCGGGGACTTGGCCCCTTCTCCCCGAGTCGCGGGGCGGCTCTAGCCCATCTCCTCCAGAGCCTTGCCCTTCGTCTCCTTGACGAACTTCAGGACGAACGGGATCGAGAGCGCGGCGAACGCGGTGTAGATCACGTAGGTCGCGGAGAGATTCCAGTCGGCCAGGGACGGGAAGCTCGCGGTGATGGCCCAGTTGGCGATCCACTGCGCGGCGGCGGCCACGCCCAGGGCGGCGGCACGGATCCGGTTCGGGAACATCTCGCCGAGCATGACCCAGACGACCACACCCCAGGACAGGGCGAAGAAGAGAACGAAGACGTGCGCGGCGATCAGGGCGATCCAGCCCTGCGTGGCCGGCAGCTTGCCGTCGACGAGGTGGTAGGAGAAGGCCCAGGCCTCCAGCGCGAGGCCGACCACCATGCCGACCGAGCCGATGATCGCGAGCGGCCGGCGGCCGATGCGGTCGACGAAGATCATCGCGATGACGGTGCCGACGATGTTGATGATCGACGTGGTGAAGGAGTAGAAGAACGAGTCGGCGGGGTCGACGCCGACCGACTGCCACAGCGTCGCGGAGTAGTAGAACGCGACGTTGATGCCGACGAACTGCTGGAAGACCGACAGACCGATGCCGACCCAGACGATCGGCTTGAAGAAGAAGCCGCCGCCGAGCAGGTCCTTGAAGCTCGACTTGTGCTCGCTCTTCATGGCGCCCTCGATCTCGGCGACACGGGCGTTCAGATCGATGTCCTTGCCCTCGACCTCGGCGAGGATCTCCCGGGCGCGCTCGTGCTTGCCGACGGAGATGAGGAAGCGCGGGGACTCGGGGATGGCGAAGGAGAGCAGCCCGTAGAGGACGGCCGGCACGACCATGACGCCGAGCATGACCTGCCAGGCTTCCAGGCCCATCAGCTTGCCGCGCTGGTCACCGTCGGCCGCGTTCAGCAGACCCCAGTTGACCAGCTGCGACACGGCGATGCCGATGACGATGGCGGCCTGCTGGAAGGAGCCGAGCCGGCCGCGGTAGGCGGGCGGGGCGACCTCGGCGATGTAGGCCGGGCCGATCACGGAGGCCATGCCGATGGCGAAGCCGCCGACGACCCGCCAGAAGGCGAGGTCCCACAGCGCGAAGGGCAGCGCGGAGCCGACGGCGCTGATCGTGAAGAGGACCGCGGCGATCTGCATGCACCGGATGCGCCCGATGCGGTCGGCTATGCGGCCGGCGGTGGCGGCGCCGACGGCGCAGCCGATGAGGGCGATGGCGATGACCTGGGCGAGGGCCGCGGAGCCGACGTCGTAGCGGTCACGGATGGCCTCGACGGCGCCGTTGATCACGGAGCTGTCGTAGCCGAAGAGGAAACCGCCCATCGCGGCCGCCGCCGCGATGAAGATGACGTGCCCGAGATGATCGGGGTGAGCCGTCCTGGCTCCTGACTTGGGTGCCTGCGCTGTGCTGGTCACGTGTACTCCTCGGGCCACCGGCAGCGCTGCCGGAGGGGATCAGCCCTTCGAGGTCCACCTGAAGGTACCTGAAGGTAAAAGGAACGTTGCCGAGACTATGCCTTCAAGTTTCGAAGTCAATAGGGCAGTCACTTTGGATCTGAGGCGGGAGTGTGGCGACTGTGTGTTCAAGTGTTGAAGTAGTGAAGGATCGCAGGTGAGACCGATGTATAGGGCATCTATCTAGCGGAGCCGCTGGCTGATGACCTTCGACACACCGTCGCCCTGCATGGAGACGCCGTAGAGCGCGTCGGCGACCTCCATCGTGCGCTTCTGGTGCGTGATCACGATCAGCTGGGAGGCTTCCTGGAGCTCCTGCATGATCCGGATGAGCCGCTGGAGGTTGGTGTCGTCGAGGGCGGCCTCGACCTCGTCCATGACGTAGAACGGGCTGGGCCGCGCCTTGAAGATCGACACGAGCAGCGCCACCGCGGTCAGCGACCGCTCCCCGCCCGAGAGCAGCGACAAGCGCTTGACCTTCTTGCCCGGCGGACGCGCCTCGACGTCCACGCCCGTGGTGAGCATGTTGTCGGGGTCGGTCAGCACCAGCCGCCCCTCACCGCCGGGGAACAGTCGGCTGAAGACGCCCTCGAACTCCCGGGCCGTGTCGCGGTACGCCTCGGTGAAGACCTGCTCGACGCGCTCGTCGACCTCCTTCACCACCTGGAGGAGGTCCGCCCGCGTCTTCTTCAGGTCCTCGAGCTGCTCGCTGAGGAACTGGTGGCGTTCCTCCAGTGCCGCGAACTCCTCCAGGGCGAGCGGGTTCACCTTGCCGAGCTGCTGATAGGCACGCTCAGCGGCCTTCAGGCGCTTCTCCTGCTCGGCCCGGAGATACGGCCGGGGCCGGTTGCGCGGGTGCTCAGGGTCCTCCGGCAGCTCCTCGCCCTCGGCGGGGGGCGAGGGCGGCACGAGCTGGTGCGGTCCGTACTCCGCCACCAGCCCGGCCGGTTCGACACCCAGTTCCTCCAGCGCCTTGGTCTCCAACTGCTCGATGCGCAGCCGCTTCTCGGCGCCGAGTACCTCGCCGCGGTGGACCGAATCCGTCAACTTGTCGAGCTCGGCCTTGAGATCGCGCCCCTCGGTGCGGGCGCGGGCCAGTTCCTGCTCGCGGCGGGCCTTGGCGGCCTCGGCGACGGTGCGCTCCTCGTCGGCGCGGGCCAGGGAGACCTCGACGTGCGCGAGCAGCTGCCGCGCACCCGCCCCGACGGCCTCGGCGACAGCCGCCTCGTGGCGCAGCCGGGCCCGCCGCTGCTCGGCGCGCGCGCGTGCCTCGCGTTCCGCACGGGCGGCCCGGTCCAGGGAGTCGGCCCGTCCGGCCAGACCCTTGACGCGTTCCTCGTGCGTACGGGCCTGGAGCCGGGCCTCCATCTCGGTCTGGCGGGCGTTGGCGCCGTCGGCGGCGAGCCGGTCCCGTGCGGAGGTGTCGGGCTCCTCGTCGATCGGCATCTCCTCGGCGACGGCGAGCCGCTCGGCGAGTTCCTCGACCTCTTCGAGCGCCCGGTCGAGGGCCTCCTGCGCCCGGGCCGCGGCGGCGCTGGACCGCTCGGCCTCCCCCGCGGCGCCCCGTGCCTGCCCGGCGAGGCGGCCGAGCTGCTGGGCGACGGCCGACTTCTCCCGGTCGGCCGCCCGGCGACGCTCGCCCAGCTCCTCGACCAGAGCGGCACATTCCTTGCGCCTCTCGACCGCCGCGTGCTGCGTCTCGGTGAGCTCCTCGCAGCGGACGGCCAGCTCTTCCAGCTCGGCGGCGGCCTCGTCGACGGAGGCCTGGACCTCGAGGAGGCTGGGGGCGCCGGCGGAGCCGCCGTGGGCGAAGTGGGCGCCCAGGAGGTCGCCTTCGGCGGTGACCGCGGTGAGGTCGGGGTGGGCGTATACGAGGTCCTCGGCGTCTTCGAGGGTGCCGACGACGACGATGCCGTGCAGCAGCCGGCGGACGGCCGGCATCAGGTCGGAGGGGCCGCGTACCAGGTCTGCGGCATAGGTGTGGCGGGCGTCCGCGGGGCCGTTGTGGCTGGTCGCGCAGTTTCCCGCGTCCCTGAGGGCGTCATCTCCTGCCAGGAGCAGGGTGGCCCGGCCTCCGTCCTGTTTGCGCAGGAGTCGGATCGCGTCGGCCGCCGAGGCCGGGGTCGTGACGGCGATCGCGTCCGCCGCCGCTCCGAACGCGGCGGCGACGGCGACCTCGTGGCCGGGGGTCACCGTCAGGAGTTCCGCCGCCGGGCCCAGCAGGCCGGAGAGGCGGTCCTTCGCCGCGAGCAGTATTCCGGTGCCGTCCTTGCGGCGCAGGCCGAGGGCCAGGGCCTCGTGGCGGGCCTGGGTCGCGGCGCGTTTGCGTTCCGCCGCGGTGGCGGCCTCCCGGGCGGCCGTGAGCGCGGCCTCGGCGTCGGCCAGCTGCTGCTTGGCCGACTCGTGCTGCCCGGCGAGTTCCACGTCGCCCGCGTCGAGGCCGTCGACCTCGGCCTTGAGGGCCTCGTACTCCTCCTGGGCGGCGACGGCACGTTCCTGCGCCTCGTCACGGGCGGCGGCCAGGCGTTCGATCTCGGCCTGGGCGGAGGCCGCGCGGGAGCGGGCGGCGTTGACCTGGCCGCTGAGGCGGGCCAGTCCCTCACGCCGGTCGGCGATGGCACGCGCGGCGTCCTTCAGACGCCGTTCCTCCTCGACGAGTGCGCGTTCCAGCTCGGCACGGTGGGCGACCGTGTCCTCCAGGGCGCGTTCGGCCGCCTCCAGGGCCGCTTCCAGCTCGGCCTCCTGCTCACGGATGCGGGCGGCCTCGCGCTCCATGTCCTCGGGGTCGCGGCCGCGTCGCTCCTCGGGGGGAGCGGAGGTGGCGCTCTTCACCCGGGCGTCGGCCAGTGAGATCGTGCCGCGCACCCGTTCGGCGAGCTGGGAGAGCTCGTACCAGGTCTGCTGGGCGCGCTGGAGGCGTGGCGTGAGCTGCCGGACCTCGTCCTCCAGGAGGGCCTCGCGCTGTTGCGCCCTGCGCAGGTCCTGCTCGGCGGACTCCTTGCGCTCCTTCAGCGCGGCCTCGTCGGCGACCTCGGCCTTGAGCGCTTCCTGGAGCCGTACGAGGTCGTCGGCCAGCAGGCGCAGGCGGGCGTCGCGCAGGTCGGCCTGGATGACGGCGGCCCGGCGGGCGACGGCGGCCTGGCGGCCGAGGGGCTTGAGCTGACGTCTGAGTTCGTCGGTGAGGTCCTGCACGCGGGCGAGGTTGGCCTGCATCGCGTCCAGCTTGCGCAGCGCCTTCTCCTTGCGCTTGCGGTGCTTGAGGACGCCTGCGGCCTCCTCGATGAAGGCCCGCCGGCCCATGGGGTCGGCGTGCAGCACGGAGTCGAGCTGGCCCTGCCCGACGATCACGTGCATCTCGCGGCCGATGCCGGAGTCGGAGAGGAGGTCCTGGATGTCGAGGAGGCGGCAGGTGTCACCGTTGATCTGGTACTCGCTGCCGCCGTTGCGGAACATGATCCGCGTGATGGTGACCTCGGCGTACTCGATGGGCAGGGCCCCGTCGGAGTTGTCGATGGTCAGGGACACCTCGGCCCGGCCCAGCGGGGGGCGGCCGGTGGTGCCGGCGAAGATGACGTCCTCCATCTTGCCGCCGCGCAGCGACTTGGCACCCTGCTCGCCCATGACCCAGCTGAGCGCGTCGACGACGTTGGACTTGCCCGAGCCGTTCGGTCCGACGACGCACGTGATCCCCGGCTCGAACCGGAGGGTGGTCGCGGAGGCGAACGACTTGAACCCGCGGAGGGTCAGGGCCTTGAGGTGCACGCCGCCGGACTCTACCGCCCGGGTCGGTCTCACTCCATGAACCCACGGTTTCACCGCTGAACGCGCAGGGCACATCAGACGTTAAAGACGGTGAAAGGATGCGGGGGCAAGAAAGAAGGGACGCCGGCGGGGCGTCCCTTGCACTTCTGACAACTAGGCGGTTGTGACGGGCGGCCCAACCACTGCTGTACCGATGTGGAGCGGTGCAGTGATCAGGTGAGCGCAGGCTCCGCCTGGTGTGCGTCAACGCTCTCCATGATCCTGTCGTGAGAAGCGGCAGCCGTCAGCGCTTCGTTCTCCGCCTGGATCCGTCCGAGCTCGGATTCCAGGTCCTGGACGCGCTGCTGGAGCCGTCGCATCTCGGCGAGGAGTCGCGGGTCGGAGCCGCCGACGTAACCGAGAAGCGCCTTTGCCATGATGGATGGTCCTCCACAATGCGTGACCGACCGCTGCGGTGTGGGTCGTGAGGGATTCGCACCCGCGGTCTTGGCAGGGCCTGGAGTTGTACTGCCGTTCAGCCATGCCAAACAGCTAAGGTGCGCGGGGCTTTCAGCGTCTCACCAAAAAGTTTGACGGTCAACACGATCACGCCCCGTATCAAGGGGCGGCCCGGGCACGCGCGGCCTGGAACGGCCGTACCGCGGCTTCTGCGGGGCCCTCGGGGCGTGGCGATCATCCTTGCGTGCGGAGCGCGTCAAGGCAAGCGGTTCCGGCAATCACCAGCAAGTTTCCGCTCCGGGCGGTCGCCCGGCCCCCGTTCGCGGGCGGCTCGCGGGGCCGCCCGGCGGGTCTGGTCAGCGGATGGCGAAGCCCTCGTAGCCGCCGCGGGGTGTGTCCCAGATCTCGGTGACGCCGTCCACGCGGCCGGGCGTGTCGTCGCCCTGCAGCCACTCCAGAAGGCCCTCGCACCCCTCGCGCCCGCCCTCGGCGACCACCTGGACCCGCCCGTCGCCCAAATTGAGAGCAAAGCCACTCAGGCCGCCGATCTCCAATGCCTTGGCCCGCGTGAACCAGCGGAAACCCACACCTTGGACGCGTCCCCGCACCCAGGCGACCAGTCGCACATCTTCGCTCATGACTGCAACCTAACCGCCCAAACTCTCTCCGGGCACTTCCTCCACTTGCGTCATGCGGTACCGTCCCCCCTCAACGAATCTCATATGAAACTCACACGATCGAGTGAGTTTGGTGTTGATCTCGAGGACGAGTCGACCCCCAGGACGAGGAAGGCCAGGACATGGGACGCCACCGACGCTCCGACGCCGGCCGCGCCGCCACGGGCCGCGCCACGGGAATCACCCACCCCGACGGCTTCGCAGAGGGCCACGATCCGCTGTACACCGCGGACGGCGCCCCGACGATGGGCATCGCGCCCTATCTGAACCCGGAGGCGTACGCCGAGACCAGCGCCAGGAGCGAGGCGTATCTGTTCGGCGCGGAGACCTCCGCGGCCGGTGACCGCTTCACGGACACGGCCGTGTTCGCGAGCGACGGTTTCGGCTCCGACGGTTTCACCCCCGACAGCGGCACCCGCCGCGCGGGCGCGCACCGCCGCCGCAAGAAGGCCGCCCGGCCGATGCGCACCGGCCTGCTCGGCGTCTCCGCCGCCGTCGCCCTCGGCACCGTCGCGGTCGCCACGGGGGCCGTGCCCGGCCTCGACAACTACAAGCTCGGCGGGGGCGGCGGGGCCGACAACGTCCAGGCCGGCAACACGCCCACGAACACCCCGATCGAGCAGGGCGGCACGTCCGGCAGCGCCGACAGCCGGGGCGAGACGTCCACCAGCCGGGGCGCCGAGCGGTCCGGCTCGCCGTCGCCGTCGGCCTCGAAGACCTCGGCCGCGCCGACGAAGACGCCGGAGAAGCCCGAGAAGACGCCGGAGAAGACCCCGGAGAAGAAGAAGCCGACGGCCACTCCCAGCGAGAAGCCGGAGAGCAAGCCCTCCCGGACGGCCACGAAGGCGCCCCGGACGCCCGGCGCCTCCGCCGCCCTGTCCGGGGAGTCCGCCGCCGCGGCCCAGGTGCTGAGCCTCGTGAACGAGGAGCGGGCCAAGGTGGGCTGCAGCCCGGTCGCCGCCAACAGCGCGCTGACCGAGCTGGCCCAGAACTACAGCGAGGAAATGGCCGCGCGGGGCTTCTTCGACCACACCGACCCGGACGGCCGCACGCCGTGGGACCGGGCCGAGAAGGCCGGGATAGCCAACCTCGGCGGTGAGAACATCGCCCGCGGCCAGGCGGACGCCGCGGCCGTGATGGACGCCTGGATGAACAGTCCCGGCCACCGCGCGAACATACTGAACTGCGACTTCAAGACCCTGGGCGTCGGTGTCGAGCTCGGCTCGGGCGGCCCGTGGTGGACGCAGAACTTCGGTTACTGAGGTAATCGCGGGTCAGGGCGCTAGGAGACCTCGGGGGCCGTCTGGGGGCCGCCTCCCGAGGAGTCCACTTCCTCGAAGACGCGATCAACGGCGGCCCGCACCGACGCGCAGAGGGCCGCAAGGCATGCATGCCGTTGCTGCGATGAGCGTCGACGCCCGGCGTCCGGAGAGCCGGCCGCCGCACGCGGTCATTGAAGCGTTGCGGCACGGGACACAGGGCCGGCAGTCGACGCAGACCGGCACGCTCGCTGCGACGGTCGTGGCTCGACGCGCGCGACGACCCACGGGTGCCTACTCTTGACTCGCAGACGCCAGGCGTGCAGGGGGATTCCCGCGTTGAGCGGGTGCGGTCCGACTTCCCAAGCACAAGAAGGGGTCCCACAGTGGCTACTGCACCTGAAACTCCAGTGCTCGACACGATCGCCGCCATGACGATCGACTCCATCGAGCGCTGCCACATGGACGAGCGGACGCTCATCCTCGCCCGCATTTCCGCACTCGTGGCCATGGACGCGCCGGCCATCTCCTACCTCGCCCACATCAACCCGGCGATCAAGGCCGAGTTCACGGTCGAGCAGCTGCAAGACCTGCTCGTCGCGATCGCTCCCGTCGTGGGGACGGCGCGCGTCATGTCGGCCGCAGGCCACATCGCCCAGGCGTTCGGTGTCGCGCTCGCGCTTGCCGAGAGCGAAGCCGAAGCCATCGCTCAGGCGGAAGCGGACAGCCGCAACGCCTCCTAGGACAACCCCGAAGCAGCAGGGATTGTCATCGGTCCACGCGTGTGGCGCCCTTCGGGCCGAATCGGGGCTGTCGAAGGGCACCCCAACGATGACCAATGCTGACAACCGTGGACGGCAAATCGCAGGTCGCAGCATTAGTCGATTACGGATCCGCAGGTCAGAGACCCAACCCTGCACTTCTTCGGTCGCTCAGGCACCGGCAGGGCCCGGCCACCGGGCCCTGCCGGTGCGCTCAGGCGGCGGCCAGGCCCCTGCGGAACACCCTGGCCGTCTCCGCCACCCTGCGGCCCAGCACCTCGGCCGTGGCGATGTCGGTCTTGTGGACCGCCTCGGGGCCCTCGTCCGCGTTGGTCTGAGCGGCCGCGCCGGCGAAGACGCCGAGGCGGTTGAGGTCCTGCTCGGATCCGGTGCTGCTGTTCCAGCCGGGGAGCAGGCCCAGGTTCACCCAGTGCATGCCGAGCTGTGCGGCGAGGATCTGGAAGTACTGCAGGGTGTGCAGCTTGTCGCCGCTCTTGGAGGCGGAGTTGGTGAAGCCCGCGGCCAGCTTGTCCTTCCAGGCCTGGGTCGCCCAGCGCTTCGACGTGGCCTCCGCGAAGACGTGGAAGGCGCCGGACGCGGTGCCCATGTAGGTCGGCGATCCGAACACGATGGCGTCCGAGCGGTCGAGGACCGCCCACTGCTCCTCCGTGATCTCGTCGACGTTGATCAGGTGCACCTCGGCACCGGCTTCGACGGCACCGGCCCGGACCGCCTCGGCGATGACGGCGGTGTGTCCGTAGCCCGAGTGGTAGGCGAGGGAGACGACAGGGGTGGTCATGTGAGTACTCCTGAAATAGGCAGGTCGCTAACGGTGAGCAAAGGTAAGCACTAACTTTTGGTTAGTGCAACCTGTCGGTTAGCGCTGCGCTGGCGTACTCTGGTCACATGACCACCACCCAGGAGCTCTCGGAGGGCCTCGACGACCTTCCGTTCAACGTGTTCGCCAAGGCCTGCCCGTCACGCGGCACGCTGGAGCACGTCACGGGCCGCTGGGGCGGCCTCGCGCTCGGCGCCCTGTACGAGGGTTCGCTGCGCTTCAACGAGCTGCGCCGGCGCGTCGACGGGGTGAGCGAGAAGATGCTGTCCCAGACGCTGCACGCCCTCGAGCGCGACGGCCTGGTGCACCGTGAGGCCCAGCCGACCAATCCGCCCCGCGTGGACTACGAACTGACGCCGCTGGGACGCGACGTGGCCGAGCGGCTGCTCGCCCTCATCCACTGCGTGGAGGGCAGCATGGAACAGGTCCTGGCCGCACGCGAGCGGTACGACTCCGCTAAGGCGTGATCCTCGGCGGCCGCTGGCACTTGGGGCAGTAGTAGCTCGACCGGTTCATCCAGGGCCGCCGGCGCATCGGAGTGCCGCAGCGCCGACAGGGCAGGCCCTCGCGCCCGTACGCGTCGAGTGAGCGGTCGAAGTAGCCCGACTCGCCGTTGACGTTGACGTAGAGGCTGTCGAAGCTGGTGCCGCCCACCGCGAGGGCCGCGTTCATCACGTCCCGCACGTGGCCCAGGAGCATCAGGGTGCGGGGGCGTGTGAAGGTCGCGGTCGGGCGCTCGTAGTGGATGCGGGCCCGCCACAGCGCCTCGTCGGCGTAGATGTTGCCGACCCCGCTGATCAGTGACTGGTCGAGCAGGGCCCGCTTGATCGTGGACCGCTTGCGGCGCAGCGCACGGTGGAAGGCCTCGTCGTCGAAGAGCTCGTCGAGCGGGTCGCGGGCGATGTGCGCGATGACGTCCGGCAGCCCCTCGGCCGTGTTGTCGTGCAGCGAGAGACCGCCGAAGGTGCGCTGGTCGACGAAGCGGAGTTCGGTCTCCAGGGCGTCGGTGAAACGGACGCGGATGCGCAGGTGCTTCTCGTCCGGAGCGGTGTGCGGCTGCACCAGGAGCTGGCCGCTCATGCCGAGGTGGGCGAGGATCGACTGGTCCGTGTCCTCCAGAGGCAGCCACAGGTACTTGCCGCGGCGGCTGGGGACGCCGATGCGGTGACCCTTGAGCCGGTGCGCGAAGTCGTCGGCACCGGCGAGGTGGCGGCGCACCGCACGCGGGTGCAGCACCTCGGCCTCGGCGACGGTCCGGTGGGCGACCCACCGCTCGAGACCGCGCCGTACGACCTCGACCTCGGGCAACTCGGGCATGGACTCCCCCGTCACGGACCTGTGGATGACGCGAGCGCCCGCCCCGGGCAGGGGCGGGCGCTCGGGTGCGCGGTGTGCCGCCCGGGTGCGGGCGGCGGCGGGTCAGCCGCCGGCGCTGCCGTCGGTGACCGTCTGGGCGGCCTGAGCGGCTGCCGTCTGCGTCGCCTCGGCGTCCTTCGCCGCCTTGGCACGCTCGTCCGCCGCGGCCCGGATGGACCGCCATGCGGACTCGGCGGCCTGCTGCTCCGCCTCCTTCTTGCTGCGGCCGGTGCCGGTGCCGTACGAGACGCCTCCGACGCGGGCGGCAGCAGTGAAGGTCTTCTCGTGGTCGGGGCCGGTCTCCGTGACCAGGTACTCGGGAACGCCGAGTCCCTCGGTCGCGGTGAGTTCCTGGAGACTGGTCTTCCAGTCCAGGCCGGCTCCGAGGTTCGAGGACTTCTCGATCAGGGGGTCGAACAGGCGGTGCACGAGCTCCGCCGCCGAGTCCAGTCCCTGGTCGAGGTAGACCGCGCCGATCACCGCTTCGAGGGTGTCGGCGAGGATGGACGCCTTGTCCCGGCCGCCCGTGCCCTCTTCACCCCGGCCGAGCCGGATGAAGGAGCCCAGGTCGAGCCCGCGGCCCACTTCGGCGAGCGCACGCGAGTTCACCACCGCGGCCCGCAGCTTGGCCAGTTGGCCTTCTGGGAGGTCGGGGTGGGTGCGGTACAGCGTGTCCGTGACCACGAGGCCGAGGACGGAGTCCCCGAGGAACTCCAGGCGCTCGTTGGTCGGCAGACCGCCGTTCTCGTATGCGTACGACCGGTGGGTCAGTGCGCGCACCAGAAGGGCGGACTCGAGCTTGTAGCCGAGCCGCCCTTCCAGAAGCGTGTGGGACGAGGCCTGGTTGTCCGCCGGAGCACTCCCGCTCACACGGGAAGACTTGTTCTTAGGCGTGGACACAGTGCCTCTCACCAGCCGCTCAGACCTCGAGGACCTGGCGCTTGTTGTAGGTGCCGCACGACGGGCACGCGATGTGCTGCTGCTTGGGCTCGTGGCAGCGCTCGCACGCAACCAGGGTGGGGACCGCAGCCTTCCACTGCGACCGGCGGTGGCGCGTGTTGCTGCGCGACATCTTCCGCTTCGGAACAGCCACGGCTACTTCTCCTGCTTCTCGTCGACGCCCGCTTCCGCGTCAGCGCCGCTCATCTCGTCCTTCTCGCCGTCCTTCATGGTGCCGGCGAGTCCCTGCAATGCCGCCCAACGGATGTCGACGGCGTCATGGTGGTGGTCCGGGTCGTCCGCCAGCCGCGCGCCGCACTCGGCGCACAGCCCGGGGCAGTCTTCCCGGCACACCGGCTGCATCGGCAGTGCGAGCACCACCGCATCACGCAGCACGGGCTCGAGGTCGAACAAGCCGTCCTCGAGGAAGAGCCTGTCCTCGTCGTCCTCGGCGTCGTCGCCCGGTTCCGCGATCACGCGGCCCCGGTCGTCGGCGTCAGGGTACGAGAACATCTCCTGGAACTCCGCTTCGAGCTCCTGCTCGAGCGGCTCCAGACACCTTACGCACTCCCCTTCGGCCGCGGCACGGGCGGTGCCTGTGACGAGCACCCCTTCCATGACCGACTCCAGGCGGAGTTCGAGCTCCACCGGGGCGCCTTCCGGCACTCCGATGACCCCCTTGATACCGAAGTCCGTGGGGGCGTCGACCGCGCGGGTCAGGCGCTGCAGCGCACCAGGCCGCCGTCCCAGCTCGTGTGTGTCGAACACGAGGGGGTTGCGGTGGTCGAGGCGGGCGTTCAGGGCCATTCCAACTTTCGGTCTGCCGAGCTCGGGGACGCCGCCCTTCGTCGTTCCCGGGCAGCGGTGATCGCGGACGTACGCGCGACCGAAGAGCCAGGATACTGGACCTTTCGCTCTCGGCCCAATCCGGGGCTCAGCCCTGACCGCGGCCCTGCTCGTAGGCCCGCAGCTGCTCCGCGCTGATCATGCCGGTGTCGAAGAGGCTGGTCTCGTCGAGGGCGTAGCCCTGCTGGGGCTGGTGCCCCTGCTGGGCCTGGTGCCCCTGTTGCGGCTGCTGCTGGGGCTGGGGCCGGCCGGGGTCGTAGCCGCCGTGCTGGGCGTCGTAGCCCTGGTAGGCGTAGGGGTCGGCGTGCTGGTAGCCGTAGGGGTCCTGCTGAGCGGCGTAGGCCTGCTGCGGGTAGCCGCCGTAGGGGTCGGGCTGCTGGACGGAGGCGTCTCCCGCCGGGGCGTAGCCGGCGGTCGGGGCGTACGCCGGCTGCGACTGCGCGTAGTCCTGCTGCTGTGCGGGCTGCCCTGCCGGGGGCTTCTGGTCGGCGAGGGCGGCCAGGTCGGCAAGGTAGTCGGCGTCGCTGGAGTGCTGGACGGTGCTCGCGTCGTCGGCGAGAGCGCCCAGGTCGTCGGTGGCGATCCGGCCGTGCAGCTTCTGCCGGCCGCGGCCGACGGCCTCCAGGGTCTTGGCGAGGACTGCCTCGAAGGCGCCCAGCTTCACGTCGACGTACTCGTCGGCGCTGCGGCGCTGGGTCTGCGGGTCGTGGCTGCGCTCGGGGGCGTCCTCGTCCTCGTAGCCCTGCTCGTCGACACCGGGGCCGGTGCCCAGCAGCTTCTCGCGGCCGCGGCCGACGGAGCCCAGGGTCTTGGTGAGGACGACCTCGAAGTTGGCGAGCTTGGAGTCGACGTACTCGTCGGCCTCGGCGCGGATCTCCTCGGCCTCCTGGCGGGCCTCGGTGAGGATCCGGTCGGCCTCGGCCTGGGAGCGGCGGGCGACCTCGGTGCCGGAGATCAGGGAGCCGCGCTCGGCGTGCGCGCTCTCGATGATCTGCTGGGCCTCCTGGCGGGCCTGCTCGACCATCTGCTCGCGCCCGCCGATCAGCTCCTGGGCCTGGGCGAGGGAGTCGGGCAGCGCCGCGCGCACCTCTTCCAGCATCGCGAGCAGCTCGGCGCGGTTGACCACGCACGAGGCCGACATGGGCATGGACCGGGCGCCGGAGACCGCGGAGACGATCTCGTCGAGCTTCTTCTGCACGTCCACCGTGTGCTCGCCACTCTCTACAGATGCGTTGGAGACGGACGGGACGACTGTACGGCCATGGGGGCGCGCCGGAACACCGGGTGACGGGCAGTCAGCCCCCCGGGAAGCCTCCGGGGCCGGTTCAGTCCCTCTTCAGGCGCTCGGTGAGGACCTGGAGGACCTCGGCGGGCACCAGGTGGGAGACGTCGCCGCCCCAGGTCGCGACCTCCTTGACCAGGGAGGACGACAGGAAGCTGTAGGTGGGGTTGGTGGGGATGAAGAGGGTCTCCACGCCCGAGAGGCCGTTGTTCATCTGGGCCATCTGCAGCTCGTAGTCGAAGTCGCTGACCGCGCGCAGGCCCTTGACGATGGCGGGGATGTCGCGCTGCTTGCAGAAGTCGACGAGCAGGCCGTGGAAGGCCTCCACGCGGACGTTGCCGTACTCGGCGGTGACCCGGCGGATCAGGTCGATCCGCTCCTCGATCTCGAACAGGCCCTTCTTGGCCTGGTTGATCATCACCGCGACGTAGACCTCGTCGTACAGCCTGGAGGCGCGCGAGATGATGTCGAGGTGTCCGTTGGTGATCGGGTCGAACGACCCGGGACAGACGGCGCGGCGCACTTGTGATCCCTCGCTCTCCGGTCCGGTCATCGTGCGTCTTCGCACGTAGAGGCGGCGCGACCGTACCAAAACGTTCCCTCGCCGTAGCGACGGGCCCGGAGGGGTTCGAAACCCTCGGGCCACCGGAATTCACCGCCTCTGGTGCTGCGCTCCACGGTGACGAGGGCTTCCTCGGCGAGCCAGCCTTCTGTGCGGAGTGTGAGGAGGATCTCCCGAAGATCGTCGTCCGTGACGGCGTAGGGCGGGTCGAGGAAGACGAGGTCGTACGGAGTGCCGGGGGGTGCTGTGCGGATGATCTGTTCCGCTTTGCCTGATCTGACGTCGGCGCCCGGGAGGCCGAGGTTCTTGACGTTCTCCCGGACCGTTCGGACGGCTTTGGCGTCGGCTTCGACGAGGAGGGTGTGACCGGCGCCCCGGGAGAGGGCTTCCAGGCCCACGGCTCCCGATCCCGCGTAGAGGTCGAGGACGCGTTCGCCGTCCAGGGGGCCGCCGAGGAGGGATTGCCAGGTGGAGAAGAGGCCTTCGCGTGCGCGGTCTGAGGTGGGGCGGGTGCCGGTGCCTGGGGGTACGGCGAGTCGACGTCCGCCGGCTGCGCCGGCGATCACGCGGGTCATCTTCGGTCCTTGGTCGTGGACGGGTTCAGGTTCATTGTGGCTGGTCGCGCCCGCGCGGCGGTAGCCGCATACGGATTACAGCCCCGCGCCCCTTGAGAACGACAACGATCAGCCCTTCTCCAGGTACTGCTCCCTCTCCTCGTCCAAGAGGGCGTCCAGAGCCGTACGCAGTGCGGGCAGGTGGGTCAGGTCCGGGTCGGTCGCCACCACCGCTGCCGCCTCCTCCCGGGCCTCGGCGATGATCTCCTCGTCCTCGATGACCGCGAGGACCTTCAGGGAGGTCCTGGCGCCCGACTGGGCCTGGCCCAGGACATCGCCCTCGCGGCGCTGTTCCAGGTCGATGCGGGAGAGCTCGAAGCCGTCGAGGGTGGAGGCGACGGCGTTGAGGCGCTGGCGGGCCGCGCTCGCCTCGGGCATCTCGGTCACCAGCAGGCACAGGCCGGGTGCCGAGCCACGGCCGACGCGGCCGCGCAGCTGGTGGAGCTGGGAGACGCCGAAGCGGTCGGCGTCCATGATCACCATGGCGGTGGCGTTGGGGACGTTGACGCCGACCTCGATGACCGTCGTGGCGACCAGGACGTCGGTGTCGCCGGCGGCGAAGCGGCGCATGACGGCGTCCTTGTCGTCGGGGTGCATGCGGCCGTGCAGGACCTCCACGCGCAGGCTCTGGAGAGGGCCCTTGGCCAGCTGGTCCGCCACGTCGAGCACGGCGAGGGGCGGGCGCTTCTCCGCCTCGTCCTCGGGGGACTTCTTCTTGGCGGACTTCTTGGGGTCGTCCTCCTCGTCGCCGATGCGGGGGCAGACGACGTACGCCTGGTGGCCGTTCTCCACTTCCTCGCGGACCCTTTCCCACGCGCGGGACAGGAAGTGGGGTTTGTCGGCGGCCGGGACCACGTGGCTGGCGATCGGCGAGCGGCCGGCCGGCAGCTGGTCGAGGACGGACGTCTCCAGGTCGCCGAAGACCGTCATGGCGACCGTGCGCGGGATGGGCGTGGCGGTCATGACCAGTAGATGCGGGGGTTGTTTGCCCTTGCCGCGCAGGGCGTCACGCTGCTCGACGCCGAAGCGGTGCTGTTCGTCGACCACGACCAGGCCCAGGTCGTGGAACTGCACCTTGTCCTCGATCAGCGCGTGCGTGCCGATGACGATGCCGGCCTCGCCGGTGGTGAGATCGAGCAGGGCGTGCCGCCGGGCGGCCGCTCCCATGGAACCGGTCAGCAGCACGACCTTGGTGGCCTGCTCGGCGCCGCCCAGCATGCCGCCCTCGGCCAGCTCGCCCATCATCTCGACGATGGACCGGTGGTGCTGCTGGGCGAGGACCTCGGTGGGCGCGAGCATGGCGGCCTGCCCACCGGCGTCGACCACGGCGAGCATGGCGCGCAGGGCGACCATGGTTTTCCCGGAACCCACTTCCCCCTGCAGCAGCCGGTGCATCGGGTGGGCGGTGGCCAGGTCGTCGAAGATCTCTCTCGAGACGCGCTGCTGGCCGTCGGTGAGGGTGAAGGGGAGGCGGGCGTCGAAGGCGGTGAGGAGGCCGTCGGGGGCCGGTTTGCGCGGGACGGCGGGGAGTTGGGCGTCCGCGTGGCGGCGGCGGGCCAGGGCGACCTGGAGGACGAAGGCCTCGTCCCACTTGAGGCGGGAGCGGGCGTCCTCGATGTCGGCCTTGGTGTGCGGGCGGTGGATCTTGAGGAGGGCTTCGGGGAGCGGGACCAGGCCACGGCCCTCACGCAGGGTGTCCGGGAGCGGATCGACGGCCTCCCGGGCGGTGGGCAGGACCGTCTGGATCGCCTTGCCGATCTTCCAGGACTCCAGCTTGGCGGTGGCGGGGTAGATCGGGATCAGGGCGCCCGCCCAGGTCTCGACGGACTCCTCCGGATCGCCCCGCAGCAACTCGTACGCCGGATGCGCGAGTTGGAGGCGGCGGTTGAAGACGGAGACCTTGCCGGCGAACATCGCGCGGGTGCCCGGCAGGAGTTCCTTGTGGGGCTTGTGGACGCCCGCGCCGAAGAAGACCAGTTGGAGCCGGCCGCTGCCGTCGGTGATCGTGACCTCCAGGCGCTGGCCCTTGCCACGGGGCGCCTTGGCGGAGGCGAAGGTGTGCAGACGGGCGTCGGCGACCTGCGCGACCACCGTGACGTGTTCGTCCATGGGCAGGTCGGCGAGGTGGGTGAGCTGGCCGCGCTCCTCGTATCTGCGCGGGTAGTGGTGCAGGAGGTCGCCGACGGTGAGCAGGCCGAGGTGCTCGGCCATCACCTTCGCGGTGGCGGGGCCGAGCACCGACTTCAGCGGTTGTCGCAGGGGTTCTTCCAGTGCGGGCACGAGATCCATTGCACACCACGCCACTGACATTGGCCCGGGGCCGCGGCGAGATCGCCGTAAAGATCCCGGAAACCCCTGGTCAGGCGGCTGGTTCGGGCCTTAGGATGACGCGCTCCCGGCCCTCTTTCGCGGTCACCGCCCCACCGGGACCGCCCGACCCCGCGCCGTCGCGAGTCCCCCACCGGCGCCGTGATGATGGACTCCCAGACCTCACAGCCGTCCCAGGCACCCCATTCGCCCCCGTCACCTCATACGTTCCAGGTCGACCTGCGTGGTCTGGTGGACCTGCTCTCCCACCACCTCTACTCCAGTCCGAAGGTGTATCTGCGGGAGCTGCTGCAGAACGCCGTCGACGCCATCACGGCCAGACGCGCGACGGAACCCGGCGCTCCGGCCCGGGTCCGGCTGTCCGCCGAGGGCGGTGCCCTGCGCGTCGAGGACACCGGCGTGGGGCTCACCGAGACGGACGTGCACAACCTGCTGGCCACGATCGGGCGCAGTTCGAAGCGGGCCGAGGGGCTTCAGGAGGTCCGGTCGGACTTCCTCGGGCAGTTCGGCATCGGGCTGCTGGCCTGTTTCGTCGTCGCCGAGCGGATCCGGGTGGTCAGCCGCAGCGCCCGCACGCCCGGGGCCCCGCCGGTGGAGTGGACGGCCTCCGACGACGGTTCGTACACCGTGCGGACGCTGCCGGACGCCGAGCGGCCCGAGCCGGGCACCACCGTGCACCTGGTGGCCCGGGCCGGTTCCGCGGAGTGGCTCGCGCCCGGGCGGGTCGCGGCGCTGGCCCGGGACTTCGGGTCGCTGCTGCCGTACGACGTCCGGATCGGCGACGAGGCGGTCACCGACCTCCCGGCGCCCTGGGACCGCCCGTATCCGGGCCCGGCCGCCCGCCGGGTCGCCCTGGCCCGGCACTGCCACGACCTGTTCGGCTTCACCCCGCTGGACACGATCGACCTTTCCGTGCCGCTGGCCGGCGTGCGCGGGGTTGCGTACGTGCTGCCGTCGGCGGTGAGCCCGGTCCGGCGGGCGGGGCACCGGGTGCACCTGAAGGGCATGCTGCTGACCGAGCGGGCCGAACAGCTGCTGCCCGACTGGGCGTTCTTCGTGCGCTGTGTGCTCGACACGGACAGTCTGCGGCCCACGGCGTCGCGCGAGGCGCTGTACGAGGACGAGACGCTGGCCGGTGTGCGCGAGGCGCTGGGCGAGCGGATCCGCGCCTGGCTGACGGGGCTGGCGGCCGGCGATCCCGAGCGGCTGGCCGCGTTCCTCGCGGTGCACCACCTGGGCGTGAAGTCGCTGGCCCGGCACGACCGGGAGATGCTGCGCACGATGCTGCCGTGGCTGCCGTTCGAGACGACCGACGGTCGGCTGTCGCTGGAGGAGTTCGCACAGCGGCACCCGGTGGTGCACTTCACACGGACCGTCGAGGAGTACCGGCAGGTCGCGCCGATCGCCTCCGCTCAGGGCATCGGCGTGGTCAACGGCGGCTACACGTACGACACCGAGCTGGTGGAGGCACTGCCCTCGGTGCGGCCGGGCACCGTGGTCGCCGAACTGGACGCGGAGACGGTCACCGCGCATCTGGACGCGGTCGACCCGGCCGAGGAGCTGGCCCTGTCGGGCTTCCTGGCGGCGGCCCGGGCCCGGCTCGACCCGCTGGGCTGCGACGTCGTGCTGCGGGCCTTCCACCCGCTGTCGGTGCCCGCGCTGCACCTCGACGACCGGGACGTCCGGCACGAGCAGGCCCGGGCGGACGCCGAGGCGCAGGCCGACGACCTGTGGGCGGGCATCCTCGGCTCCCTGCGGGGCGGCGCACCCCGCGCGCGGCTGGTGCTCAACCACCTCAACCCGCTCGTGCGGCGGATCAGCGCGCTGCCCGACCCGGAACTCATCGGCACCGCCACGGAGTCGCTGTACGGGCAGGCGCTGCTGATGGCGCAGCGGCCGCTGAGGCCGGCCGACTCGGCACTGCTCAACCGCGCGTTCATCGGCCTCCTGGAGTGGGCCACACACAGCGAGGACGGCCCGGCATGACGGAGATCGCGGACTTCGACACCCTGCGCGCGGCGATGGCGGAGAACTCCGGGCAGCCGGAGGGGCCGGCCCGCAACGCGCGTGCGGAGCAGCTGCTGACGGCGGCCGAGAAGCTGGACATCCCGCTGGCCGTGATCGAGGCGCTCGGGCACCAGCTGAAGGTCTACAACTACAGCTCCGAGAAGGGGAAGATGTTCGTCCCCTTCGCGCGCCTGCTGCGCATGTGGGACGAACGGCCCGAGGACTTCGACGAGTACGAGACCCACTCCCTGCACTGGGTCTTCAAGTGGGTCTCGGCAGGCATGCTCGACCAGCCCCACATCCCGCTCGCGTCGATCGAGAAGTGGCTCGGCGAGATGGAGCACCGCTACCGGCTCGCCGGGCATTCCGAACGGGCCGTGCGCAGCGCCGAGCACAGTGTGGCCGCGCACGTCGGGGACGTGGCGCGGGCCGAGCGGGCGTACGCGGCGTGGCTGGCCGCCGACCGGGACACCATGGCCGACTGCCACGCCTGCGAGCTGCACGGGCAGGGCTGGTGGCAGGCGGAGCAGGGGCGGGACTCCGAGGCTCTGGAGCTGTGGCGGCCGGTGCTGGAGGGTGAGTACGCCTGCGCCCACGAGCCGCACACGGTCCTCGCGTCCTCCCTGGTGCCGCTGCTGCGACTGGGCCGCCTTGACGAGGCCCGGGCGAACCACCTGCGGGGCTTCCGGCTCGTCCGGGCCATGGAGAGCATGCGCGGCGCGTACGCGGACCACGTGGAGTTCTGCGCGCTGACCGGCAACGAGGCGCGGGGCCTGGAGCTGCTCGCGGAGCGCCCGGCGTACTTCACCGACGACGGGCATCCGCGGAGCAGGCTCGACTTCATGAGTGTGGTGGCCCTGCTCATGGACCGGCTGACCGCGCTCGGGCTGGGTGCGCGGCAGGTGCCGGGCCCGGCCGGCCGGGAGTGGACCGCGAGTGAACTCGCCGCACACGCGCGCGGGGAGGCCCTCGCCCTGGCGGCGCGCTTCGACGCACGCAACGGCACTGGGCACGTGAGCGAGCGGGCACGCGCGCGCATGGCGTGCCGGCCGCTGGCGGAGCGGCTGCCGCTGGGTGTGCGGTCGGTACGGCCGGCTCCCGTGCCCGGTCCCGCCGAGGCTCCGGTCCCCGTCACCGGGCAGCCGGACCCGGCCGCCCTGCTGGCCGAGGCACGGCGGCTGTCGGACACCCTGCGGCCGAACGCCGTGGAGGCGTGGGCGGCCGCCGCCGAGGCCGCGGACGGCGCCGGGCTGGACCCGCGCGACCGTGCCGAGATGGTGGACCACGAGGCGATGTCCCTCGGCCCCGAGGGCGCCGGGCTCTTCGAGCAGGCAGCGGAGCTGTACGCGGAGGCGGGCGACCCGGGCGAGGCACTCGCGGCACGCGCGCGTGGGGCGTACGTCCGGGCACTCGCGGGTGACGTGGACGGGGCGGTCGCGGCGGTCGCGGGCCTGTACGACGAGGTTCTCGCGCTGTACGCCGCGGAGGGCACGGGGATGCGGCAGACGGCGTCCGTCGTGATGAGCCGGGCGCGGATCCTGACGCGGCGGGCGCACGAGACCGACGGTGACACGGCCGCCCTCGCCGAGGCCGGGTCAGCCGTCCGTGAGGTCCTGGCGCTCGTCGACGGCCGGACCGGCGAGGACGTACGGCTGGCCGCGCGGGTCGCCGAGTCGCAGGCGATGCTCGGGGAGCTGGCGGGTCTGGCCGGGGACCTGGAGACGGCCGCGGAGCTGTTCGCGCGGGGCGCGGCGGCGTTCGTCGCGGCGGGGCTGCCCTGGTTCGCGGTGGAGTACGAGGCCCGTCTGGCCTCCCTCGCCCATCACCTCGGCGACACGGCGGAGACCGAGCGGGCGCTGCGGGCGGCCCTGGAGCACGGTGGAGGGCAGCTGGAGGCGCCCGGAAGGGCCCGGCTGCACCTTCAGCTCGCCGAGGTCGTCGGTGGCCGGGGCGACGCCGGGGAGGCCGCCGAGCACGCCCTGGAGGCCGCCCACTGGGCCGACGAGGCGGGTGAATCGGCGACGTTGGGTGCCTGGGCTCGGCAGCAGCTCGGCGGGTTCCTGCTGCGGCAGGGGCGGTGGGCCGAGGCAGCGGAGGTGCTGGAGTCGGCGCTGCCCGACCTGACCGCCGAGACGCACGGCGACGGGGCGGTCGTGCAGACGCAGTGGTGGCTCGGCGACTGCCTGAGCGAGCTCGGTGAGCACCGCGCGGCGGCGGAACGGCGTCTGCAGGCCGCCGAGATCGCCCGGCACTGGCCCGAGCAGCACGACCACGCGACCCTCGCCCACCTGGCCGGGGAGTCCCTCGGGCAGGCCGGACTGCCCGCCGAGGCGGACCGGGCCTACGCCCGCGCGGGCGATCTGTGGCGCGCACTCGGCGACGCCCACGGCCTGGTCCGCTCCCTGCGCGCCCGTGCCTGGCTGGCGCTGGAGACCGCGGGTGGGCCGGAGGCGGCACGCGCCCTGATGGCGGACGCGGTCCGCGCCTGCGAGACGGCACGGGACACAGCAGGCGACGAGGAGTCCCGGCAGCGGCTCGTCGCCGAACTCGGCCACACGCACGGACAGTTCGGCGACCTGCTGGCCCGTTCCGCCGTCGGGGACGCCGAAGGAGCGCCGGACCGGGACCTGTTCGAGGAGGCGCTGACCCAAGTGGTCCGGTCCGCAGAGGTGTTCGCCTCCCTCGGGGACGGCGCCCTGCACAGCCGCACCGGCGCGGAACTCGCCGCGGGCCGGCTGGAGGCCGAACTGGACCGCCGCGCCGACGCGGTGGCACGCGCGCGTGCGGTGCTGGCGGCGTACGAGGGGCACGACGGCGTGGTGACGGGCGCCGGGGACGGCGAGGCCGAGGCGGGGCGGGTCCGCCGTGCGGAGGCGGAGCAGCTGCTCCGGCTGCTGACGGAGCGACCGGACTGAGGAGGCCCCGCCCTGCCGCACACCCGGCCGGAAGGTCCGCCCTGCCGCACACCCGGTCCGGAAGCCCCGCCCTGCCGCACACCCGGCGCGGAAGGACCCGGCCTGTGCACGCCCCGTCCGGAAGGCCCCGCCCTGCCGCACACCCGGCGCGGAAGGACCCGGCCTGTGCACGCCCCGTCCGGAAGGCCCCGCCCTGCCGTACGCCCGGTCCGGAAGGGCCCCGGCCTACTCCACGCCGATGAGGAGCAGCGACCCCTGCCGTCCGCCCCGGTACAGAACCGTGTCGACGGCGAGGTAGCCCTCGCGGACCCGGCCCTCCAGGTGCTCGGCAACGGTGTCGGGGACGTCGTCGCCGAGGACCAGGGTGACCATCTCGCCGCCGGCCGAGAGCATGCGGTCCAGGACGGCCTCGGCGATGACCGTGACGTCCGAGCCGATCACGGCCACGTCCCCGTCGATCAGGCCCAGGACGTCGCCGGCCTGGCAGATGCCGGCCATCGTCCAGGACTGCCGTTCGGCGATGGTGACCTCGGCGTAGCGGGTGGCCCCGGCGGCCGAGGTCATGGACACGACATCCTCGTCGAAGCGGCGGTCCGGCTCGTGCACGGCCAGCGCCGCGATGCCCTGGACCGCCGAGCGGGTCGGGATCAGGGCCACCCGGACGCCCTCCGTGCGGACCTGCTCTGCGGCCGCCGCCGCGGTGTGCCGCAGGTCGGCGTCGTTGGGCAGCAGCACGACCTCGCGCGCGTGGGCCCGCCGTACGGCCTGGACGAGCTCACCGCTCGCGGGCGGCTCCCCGGGGCGGGCGAGCACGGTCGTCGCACCGGCCTCCGTGTACAGCCCCGCCAGCCCCTCACCGGGCACGACGGCCACGATCGCGCGCTCGGCACGCTCCCGTGGCGGCCGCTCGGCGCCGGTGGTGTGCACGTCACCGGCACCGAAGTGCGTGATGCGGATGCGGTGGGGCCGCCCGGCCTCGATGCCAGCCTCGACGGCGGCACCCGCGTCGTCGACATGGACGTGGACGTTCCACAGCCCGTCGCCGCCGACGACGACCAGGGAGTCCCCGAGGGCGTCGAGCCGCTCCCGCAGCCGCTCCACGGCCGTGTCATCGGCCTCCAGGAGGTAGATCACCTCGAAGGCGGGCCCCTCCTCGCCGGGCACTGCGGCGGTGCCGTCGCCGCACTCGCCCGGGGCGCCGTCGCCGCACTCTCCGGGGCCGCCTTCGACAGACGCGGTGCCGGCGGAGGAAGCCGTGCCGGCGGAGAAACCCGTGCCCGCGGAGGAACCGGTGGCCGAACTGTCCACCACCCCTCGCGCCCTCTCCCCCGTGAACGTCTGCACCAGCGCCCCAAGCACCGCAACCAGCCCCCGTCCACCTGCGTCGACCACCCCGGCGCGCCCCAGGACGGGCAGCTGGCCGGGGGTCGCGGCGAGGGCGGTGCGGGCCCCCTCGTAGGCCGCCCGGGCCACGGCCCCGCAGTCGCCCTCGGCGACGTCCGCGGCGTTCGCGGCGTCGGCGGCCGCCGAGGCGACGGTGAGGACGGTGCCTTCGACGGGGTGGGCGACGGCCCGGCGGGCGGAGTCGGCGGCGTGGCGCAGGGCGAGCCGCAGGCCACGGCCGTCGGCGGGGGCGTCGTCGTCGGCCAGTACCTGGGCCATGCCGCGCAGCAGCTGGGCGAGGATCGTCCCGGAGTTCCCGCGGGCGCCGATGAGCGCCCCGTGCGCCATCGCCCGGGCGGCGTCGGCGAGCGCCGGACCCTCGGAGCCCGGGGCGCCGGACCCGGCGGAGCCCGGACCCGTCGCGGTCACGGGTCCCGCCGCGTGCCCCGCGAACACCGCCTCGACCGCCGCGACCGCCGACTCCACGGTCAGGTACAGGTTGGTGCCCGTGTCGCCGTCCGCCACCGGGTAGACGTTGATCGCGTCGATCTCCTCGCGCGCCCGCCCCAGTGTCTCCAGCGCGAGACCGCACCAGGTGCGCACCGCGAGAGCATCGAAGAATGTCTGCGGCACCTGCGCCACTGCGCCTCCTTGAGCTGCTGGACGTGGCACGCAGCGTAGACCCCGGGGCGGTGTCCACCGGAAGCGGGAGGGGACCGGGCCCCTGAGCTGCCATGGTAGTTTCGCTCCACGGGTGCAGCCGTTGTATGCTGCTCCGGTTGCCCGATCTGATCGGGCCTTCCCCCTGGCAACGCCACTCAGATTTCGACCGGCTGTTTCACAGCCCGAGAATCTTGATCCCGGCCTGCCGGGATCAACCGTAAGTGCATCTGAAGTCTTTGGAGTGACCCGTGGCTGCCAACTGCGACGTCTGCGGCAAGGGGCCGGGCTTCGGCAACAACATCTCGCACTCGCACCGCCGTACGTCCCGCCGCTGGAACCCGAACATCCAGCGTGTGCGTACCGTGGTGGGCGGGACGCCGAAGCGCGTGAACGCTTGCACCTCGTGCATCAAGGCCGGCAAGGTCTCGCGCTGACGCTCAGCTAGCGCGCGGCCACTGCTGGTTCGCTGCAGAGCCGGTCCACCTCTGGTGGGCCGGCTCTTTGCCGTGCCCGATCGCCGTCGGCTGTGTGCGGTGGCCGATCGTGGCCGGCTCCGGGCCGTACCTGATCTTCGTCGGCACAGCGTCGTACTTGATCGTCGGCGCACCGCGCCGTACCTGCTCGTCGGCGGCACCGCGCCGTACCTGCTCGTCGCCGGCTTCGCGCCGTGCCCGGCCGTCAGCGTTCGGGGCCGGCCCGGAAGCGCCAGCCGTGGTCCACCGGGCCGATGCCACCGCCGAGCGCGAACCCGGCGGCGACGGCGCCCGTCACGTACTCCTTGGCCGCCGCCACCGCCTCGGGCACGGACCGCCCCTTGGCGAGCTCGGAGGCGATCGCGGAGGCGAGGGTGCAGCCGGTGCCGTGGGTGTGGCGGTTGTCATGCCGCGGCGCCCGCAGCCAGTGCTCCTCGGAGCCGTCCGTGAGCAGATCGACGGCGTCCCCGGGCAGGTGCCCGCCCTTGATCAGCACCCAGCGCGGCCCGTGGGCGAGGACGGCCGCCGCGGCCTGCCGCATGTCCCCCTCCGACGCGACCCGTACGCCCGCGATCTGGGCCACCTCGTCGAGATTCGGGGTGGCGACCGTCGCCACCGGCAGCAGCTTCGTACGGACGGAGTCCAGCGCGGAGGCGGCGAGCAGGGCGTCACCGTGCTTGGAGACACCCACCGGGTCGACGACCGCCGGGGCGTCCGTCCCGGCGATCAACTCGGCGACCGCCTCCACGAGTTCCGCGGAGGCCAGCATCCCCGTCTTGACCGCCTGGACGCCGATGTCGTCGACGACACTGCGGTACTGGGCCCGCACGGCCTCCACGGGCAGTTCCCAAGCCCCCTGCACGCCGAGGGAGTTCTGCGCGGTCACCGCGGTCACGACGCTCATGCCGTGCACCCCGAGCGCGAGCATCGTCTTGAGGTCGGCCTGGATGCCCGCGCCGCCGCCCGAGTCGGAGCCCGCCACCGTCAGGACGTTGGGGATCACGACTCCACGTCTCCGAAGTGGTCCCAGCCGCCCTTGCTGGTCCACGGCGCCCCGTCGACCGTCACCTGGGGCAGCGCCGAGGGGTTGAGGACCTCGCCGATGACCTTCCAGCGGGCGGGCAGCTTCACGTCCGGCGGGAAGGTCGCCACGATCGCATGGTCCTCTCCCCCGGTCAGCACCCACTGCATGGGGTCGACCCCGACGGCCTGCCCGATGTCGTTCATCTGGGACGGGATGTCGATCGCCCCGGAGCGGATGTCGATCCGCACCTTGCTGGCCTCGGCGATGTGCCCGAGGTCCGCGATCAGCCCGTCGCTCACGTCGCACATCGCGGTCGCCCCGAGCCCCGCGGCGGCCGGACCCGCGTGATACGGCGGCTCCGGGCGCCGGTGGGCCTCCACGAACGCCCGCGGCGAGCGGAACCCCCGGGACAGCACCGCGTACCCGGCCGCCGACCAGCCCAGCCAGCCGGTCACCGCGACGCGGTCGCCGGGCTGGGCACCCGCCCGCGTCACCGGCTCCTGGTTGCGCAGATCCCCGAGGGCGGTGATCGACACCATGATCGAGTCGCCGCGCACGACGTCTCCGCCGACCACGGCGGCACCCGCCACCTGGCATTCGTCGCGCAGGCCGTCCATCAGCTCGCTCGGCCAGGTCACCGGCAGCTCGGCCGGGACGACCAGGCCGAGCAGCAGCGCGGTCGGCACGGCACCCATGGCGGCGATGTCGGCGAGGTTCTGCGCGGCCGCCTTGCGGCCCACGTCGTAGGCCGTCGACCAGTCGCGCCGGAAGTGCCGGCCCTCCACCAGGATGTCCGTGCTCGCCACGACCCTGCGGTCGGGTGCGGCCACCACGGCGGCGTCGTCGCCGGGGCCGACCCGCACCGCCGGGGTGGTGGTCAGACGGGAGGTGAGCTCCCTGATGAGCCCGAACTCACCGAGCTCACCAACAGTGCCCTTCATTGCCCTTTCTCCCCTTCTGTCCCTGTCCGTTCCCGGTCGCGAGGCATCTCGGTCCTCGCTACGGTCGAAGTGACCGTCAAGTTCTGCCGGACCTGCACCCCGGCGCGCACAACCCGGTCCCCGCGGGTCTCCCCGTGGCGAGCGGCGACGCGATACCGTGGCGTTCCTTTTCCCCACATGATCCTCGTGGCCGCCCTGGAGGTTCCGTGGTACAGGCGTACATCCTGATCCAGACCGAGGTCGGGAAGGCCTCGGTCGTCGCCGAGACGATCGGCAAGATCCCTGGAGTCATCCAGGCCGAGGACGTGACGGGACCCTACGACGTCATCGTGCGGGCCCAGGCCGACACCGTCGACGATCTCGGCCGCATGGTGGTCGCCAAGGTCCAGCAGGTGGACGGCATCACCCGCACCCTGACCTGCCCGGTCGTCCATCTGTAGCCCCCGTCTACCCTGTGCCGGTGAACTCTTTCCGTCACCGGCACCGTTGTGTCTTCCGCGTGTTCCGCCTGCCCGCTGTCGCACTGTTGATCACTGTCGCGGGCTGCTCCTCAGCAGACGACAGCGCGTCGGCGGCGGTTCCCAGTCCGGACGCGAAGGTCGCGGGACTGTGCCGGAACCTGGACAAGGTACTGCCCGCGACGGTGGACGGTGAGCGCCGTGAGGATCCCGCGCCCGCGTCGGCGCTGACGGCGGGCTGGGGCAGCCCGGCGATCATACTGCGCTGCGGTGTGCCGCAGCCGCCGAAGATGGTCGATCCGAAGGTCGCCGAGGGACGGGATCCCGATGCCGTCGCCGGGGGCGTGAACGGGGTCGACTGGCTGATGGAGGAGCAGGACGACGGGGGGCACCGGTTCACCACCGCCAACCGGGAGGCCTACGTCGAGGTCCGGGCACCGGAGGGCGTGGACAGCTCGGGCGTTCTGATCGATCTGGCCGCGGCAGTGAAGAAGGCGATCCCCAAGGGGATCGCCTCCTGAGCACCGCGTTTCAGAGCGGGTTCACCGCAGGCCCGTGGACCTGCGCAGCGCCGCCTGCACCAGCCGGTCGATGAGCTCCGGGTAGCTCACCCCGCTCGCCTGCCACATCTGCGGGTACATCGAGATGGGCGTGAAGCCGGGCATCGTGTTGATCTCGTTGATCACGAACTCGCCGTCCTCGGTGAGGAAGAAGTCCGCACGCACCAGGCCCTCGCAGGACGCCGCCTCGAACGCGTCGACCGCCAGGCGCTGGACGTCGGCCGTCTCCTCGGGGGTGAGGGGCGCCGGGACGAGACCCGGGGTGGAGTCGATGTACTTGGCCTCGAAGTCGTAGTACGCCTGCGCCTCGGGCGGGGGGATCTCCGCGGGCAGGGAGGCCCGGGGGCCGTCCTCGAACTCCAGGACGCCGCACTCGATCTCACGGCCGCGCAGCGCGGCCTCCACGAGGATCTTCGGGTCGTGCCGCTGAGCCTCGGCGACGGCCTCGTCGAGGCCGGAGAGGTCGTCGACCTTGGTGATGCCGATCGAGGATCCGGCCCTCGAGGGCTTCACGAACAGCGGCCAGCCGTGCTCGCCGGCGAAGTCGACGATCTTCTTGCGGGCGGCCGCCTGATCCTGCTCCCACTCACGCGGACGCACCACCACGTAGGGGCCGACCTTCAGCCCGAACGAGGTGAACACCCGCTTCATGTACTCCTTGTCCTGGCCCACGGCCGAGGCGAGCACACCCGAACCCACGTACGGGACGCCGGAGAGCTCCAGGAGGCCCTGGAGGGTGCCGTCCTCGCCGTACGGACCGTGCAGCACCGGGAAGACCACGTCGACCTCGCCGAGCGCCTTGGGGACCGATCCCGGCTCGCTGTAGACGACTTCGCGGTTGGCGGGGTCGACCGGGAGGATCACTCCGCCCTCGGTGGACTCGGCGAGGGCGTCGACGCTCGGCGGGCGCCGGTCGACGATCGCCATCCGCTCCGGTTCGTCCGCCGTGAGCGCCCAACGCCCGTCCTGGGTGATGCCGATCGGGAGGACGTCGTACTTCGTCCGGTCGATGGCCTTGAGGACGGCGCCGGCCGTGACCACGGAGATCCCGTGTTCGGAGCTGCGCCCGCCGAACACGACGGCCACACGCGGCTTGCGAGGCGGCTGCTCGGGGCTCTGGGGGAGGTTCTCGGTGCTCATATCGCGTTGAGAGTACCCGTTGGTAGGGCCGCTAGTAAGCGCCGCCGCCTCGCGTCGCTCAGCGTCGTTCGGGCTTCGCGCTGCGCGACATCAGCTCCTTGAGAGCGACCACCGGGGGCTTGCCCTCGTGCACGATGCCGACGACCGTCTCCGTGATCGGCATGTCGACGCCGTGCCGGCGGGCCAGGTCGAGCACCGACTCGCAGGACTTGACGCCCTCCGCGGTCTGCTTGGTGACCGCGATGGTCTCCTGGAGGGTCATGCCCTTGCCGAGGTTGGTGCCGAAGGTGTGGTTGCGCGACAGCGGTGAGGAGCAGGTGGCCACCAGGTCGCCCAGGCCCGCGAGTCCGGAGAAGGTCAGCGGATCGGCGCCGAGGGCCATGCCGAGCCGGGTGGTCTCGGCGAGGCCGCGGGTGATGAGGGAGCCCTTGGCGTTGTCGCCGAGTCCCATGCCGTCCGCGATGCCGACGGCGAGGCCGATGACGTTCTTCACGGCTCCGCCCAGTTCGCAACCCACCACGTCCGTATTGGTGTACGGGCGGAAGTACGGCGTGTGGCAGGCGGCCTGGAGCCGCTGGGCGACGGCCTCGTCGGTGCAGGCGACCACGGCCGCGGCGGGCATCCGTGCGGCGATCTCCCGCGCCAGGTTGGGCCCCGTGACCACGGCGATCCGTTCCGGGCCGACCTTGGCGACGTCGTCGATGACCTCGCTCATCCGCATCGCGGAGCCGAGTTCGACGCCCTTCATCAGCGACACCAGGACCGTGTCGGGGGCCAGCAGCGGGCTCCACTCGGCGAGGTTGCCACGCAGGGTCTGCGAGGGGACCGACAGCACCGTGAAGTCGGCGTCCGCCGCGGCCTCGGCGGGATCGGTGGTGGCCCGGACGTTCTCCGGGAGCTCGACGCCCGGGAAGTAGTCGGGATTGGTCCGCGTGGAGTTGATCGCCTCCACGACTTCCGGGCGGCGCCCCCACAGGGTCACCTCGCACCCCGCGTCGGCGAGCACCATGCCGAAGGCCGTGCCCCACGAACCGGCGCTCAGGACCGCCGCCTTGACCGGCTTGCTCACTTGCCCAGCCCCTCTTCCTGCACGGTCTGCCCGGGCCTCTGGTGCGTCTGCGTCTGTGCCTGTGTGCGGCGCCGCTGCTCGATCCGCTCGCGGCGCGGGTCGTACGGCGTCTCGGGCGCCTTCTCGCCGCGGATCTGCTCCAGCTGGGCGGTGACGGCGGCCATGATGACCTCCGTGGCCTCCTTCAGCAGCTCCGCGGTCATCTCCCGGTCGTAGAACCGCGCGAGGTCCACGGGCGGCCCGGCGAGCACCCGGTGCGTCTTGCGCGGCAGCAGATGCGGCTTCTTCGCGTACGGCGGCAGCAACTCGTTGCAGCCCCACTGCGCCACGGGGATCACCGGGCACTTGGTCTGCAGGGCGACGCGCGCGGCCCCGGTCTTGGCGGTCATGGGCCAGCCGTCCGGGTCGCGGGTGAGGGTGCCCTCCGGGTAGAAGGCGACGCATTCCCCGCGGTCCACGGCCTCGATCGCGGCCCGGAAGGCGCTCAGCGCGTCCGTGCTCTCGCGGTAGACGGGGATCTGCCCGGTGCCCCGCATCGCGGCCCCGACGAATCCCTTCTTGAAAAGCCCGCTCTTCGCGAGGAATCGAGGGACACGCCCGGTGTTGTACTGAAAATGCGCATAAGCGAAGGGGTCGATGTGCGAATTGTGGTTCACCGCGGTGATAAATCCACCCTCTGCCGGAATGTGCTCCATTCCACGCCAGTCCCGCTTGAGCAGAACCACCAGCGGCGGTTTGCAGATCACCGCGGCGAAGCGGTACCAGAAGCCGATTCTGCGGCGGGGCACGCGGACACCTTCCTCTAGGGCCTGAAGCCGGGGCCACGGGGGGCCGCACAAGTGTCGCCCCAGGCCGCCGGTCTGTCGAGAACACCGTACGCCCCGGCACGCCGCCCGCCCGATGCCCCGGGTGACAATGACCGCGACAAGAGGAGGGCGGAACCCCCGTGCAGTGGACCCTGGTCGTACCCCTGAAGCCCCTGGCCAAGGCCAAGAGCAGGCTTGCGGACACCGCGGACGACGGGCTGCGGCCGGACCTGGCGCTGGCCTTCGCACAGGACACGGTGGCGGCCGCACTGGCCTGCCCGGGGGTGGGGGATGTGGCAGTCGTCACGGACGACGCCCGGGCGGGCCGTGAGCTGGCCGCACTGGGCGCGGGGATCATCCCCGACGAGCCGGGCGGCGGTCTCAACGCCGCCCTCGCACACGCGACGCGGTCGGTACGGTCCGTCCGCCCGGCCCGGGCGGTGGCCGCACTGAACGCCGATCTGCCGGCTCTGCGCCCCGCGGAATTGTCCCGGGTACTCGATGCCGCCGCCGAATTCCCGCGCGCTTTTCTCCCGGACGCGGCCGCAATCGGCACGACCTTGCTGGCCGCCGCCCCGGGCCGGGAATTGCGCCCGGCCTTCGGCGCGGACTCCAGGGCCCGGCACCGCGCGTCGGGAGCCGTGGAACTGTCCCTCTCCGCGGTGGATTCCGTACGCCAGGACGTGGACACCGGCGACGACCTGCGCAGCGCGCTGGCCCTGGGGGTGGGCCCTCATACGGCCGCGGCCGCCGCGCGGTTGCTGATTCCCGGGCAGTAGGCTGCGGCCATGCAGGCGACCGCGTACACGTACGACCCCGAGAGCCGCAGTGGGCAGGTGCTCCTGGACGACGGCACCCCGGTGCCCTTCGACGCGGCGGCGTTCGACGCGGGGGGGCTCAGACTGCTGCGCCCGGGCCAGCGGGTCCGCATCGAGGTGGAGGGCGCCAAGGATGCGCCGAGGATCACTCTGGTGACCCTCCAGACCCTCTGAGCACACGCTGAACACGCCGCGGGCCGGACTCCGTGCGGAGTCCGGCCCGGCGCGTGAATACCCCAGTGCCCCTACTTCTTGCGGGCGGTGGTCTTCTTGGCGGTGGTCTTGCGCGCCGTCGACTTCTTGGCGGGGGCCTTCTTGGCCGTGGCCTTCTTCGCCGGGGCCTTCTTCGCGGTCGTCTTCTTCGCGGCGGTGGTCTTGGACGTCGCCGTGGTCTTCTTGGCGGGCGCCTTCTTCGCGGTGGTCTTCTTCGCTGCCGCGGTCTTCGTCGTGGCCTTCTTCGCCGTCGTCTTCTTCGCGGTGGTCTTCTTCGCGGCGGCCGACTTGGTGGTCGCCTTCTTCGCGGCGGCCTTCTTGACCGTCGCACCGGCACCGCCGGTCAGGCTGCCCTTCGGCGCCTTCTTGACGGAGACCTCGCCGCCTCGCGGCAGCTTCTTCGAGCCGCTGACCAGGTCCTTGAAGCCCTGACCGGCGCGGAAGCGCGGAACGGAGGTCTTCTTGACCCGAACCCTCTCGCCCGTCTGGGGGTTACGGGCGTACCGGGCGGGGCGGTCGACCTTCTCGAACGAACCGAAGCCGGTGACCGAGACCCGCTCACCCGAGACGACCGCGCGGACGATGGCGTCCAGGACATGGTCGACAGCGTCGGCGGCCTGCTGGCGGCCGCCCATCTTGTCGGCAATCGCTTCTACGAGCTGCGCCTTGTTCACGTCTTCCCCTTCGGAGACATCGCCAGAACGAAAGTGTTCAAGCTTTTTCGCACGTTAGGCAGATATATACCGCAAATCAAACACGAAACGGGCTTATCACCCTTGTGCCGCAACGAACTCGACGGTGTCGAAGGGTTCAGCGTTCCTCGTCGGGGAGACGTCCCTCGTCGAGGTCCGCATTGAACCGCTCCAGCCGTCTTGCCGCGTCGGCGAGATCGTGCTTGGCCGCGGCCGTAATGACCAGCAGCTTCCGGGTCAGCGCCATCCGTACGCCCTCCGGGACTTGCAGTGCGCGCACTCTTGTGTGCGCTTCCTTGAGTTGGTCCGCGACTGCCGCATAGAGCTCGAGTTGGCCGTCGTGTTCCATGCACAGATTGTGCCATCTGGGGCGAGTTGTCGCCTGCGCAGGGGACAACTGCCGCCTCTGACGGCCTTCCCGGCATACGTGGAAGTCACGGCTGTACCCCTCGCGTACCCCAGCAACCACCTGCTTAACGTGGGAAGTTGGCAGCTGAACAGCGGGTCGGCAGGGCCGTTCGGGTGCAGACACGGCTGTACCCCCGATCGGGCTGATCGGGGGTACAGAGGGGGTGTTGCGGTGGCCGAAAGTCGCCTTGTTCTCAGGCAGCCGACCGTGCCCGGGTCAGACCGGGAGCGTCCGCGGCTTGAACGCGGGGCGCTTCGCCTCGTACGCGGCGATGTCCGCCTCGCTCTGCAGGGTGATCGAGATGTCGTCGAGGCCGTTCAGCAGCCGCCAGCGGGAGTTCTCGTCCAGCTCGAAGGCGGCGGTGATGCCCTCCGCGCGCACCTCGCGGCTCTCCAGGTCGACGGTGATCTCGGCCTGCGGGTCCTTCTCGGTGAGCTCCCACAGCGCGTCCACGGTCTCCTGCTCCAGAACGACCGTGAGCAGGCCGTTCTTGAGCGAGTTGCCGCGGAAGATGTCGGCGAAGCGGGAGGAGATCACGGCCTTGAAGCCGTAGTTCTGCAGCGCCCAGACGGCGTGCTCACGGGAGGACCCGGTGCCGAAGTCGGGGCCCGCGACCAGCACGGTCGCGCCCTGCCGTTCGGGCTGGTTGAGCACGAACGACGCGTCCTTGCGCCAGGCCTCGAACAGCCCGTCCTCGAACCCGTCGCGCGTGACCTTCTTGAGCCAGTGGGCGGGGATGATCTGGTCGGTGTCCACGTTGCTGCGGCGCAGCGGGACGGCCCGGCCGGTGTGGGTGGTGAAGGCTTCCATGACTGATCAGACTCCAGCGGGCGTGACGGCGTCGGCGGACAGGTCGGCCGGGGAGGCCAGGTGACCCAGGACGGCGGTGGCGGCGGCGACCTGCGGGGAGACCAGGTGGGTGCGGCCGCCCTTGCCCTGCCGGCCTTCGAAGTTGCGGTTGGAGGTGGACGCCGAGCGCTCACCGGGGGCGAGCTGGTCGGGGTTCATGCCCAGGCACATCGAGCAGCCCGCGTGCCGCCATTCGGCGCCTGCCTCCTTGAACACCACGTCCAGGCCCTCGGAGACGGCCTGCAGACCCACCCGCGCCGAGCCGGGCACGACCAGCATCCGTACCCCGTCGGCGACTTTGCGGCCCTTCAGCAGCTCCGCGGCGGCGCGCAGGTCCTCGATACGGCCGTTGGTGCACGAGCCTACGAAGACGGTGTCCACCGTGATGGAACGCAGCGGCTGGCCGGCCTCCAACCCCATGTACTCCAGGGCCTTTTCGGCGGCGTAGCGCTCCGATGCGTCTTCGTACGAAGCAGGATCGGGGACGTTCGCCGAAAGCGGCGCGCCCTGCCCCGGGTTGGTGCCCCAGGTCACGAACGGCGACAGCTCACCGGCCTCGATGACCACCTCGGCGTCGAACTCGGCGTCCTCGTCCGTGCGCAGGGTCTTCCAATAGGCGACGGCGGCGTCCCAGTCGGCGCCCTCGGGGGCGTGCGGGCGGCCCTGGAGGTAGGCGAAGGTGGTCTCGTCGGGGGCGATCATGCCCGCGCGGGCACCGGCCTCGATCGACATGTTGCAGATGGTCATCCGCGCTTCCATCGACAGCTTCTCGATGGCCTCACCGCGGTACTCCAGGACGTAGCCCTGACCGCCGCCGGTGCCGATCCTCGCGATGATCGCCAGGATCAGGTCCTTGGCGGTGACGCCCTCGGGCAGTTCGCCGTTGACCGTGATCGCCATGGTCTTGGGCCGGGTCATCGGCAGCGTCTGGGTGGCCAGGACGTGCTCGACCTGCGAGGTGCCGATGCCGAACGCCAGCGCGCCGAACGCGCCGTGGGTGGAGGTGTGCGAGTCGCCGCACACCACCGTGGTGCCGGGCTGGGTCAGGCCCAGCTGCGGGCCCACCACGTGCACCACGCCCTGCTCGACGTCGCCCAGCGGGTGCAGACGCACCCCGAAATCGGCGGCGTTCTTGCGCAGCGTCTCCAGCTGCACCCGCGACACCGGATCCGCGATCGGCTTGTCGATGTCGAGGGTGGGGGTGTTGTGGTCCTCGGTCGCGATGGTCAGGTCCAGCCGCCGCACCGTACGGCCGCTCTTGCGCAGCCCGTCGAACGCCTGCGGGCTGGTCACCTCGTGCAGCAGGTGCAGATCGATGAAGAGAAGGTCGGGCTCGCCCTCCGCGCGCCGGACGACGTGGTCGTCCCAGACTTTCTCCGCGAGTGTCCTACCCATCGCTGTTCCCTCCGGCCGACGACGATCCGCCGGCCCAACTAGAGATCTTGAGGAGGCGATGCCCGTACCCCTGATTCCGGGCACACACCGCCAGGCCCTTACGTCACGGGCCGTTGTGACTTCGTGATTCCAGGGTGGCGCGTTCCACGGAAAATTGAACTTGCGTTTCACAGAGTGAGACGGGAGTATCGTTTCATGGACAACAGTAGCGGCGTCGGCGTTCTGGACAAGGCGGCCCTCGTCCTGAGCGCTCTGGAGTCCGGTCCGGCCACCCTCGCGGGTCTGGTCGGTGCCACCGGACTGGCACGACCCACGGCCCACCGCCTGGCCGTGGCCTTGGAACACCACCGCATGGTGGCGCGCGACATGCAGGGCCGTTTCATTCTCGGCCCTCGCCTGTCCGAGCTCGCCGCGGCCGCGGGTGAGGACCGTCTCCTCGCCACCGCCGGCCCGGTGCTCACACATCTCCGGGACATCACGGGCGAGAGCGCACAGCTCTATCGCCGCCAGGGCGACATGCGCATCTGTGTCGCCGCGGCGGAGCGTCTGTCCGGCCTTCGGGACACCGTCCCGGTCGGTTCCACGCTCACGATGAAGGCCGGCTCCTCGGCGCAGATCCTGCTGGCCTGGGAGGAGCCGGAGCGGCTGCACCGGGGGTTGCAGGGGGCGCGCTTCACGGCGACGGCCCTGTCGGGTGTGCGGCGGCGTGGCTGGGCTCAGTCGATCGGCGAGCGGGAGCCGGGCGTCGCGTCCGTGTCGGCGCCGGTGCGGGGGCCGTCGAACCGGGTGGTTGCCGCGGTGTCGGTGTCCGGGCCGATCGAGCGGCTCACGCGTCATCCGGGGCGGATGCATGCGCAGGCTGTGATCGATGCGGCCGGGCGTCTGTCCGAGGCGTTGCGGCGCACCGGCTGAAGCGACCAGGTGTTTCGGGGAGGGCTCGCCTCAACGCCGCGGCAGGCCTTTCCCGAATCACACGCCATGGCACGGACGGTTTGATCGTCGCGTGCGGGCCGGCCGTGGTTGTTCGCGCAGTTCCCCGCACCCTCAAGGCATGCACGAAGGCCCCTCACCGAGGTGAGGGGCCTTCGTAGTGAGTACCCCCGACCGGATTCGAACCGGCGCTACCGCCTTGAGAGGGCGGCGTGCTAGGCCGCTACACAACGGGGGCCTGGACACTGCGTTTCCGCAGGTCCGAGCTGGTCTACCTGGACTCGAACCAAGACTAACTGAACCAGAATCAGTCGTGCTGCCAATTACACCATAGACCAATGTGGTTTAGACCAGTCAGTACCCCCGACCGGATTCGAACCGGCGCTACCGCCTTGAGAGGGCGGCGTGCTAGGCCGCTACACAACGGGGGCCCTAGCAGTCCCGAGCTGATCGTCGATCTGCCGATCTTCGGAACCAGTACCCCCGACCGGATTCGAACCGGCGCTACTGCCTTGAGAGGGCAGCGTGCTAGGCCGCTACACAACGGGGGCGATGCAGATGAGCTCTGCGAGCTGGCCTACCTGGACTCGAACCAAGACTAACTGAACCAGAATCAGTCGTGCTGCCAATTACACCATAGGCCACTGGAACGCAATCCCCCGAGGGGTTCGTGTTCTAGCTTTGCGCCTGGGGTTCCGGCCTTCCGGCCCGCTCCCCGCGGCGCAGGAAGAACATTACCCGAAGGTGGACGGGGCTCCAAAACGAGTATCGGAGCCCAGCAGAGACGGCAGTTCGGCGAGGGAGGCGATGCGGTGCGGCCCGACGGGCGGTTCGATCGTGGCGTACAGGCCGCCGCGGTCGATCCACACCGACAGCAGTCCCGCGTCGGCGGCGCCGCGTCCGTCGATCTCCGGATGGTCACCGACGTAGGCGACCTGGTGCGGCGGAAGCCCGAGGAATTCGCAGGCCGCGAGGAACGCCCCGGCCTCGGGCTTGGAGACGCCGAGCTCGGCCGCGCACAGGATGGTCTCGAAACGGTCGTGGACGCCGAGGGCGCGCAGCTTGCGGTCCTGGACGTGGAGGCTGGAGTTGGAGAGCACGGCGTGCCGGTGGCTGGCGGAGAGGACGTCGAGGACGGGCAGGACGTCCGGGAAAAGGGCCCAGACCGCCTCGTAGTGGGTGACGTACCGCTGGAACCAGGCGTCGGCCTGGGTGTCGGTGAGGTCCTGGTCCAGGAACGCCCGGACGCGGTCGCGCCGCTGGCCCTCGAAGGTGGTCTCGCCGGCCGAGAAACGCGCCCATTGCTGTTCGGTGGTCTTCCGCCAGTGATCGACGGCCTGCTCGGCGCTGTCGTAGCGGCCGAGCAGGCCCTCGGCCGTGAGGTGGGCGCGCATGCCGAGCCGGTCGGCGGTGGTGTAGTCGAAGAGGGTGTCGTCGACGTCCCAGACCACGGCGAGGATGCTCATGCTCCGACCGTACCCACCGCGTGCCGCTCTCAGCCCGGGCCCGGGGCGACGGAGAGCGCGGGGTGGGGCGCCGGTCGCCGCGGTGGTGAGGGCCGGGGTCCAGGCGGCGGATTCGTCCAGCTGCCCGACCGGCGCCCAGGGGAAGGACCTGCCGATCACGGACGGCGAGTGGAGCCGGGCCGTCAGCCGTGCCAGGGGCGAGGTGGGGACGCCTCTGAGGGCAGATCGAGAGCTCGCCCTACGTGCCGCCGAGGATGCACAGCAGGCATCCGACGTCCGCTTCTGATGGGCGAGTTGGCCGGACGGGTGAACTCCGGGTGAGACGGGGAGGACACGGCGAGGGCGGCGCCCGAAGCGGACGCCGCCCTCGCGGTGTGCGATGTCGCGCGTTACGCGGCCAGCTTCGCCAGTGCCGCGTCGATCCGGGCCAGGGTGGTCTCCTTGCCCAGGATCTCGAGGGACTCGAACAGCGGCAGACCGACCGTGCGGCCGGTGACGGCGACGCGCACGGGGGCCTGGGCCTTGCCGAGCTTCAGGCCGTGTGCTTCGCCGGCGGCCAGGACGGCCTCCTTGAGCGACTCGGCGGAGGTCCAGTCGGCGGCCTCGAGCTTCTCGCGGGCCGTGCGCAGCAGGGCGTCCGAGCCCTCCTTCATCGCCTTGGCCCAGGAGGCCTCGTCCTCGGCCGGCTCCGGCAGGAACAGGAAGTCGACGTTGTCGGTGATCTCGGAGAGGACCTTGAGGCGGGTCTGCGCGTGCGGCGCGACGGCCTGCCACTTCGCCTCGTCGAAGGCCTCCGGCGCCCAGGGGGCGAACGGGGCCTGGAGCCAGGGGCGGCAGCGCTCGGTGAAGTCCTTCACGTCCAGCAGGCGGATGTGATCGCCGTTGATGGCCTCGCACTTCTTCAGGTCGAAGCGGGCCGGGTTGGGCTGCACGTCGGAGATCTCGAACGCCGCGATCATCTCGTCGATCGAGAAGACGTCCTGGTCGGCCGAGAGGGACCAGCCGAGCAGCGAGAGGTAGTTGAGCAGGCCCTCGGGGAGGAAGCCGCGCTCCCGGTAGAGGTTGAGGGAGGACTGCGGGTCGCGCTTGGAGAGCTTCTTGTTGCCCTCGCCCATCACGTACGGCAGGTGGCCGAAGGACGGGATCTCCTTGGCGATGCCGAGTTCGATCAGCGCCTTGTAGAGGGCGATCTGGCGGGGGGTGGAGGAGAGCAGGTCCTCGCCGCGCAGGACGTGGGTGATCTCCATCAGGGCGTCGTCGACCGGGTTGACCAGCGTGTACAGCGGGGCGCCGTTGGCGCGGACGATGCCGTAGTCCGGGACGTTCTCCGGGGTGAAGGTCAGCTCGCCGCGAACCAGGTCGGTGAAGGTGATCGTCTCGTCGGGCATCCGGAAGCGGACGATCGGCTCGCGGCCCTGGGCCTTGTACTCCTCGACCTGGGCGTCGGACAGCGCACGGCAGTGGCCGTCGTAGCCGGACGGCTTGCCGGCGGCGCGGGCGGCCTCGCGGCGGGTGTCCAGCTCCTCCTGGGAGCAGTAGCAGCGGTAGGCGTGGCCGGCGTCGAGCAGCTTCTGGGCGACGTCCTTGTAGAGGTCCATGCGCTGCGACTGGCGGTACGGCGCGTGCGGGCCGCCGACCTCGGGGCCCTCGTCCCAGTCGAAGCCCAGCCAGCGCATCGAGTCGAGGAGCTGGGTGTAGGACTCCTCCGAGTCGCGGGCGGCGTCGGTGTCCTCGATGCGGAAGACCAGGGTGCCCTGGTGGTGCTTGGCGAACGCCCAGTTGAACAGGGCGGTGCGGACCAGGCCCACGTGGGGGTTACCGGTGGGCGAGGGACAGAAACGGACGCGTACTGGGGAGCCGGATGCGCTAGCCACGCTTGACAACCTTGTTGGTGAGAGTGCCGATGCCTTCGATGGTGACGGCGACCTCGTCGCCGACGTTCAGGGGGCCGACCCCAGCCGGGGTGCCCGTGAGGATCACGTCGCCGGGGAGCAGCGTCATGGCCTCGGAGATGTTGACGATCAGGTCCTCGATGGAGTGGATCATCTCGCTGGTGCGGCCGAGCTGGCGCTGCTGGCCGTTGACCGTGAGCTGGATGGTGAGGTCGCTCGCGTCCAGGTCCGTCTCCACCCAGGGGCCGAGCGGGCAGGAGCTGTCGAAGCCCTTCGCCCGGGCCCACTGCTTCTCGCGCTTCTGCACGTCGCGGGCGGTGATGTCGTTGGCGCAGGTGTAGCCGAAGATCACGTCCTTGACGCGTTCGCGCGGGACCTCGCGGCACATCCGGCCGATGACCACGGCCAGCTCGGCCTCGTGGTGGACCTCCTCGGAGAACGAGGGGTACTGGATCTCGTCGCCGGGGCCGATCACCGAGGTGGACGGCTTGAAGAAGGCGAAGGGGGCCTCGGGCACCTCGTTGCCCAGCTCGCGCGCGTGCTCCGCGTAGTTGCGGCCGAAGGCCACGACCTTGTTGGGGAGCACGGGCGGCAGCAGCCTGACCTTGCCGACCGGCACCTTCGTGCCGGAGAGCTCGAAGTCCGCGAACGGGATGCCCTTGATGATGTTCAGGACGAGTTCGTCCTGCTTGTCGCCCTCGATGGCGCCGAAGGCGACGTTCCCGTCGATGGAGAACCTGGCGATGCGCACGGGTTGCTTGGCCCCTTGACTGAAGCGGCTGGAGTCTGACGGTCCAGGCTAACGCGGGGAGGGGATCTCACCCCCGCGCAATATGCGGGGGCGCCCCGTCATGTCCGTGGGGGCGCCCCGTCACATACGAAGGGGCGCCCCCGCGCGGGGGCGCCCCTCGGAAAAACGGTTCCGGTCGCCATGAGCATCCGGCGGCCGGCACGCGTACTAGCGGATGTCACTCCGCGGCCGCGGCGGCCGCGACGGGGATCTCCATGAGGACGGTGCGCTTGGGGTTTGCGGTCTGGGCCGGCAGGTCGACGGGGTGCTCCTGCTGCTCCGGCGTCTGCAGTTCGTCGGCGTCGTTCAGGTGTGCCAGCGTCGTGCGTCGCGGGTTGGCGATCTTGTGGAACATCGTCGTCGTCTTCACTGTTTACTTGACCCTGTCCTGTGACGGGCGCCGGGAGGGTGTGTGTGAACCCCCGTACGGGCGCGGGTTGTCGATGGTGCCATCGCTGTAAAGCGTCAGGCTAAACATCCAATTCCCCGGCCCGGACGCGCAGAGGGCATGATCAGCATGTGAGTTTTCTCACGAATCAGAGGGCGAATCGGTCAATCCGGACTCGCGTCCCACCCCAACGAAACGGACATTGACCCCCTGAAGCCACCATTCCGCTCCTGATCATGGCGACTGGGACACCCGGCACAGCTCGGCGACTCGCGGAGTTACGCCCGATATGGGCGAACTCGCTTTCCACGAACGGTGATACGGCACTCACGTGGCGTCACCTACATCACGGGTCGGCCTACGGGCCTTGTTGGAGATCCTGTGCTGTGCTGGAATCTCACGGACCGCCGCAGGATCGAGCCGGCGCACAGGGGGCGCACAGTCGCGCCGAGTGGCGGCGAGAAGGGGGAGCCAGCGCCGGTCACTCACGACCACCACGGGGGCGTATTTCAGGGCGTCCCCAGAACGCCGACACCGTGCCCCGCCGTTTCAGGCGACGGGGTGCCTGGTCCAGAGGTTGCGACGCTAGTGCAGGGACGTTTCAAGAGGGATGGCAGCGCTTCGGCGGAGCCGGAGCCGCACGGCGGGACTGGCCCCGTGAAAGGCGGCCCCGCGCCCCAGCACGCCCAGAACCAGGGCCCGGCGGGTGACGGCGGTGAGCGCTCAGGGCGCCCCGGCGCATCGGCCTCCTCAGGGCCCGGAAGCCCTTCGCCGGCGCTGAAGCCGCCGACGGGGCCGACCGGCCCGGGGCCGCGAATAGCCCTGCGCAACTGGCGCATCTCCACGCGACTGGTGTCGCTGCTCGCCCTCCCGGTGGTCGCGGCCACCTCGCTGGGCGCGCTGCGTATCGACCAGTCCATGGACGACATCCAGCAGCTCGACAACATGAAGCTGCTGACCGACATGACGAAGCAGGCCACCGAGCTGTCGGCCGCGCTCCAGGAGGAGCGCGACCAGTCGGCCGGCCCGCTGGCGCACGGCGGCAAGGCGAGCGACTTCACGGTCAAGGGACTTCGCGAGAAGACCGACCGGGCGAGGAAGAACTTCCTCGACAGCTCCGAGGAGATCGACGGCGCCAGCAAGGACGGCAACCTCAAGGGCGTCCGCGAGTACCTCGTGCAGCTCGCCGGCGAGCTCGGCGACCTGGAGCAGATCCGCAAGGGCGCCTACGCCTCCGAGGGCAACTCCACGCAGACGATCGAGGCGTACCACCGTCTGATCGAGAACCTGATCGACCTCTCCCAGGACATGGCCGAGGCGACCAGCAACCCGGACATGATCCAGCGCACGCGTGCGCTCGCGGCGTTCTCCTCCGCCAAGGAGTACTCCTCGATCCAGCGCGCAGCCCTCGCGGCGGCACTGCCCGCGAGCAACACCACGACCGGCAAGCTCTCGTCGAACGACCGGCTCTACGCCGAGTCCGCCCTGGAGAGCCAGAAGTCCGAGATCCGCAGCTTCAAGAGCATCTACGGCGAGGACGCCGCGGCCGAGCTGCTGAAGCCCATCGAGGACGGCGGCAACTCCACGATCAAGGCGACCGACACCTACGCGGGCCGTGCCCTGGTCTCCGCGAGCGGTCTCGCCCAGCAGGACAAGCGGTCCTACCGCGACTGGCTGGACGACAGCTCCACCAAGATCCAGCAGATGAAGAACATCGAGCACACGCTGCTCGAGGAGATGGAACAGAAGGCCCGCGAGCTGCGCAGCGCCACCGAGCGCGACGCGATCATCTCCGGTGCCCTGATCCTGATCGTGCTCGGTGTGTCGCTGGTCGGCGCCTTCGTGGTGGCGCGGTCCATGATCCGCTCGCTGCGCCGCCTGGAGGACACCGCGACCAAGGTCGCCTCCGACCGTCTGCCCGAGCTGGTCAAGCAGCTGTCCGAGTCCGACCCGCAGGACGTCGACACGTCCGTGGAGTCGGTCGGTGTGCACTCCCGGGACGAGATCGGCCGGGTGGCCGCGGCCTTCGACGACGTGCACCGCGAGGCGGTCCGCCTCGCCGCCGAGCAGGCCCTGCTGCGGGGCAACGTCAACGCGATGTTCACCAACCTCTCGCGCCGCTCCCAGGGTCTGATCCAGCGCCAGCTGTCGCTGATCTCCGAGCTGGAGTCCCGCGAGGCCGACCCGGACCAGCTGTCCTCGCTGTTCAAGCTCGACCACCTCGCCACCCGCATGCGCCGTAACGGTGAGAACCTCCTCGTCCTCGCGGGTGAGGAGCCCGGCCGCCGCTGGACCCGCCCGGTCCCGCTGGTCGACGTGCTCCGCGCAGCGGCGTCCGAGGTGGAGCAGTACGAGCGCATCGAGCTGGCCTCGGTGCCGACCACCGAAGTGGCCGGCCGCGTGGTCAACGACCTCGTGCACCTGCTCGCCGAGCTGCTGGAGAACGCGACCTCCTTCTCGTCGCCGCAGACCAAGGTCAAGGTCACCGGTCACGCGCTGCCCGACGGCCGTGTGCTGATCGAGATCCACGACACCGGTATCGGCCTCTCGCCCGAGGACCTGGCCGCGATCAACGAGCGGCTCGCCTCTCCCCCGACGGTGGACGTCTCCGTCTCCCGCCGCATGGGTCTGTTCGTGGTCGGCCGGCTGTCCCAGCGGCACGGCATCCGCATCCAGCTGCGCCCGTCCGACTCCGGTGGTACGACCGCGCTGGTCATGCTGCCCGTCGACGTCGCCCAGGGCGGCCGCAAGCCCCAGCCCAAGCAGCCCGGTCAGCCGCCGTCCGGCGGCGGTCCGGCCGCCGCGCAGGCCGCCGCCGGTGCGGCCGCGGCGCGGCGTGCCGCGGGTGCCGGCCAGGGGGCCGGTGCCCTCGGGGCCGGTGCGTCCGGCGGTGCCTTCGGCGGCGGTGCGTCCGGCGGTGGCCGGCTAGGTTCCGGTCAGGGGCCGCGGGCCGCGCTGCCCGGACGTGACGCGGACGGCGGCCGTCCGGGAGCGCCCGGTGGGGCGCGTGGACCGCAGGGTCCCGGGACCTCGCCGTTCGAGCAGGATCCCTCGCAGGGCCGTTCCGCTCCCTCCGGTGGCGGGTTCGGCCAGCAGGCGCCGGGTGCCCCGCAGGGCATGCAGACAGCGGGCACCAACGGGCCGCAGGGCCAGGACGCCTTCGGCGGAGGCCGGAGCCGCAAGAAGCAGGGCCGTGACTCCGAGCAGGGCGCGGGCCGCAGGCCGCAGCTGCCGCCGCGTGGCGGTCCGCGGGCCGAGCTGCCCGGCGGTGACGCGCAGCAGCGCGTGCCGAGCTGGAGTGACGAGAACGCCCAGCCGCCGGCGCCGCGCGCCTCGCTGGACGCCCCGCGCGGGCACGAGGAGACGGACCTCTCCCGGACGTCGTCGCTGCCGCGCGTGGACGACCGTCAGGGTCCCGGCGCGACGGCGGAGATGCCGGCCGTGCCGCGCGACAACGACCGGCAGGGCCACGGCTCTCCGTCCGACTTCGGCGCTCCCCAGCACCAGGACCCGTTCGGCTCCGGCACGGACGCGTCGCAGGGCCAGGGCCCGTTCGTCCGCCCGGACGTCTTCGGCTCCTCCGCCGGTCAGCGCGACGCGTCGGCCACGTCGGGCCAGTACCCGGCGCCGCAGTCCTACGACAACGGCTCCACGGGTCAGTACCAGGCGCCCCGCCAGGACAACGGCAGCCAGTACCCGGCCCCGCGCCAGGACAACGGCTCCACCGGTCAGTACCCGGCGCCCCGCCAGGACAACGGCAGCCAGTACCCGGCCCAGCGGCAGGACAACGGCTCCGGACGGCCCGGCCTCCCGGGTCCGGCCACGTCGGCCGATCCCGCGGGCACGGGCCGGTTCGAGCGGTCGCAGGCCGGCAACGGCCGGGGTCCGGCCGACTTCGGCGCCCCGCGTCCGCCCGCCCCGCAGGCCCGTCCGGTCCGTCAGGAGCCCGAGGCCCTGCCGCCGGCGTCCGGTCCGGGCGACGGTCGTACGCCGCTGTACGACACGCTGGAGACCAACTGGTTCCACGGCCAGCAGGAGCAGCAGCCGCAGAACAACGGCTCCGCACCGGCCGCCCCGCAGCAGCCGCAGGGACCCACCGGTCCGCAGCGGTCCGCCGCCCCCGCCGGCTGGCGCACCTCGCCGAACGACGACCTCGTCCGCCAGGCCGAGCGCGTCCGCCAGCCCGCCGCGGGTGGTATCACCACCTCCGGCCTGCCGCGCCGGGTCCCCCGGGCCAACCTCGTCCCGGGAACGGCGCAGCAGCAAACCCACCAGAGCGGTCCGCAGGTCTCGCGTGCGCCCGATGACGTGCGCGGCCGGCTGACCAATCTCCGTCGGGGAATCGCACAGGGTCGTCAGGCCGGGTCCACCCAGACCGGCAGCCACCCACGGCCCACTCACCAGCAGGAGCGTTAGTTGAGTCCGATGAGCCAGGCGGCACAGAATCTCAACTGGTTGATCACCAACTTCGTGGACAACACCCCCGGGGTGTCCCACACCGTCGTCGTGTCCGCCGACGGTCTCCTCCTGGCGCTGTCGGAGGGCTTTCCGCGCGACCGCGCCGACCAGCTCGCGGCCGTCGCCTCGGGCCTGACGTCGCTGACGGCAGGCGCTTCCCGGATCTTCGAGGGGGGTGAGGTGGCGCAGACGGTGGTGGAGATGGAGCGGGGATTTCTCTTCCTCATGTCCGTCTCGGACGGCTCGTCCCTGGCCGTCCTCGCCCACCCGGAGTGCGACATCGGCCTCGTCGGCTACGAGATGGCCCTCCTGGTCGACCGCGCGGGCGCGGTCCTCACCCCCGACCTGCGGGCTGAGCTCCAAGGCAGTCTGCTCCACTGATCGGCCCCGGCACCACCCGTCTCACCACATCACCGTCCGGCCGCCACACACCCCACACAGGCCCCGTCAGACGGCTTGCTGACCGACTTGCTGTCCCGCCCGGAGGACCCATGACCCCGCCCACCGCCTCTCATGATCCGTACGCGGAGCCGTACGAGGACGAGGGCGACCAGCCGCTGGTAAGGCCCTACGCCATGACCGGTGGCCGGACGCGGCCGCGCTACCAGCTGGCCATCGAGGCACTGATCAGTACGACCGCGGACCCCGCCGCGCTCATGGGGCTGCTCCCGGAGCACCAGCGGATCTGCCACCTCTGCCGTGAGGTGAAGTCGGTGGCCGAGGTGTCGGCGCTGCTCAACATGCCGCTGGGTGTGGCCCGGATCCTGGTCGCGGACCTCGCCGAGGCCGGTCTCGTCGCGATCCACCAGCCGGGCGGCGACGATGCCACCGGCGCACCGGACGTGACACTGCTCGAAAGGGTGCTCAGTGGACTTCGCAAGCTCTGACGCGGGACGGTCCACCACCTCCGCGAAGATCGTGGTGGCCGGTGGCTTCGGCGTCGGCAAGACCACGTTCGTGGGTGCCGTCTCGGAGATCAACCCGCTGCGCACCGAGGCCGTCATGACGTCCGCTTCGGCCGGCATCGACGACCTCACCCACACCGGGGGCAAGACCACCACCACGGTGGCCATGGACTTCGGCCGTATCACCCTGGACCAGGACCTGATCCTGTACCTGTTCGGTACGCCCGGTCAGGACCGCTTCTGGTTCATGTGGGACGACCTGGTGCGCGGCGCCATCGGCGCGGTGGTGCTCGTGGACACCCGGCGCCTGGCCGACTGCTTCCCGGCCGTGGACTACTTCGAGAACAGCGGCCTGCCGTTCGTCGTCGCGCTCAACGGCTTCGACGGCCAGCAGCCCTACCAGCCCGAAGAGGTGCGGGAGGCACTGCAGATCGGTCCCGACACCCCGATCATCACGACGGACGCCCGGCACCGGGCCGATGCGAAGAGTGCCCTGATCACGCTGGTCGAGCACGCTTTGATGGCACGGCTGAGGTAGCACCCAAATCTGAGGCGCCATACGGCAGTTGTCGTAGATACACCGGAGCCGACTGTGTCTTTTGACACGGTCGGCCAAGGTGTTCATAACGTTTCGGCAGAGGAATCGGGTGGTACGGCCACGCGTCGCGCACATCCGGTCTCGCTGCGCGCACAATCGCCCCGCCTTTTGGCGGGGCTCGCTCTTTATGACCGTTTTATCTGGGGCTTACATCACCTCGATTCCCTGCCTCGGACTGTTTGGAAGAGCGCAGGTCGTCGTGCTGGAATGCCTGAACTGCCCAATAGTCAATGACGTACTCGTCCGTCGCCGGCGACTTGGGCTCTGAACACTGCGGCACAACGTTGGTGCCGACCGCCGAGAGGTTGTTGGTCGAGTGAGGCGAAGCAAGAACAGTCCCGAGCCGTCGGCCCGGGGCAACTTCACCCCGCCGCCGCGCACAGCGGCGCCCGCCCCCGTGCCCGGTTCGGAACCGACGGCCGCGCCCACCGAGAGCGGCGGCCGTCTCTCCCCGCGCAACTGGCGCGTGGCGACCAGGCTGAACGCGATCCTGCTCATACCCGTGGTGGTCGGCCTCGTCATGGGCGGCTTCCAGGTGAAGAGCTCGATCGACACCTGGCAGGAGGCCGAGGACGCGGAGAACACCGCGCGCCTGGTCCGCGCGTCGCTGCTCTACGCCAACGCCCTCTACAACGAACGCGACATCACCGCCGCCCCGCTGCTGCAGGGCAAGGGCCAGGACGACAAGACCGTCGTCGACGCCCGCAAGCTCACCGACGAGGCCGCCGACGAGTTCGACGCCGCGGCGCAGAACATGCCGGGCAAGCCCGGCCTGGAGCGCCGCCTGGACCTGTTCCGCAAGGCGGAGCCGAAGCTGGCCACCCTGCGCCAGGTCGCCTACAGCTCCAAGCTCAAGGGCGTACAGACCGAAGAGGGCTATGTCGAGGTCGCCCACCCGCTGACGGAGTTCGCCAACGAGCTCGGCCTCGGCACCGGCAACATCACCAGCTACGGCCGGACCGTGTACGCCATGGAGCTGACCAAGGCGGCCCTGTCGCTGCAGCGCTCGATCGGCATGCACATCCTGGTCAAGCCGGGCCCGGACGACGGCAACCTGGCCAGCCAGCGCATCGCCCTGTCCTCGTACGCCTACCTCGAGCGCATCGCCGTGCAGGAGTACATCGGCGGTGGCACCGAGCAGGACGCGGCCAAGCTGAAGACGGCCGAGGCCAAGATCAAGGCCGACGGTGCCGCGATGGCCCGGGAGGCCAAGGCCAAGAACCCCGACTACGTCCCGCCGCCGGCCAACCCGACGTCGATGATCTCGGCCGTGGCGACACTGCCGAGCACCGACGCGAGCGCCCGTGCCGCACTCGCGCAGAAGGGCATCACCGCCGAGAACTGGTGGGCGGTCAACACGCTCAAGTTCAACGCGTACGAGAAGATCGAGACGGACATGGCCGACAAGGCCGTGAGCGAAGCGTCGGACATCGCCGACGACGCCCAGCGCGACGCCTACATCACCGGTGCCGCCGTCGTGGTCGCCCTGCTCCTGGCCTTCATCCTGGCCGGTGCGGTCGCCCGCCAGATGAGCCGCTCGATGCGCCAGCTGCGCAACGCCGCCTTCGGCATCGCCGAGCAGCGTCTGCCGATGCTGGTCGACCAGCTCTCCCGCACCGACCCCGGTCGCGTCGACACCCGTGTCGCGCCCATCCCGATCTCCACCACGGACGAGATCGGCGAGGTCGCCCGCGCCTTCGACCAGGTCCACCGCGAAGCCGTCCGGCTCGCCGCCGAGCAGGCCCTGCTGCGGGGCAACATCAACGCGATCTTCACCAACCTGTCGCGCCGCAACCAGTCGCTGATCGAGGGCCAGCTGACCCTGATCACCGACCTGGAGAACAACGAGGCCGACCCGGACCAGCTGGAGAACCTCTTCCGCCTGGACCACCTCGCGACCCGTATGCGCCGCAACGGCGAGAACCTCCTGGTCCTCGCGGGCGAGGAGCCCGGCCGCCGCTGGGACCAGCCGGTGCCCCTGGTCGACGTGCTGCGCGCCGCCTCCTCCGAGGTGGAGCAGTACGAGCGCATCGAGCTCTCCGGCGTCCCGGAGGCCGAGATCCACGGCCGCGCCGTGACCGACCTCGTGCACCTGCTCGCCGAGCTGCTGGAGAACGCCACCACGTTCTCCTCCCCGCAGACCAAGGTCCGCGTCACCGCCACCCGTCTTCCCGACGGCCGTGTGATGATCGAGATCCACGACAAGGGCATCGGCCTGACCGCCGAGGACTTCGCGGACATCAACCACAAGCTGGCCAACCCGCCGACCGTGGACGCCGCGATCTCGCAGCGCATGGGTCTGTTCGTGGTCGGCCGGCTGTCCGACCGGCACGGCATCCGCGTCCAGCTGCGCCCCTCGGGCGAGCAGGCCGGCACCACCTCGCTGGTCATGCTGCCGGACGCGATCACCCATGGTGGTGGCGGCGAGCAGCACGTGGACCGCGACGAGTTCACCGTCTCGCAGATCATCCCGGAGCAGAACTTCGGCGGCGGCGAGAACTTCAACCAGCAGCCCATGCGTACGGCCGCGGAGCTCGGCTTCGACGACAGCCGCTACTCCGACGTCCCCGACGACATACGGGAGCTGGACCCCGTCGGCCGCTCCCTGATGCGCGAGGAGCGCCGGGCGGCCCTGGAGGCCCAGTCGCACGAGCAGCCCGCGCTGCCGCAGAGCAGCCAGGAGCCCTCCCAGGCGACCGGCTACCGCGACGAGTACAACGGGCAGCAGGGCTACGACGCCGGACAGGCCTACGACACCGGCCAGACCGGCTACCCGGAGCAGCAGCCGTCCGCGTACGACCGCCAGGCGCCGTACGAGCAGCAGCAGGGGTCGTACGAGGAGCAGCGGCACGCGGCGTACGAGGAGCCGCAGCAGCCTGCTTACGACGAGCAGTACTACGCGCCGAACGGCGGCCTGCCGCAGAACGACACCTTCTCGCCGAACGGCGGCTATCCGGAGCCCTCCTATGCGGAGCCGGTCCAGGAGGAGTCCTCGGAGCAGGGTGCGGGCACGGCGGGCGGTTTCGCCGCGTTCGAGCAGCGCCGTCACCAGGACGACTGGCCGCAGCAGGACGGTTACCGCAACGGCTACCCGAGCCAGTACCCTTCTCAGGCCCCGGAAACGGAATCTGCGCAGGCCGCTGACGTAAGTGAGCAGGACCGCGTAGGCTTCGACCGTCCGGAATCGGGCCCCGCAGCTCACACGATGACCAACGCCGGGCTTCCCCGCCGTGGATCCACCGCGAGCGGTGCGAACGGCACGGGTGGCGCACGGCAGGTGAGCCAGGAGTCGCCGGCCTCCAGTTCGGAGAACAACGGCGACGACTGGCGCTCGGCCAACGACGAGCGGTGGCAGCAGGCCTCGCAGCTCCGGAAGCCCAAGGCGGGCGGGGTCACCTCCTCCGGTCTGCCGAGGCGGGTACCCAAGGCGAACCTGATCGAGGGTGCCGCCGAAAGCACCCCCCAGGGAGGCCCACAGGTCTCCCGCGCCCCGGAGGACGTCCGGGGCAGGCTGAGCAACCTGCGTCGGGGCGTCCAGCGCGGACGCAGCGCAGGCAGTGAAACGAACGGCCAGGGCTTCGGTCCTGACAGCACCTACAACCAGGAGCGTTAGTGTGAGCCCGATGAGCCAGGCGGCACAGAACCTGAACTGGTTGATCACCAACTTCGTGGACAACACCCCGGGGGTGTCCCACACGGTGGTGGTCTCCGCCGACGGACTCCTTCTGGCGATGTCCGAAGGCTTCCCCCGCGACCGCGCCGACCAGCTCGCGGCCGTCGCCTCCGGTCTGACGTCTCTGACGGCAGGCGCCTCCCGGATCTTCGAGGGCGGCAGCGTGAATCAGACGGTTGTGGAGATGGAGCGGGGATTCCTGTTCATCATGTCCATCTCCGACGGATCGTCGCTCGCGGTCCTTGCACACCCGGAGGCGGACATCGGCCTCATCGGGTACGAGATGGCGCTGTTGGTCGACCGAGCCGGTACGGTCCTGACACCGGACCTTCGTGCAGAGCTCCAGGGGAGCCTGCTCAACTAGTAGACGGACGGTGCGTTTTGGCGTCCCGGGGCCGTAAGGTTTCGGGACGCGGCTCCACAGCGATGGGTGCCAGGCACAGTCGGAGGAGGAGAAAGTGGCAACACCCCCAGGCGGTTCGTCTTCGGGCAACTGGTCGTACGGCCCTGCCCAGGGCCAGGGCGACGGTGGTCAGAACCCGAACCGTTACAACTTCCCCTCCGCACCCAGCCACCGGCAGCCGTACGCGCCGCAGGGCCCCGGCCCGTCGCCGTACGACCAGCCACCGGCCCCGCGCATCCAGCCCGTGCAGCCGCAGCGCCGCACCCCGGAGCCGGCGCCCGCCGGGGCGTCGAACAACCCCCTGGTGCGTCCGTACGCCATGACCGGCGGCCGGACCCGCCCGCGCTACCAGCTCGCCATCGAGGCGCTGGTGCACACCACTGCGCAGCCGCACCAGATGCAGGGCCAGCTGCCCGAGCATCAGCGGATCTGCAACCTCTGCCGGGAAATCAAGTCGGTCGCCGAGATCTCGGCGCTCCTCACGATCCCTCTCGGCGTGGCCAGGATCCTCGTCGCCGACTTGGCGGAGGCGGGACTGGTCGCCATCCATCAGCCCGGCGGCGACGAGAACGCCGGCGGCCAGCCAGACGTGACACTGCTCGAAAGGGTGCTCAGTGGACTTCGCAAGCTCTAGCGGAGGGCCTTCCCGCTCCACCACGTCCGCGAAGATCGTGGTGGCTGGCGGCTTCGGCGTGGGCAAGACCACGTTCGTGGGTGCCGTCTCGGAGATCAACCCGCTGCGCACCGAGGCCGTCATGACGTCCGCTTCGGCCGGCATCGACGACCTCACCCACACCGGGGACAAGACCACCACCACGGTGGCCATGGACTTCGGCCGTATCACCCTGGACCAGGACCTGATCCTGTACCTGTTCGGTACACCCGGTCAGGACCGCTTCTGGTTCATGTGGGACGACCTGGTGCGCGGCGCCATCGGCGCGATCGTGCTGGTCGACACGAGGAGGCTCGCCGACTGCTTCCCGGCCGTCGACTACTTCGAGAACAGCGGCCTGCCGTTCGTCATCGCGCTCAACGGCTTCGACGGCCAGCAGCCGTACACACCGGACGAGGTGCGCGAGGCGCTCCAGATCGGCCCGGACACTCCCATCATCACGACGGACGCCCGGCACCGGGCCGACGCGAAGTCTGCGCTGATCACGCTGGTCGAGCACGCGCTGATGGCTCGGCTCCGTTAGCTCTCTCGCTGTGGGACAGCCCCTGGCGGCCTCTGGGCTGCCGGGGGCTGTTGCGTTGCCGGGTGCAGGTTTGTGGGGGGCTTGTCGCGCCGTTCCCCTCGCCCCAGAAAGACAAGAGGCCCCTCCACGTGGAGGGGCCTCTTGTCGAGCTGTTGGTCAGCGCCAGCTGTGCGGGGCCCGGAAGCCCGGCTCGCGCTCCAGGCGGCGCCAGCCTGCCTTGATGCGGCCTCGGTGGGCCGGGGTCGGGTCCGTGGGGCGGGCGGCGGCGCGGGCCAGGAGGAGGGCCGTGATGGCGGCGACTTCCTCGGGCTCGGCGTGGCCCTTCTCGACGCGGATGTCAGGCGATTCCATGGGTGTCAGTCTCCGTGAGGAAGATGTCCGCAGGGTTACTGCGGCGGGTTGCCGTGCTTGCGGGACGGCAGGTCCGCGTGCTTGGTCTGGAGCATCGCGAGGGACTTGATGAGCACCTCGCGGGTCTCGGCGGGGTCGATGACGTCGTCGACCAGGCCGCGCTCGGCCGCGTAGTAGGGGTGCATCAGCTCGGACTTGTACTCCTTGACCATGCGGGCCCGCATGGCCTCGGGGTCCTCGGCGTCGGCGATCTGGCGGCGGAAGATGACGTTGGCCGCACCCTCCGCTCCCATGACGGCGATCTCGTTCGTCGGCCAGGCGTAGGTGAGGTCGGCACCGATGGACTGGCTGTCCATGACGATGTACGCACCTCCGTAGGCCTTGCGCAGGATCAGGGAGATCCTCGGCACGGTCGCGTTGCAGTAGGCGTAGAGGAGCTTCGCGCCGTGGCGGATGATGCCACCGTGCTCCTGGTCGACGCCCGGGAGGAAGCCGGGGACGTCCAGAAGAGTGATGATCGGGATGTTGAACGCGTCGCACATCTGTACGAAGCGGGCCGCCTTCTCGGAGGCCTCGATGTCCAGCACACCCGCCAGGGACTGGGGCTGGTTCGCCACGATGCCGACGACCTGGCCGTCCATCCGGCCCAGTGCGCAGATGATGTTGCGCGCCCAGCGCTCGTGGACCTCCAGGTAGTCGCCGTCATCGACGATCTCCTCGATGACCTTGGCCATGTCGTACGGCCGGTTGCCGTCCGCCGGGACCAGGTCCAGCAGGACGTCCGAGCGGCGGTCGGCCGCGTCCGAGGACTCGGTGCGGGGCGGGTTCTCGCGGTTGTTCTGCGGGAGCAGCGAGAGCAGGTAGCGGACCTCGGCGATGCAGGTCTCTTCGTCGTCGTAGGCGAAGTGGCAGACGCCGGACGTCTCGGCGTGGACGTCGGCGCCGCCCAGGCCGTTCTGCGTGATCTCCTCGCCGGTGACGGCCTTGACGACGTCCGGGCCGGTGATGAACATCTGCGAGGTGTCGCGGACCATGAAGACGAAGTCGGTGAGAGCGGGGCTGTAGGCCGCGCCGCCGGCACACGGGCCGAGCATGACCGAGATCTGCGGGATCACACCCGAGGCCTTGGTGTTGCGCTGGAAGATGCCGCCGTAGCCGGCGAGGGCCGAGACACCCTCCTGGATGCGGGCGCCGGCGCCGTCGTTCAGCGACACCAGCGGGGCACCGGCCGCGATGGCCATGTCCATGATCTTGTGGATCTTCGTGGCGTGGGCCTCGCCCAGGGCGCCACCGAAGATGCGGAAGTCGTGCGCGTAGACGAAGACCGTGCGGCCCTCCACCGTGCCCCAGCCGGTGATCACACCGTCGGTGTACGGCTTCTTGGCCTCCAGGCCGAAGCCCGTGGCACGGTGCCGGCGCAGCTGCTCGACCTCCCGGAAGGACTCCGGGTCGAGGAGGAGTTCGATGCGCTCGCGCGCCGTCAGCTTGCCCTTGGCGTGCTGCGCCGCGGTCGCCTTCTCGCTCGGTCCGGCCACCGCCTGCGCACGGATCTCGTGCAGTTCGGCCACGCGTCCACGCGCGTCGGTCGGCTCACCCGGCGCCTCATCCAAAACGGTCATGTAGTGACCTTACGAAGCCGAGCGAGAAATGCGGGCCGTCGACTCCTCACAGTCTCCGGCGTGTTTTCCTGGTACCCCTGAACAGAACCGTGGCGGAGTGCAGCCTTTCCGACTGCTCAGGGGGCGTGTCGCTTGTATGGGTCGCACAAAACCGTCAGGCGAGAGTCACCTCACAGATATGTGTGGCGCATGCCTCCCCCGGAGTGACGCGCACGCGCAGCCGACGGCCAGTGGAGAGCACCTCGACCGTGTCGTCCAGGCGGTCCACCCGCCGGACCGGGCGGTCCCAGGTGATCTCCAGGGCTGCCCCGGTGCGGGGCGGTTCGCTCACGCAGAGGGTAGCGGTGCGGCCCCGGACGACGGTCAGCACGCTCGCGGCGGCGGACGCGGCGAGGGGGCCCGCGGTGCCCGCCGTCCAGAAGTTCGCGGCCGTGCAGCCCAGGGAGGGCACGGTGACCGCCTGGCGGTCCGGGTCGTTGGCGAGCACCGACAGCCAGTGACGGTCGGCGGCGCGCCGCGCGACCGCGGTACGGGACGCCCCGGGCATGAGGACGTAGGCGTACGTGGCGTCCTCGGGGTCGGTGCCGTGGTCGAGCCAGAGGGTCTGCCAGCGGCGGGTGCGCCGCTCCGGGGTGCCGCCGGTGTTGATGTCGGACCAGGCGCCGGTGCGGTCCTCGCGCAGCGCCTTCAGCTCGCCGTCGAGCACCAGCCAGCCGCCGTGGTCCTCCAGGTGGGCCCACCTCCGTCCCCGCACGAAACGCCGGGTGCCGTTCGCGCCCAGGTTGCGGTTGTCGACGACCGTCTCGACCGGGACGCCGTCGGCACAGGTGATCCCGGCGCCCAGGCAGATCACCGCGTCCGCGAGGCAGAACCAGGACTTGCGGGCCTCCAGGGTGGAGCCGAGGCCCTTGAGGTGCTGGCCGAGGGCCGCGCAGGTGCCGTCGGTGGTGCCGCCGACCCAGCGCGCGTCCGGGTGGGCGGTACCCCACTCGCCGCCCTCGCGGTCGGCGAGCCGTTTGGTGGAGACGGTGGTGCCGGGCAGCCGGTACCAGTCGACCGTCGGCCAGAACCAGTCCGTGTACTGGTCGCTCGCCCCGGCCCACCAGCTGACCATGCCCGCGCCGGTGTGCCAGCCGCGGGGGTTCTCCCCGTTGCCGCACTCGTAGTGGGCGATGCGGTCGCTGGCCATGGCGATGTTCACGGTGAAGCCGGGGCCGCGGTGGACGGCACGGTCCATGGCCGCGAACAGGTGGTGCCCGGCGGGTTCGGGCGCGGCCGGGGCGGGTGAGCCGGCGACGGCGTGCAGCCGGGCCAGGTCGGCGACATCGAACTGGCGGGACGTCAGCAGGGGGCTCACGGTGTCCCGTTCGATCCAGCCCTTGATGCGGGCGTGCCAGCGGTCGCGTTCGGCCGGGCTCGCGCCGGTGGCGAGGAGAGCGATGGCCGCGATGAGCCGGTGGCCGTGGTAGTGGTCGCTGCGCAGGATCTTGCGGTCGTCGGTGGTGAGGTAACCGCGGCTGATGGCCCGTCCGTTGACGCTGTCCATGACCAGTCCGTCGTGGAGGAGCGGCGCGTAGGCCCGCTCGACGCTGTCGAGGACGATCTGCCGGCCGGGGTCGGTGACCTCCCAGCCGGATCCGGCGAGCAGGGCGAAGAGGCGGCCGAGCCCGTCGAGCACGACTTGGCCGTAGGTGCCCGAGTAGGCGACCCGGGTGTGCTGGACGAAGGAGCCGTCGGCGTAGAGGCCGTCGCCCCGGGTGACGTACGGGAAGACCGGGGAGAGCGCGTCCCGGGCGAGGGCGATCTTGGCGGGGTCGCGGCCGAGGACGCCGCGCAGGACCACGGAACGGCACAGGTCGACGCGGTTCGCGCCGGTGGAGGTTCCGCTGTAGTCGCCGAGGGCGGCGTCGGGGACGAAGTGGTCGACGGCGGCGCAGGCGGCGTCGACACGGGTCCGGCCGAGTTCTTCGTACAGGGCGGCGGTGATGTCCATCAGCAGTCGGGGGCTGCCGATCTGCCACTCCCACCAGTTGCCGTAGGCGGTGGTGGCGGGGTTGTACACGGTGGCGGCGAGGTGGTCGAGGCCCCGCAGGACGCCGGCGAGGAGGCCGGGGTCGGCGGTCGAGCCGGTGCCCTGCTGGACGTAGGCCTGCGTCATGGTCCACAGGCGCGCGTAACCGAGGGTGATGCCGGCCGGTGGGTCGAAGGGGTGGCCCGGCCAGAGGGAGTTCGCCGTCGGGGCCATGCTCGCGTGCAGTTCGCGGGCGAGTGCGCCGGTCTCCGCCAGCCGGGCGGCATAGGGCTCGGCGGTCGGGTCGTAGCCGGTGCCGAGGCAGATGCGGAGCCAACGGCGGCGGAGGGTGTCGTACGGGTCGCCCGGCGGGTCGGCGGTCGGGCCCGCGGGCGCCGTACCTCCGGTCGCCGCGAGGGCCGCGGCCGCCAGCAGCAGGGCACGGCGGCCGGGCCGGAACAGGGCGGCGGCCCGGGCCGTACCCCGGGGGACGACACGGCGCTGGGGAGTCATGCCCATGCCCTACCACGGGGAGGCGGTCACCTGAACGGTGGAACCGGCCGGAGTAACCGGAACGGCGGAACGGCGACGCGGTGGCCCTACACGCGGGTGGCCCTGCACACCGGCACCGGAGTGGCGCATCGGCAGCACCGGTGGCCCTGCGCGTCCGCCCGGCCGGAACTGCGGAACGCTGGAGCGGGCAGCACCGGTGGCACTGCGCATCCGGCCGGAGCGGCGCAACGGCAGCACCCGTGGCGGTACGAATCCGGCGCGGGCGGTGTGCCCCCGGCACGGTTCAGCTCAGCCGAAGCGGTTGAGCAGGCGGCGGTACAGGCCCGGTGCGAGGCCTCGGACCCGGCCGGGGACGGTCAGCCAGGTGGGGACGTAGACCTCGTCGCGCTCCTGCCGGACGGCCTCCCAGATGGTGGCGGCGACGCAGCCCGGCGAGAGCAGACCGGTGCGGGTGCCGTCGTAGGGCCTGCCGCGGCGGGTGTGGAAGGCCGTGTCGACGGCCCCGGGGACGACGAGGGTGACGCCCACGCCCGTGCCGCGCAGCTCCTGGCGCAGCGCCTCGGCGAAGGCGGCCAGGCCGGCCTTGGCGGCGGAGTACACCGCCTCCTCCCGCAGACCCACGCAGCCCGCGACCGAGCCGAGCAGCACCACCCGCCCGCGCCCTGCCGCGATCATGCACGGCAGCACCTCCCGCACCAGGTGCAGCGTGGCGGTGAGGTCGAGGGTCAGCACCCGGTCGATGTCGGTGTGCGGCATGGCGGTGAAGGGGCCGGTCCAGCCCATGCCGGCCCCGGCGACCAGGACGTCGATGCGGCCGGTGGTGTGCAGCGCGGACTGGGCCAGCAGACGCGGGCCGTCGGGGGCGGCGAGGTCGGCGGGGAGCATGACGGCCGAGGTGCCGGACGCCGTCTGCTCCAGCCGGTTCCGGTCGCGTCCGCTGAGAAGCAGTTGCCAGCCGTCCAGCGCGAACCGCCGGGCCGTGGCCGCCCCGATGCCGGAGGAGGCGCCGGTGACCAGGGCCACGCGCCGGTCGAGACGTCGCGGCGGCCCGTACTGGTGCACCCGGGCGGGGAGGGGGGCCGTGGAGCGCCGCGGGGCGGGGTCCGCCGGTGGGTCGTAGGCCGAGCCGGAGCCGGTGAGTGTCACGAGTCGCTCTCCCCTGCGCTGTGCGTCCGCCGTGGGTCTCGTCTGTCTCCATGCGCTCCCTTGACACGGAACCCCCTCTCGCCGGACACCGCCACCGCACCGGACACCGGCCGCGGCCCGGCACTCCGGGTGCGGTGGGCCCTCGGCCCCTGGGCCGACCGGCGCGGGGTCGCCGTGCGCGGCGCCGGCGGGTGCACCCGCGCGGGCCGTGGGATTGCGCCATGCGGTGGAACGAGGACCGAGACACTCCACCCAAAGATGTTGAACATTGAACGGAATAGGTCTACGGTGGGTCGCGTTGGAGTAGTTAAAGATTCAACATCACGCACAGGAGGCGTACACCATGAGCATCTTCAGCCGCACCGAGACCCGGACCGCTGCCGCGAACACCGCCGTGAACCCCGAGCTGGCCGCCCTGACCGGCGACTACACGATCGATCCCGCGCACTCGACGATCGGCTTCACCGCCCGGCACGCCATGGTCACGAACGTCAAGGGCAGCTTCCAGGACTTCACCGGAACGCTGCACCTCGACGGCACCGATCCGTCCCGCTCGACGGCCTCCCTCGACGTCGTGATGGACAGCATCGAGACCGGCAACGCCGACCGCGACGGCCACCTCAAGAGCGCGGACTTCTTCAGGACGGACGAGTTCCCGGCCATGACCTTCCGCTCCACCAAGGCGGAGGCGCTCGGCGGTGACGACTACCGGATCACCGGCGACCTGACGATCCTCGGCACCACCCGCACGCTCGCCATCGACCTCGAGTTCAACGGTGCCGCGAAGGACCCCTTCGGCAACGAGCGCGTCGGCTTCGAGGGCAAGGCGGAGATCCTGCGCTCCGAGTGGGGTCTGACCTGGAACGCCGCGCTGGAGACCGGTGGCGTCCTGGTCTCGGACAAGATCAAGCTCAACTTCGACATCTCGGCCATCAGGAACGCGTGAGCCCTGTGAGACCGGCCCGGTGAAGCGCCACCGGGCCGGTCTGGCCGGTTCCGGCCCCTTGTGCAAAGAGTGTCGGCGTTCACATAATCCAGCAGCAGTATTTTGACCAGTCCATGCCAGCACATGGACGTTCTTTTTGCCCTTGCTGCTGTCATGCACTCGTCAATCTGATGCTTCGGTTGCACCTCCCCAGTCAACCCCCCACGGAAGGCATCACGTTGAAGAGACTCCTCACGGCCCTCAAGAGATGCGCGGTCCTCGGCGCCGCCGCACTCGCGATCGCCAGTCTCCAGCCCGTCTCCGCCGCCCAGGCCGCTCCGTCGCCCGTCGTCGGCGGGACCCGGGCAGCGCAGGGCGAGTTCCCGTTCATGGTCCGGCTCTCCATGGGCTGCGGCGGCGCCCTCTACACCCAGCAGATCGTGCTCACGGCCGCGCACTGCGTGGGCAGCTCCGGCAACAACACCGGCATCACCGCGACGGCCGGCGTCGTGGACCTCCAGTCCACCAGCGGCCGGGTCCAGGTCCGCTCCACCAAGGTGCTGCGCGCCCCCGGCTACAACGGCACCGGCAAGGACTGGGCGCTCATCAAGCTGGCGCAGCCCATCAATCTGCCGACGCTGAAGATAGCCACCACCGCGCAGTACAACACCGGTGACTTCACCGTCGCCGGCTGGGGCGCGAACCGGGAGGGCGGCTCCCAGCAGCGCTACCTCCTCAAGGCCACCGTGCCGTTCGTCAGCGACGCCGCGTGCAAGGCCTACGGCGGCCTCTACAGCGGCCTGGTCGCGAACGAGGAGATCTGCGCCGGCTTCGACGCGGGCGGTGTCGACACCTGCCAGGGCGACTCCGGCGGCCCGATGTTCCGCAAGGACAACGCGGGCAACTTCATCCAGGTGGGCATCGTGAGCTGGGGCGAGGGCTGTGCCCGGCCCCAGGCTCCCGGCGTCTACACGGAGGTCTCCACCTTCGCCTCCGCCATCGCCTCGGCGGCGTCGACCCTCTGACGCGCGGTTTCGGGGCCCGATGCCGAGGGGTGTCGGGCCCGTTCCACGTGCGGGCCTGCGCGGCCCGGGCTCATCGCCTCCGGGGCTCGTGCGACTCCAGCTTCCTCACCGCCTCCGCCACCTGGACCGCCCGGCTCCGCGCCGTCCTGGCCCGCAGCACGCCGAGCATCGCCAGATACCGGTCCGTCCGCCCGAGCGCCCCGAACGCCGCGGCGGCCCGGGGGTTCCGCTCCAGCGCCGCCGCCAGGTCCCCGGGGACCCCGGCCTCCTTCTGTGACGTGTACGCCGCCTCCCACCGGCCGTCCGCCCGCGCGGCCGCAACCTCCGCGAGCCCGCCGGGCCGCATCCGCCCGGCGGCGGTCAGCTCCCCGACCCGCCGGACGTTGACCACGGACCAGACGCTGCCCGGACGCCGGGGCGTGATCCGCTGGAGGTAGCACACCTCGTCACGTCCCTTGCGCCGGCCGGTGATCCACCCGTGGCACAGCGCCAGGTCGTTGACGTCGGCGGCGCCGACGGAGCGGATGCCCGAGCCCTTCTTCGCGATCCGGACCCAGAGGCCGGAGTGCGGCGCCGGGTGCGCGGCGAGCCAGGAGTCCAGGTCGGCCGGGGTCTCGAAGGTGAGGGGGCCCGCACTGTCGGAGATGGTCATGGCATCACCGTAGAAAGGAAGCAGGACAGAACCTGTCCGCTGGGCGAGCAGTGGACGGCCTGTTCGGGGGCCCCGGGCATTCGGTGGACCCGCTCCCCCGGGCGCCATCGGACTCACCCGCGGACCAGCCGGTCGGCGGTGGGTCAGAACCCGCCCCCGAAGTCCCCTCCGCCGCCGAAGTCCCCTCCGCCGAAACCGCCTCCGAAATCGCCGCCGAAATCGCCGGCGTTGAAGTCCGCGCCGGAGACGTCGCCGCCCTCGTAGCCGCCGAAGTCGCCGTAGCCGGAGCCGTAGTCGGCCGCGTAGGCGGGGCCGGCCATCATGCTGCCGAGCATGGTGCCGACGAGGAGACCGGGCAGGAGTCCGCCGCCGAAGTAGCCGCCGGCCCAGGGGCCGTACGCCGGTCCGGCGTCCCAGTAGGGGCGGCGGCCGTACTCGGTGTCGACCTCGCGGATCACCGGATCGCGGCCCTCGGCCAGACGCCGTTCGTCGGCCGCGCAGACGGGGACCTCGCGGGCGGTGCCGGCAGGGGGCGTCCAGGTGGCGTCGGCGACCGAGGGGCCGTGGCGCGGGTCGAAGAAGCAGGGCGGGCGGCGCTCCGGCAGGGCCCCGCCCGCACGGCGCGCCGCGAGCCGGGCGAGACTGAAGCGGCCGTCCTCCACGGCCTGGGTGACGGCCCGCACGTCCTCCGGTTTCGTCGCGGCCGCCATGAGCGACTTGGCCTGCTCGTAGGAGTCCAGGGCCCGCTCGTAGTCGGTGCGCATCGCGTCGTCGGCGCCGGGCTCCCCGGGATGGAAGTCGAGCCGGTCGAGCTCCTCGCCGAACGCGGTGATGTCCTCGTCGACGACCACCCGCAGCTTCTCCAGAGCGGCCCGCTGCTCCTCCTCGTGGCGGCGCCGGTTGCGGCGGACCATGGCGTAGGCGCCCGCTCCGCCGGCCGCCACCAGGGCGCCGATCGTGATCAGGCCGCCGACCGGCACGTCGGTGTCCGAGCCGCCGCTCCAGCTGCTCGGCGCCGTCCCGCCCACGTTGCGCAGGGCGTCGTCGACGAAGTCGTTCAGCTGGGCCTTGGCGTCGCCCGCACCCTGTACGGCCGTGACCAGGTTGGACACCGCCTGGCGGCTCATCACGGAGCTGTCGGCGCGGGCGTCGAAGCGGTCGCCGAGACGGATGCCGTACAGGCCGGTGATGCCGGTCTCGGTGCGGAGGTTCCGGAACAGGTCCTGCGTGGGGTAGCCGGCCGGGAGGACCGCCACGAGGACGGGCTTGTCAGCGTCCTTGATCTTGTCGGCGAGCGCCTCGGCGTCCGACGCCGCGAGCTGCCCGGAGGCGGCCGGGTCGACGTAGACGGGGTTCTGGCGCAGCTCCCGGGCGACCTCCGAGAGGTCGGTGGCCGCGTGCGCGCCCGGCGCACCGGCCAGCAGCACCGCCAATACGGCGGCGAACGGCACGATCAGCAGACGTACGACGGTACGCACCAGTGCGGCCCTCATATGTTCGAAGCTACCCGAAACACCCCAGAAAGGGTTATCCGTCGAGGAAGGGATCTGGAACGCTGCTGTGCCGGGTCGGGTCCGTCGCGGGGCGGGCGGGACGGTGCGGACACGGCCTAGGATGCCCCTGGCCATCCAGGAGGGGCGGGAGCGGGGGACATGTTCGGACGACGCAGGGCTGCGGACATGACGGTGTCCGAACTGGCCGAGCTGGACCGGTCGCGTACACGCGCCGACCTGCTGTGGGAGCTGTTCCGGCACGCCGAGGCGGAGGTGACCTCGGCCATCGGCTGGTACCTGGCGCGGCGCCGGGGCCCGTCGCTGTGGTCGCGTTCGCTGCGGGCGCTCGCCACACTGCTGGGCATCGTCGGCACGATCACGCCGCTGGTGCACGCCGCCTCGCCCACCACCGTGCAGCCCGAGTGGGGGTTCGTGTTCCTGGCCGGCGGGGCGGGCTGTGTGCTCTTCGACCGGATCTTCGGGTTCTCGGCGTCCTGGACCCGCTACATCCGCGCGGAGATGGCGCTGCAGCAGATCCTCAAGAAGGCGCAGTCCGACTGGGCGCAGGCGTTTCTGAGGACCACCGACTCCCCCAGCGACAAGGAGCAGGCCGCCCTGCTCGGGGTGATCGAGCGGCTGCGGACCGACGCGCAGCGGATCATCGAGGACGAGGGCGCGGCGTGGATCGGCTATCTGGCCGACGGCGTCGAGGAGCTGACCCGCTCCACCAGCACCGCCACCGGTCAGCGCTCCCACACCGCGGGCCTGTTCCGCCTCGACCGGGGCCCCGGGCGCGACCGGGGCGGCGAGGTTCCGGTGCCGCGGTCCCGGGACACCGCGATGTGACACCGGGCCGGGCCCGCGCCCCGGAACACGGCGATGTGACACCGGGCCGGGCCCGCGCCCCGGAACACGGCGATGCGACACGCCCCCAGGGACCGCGGTCCGGGACACGGAGACGTGACACCACGCCGGGGCCGCGGCCCGGGACACGACGGTGTGACACCCCCCAGGGACCGCGGCCCGGCCGGTTCGCGGCTACTCCGCCGGATCGACCCCCGCGCGCAGCAGCCCGTACGTGTACGCGTCCTCCAGGGCCTGCCAGCTCGCGGCGATGACGTTGTCGGCGACACCGACGGTCGACCACTCGCCCGTGCCGTCGGACGTGGAGATCAGCACCCGGGTCGTGGAGTTGGTGCCGTGCTTGCCCTCCAGGATGCGGACCTTGTAGTCCACCAGCTCCAGCTTGGCGAGCTGCGGGTAGATCTTCTCCAGGCCCACGCGCAGCGATCGGTCGAGGGCGTTGACCGGGCCGTTGCCCTCGGCGGTGGCGACGATGCGCTCGCCCTTGGCCCACAGCTTGACCGTGGCCTCGTTGGCGTGGGAGCCGTCGGGCCGGTCCTCGACGATGGCGCGCCAGGACTCGACTTCGAAGTAGCGCAGCGGCTCGCCCTGGACCTCGGCGCGCAGCAGGAGTTCGAAGCTCGCGTCGGCGGCCTCGTAGGTGTAGCCCTTGAGTTCGCGCTCCTTGACCCGCTCGACGACCCGGCCGACCAGCTCGCGGTCGCCGCCGAGGTCGATGCCGAGCTCCTTGCCCTTGAGCTCGATGGAGGCCCGGCCCGCCATGTCGGAGACCAGCATCCGCATGGTGTTGCCGACCAGCTCGGGGTCGATGTGCTGGTACAGGTCCGGGTCGACCTTGATCGCGGAGGCGTGGAGTCCGGCTTTGTGGGCGAAGGCGGAGAGGCCGACGTAGGGCTGGTGCGTGGAGGGGGTGAGGTTGACGACCTCGGCGATGGCGTGCGAGATGCGGGTCATCTCCCGCAGGCGCCCGTCGGGCAGGACCTTCTTGCCGTACTTGAGCTCCAGTGCCGCCACGACCGGGAAGAGGTTGGCGTTGCCGACGCGCTCGCCGTAGCCGTTGGCGGTGCACTGCACGTGGGTGGCGCCGGCGTCGACGGCGGCCAGGGTGTTGGCGACCGCGCAGCCCGTGTCGTCCTGGGCGTGGATGCCGAGCCGGGCACCGGTGTCGGCGAGGACCGTGGAGACGACGGCCTGGACCTGGGCCGGGAGCATGCCGCCATTGGTGTCGCAGAGGATGACGACGTCCGCGCCGGCCTCCGACGCCGTGCGGACGACCGCCTTGGCGTACTCGGGGTTGGCGCGGTAGCCGTCGAAGAAGTGCTCGCAGTCGATGAAGACCCGCCGGCCCTGCTCCTTGAGGAAGGACACGGTGTCGCGGACCATCGCCAGGTTCTCGTCCAGGGTGGTGCGCAGCGCGAGTTCGACATGGCGGTCGTGCGACTTGGCGACCAGCGTGATGACCGGCGCACCCGACTCCAGGAGCGCTCTGACCTGGGGGTCCTGGTCGGCGGTGGTGCCGGCGCGGCGGGTGGAGCCGAACGCGACGAGCTGGGCGTGCCGGAAGTCGATCTCCTGCCGGGCGCGGGCGAAGAACTCGGTGTCCCGGGGGTTGGCGCCCGGCCAGCCGCCCTCGATGAAGCCCACGCCGAAGTCGTCCAGGTGCCGCGCGATGGCCAGCTTGTCCGCGACGGTGAGGTTGATGCCCTCCCGCTGGGCGCCGTCGCGCAGGGTGGTGTCGAAGACGTGGAACGAATCGTCGAGCTCGCTGGTTTCGGTCATGGTCTCAAGGCTCCTGAGGATGGGATCTCGGTCGTACCGGAATGACCGGCTCCACCGCCCTCAATGGTCCCTCGCGCTCTCGCCTCCGGCTGCGGGTGGGCCAGAAATGCGAAAAACCTCTCGCGGGTGCGAGAGGTCTGCGCGCGGGTCGAGGACGACGGTGTCCGCCCGTACCTGGTCGTACGTGCGGTCACTGCGGACCGGCGCGCCTGCTGCCAATAATCATGGCGAACGAGAGCACGGGGGAAGTCTGGCACAACCCCCGTGCTCCGCTCACCGCTGTCTCAGGATGCGGTCGGTCACGTCGGGTGACGGACGCAGACGTGCGGTGCGTCGTACGCGCCGCCGGACACGAGGCCGGGTGTGAGAAGCCGGCCCGGCGCTCGGGGCGAGGACTCTTGCCGCGGCTGCCCTGAAGGCGAGGGGGTGGCCGTCGCGGTCGGCACCGGGCGGACCCGCTCTGCTCGCTCACCACCCGGCAAGCGTTCAGGTGTCCGCGAGGAGGCCGTCGGCGAGGAACTCGCGGACGTGCGCGAGCACCTGTGCCCGGTCGGTGCCGCGCAGGCCGATCGCCACATGGATGGAGAAGCCGTCGAGCAGCGCCCGCAGCCGGGCGGCGAAGCGGTCCGGGTCGACACGGCGGAACTCCCCGCGCGAGATGCCCTCGGCGAGCAGGGCGACCAGGTCGCGGTGCCAGGCGCCCTCGATGGCGGCCTGCCGGTCACGGGCCTCCGCGTCGGCGTTCTGCGAGCGGTTCCAGACCTCCAGCCACAGCGTCCAGTGGGGGTCGCGGTGCCCGTCGGGCACGTACAGGTCGACGTAGGCGTCGAGGCGTTCGCGGGCGTGCGCGGTCCGGGTGAGCAGGCGCCCCCGCTCGGCGCCGAGCCGGCCCTCGCTCCATTCCAGGGTGCGCAGCAGCAGCTCGTCCTTGGAGCCGAAGTAGTAGAGCAGGTGGCCGCTGCTCATCCCGACCTCGCGGCCGAGCGCCGCCATGGTGAGCTTCTCCAGGCCACGCTCGGCGATCATCTCCATGGCCGCGGCGAGGACGTCCTCACGGGGCGGGGCCTGCCGTCGCCCACCGGCCATGTGTGCTCCTAGGACCTGTCGTTCGGATCAGGTCGCAGGATAACGGCGGTTCTTGCCGGCGCCGGTGAGCGGGTCCTGGTGGCGTGCAGACGCAAGGCGGAGGAGGGCAGTGACGCGGAGCGTCGACAACCGCCGACAACGCGGCAGATGCGCGTGCCAGGACCCGTGTCTGCGGGCTGATGCAAACGGCGGGCCCTAGATCTTCGGCTGCTGCTGCGTGATGCAGTGGATGCCGCCACCGCCCGCGAAGATCGTACGGGCGTCGACCAGTGTCACGGTGCGCTCGGGGAACAGGCGGCGGAAGATGCCGGCTGCGATCTCGTCGCGCGGGTCGTCGAAGCCGCACAGGACCACGCCGCCGTTGCAGAGGTAGTGGTTGATGTAGGAGTAGTCGGCCCAGTGGCCGTCGGCCTCCAGGACGGTCGGGGCGGGGACCTCGACGACCTCCAGCCGTCGTCCGCGCGCGTCGGTCCGGGACCTGAGCAGGCCGATGACCTCCCGGGTCACCTCGTGGTCGGGGTGGGCGGGGTCGGGCTGGGAGTGGGCCACGACGACGCCCGGGCGGGCGAAGGCCGCGACGATGTCGACGTGGCCGAGGGTGCCGAAGCCGTGCGGTGGGTAGTCGCCGGTCAGGCCGCGCGGCAGCCAGATCGCCTTGCGGGTGCCGAGCTGTGCGTGGATCTCGGCCTCGACCTGCTCGCGGGACCAGCCCGGGTTGCGCTCCGGACCGAGCTGGACGGTCTCGGTCAGCAGGACCGTGCCCTCGCCGTCGACGTGGATCGCCCCGCCCTCGTTGACGAGCTCCGAGGCGTACGTCCGGGCCCCGGTCAGGTCGGCGACGTGCGCGGCGACCTTCGCGTCGTGCTCCCAGCGGGCCCACTCCTGGGCGCCCCAGCCGTTGAACGTCCAGTCGACGGCGGCCAGTTCGCCCTTCCCGTCGGTCAGGAAGGTGGGGCCGATGTCACGCATCCAGGCGTCGTCGAGGTCCCGCTCGACGGTGTCGACGCCGTCCCCCAGCAGGGCACGCGCCTCGCCGGACTGCCCCGGCCCGCACACCACCGTCACCGGCTCGAAGCGGCGCACGGCCCGGGCGACCGTGGCCCAGGCGACCCGGGCGGCGGCCAGCTCCCCGGGGTCGTCGAAGGTCTGGTTCGGGCCCGGCCAGGCCATCCAGGTGCGCTCGTGCGGAGCCCATTCTGCGGGCATGCGGAAGCCGTCGGCGGCTGCGGACATCGTTGATCCTCAGAGGAAGTAGAGACGGTTGAGGGAGACGGAATCGGCGGGTTCGGAGCGCAGCGGCTCGCCGTCGAGGGTGACGAGGCCGGTGCGCTGGTCCACGTCGACCGCTCCGGTGCGGGAGTTGAGGCGCAGGTCGGCCGGGCCGATGCCGCGCGTGCCGCGCACGGCGACCCTGCGGCGCCGGGTCGGCATGGTGTCGTGCCCCTGGTCGAGCGCGGCCTGTGCGACGAACGCCACCGAGATGTCGGCCGGTGTCGCCCCGTGCGCGCCGAACTGCGGCCCGAGGACGAGGGGTTCGCAGGTGTCGGTCGCCGCGTTGGGGTCGCCGACCACGCCGTACGCGGGGAAGCCGGCCTTCAGCACCAGCTGCGGCTTGGCGCCGAAGTACTCGGGCCGCCACAGCACGATGTCGGCGAGCTTGCCGGTCTCGATGGACCCGACCTCGTGCGAAAGCCCGTGCGCGAGGGCGGGGTTGACGGTCAGCTTGGCCATGTAGCGCAGGACGCGCTCGTTGTCGTGGCCGTCGTCGGGTGCGCCGGACTCGGCCTTCATCTTCCCGGCCATGGCGAAGGTACGACGGACGGTCTCGCCCGCACGTCCCATGCCCTGCGCGTCCGAGGAGGTGATGCCGATCGCCCCCAGGTCGTGCAGGACGTCCTCGGCGCCCATGGTTCCGGCCCGGATGCGGTCCCGGGCCATGGCGGCGTCGCCGGGCAGGTCGGTCTTGAGGTCGTGGACCGAGACGATCATTCCGTAGTGCTCGGCGACGGCGTCCCGGCCGAAGGGCAGGGTCGGGTTGGTGGAGGAGCCGATGACGTTCGGTACCCCGGCCATCTTCAGGACGTTGGGGACGTGCCCGCCACCGCAGCCCTCGATGTGGAAGGCGTGGATGGTGCGCCCCTCCAGCACGCGCAGGGTGTCCTCCACGGACAGGCACTCGTTCAGCCCGTCGCTGTGCAGGGCGACTTGCACGTCGTGTTCCTCGGCAACCCGCAGGGCGGTGTCCAGGGCGCGGGTGTGGGCGCCCATGTCCTCGTGCACCTTGAAGCCGCTCGCCCCGCCCTCGGCGAGTGCCTCGACCAGGGGCTCTTCGTGCGAGGACGAACCCCGGCCCAGGAAGCCGATATTGACGGGCCAGGCGTCGAACGCGTTGAACGCGTGCCGCAGCGCCCAGGGCGAGTTGACGCCGACGCCCCACACCGGGCCGAACTCCTGCCCGATGATCGTGGTCACGCCCGAGGCGAGCGAGGCCTCCATGATCCGCGGCGACAGCAGGTGGACGTGGGTGTCGACGGCCCCGGCGGTGGCGATGAGACCCTCGCCGGAGACGATCGAGGTGCCCGTGCCGACGACGACGTCGACCCCGTCGAGGGTGTCGGGGTTGCCGGCCCGTCCGATCGAGCAGATCCGGCCCTCGCGGATACCGATGGACACCTTCCGGATGCCCTGCACGGCATCGATCACGACGACGTTGCTGACCACGACGTCACAGGTCTCCCGCACCGCGGCGGCCTTCAGGTGCAGCCCGTCCCGGGCGGTCTTGCCGAACCCGGCGAGGAACTCGTCGCCGTGCCGCTGGGAGTCCGACTCGACCCGCACGATGAGCCCCGAATCACCGAGGCGGATGCGGTCACCGGCGCGGGGTCCGTGGGTGGCGGCGTACTCGTACGGGGTGAGGCGGCGCGCCTCGGCGGGGTGGCCTCCTGGGCGGCTCATCGCTCGACCTCCTGATCAGCTGCTGTTTCCGGTACGCCGAGGTAGCCGCAGGCGGCGGCCCGCTTCAGGGCCTCCTCCTCGGCGCCCGGCGCGTCCAGCGGCCCGTCGACGAGCCCGGCGAAACCGATGGCGATCCGCTCGCCCCCGATCGGCACCAGCCCGACCTCGGCGCGCTCCCCCGGCCCGAACCGCACGGAGGACCCGGCGGGCACGGCGAGCCGCATGCCGTAGGCCCGGCCGCGGTCGAAGTCGAGCCGCGGGTTGGCCTCGAAGAAGTGGAAGTGGGAGGTCACCGAGACGGGCACGGTCGCGGTGTTGGTGACCGTGAGCCGCTCGGCCGGCTGGGGCTCGGGATGCTCCGGCCCGGGCAGCAGCGCCCCCGGCGCGTCCGGCCCCGAGCCGCCGCCGATCGGGTCGGAGACGACCGCGAGCCGTGAGCCGTCGTCGAAGACGGCCTCCACGTGCACCTCGGTGACGACGTCGGCGACGCCGGGCAGCACGTCGCCGGGACCGAGGACGGACCGGGCGGCCTCGACGGCCTCCGCGAGCCGCTTCCCGTCCCGGGCGGCCTCGCACACCGTGTCGGCGATGAGCGCGGTCGCCTCGGGGACGTTGAGCCTCAGCCCCCTGGCCCGGCGGGCGCGGGCGAGCTCGGCGGCACCGAAGAGCAGCAGCCGGTCGCGTTCGGTCGGGGTCAGCCGCATGTCACTCCCTCCATTTAGAGCATCACTCTAAACATGAAATTCCCTCGACCGAAAGGTTGACGGTAGAGCAATGCACACATCACATTGAACGTCGCTCTAACCGAGGGAGACCAGCATGCCGATCGAACAGCGCGGAGTCGACACCATCCCCGAGGGGGAACGCACGAGCGGGCCACGAGACCTCGTCTCGATCCTGCTCGGCTCCAACCTCTGCCTGGGCGTGATCGTCTTCGGCTGGCTGCCGCCGTCCTTCGGCCTCGACTGGTGGTCGTCGGTCAGCGCGGTGCTCGCGGGCACGGTGGTGGGCGTGCTGTTCACGGCCCCGCTGGCCCTGGTCTCGCTGCGCACCGGCACCAACCTGTCCACCTCCTCCGGCGCCCAGTTCGGCGTGCGCGGGCGGCTGGTCGGTTCCGTGGTCGGACTGCTCCTGGCCCTCGGCTACACCGCGCTGACCGTGTGGATCGGCGGGGACGTGATGGTGAGCGTCCTGGGCCGGCTGGCCGGACTGCCACAGGGCGGGGTGTCGTACGGCGTCGTCTACGGGCTGCTCGCCGCCGCCACGGTCGCGGGCGCGGTCTACGGCTACCGGGTGTTGCTGGCGATGTCCCGGGTCCTGGCGTTCGGCATGACGGCCCTGCTGGCCGTGGGTGTGATCGCGTACGCCCCCGCCTTCACCACCGCCGCACTGCCGGAGGCCGGCGGCTATCTCCTGGGCGGCTTCTGGCCCACCTGGCTGCTCGCGGCGGTGGCCGCGGGGCTGTCCGGGCCGGTCGCGTTCATCACGCTGCTCGGCGACTACACCCGCTACATCTCACCGGCCCGCCACTCCTCCCGCCGGGTCCTGCACGCGACCTGGCTGGGGCTGATGCTGGGCCTGCTGGTGCCGCAACTGTTCGGCACGTTCACGGCGTACGCGGCCGGGGCTGCCCTCGACTACGCGGGCCCGCTGGTCGACGCGGCCCCCGGCTGGTACCTGGTCCCGCTGCTCCTCGCGGCCTCGGCCGGATCGGTCGGCAACGCGGGGCTGATGCTGTACTCGATGGGCCTCGACCTGGACGCGATCCTGCCACGCGCCTCACGGGCCCGGGCGACGTACGTGGTCGCGGCCGTCGCCACGGCCTGTGTCTTCGCCGGGCACTACTACTCGACCGCGCAGGACGCGATGACGTCCTTCGTGCTGCTCCTGACCGCCATCGGCACGCCCTGGGCGGTCATCACCCTCATCGGCTTCGCCCGCTGCGGCGGCGTCTACGACCCGGACGCCCTCCAGGTCTTCAACCGCCGCTCCCGGGGCGGCATCTACTGGTACCGGGCGGGCTGGAACGTCCCGGCGACCCTCTCCTGGGCCGCCGGGGCGACGGTGGGCGTCCTGGCGGTGTCCCTGCCGTCGTACGAGGGCCCGCTGCTGTCCCTGACGGGCGGGGTGGACTGCAGTTTCCTGCTGTCGGGGGTGGTGGGAGGGGCGGCGTATCTGGTGTCGTCCCCGGGCTCCGTTTCGACGGAACCCGGGGTCGAGGCCCCTGCACCGGCATCTGTGTCCGACTGATGCGGGCGGTGGGTGGGCAGGGCCTGGGGGCGGGTCAGCCCAGGCGGTGCATCCAACCGTGGGCGTCCGAGGCCGTACCCCGCTGGATGTCCAGCAGCGCCTGACGCAGCCGCAGCGTGACCTCGCCCGGCTCTCCCCCGCTCTGCTTCCACTCCGCCCCGGGCCGCTTCACCGTACCGACCGGGGTGATCACCGCCGCCGTACCGCAGGCGAACACCTCGGTCAGCGACCCGTTCTCCGAGTCCCGCTGCCACTGGTCGACCGAAACCCGGCCTTCCTCCGCCTCGTACCCGAGGTCACGGGCCACGGCGAGCAGGGAGTCGCGTGTGACGCCCTCCAGGATCGACCCGGTCAGGGACGGCGTGACGATCTTGTTCCCGTACACGAAGTACAGGTTCATACCGCCCAGCTCCTCGACCCACGTGTGCTCCACGGCGTCGAGGTAGCAGACCTGGTCGCAGCCCTTCGTCGCCGCCTCGGCCTGCGCAAGCAGGGACGCCGCGTAGTTGCCGCCCGTCTTCGCGTCGCCCATGCCGCCGGGGACGGCACGGACGCGGTCCTCGGAGACCCAGATGGACACCGGCTTCACACCGCCGGGGAAGTACGCCCCGGCCGGGGATGCGATCACCAGGAAGAGGTACTCGTTGGCCGGCTTCACGCCCAGCCCGACCTCCGTGGCGATCATGAACGGGCGCAGGTAGAGGGACTCCTCGCCGCCGTGCGCCGGCACCCACGCCTTGTCCTGCTGCACCAGGGCGTCGCACGCCTCGATGAACGTCTCGACCGGCAGTTCGGGCATGGCGAGCCGGCGGGCGGAGCGCTGGAACCGCTCGGCGTTCTTCTCCGGGCGGAAGGTGGCGACGGACCCGTCGGGCTGGCGGTAGGCCTTCAGCCCCTCGAAGATCTCCTGCGCGTAGTGCAGCACCGTGGTGGCGGGGTCGAGGGAGATCGGCGCGTACGGCACGAGCTGGCCGTCGTGCCAGCCTCGGCCCTCCGTCCACTTGATCGTCACCATGTGGTCGGTGAAGTGGCGGCCGAACCCGGGGTTGGCCAGGATCTGCTCGCGCTCGGCGGCGGAGAGCGGGTTGGCGGAGGGCTTGAGCTCGATCGTGGGCGTCGTCATGGGTTGATGTCCTTCACCGGTTGTAGTGACGGGCCGCGCTCGGTACTGCTCTGATGGTGACCAGTGCTAGGACGTCCGAGCATTCCCTCATTGCGAGGCCTCGCGTTCGATTATCGCCCGGAGGTGGCTGCGGAAGGAACGGGGACTGCGGCCCGGTGGTCGATGGTGGCACCCGGCGGGGAACATACGGAAGCCGCCGGGCGCGGATGCGACCCGGCGGCTTGCGGAGAGCAGCGGCGGGTCAGCCGGCTACGCGTACGGCGAGCGCGTCGCCGATCTCGGAGGTGGAGCGGGCGGGCTTGCCGGTGCGCTCGGCGAGATCGGCGGAGACCGCCTCGTCGATGCGGGCGGCCTCGGCCTCGTAGCCGAGGTGGCGCAGCAGCAGGGCGACGGACAGCACGGTGGCGGTCGGGTCGGCCTTGCCCTGTCCGGCGATGTCGGGGGCCGAGCCGTGCACGGGCTCGAACATCGACGGGAACTCGCCGGAGGGGTTGATGTTGCCGCTGGCGGCGACGCCGATGCCGCCGGAGACGGCCGCGGCAAGGTCGGTGATGATGTCGCCGAAGAGGTTGTCGGTGACGATCACGTCGAACCGCTCGGGCTGCGTGACCAGGTAGATCGTCGCCGCGTCCACGTGCATGTACTCAGTGGTGACCTCGGGGAACTCCTCGGCCACCTTGTTGAAGATGTTCGTCCACAGGTGACCGGCGAAGGTCAGCACGTTGTTCTTGTGGATCAACGCGAGCTTCTTGCGGGGGCGGGCCTGGGCCCGGGCGAAGGCGTCACGCACCACGCGCTCGACACCGAAGGCCGTGTTCACCGACACCTCGGTGGCGACCTCGTGGGGGGTGCCCTTGCGGATCGTGCCGCCGTTGCCGGTGTAGGGACCCTCGGTGCCCTCGCGGACCACGACGAAGTCGATCTGCGGCTCACCGGCCAGCGGGGTGGCCACACCCGGCAGCAGCTTGGAGGGGCGCAGGTTGACGTGGTGGTCGAAGGCGAAGCGCAGCTTGAGCAGGAAGCCCCGCTCCAGGACGCCGGACGGCACCGACGGGTCGCCGATCGCGCCGAGCAGGATGGCGTCGTGCCGCTTCAGGGCGTCGAGGTCGGCGTCGGAGAGGGTCTCACCGGTGGCGTGGTAGCGCCGGGCGCCGAAGTCGTACTCCTCGGTCTCCAGCTTCACATCCTGCGGAAGGACGGCGGAGAGGACCTTCAGGCCTTCGGCCACGACCTCCTGGCCGATGCCGTCACCGGGGATCACTGCGAGATTGATGCTGCGAGACATGCGGGCACCCTACTCCTCGTCCCATGGGATGACACACGCTGTCCGTGATGCGGACAGGTGGGACGGACCCGACCGGGGGACGGCACGCGTCCGCCGGATGCCGTTCACCCATATGTGGTGCGGCCGTTGGCCTCTGCTGGGAGATTCTCTGGACATGGAGATCCCCCACTTCGGTATCCCGCCGGAGCTCGCGCGCCGGATGAGCATGGCGGAGCAGCACGAGTTCCTGCGGACGCGGCTGTCGCGGCGCCGCACCCTGGTGACCGCGGCCGCGGTGGCGAGCGGGCTGCTGACCGGCTGCTCCGGCTCCGGTTCCCGTTCCGGGCAGGGCGGCGCCTCGGCGGCCGGCGGCCCGTCGCCGAGCGCGTCGGCGGTGCCCGGCTCCCTCATCACCCCCTTCGGCCGCCATCTCGCCTTCGGTGCCGACCCGAAGACGCAGATGCGGATCTCCTGGCAGGTGCCGCTCGCGGTGCGGAAGCCGTACGTGCGGGTGGGCCTGCGTCCCGACGACCTCGGCCGCAGGATCGAAGCGGAGGTGCGTCACCTGCGCACCCCGGAGCTGAAGGGCGTACGGGCGGCGGTCGAGCAGTACTACCTGCACGCCGCCCTGGACGGCCTGCGCCCGGACACGACGTACCACTACGGCGTCGGCCACGAGGATTTCGACCCGGCCACCCCACGGCACCGGTCGACCGTCACCACCTTCCGCACGGCACCGGCACGTCCGCCCGGTCGTTTCGTGTTCACCGCGTTCGGCGACCAGGGCGTCGGCGCGGAAGCGGCCCTCAACGACCGTGCGCTGCTGCGTCTGAAGCCCGCCTTCCACCTCCACGCGGGCGACATCTGTTACGCCGACCCGACCGGCAAGGGCAAGGAGTCGGACGTCTTCGACGCGACCCGGTGGGACCTGTTCCTCAAGCAGACCGAGCCGGTGGCCAGGTCGGTGCCGTGGATGGTGACGACCGGCAACCACGACATGGAGGCCTGGTACTCGCCGGACGGCTACGGGGGCCAACTCGCCCGGTTCTCCCTGCCCGACAGCGGCTTCGACGCGGGCACGGCACCGGGCGTGTACGCCTTCACGTACGGCAACGTCGGTGTGGTCGCGCTGGACGCGAACGACGTGTCGTACGAGATCCCCGCCAACTTCGGTTACTCGGAGGGGGGGCAGACGAGGTGGCTGGATGCGAAACTCGGTCAGCTGCGGGCCTCGGAGGACGTCGACTTCATCGTCGTCTTCTTCCACCACTGCGCGTACTCGACGTCCACGCACGCCTCCGACGGCGGGGTGCGCGCCGAGTGGCTGCCGCTGTTCGCCCGGCACGAGGTGGACCTGGTGATCAACGGGCACAACCACGTCTATGAGCGGACCGACGCCGTCAAGGGCGGCGAGGTGGGCCGGCCGGTGCCGGTCGGCGGCACGACGGACCCGCTGAGGGACGGGATCGTCTACGTCACCGCGGGCGGCGGCGGCAAGGATCTGTACGGCTTTCCCGACGGCGTGAAGGAGAGCTACGAGGGCAACACCGCCGACCACGAAGCGGTCACCTCGTTCCGGTGGACCAAGTCGCAGGACACCCAGGAGGAGTCGGCGCAGTGGTCACGGGTGCGCTACCGCGGTTTCTCGTTCCTCTCGGTGGAGGCGGTCAGCGGCGCCAGGCCGAGGCTGAAGGTGTCGGCGCTGGCGTCGAGCGGTGAGCGGATCGACCACTTCGAGGTGCGGCGCGGGGCGTGAGGCCCCGCACCGCACCTCGTCGGGCGGCTCCCGGTCCTGTCGCGGGTCTACGGCTCAGTGGCCGCTGGACCCGCCGTTGTCCCTGCGGTCGAGGGCGCGCTGGAGCGCGGCGGCGGCGTTCTTCCGGTCGGACTCGGTCGTACGGGAAACGTGACGGACTCGGCGGCGGACGGTCGTCTCGGCCATGGGAAATCGACTCCTTCGACAGCACGGAGTGCACAGGGAGGGTTACGAGACGCCGGAAGGGGCGGGGAGCACGGTGCCGCAGGGGTTGCCTGCATCGGGGCCCGGCTCACGACCGCCATTCGCTTGGTCGAGCGAGACGTTCGGCTCCTACAAAGCTAAGGGAGGCCGGAGCGTCTGTCTCCACAATTACTCGGACTTCCTACTATCTGAGACGGTGGAGTGGGTCACACCGCCCTGACCTGCGGTGATCTCTAGAGCACATCGCCGTCGCGCCAGTCGAAGACGAGTTCGTGCGCGGTGTCGAGCGGACCGGCGAGGGCGGGCCGCACGAACGTGCTGTCCTCTTCCTCGGGCAGCCGGACGATGCCGTCGAGCGGGCTGAGGGCGTGCACCCGGCCGCCCCAGAGCCGCCAGCCCCGGGAGGTGTAGAGGCGGGCGCCCTCGTCGCTCGCGGAGAGGGCGCCGAGGTCGTAGGCCCGGTCGACGACGCGTTCCAGCTCCGCCATGACCCCTCCGCCGAGGCCGGTGCGCCGGGCGTCGGCGCGGACGGCGACGTTCTCGACGTATCCGGCACGCAGCCACCGCGTGCGGTGACGCACCCGCCGCATCACGACCGCCCCGTGCGCGACGAGCCCCGCGCGGTCGTGGACGAGGGCGTGCATACCGCCGAGTCCGTGGTCCCAGTCCTCGTCACCGAAGTCACCTTCGAACGCGGCGTGCAGCAGGCCGCGTACGGCGCCGAGCTCGTCGGGACTCAGATCGGCGGTGTGGACGGTGCGCACTCGGATGCTCATCGGCCCAGTCTTTCCGCCGGACATGCCGACGGGCCAGGTCTTTTCGACCTGACCCGTCGGTTCACCCCGGGGCGTGTCAGCCCATGTGCGGGTAGGTGTAGTCCGTCGGCGGGACCAGCGTCTCCTTGATGGCGCGGGTCAGGGTCCAGCGCATCAGGTTCTGCGGGGCGCCGGCCTTGTCGTTGGTGCCGGAGGCGCGGCCGCCGCCGAAGGGCTGCTGGCCGACGACGGCGCCGGTGGACTTGTCGTTGATGTAAAAGTTGCCGGCCGCGTAGCGGAGCTTGTCGGCCGTGTAGGCCGCCGCCGCACGGTCGTTCGCGATGACCGAGCCGGTCAGGGCGTAGTCGGAGACCGACTCCATCTGGGTCAGCATCTCGTCGTACCTGTCGTCCTCGTAGACGTACACGGCGATGATCGGGCCGAAGTACTCGGTGCGGAAGACCTCGTTCTCCGGGTCGGTGCACTCGATGACGGTCGGGCGCACGAAGTAGCCCACGGAGTCGTCGTAGGTGCCGCCCGCGACGATCGTGCAGGTGGCGTCCTCCTTGGCGCGGTCGATGGCGGCCTTGTTCTTGGCGAAGGCACGCTCGTCGATGACCGCGCCGATGAAGTTCGACAGGTCGGTGACGTCACCCATCTTGATGCCGTCGACCTCTGCGGCCAGCTCCTCCTTGAAACCGGAGTTCCAGATCGAGGCGGGGATGTACGCCCGGGAAGTGGCGCTGCACTTCTGGCCCTGGAACTCGAAGGCGCCGCGGGTGAACGCCGTCTTCAGGATCGCCGGGTCGGCCGACGGGTGGGCGACGAGGAAGTCCTTGCCGCCGGTCTCGCCCACGAGGCGCGGGTAGGTGCGGTACTTCTCGATGTTGTTGCCGACCGTCTTCCACAGGTACTGGAAGGTGGGGGTCGAGCCGGTGAAGTGGATGCCGGCGAGGTCGCGGTGCTCCAGGGCGACCTTGGAGACCTCGATGCCGTCACCGGTGACGAGGTTGATGACGCCCTTGGGCAGACCGGCCTCCTCCAGCAGCTGCATCAGCAGCACGGCGGCGTGCGTCTGCGTCGGGGACGGCTTCCACACGACGACGTTGCCCATCAGGGCCGGGGCCGTCGGCAGGTTGCCCGCGATGGCGGTGAAGTTGAAGGGCGTGATCGCGTAGACGAAGCCCTCCAGCGGGCGGTGGTCCAGACGGTTCCACACGCCCGGGGAGTTGGCCGGCGGCTGCTCGGCCAGGAGCTTGCGGGCGTAGGAGACGTTGAAGCGCCAGAAGTCGATCAGCTCGCAGGGCGTGTCGATCTCGGCCTGCTGGGCGGTCTTGGACTGGCCGAGCATGGTGGAGGCGGCGAGCGTCTCGCGCCAGGGGCCGGACAGCAGCTCGGCGGCGCGCAGGATGATCGCCGCGCGGTCGTCGAACGCCATGGCACGCCAGGCGGGCGCGGCGGCCAGGGCCGCGTCGATGGCGTCCTGGGCGTCCGCCTGCGTGGCGTTGCGGTACGTGCCGAGCACGGCCTTGTGGTTGTGCGGCTGGACGACCTGGAAGGCCTCGCCGCCGCCCATCCGCTTCTCGCCGCCGATGGTGCAGGGCAGCTCGACCGGGTTGTCGGCGAGCTCCTTCAGCTTGGCCTCCAGCCGGGCCCGCTCGGGCGAGCCGGGGGCGTAGCCGTGCACCGGCTCGTTGACGGGGGTGGGGACCTGGGTCACAGCGTCCATGTTTTCCGTAACTCCTTACTGAGCGGTGTGTCGGTCTCAGCCCTTCAGGGCTGTCAGCCCTTGGTGAGCATGCTGCGTGCGAAGAAGCGCAGGTTGGCCGGCTTCTCCGCGAGACGGCGCATGCTGTGCCTTCCCGGGGGACAACCCCCGGACCCCCGGCAGACGCTCCAGCACAGCCGCGTTCCCTCAGCCACGGGTGATCACGCTCCGGGCGAAGAAGCGCAGGTTGGCCGGCTTCTCCGCGAGACGGCGCATGAAGTAGCCGTACCAGTCGGTGCCGTACGCGGTGTAGACGCGCATCCGGTGGCCTTCGGCGGCCAGCCGCAGGTGCTCGTCGGTGCGGATGCCGTAGAGCATCTGGAACTCGTACTCGTCGGGCTTTCGCCCGGCCTGGTGGGCGAGTTCCTGGCCGATCGCGATCAGGCGCGGGTCGTGGGACCCGATCATCGGGTACCCCTCCCCCTGCATCAACGTCCGCAGAATGCGCACGTATGCCCGATCGATCTCGTGTTTGTCCTGGTACGCGACGGAGGCGGGCTCCTTGTACGCGCCCTTGACCAGGCGGACCCGGCTGCCGCTCTCCGCGAGCCGGCGGGCGTCCGCCTCGGTGCGGAACAGGTAGGCCTGGATGACGCAGCCGGTCTGCGGGAAGTCCTTCCGGAGCTCCTCGTGGATGGCGAACATCGAGTCGAGGGTGGTGTGGTCCTCGGCGTCGAGCGTGACCGTGGTGCCGATCTCGGCGGCGGCCTCGACGACCGGGCGGACGTTCGCCAGGGCCAGCTCGTGGCCGCCCTCCAGCGCCTGCCCGAACATCGACAGCTTGACCGACATCTCGGCGCGGGTGCCGAGTTCCAGCGGCTTGAGGCGGTCGATGAGCTCCAGGTAGGCGTCCCGGGCGGCGGCGGCCTGGGCGGGACTGGTGATGTCCTCGCCGACGACGTCCATCGTCAGCTCCAGCCCCTGCCCGGTCAGGTCGCGGACGACGGGGACGATGTCGTCGACGTTCTCGCCCGGGATGAAGCGGTCGACGACCTGCTTGGTCACCGGGGCCGCCGAGATCAGGCGTCGCATCCGGTCGCTGCGTGACGCGGCGAGAATCACGGGACCCAGCACGGGGCACCTCCAGAGCACAAGCAACGTGAGGCCGGACCCCTCGCGGACGACGCGTCGGGTACGGCACGGAGAACCACCGTGAAACCTAAGGATCCCTCCGATCGTCGGCCATCGACAGCTGTCACGCATCCGTGCCGCAGATCTCAGACAGATGTATGAAGGGGTCCGGGAAGTGCGCGACAATGCCCGGGTGACGTCGGAACACAGGGGCGACTACGAGGAGCTGGTCGACGAGATCTCGGAGCTGCTCGGCGCGCCCGCGACCCTGGAGAACCGGGACTTCGAACTGATCGCCTTCGGGGCCTACGACAGTGAGGGCGACCTCGATCCCTCGGCCCTGGACCCGGTGCGCACCCGCTCGATCCTCACCCGCCGTTCGACGGCCGCGGTCCGGGCCTGGTTCGAGGGCTTCGGCATCACCCGCGCGACGGAACCCGTCCGCATCCCGCCGACACCGGAGGCCGGGGTTCTGCGGGGCCGGATCTGCCTCCCCGTCCGCCACCGGGGTGTGGTGCACGGCTACGTCTGGCTGCTGGACGACGACCCGGGCCCGAGCGAGCGGCAGCTGGCCGCCGCCATGCGGGTCACGGCCCGCATCGGCGCCCTGCTCGCGGACGAGGCGCAGCACGGCGCCGACCTCAGCCGCGAACTCCGGGCCGTCCTGACCGCCGGGCCCGGCTGGCAGGGCGACATGGCCGTCGCCGAGCTCCGCACGGCCCTCGGCCCCCGGGCCGACGGCCTCCACGCCCTGGTGTGCGTCGCCCCGTGGCCCTCGGCCGACCCGGACGACGCTCCGTCGGTCCGCGCCGTCCCGGGTGCGACGGCGCTGTGCACCCTGCCGTGGGGAGCGACGGCCCAGTGTCTTGCCGTGCTGGTCCGCCTGCGTTCCTCGGACGTGCTGACGCCGGCGACCACGGCGGCGGGACGCCTGCTGGAGAAGGCGCGCAGGGGAAGCGGCCCGGACGGCGGCGGGGCGGGGGGCAGCAGCCCTGGCCCGGCACCGGCACCGGCACCGGCACCGGCCGTCGGTATCGCCACCCCGCGCGCCGGGCTCGCCGAAACGGCCACCGCCTGGCGGGAGGCGTCGGCGGCGGCACGGGCGGCACGGGCCGAGGCTCGGTTCGGACCGGTCGCACAGTGGGCGTCGATCGGGCCGTTCCGGTTGCTCACGGCCCTGCCGCCCGAGGTCGCCCACGACCCCGTCGCCCGCGCGCTGCTCGCTCCGGCCCACCATGAACTCGCCCGGACCGCCGAGGTCTTCCTCGACTGCGCCGGTCAGGCCGCCCGCGCCGCCGCCGAACTCGGCATCCACCGCCAGACCCTCTACTACCGCCTGTCCCGGATCGAGAAGCTCACCGGCCTCGACCTGGACGACGGGGAGGACCGTCTGCTGCTGCACATGACCCTCAAGGCACACCGGCTGTGAGGACCGGCCCGCCCATGCCCCTGCTGCCCGGCCTCGGCAACACCCCGGCCGGCCGGGAGGCCGTGTCCGCCGTCGACTCGGTCGTCGGCGCATCCGGCTGAGGCGTCACTTCCCCCCGGCCGCCTCGATCACCCTGCGGAGCCCCGCTGCGAGCTGCTCGGCCTCCGGGGCGTTCTCCGGGTCGAACGTCCACTGCGCCATCAGGCCCATCATCAGAGTCAGATAGAAGTACCCGGCGGTGTCGACCTGCTCGTCCGTCACGTCGGCCTCGTGCCCGCCGAGGAAGAGGGGCAGGATGCCGCGCGCACCCTCGCGCTGGGCCCGTGCGAGATGGGCCCGCACCTCCGGCAGCTGCTCCCCCATGGCCACGATCTCCATGCTGAGCCGCCACATCGAACCGGGCTCCCGCATGGTCCCGATGATGTTCGCCCAGACGTCGGTGAAGCGCTCCAGCGACCCGGGTTCCCCGCGCAGCTCGCCGCCGCCCTCGAAGGCGTCGGACATGCCCTCCACCATCTCCACGTACGCCTGCGCCAGCAGTGCGTCCTTGGAGCCGTAGTGGTAGCCGATCGACGCCAGGTTGGTTCCCGACTCCTTGACGATGTCGCGCGCCGTCGTGCGCAGGAAGCCCTTCGCCAGCAGGCAGCGCTTGGCGCCCTCCAGCAGATCCTCACGGTGTCCCATGGCACGCCACCCTAACCCGGAATCCAGACGCACGTATTAAACAGTCGTACTAGACAATCGTTTAATACGCTCGTACAGTCCTGCCCATGACGACGAACCCGCCTCCCCCCGCCCTCGCCGGCCGCCGTGAATGGACGGCCCTCGGCGTGCTGATGCTCCCGCTACTGCTGGTCTCGATGGACGTGTCGGTCCTCTACTTCGCGATCCCCGCCATCAGCGCCGACCTGGAACCGAGCGCCACCCAGCAGTTGTGGATCTTCGACATCTACGGCTTCGTGCTGGCCGGCCTGCTGATGACGATGGGGTCGCTCGGCGACCGCATAGGCCGCCGCAGGCTCCTGCTGATCGGCGCCGCCGCATTCGGCACGGCCTCGCTGATCGCCGCCTACGCCGGCAGCGCCGAGACCCTCATCGCCGCCCGCGCGGTCCTCGGCATCGGCGGCGCGACGCTGATGCCGTCCACCATGGCCCTGGTGCGCACGATGTTCACCGACCCCGCACAGCGCACCAAGGCGATCGGCGTCTGGTCGGGGGTGATGACGGCCGGCATCGCACTCGGCTCGGTGATGAGCGGTGTGCTGGTCGAACACTTCTGGTGGGGCTCGGTCTTCCTGGTCAATCTGCCCGCGATGCTGCTGCTCCTGGTGCTGGGCCCCGTCCTGCTGCCCGAGTCGCGCACCCTTGCCCCGGGCCGCTTCGACGTGCTGAGCGTGCCCCTGTCGATGGCGGCGGTGCTGCCCGTGATCTACGGCCTGAAGGAACTCGCGGCAGAAGGGTGGAACGTGCGGTACGTGATGTCGGTGACCGTCGGTCTGCTCTTCGCCGCCCTGTTCGTCCACCGCCAGCGCACGACGGCCTCCCCGCTCATCTCGCCGGACCTGTTCCGGACCCGCGGCTTCAGCCCGGCCGTCGTCCTCAACCTGGCCGCCGCCTTCGGCATGATGGGCTCGGCCTACTTCACGACCCAGTACGTCCAGTCGGTCCTGGACAAGGACCCCCTCGAAGCGGCGCTGTGGAGCCTGCTGCCGTCGGTGCCCATCGGACTTGCTGCGCCCGTCTGCGCACAGCTGGTTCAGCGGGGCGTCGCGCGCGCCCACGTCATCGGCGGAGGCTTCGCGGTCGCCGCGTGCGGCTACGTGATGCTGGCCCTGGCCGGAACGGACTCCCTCTGGCTGCTGCTCGCCGCCTGCGCCGTCCTGGCCTGCGGCATCGTCGCGGTCATGTCACAGGTGGCGGACCTCGCCCTGAGCGCCGCCCCGGTCGAGAAGGCGGGCGCGGCGTCGTCCCTGCTGGAGACGGGCACGGAGTTCGGCGGCGCGCTGAGCATGGCGTTCCTCGGCTCCATCGGCACGGCCGTCTTCCGGCACGACATGCCGGACTCCGCACCCGCGGCGGCGCGCGAGACCCTGGGCGGCGCCCTGGCCGTGGCCGACCGGCTCCCGGGGCGCGCGGGGGACGCCCTGGCGACGGTGGCACGGGAGGCCTTCACGGCCGGCATGCACGCGGCGGCGGTCACGGGCGCGGTGCTGCTGACCGGTGCGGCAGCAGCGGCGGTGCTGACCCTGCGGCGGGTCCGGGAAACGAAAGACGCCGGACGGGCTGATCGGCTCAGCCCGTCCGGCGTCTGAGGACGGACCCGTTCAGGACGAACGGGAGTCGGGGGGAGGCCCCCCGGGCAGGTCAGGCCAGGTTCACCGACCGGGCCGAGGTCGCCCCGATCTCCGCGGCCAGCTCGGCCAGCACGGGAGCGGTCACCGTGTCGTCCACGGTGAGCACCGCCAGCGCCTCGCCACCGGCCACCGAACGCGACACCTGCATGCCGGCGATGTTGAGCCCCGCCTCGCCGAGGATGCGGCCCACCGTGCCGACGACGCCGGGACGGTCCTCGTACTTCAGGACCACCATGTGGTCGGCGAGCGCGAGGTCCACGTCGTAGTCGCCGACCGCGACGATCTTCTGGAGGTGCTTGGGGCCGGCCAGCGTGCCGGACACCGAGACCTCCTCACCGTCGGAGAGCGTGCCGCGCACCGTGACGACGTTGCGGTGCTCGGTCGCCTCGGAGCTGGTGGTGAGGCGCACCTCGACACCGCGCTCCTGCGCGAACAGTGGCGCGTTGACGTAGGAGACCGTCTCGTCGACGACGTCCTCGAAGACACCCTTCAGCGCGGACAGCTCCAGCACCTTCACGTCGTGCTGGGTGATCTCGCCGTACACCTCGACGTCGAGACGGACCGCGACCTCGCCGGCGAGCGCCGTGAAGATCCGGCCCAGGCGCTCGGCGAGCGGCAGACCCGGCTTGACGTCCTCGGCGATGACGCCGCCCTGCACGTTCACCGCGTCCGGCACGAGCTCACCGGCGAGGGCGAGACGCACCGAGCGGGCCACGGCGATACCGGCCTTCTCCTGCGCCTCGTCGGTGGAGGCACCGAGGTGCGGGGTGCATACGACCTGGTCGAACTCGAACAGCGGGGAGTCCGTGCACGGCTCCTTCGCGTACACGTCGAGACCGGCACCGGCGACCCGGCCCTCCTTGAGGGCGGAGTACAGCGCCTCCTCGTCGACGATCCCGCCGCGCGCGGCGTTGACGATGCGCACGCTCGGCTTGACCTTGCGCAGCGCCTCGTCGCCGATCAGGCCGAGGGTCTCGGGGGTCTTGGGGAGGTGGACGGTGATGAAGTCGGAGACCTCCAGCAGCTCGTCCAGCGACAGCACCTTGACGCCCATCTGCGCGGCGCGCGCGGGCTGCACGTAGGGGTCGTAGGCGACGACCTTCATACCGAAGGCCGACATGCGCTGCGCGACGAGCGCGCCGATGCGGCCGAGGCCGACGACACCGAGGGTCTTCTCGGCCAGCTCGACGCCGGTGTACTTGCTGCGCTTCCACTCGCCGTTCTTCAGCGCGGCGTTGGCCTGCGGGATGTTGCGGGCGGTGGCGACCAGCAGGCCACAGGCGAGCTCGGCCGCGGTCACGATGTTCGAGGTGGGGGCGTTGACGACCATCACGCCGGCCTTGGTGGCGGCGGCGACGTCCACGTTGTCCAGGCCGACGCCGGCTCGTGCGACGACCTTCAGCTTGTTCGCGGCGGCGATGGCCTCGGCGTCGACCTTGGTGGCCGAGCGGACCAGAATCGCATCGACGTCGGCGATCGCCGGGAGCAGCTCGGCCCGGTCGGCGCCGTTGCAGTGCCGGATCTCGAAGTCCGGGCCCAGCGCGTCGACGGTGGCGGGCGACAGCTCTTCAGCGATGAGTACGACGGGTTTCGAGCTCACGTGAGTCCTCACAAGTCCAGTGCTGCGGACGGCCGTCCCGACGGCCGCAGGCGGTGGAGGGGTGCTTGCCGCGTTGGAGACGCACGACGCTGTGGGCCTGACGCGTATGTATCTGTGCAGCAGTCTAGTGGCGCCCGGGGAGTCGTCCTGTGCCGCTGCGTAAGGATCACCCGGACGAGAAGTGCCGAAGTGGAGGGGGTACGGGGCGAAGCCCCGTGGCGGCGTCCCCCTGCCGGGGGGGCACCGCCACGGGGCCCGGAGGTCACGCGTCCTCGTTCACCCAGGACATCAGCTTGCGCAGCTCCTTGCCGGTGGTCTCCAGCAGGTGCTCGGAGTCCTGCTTCTTGTACTCGTTGTACTTCTTCAGACCGCCGTGGTACTCGTCCATCCACTGCGTCGCGAAGGTGCCGTCCTGGATCTCGGCGAGGACCTTCTTCATCTCGGCCTTGGTGGCGTCGGTGATGATGCGCGGGCCGGTGACGTAGTCGCCCCACTCGGCGGTCTCGGAGATCGACCAGCGCATCTTCTCCAGGCCGCCCTCGTACATGAGGTCCACGATCAGCTTCAGCTCGTGCAGGCACTCGAAGTAGGCGATCTCCGGCTGGTAGCCCGCCTCGGTCAGCGTCTCGAAGCCGGCCTTGACCAGCGCCGCGGTGCCACCGCAGAGGACGGCCTGCTCACCGAACAGGTCGGTCTCGGTCTCCTCGGTGAAGGTCGTCTTGATGACGCCGGCGCGGGTGCCGCCGATGCCCTTGGCGTAGGACAGCGCCAGCGCGAAGCCGTTGCCCGTGGCGTCCTGCTCGACGGCGGCGATGCAGGGAACGCCGCGGCCCTCCTCGTACTGGCGGCGGACCAGGTGGCCCGGGCCCTTCGGGGCGACCATGCAGACGTCCACGCCGGCCGGGGGCTTGATGAAGCCGAAGCGGATGTTCAGGCCGTGGCCGAAGAACAGGGCGTCGCCGTCGTTCAGGTTGGGGGCGATGTGCTCCTCGTAGACCTGGGCCTGGATCGGGTCCGGGACGAGGATCATGATGACGTCGGCCTCGGCGGCGGCCTCCGAGGGGCTCACCACGCGCAGGCCCTGCTCCTCGGCCTTGGCCTTGGACTTGGAGCCCTCGTGCAGACCGACGCGGACGTCGACACCCGAGTCACGGAGCGACAGCGCGTGGGCGTGGCCCTGGCTGCCGTACCCGATGACCGCGACCTTGCGGCCCTGGATGATGGACAGGTCGGCGTCGGCGTCGTAGAACAGCTCGGCCACTTTGGGTTCTCTCCTCGGGAGTGCAGGTGTTGCGTCCCACCGTATGACGGGGGGCGGAAGGGAAGTCTGAGGGTCTCGGAATACGGGCGGCCGTTAGGCGCTCCGGCCGCCCGTTCCGGGGGTCAGGCCGACCGGTCCAGGGCGCGCAGCGACCGGTCCGTGATGGAACGGGCGCCCCGTCCGATCGCGATCGTGCCGGACTGGACGAGCTCCTTGATGCCGTACGGCTCCAGCATCTTGAGCATCGCGGTCAGCTTCTCGCCTGATCCGGTGGCCTCGATGGTGACGGCCTCCGGGGAGACGTCGACCGTCTTGGCGCGGAACAGCTGGACGATCTCGACGATCTGGGAGCGCGTCTCGTTGTCGGCGCGCACCTTCACCAGAACGAGTTCGCGCTGCACGGCCTGTGACGGCTCCAGCTCGACGATCTTCAGCACGTTGACGAGCTTGTTGAGCTGCTTGGTGACCTGCTCCAGCGGCAGGTCCTCCACGCCGACGACGATGGTGATGCGGGAGATGTCGGGGTGCTCGGTGACGCCGACCGCGAGCGAGTCGATGTTGAAGCCACGGCGGGAGAACAGGGCGGCGATCCGGGCGAGGATGCCGGGGGTGTTCTCCACCAGGACGGAGAGCGTGTGCTTGGACATGGTCTTTTACGTCTCTCTCGCTCAGTCGTCTTCGTTGTCGCCGAAGTCGGGGCGGACGTCCCGGGCGGCCATGATCTCGTCGTTGGAGGTGCCGGCGGCGACCATCGGCCAGACCATCGCGTCCTCGTGGACGATGAAGTCGACGACGACGGGGCGGTCGTTGATGGAGTTCGCCTCTTCGATGACCTTGTCGAGGTCGTCCGGGGACTCGCAGCGGATGGCGTAGCAGCCCATGGCCTCCGACAGCTTCACGAAGTCGGGGACGCGGGTGCCGCGGGCCTCGGGGTTGACGTCGTCCGGGCCGGAGTGCAGCACGGTGTTGGAGTACCGCTGGTTGTAGAAGAGGGTCTGCCACTGGCGGACCATCCCGAGGGCGCCGTTGTTGATGACGGCGACCTTGATCGGGATGTTGTTCAGGGCGCAGGTGGTGAGCTCCTGGTTGGTCATCTGGAAGCAGCCGTCGCCGTCGATCGCCCAGACGGCCCGCTCGGGAGCTCCGGCCTTGGCGCCCATGGCGGCCGGGACGGCGTAGCCCATGGTTCCGGCGCCGCCGGAGTTCAGCCAGGTGCCGGGCTTGTCGTACTCGATGAAGTGGGCGGACCACATCTGGTGCTGGCCGACGCCCGCCGCGAAGATCGTTCCCTCGGGGGCGAGCTGCCCGATGCGCTCGATGACCTGCTGCGGGGAGAGCGAGCCGTCGGCGGGCTGGTCGTAGCCGAGCGGGTAGGTGTCGCGCCAGCGGTTCAGGTCGTTCCACCAGGCGCTGTAATCGCCCTGGTGGCCCTCGCCGTGCTCCTTCTGGACGGCCTGGATCAGGTCGGCGATGACCTCGCGGGCGTCACCGACGATCGGCACGTCGGCGGCGCGGTTCTTGCCGATCTCGGCCGGGTCGATGTCCGCGTGCACGATCTTGGCGAGCGGGGCGAAGCTGTCCAGCTTGCCGGTGACGCGGTCGTCGAAGCGGGCGCCGAGGGCGACGATCAGGTCGGCCTTCTGCAGCCCGGTGACGGCGGCGACGGAGCCGTGCATGCCGGGCATGCCCAGGTGCTGCGGGTGCTTGTCGGGGAACGACCCGAGCGCCATCAGGGTGGTGGTGACGGGGGCGCCGGTGAGCTCGGCGAGGACCTTCAGCTCGGCCGTGGCCCTGGCCTTGATGACGCCACCGCCGACGTACAGCACGGGCCGCTTGGCCTGGGTGATCAGCTTGGCGGCCTCGCGGATCTGCTTGGCGTGCGGCTTGGTCACCGGGCGGTAGCCGGGCAGGTCCATGGTGGGCGGCCAGGCGAAGCTGGTCTTCGCCTGGAGGGCGTCCTTGGCGATGTCGACCAGGACCGGGCCGGGGCGGCCGGTGGAGGCGATGTGGAACGCCTGGGCGATGATCCGCGGGATGTCCTCGGCCTTGGTGACGAGGAAGTTGTGCTTGGTGATCGGCATGGTGATGCCGACGATGTCCGCCTCCTGGAAGGCGTCCGTGCCGATCGCCTTGGACGCCACCTGGCCGGTGATCGCGACCAGCGGCACGGAGTCCATGTGGGCGTCGGCGATCGGGGTGACCAGGTTGGTGGCGCCGGGGCCGGAGGTGGCCATGCAGACGCCGACCTTGCCGGTGGCCTGCGCGTAGCCGGTGGCGGCGTGTCCGGCGCCCTGCTCGTGGCGGACCAGGACGTGGCGCACCCTGGTGGAGTCCATCAGCGGGTCGTAGGCCGGGAGGATCGCACCGCCGGGAATGCCGAATACCGTGTCGGCGCCGACCTCCTCGAGAGAGCGGATGAGGGACTGCGCGCCCGTCACCTGCTCGGGGGCGGAGTGTCCTCCGGATCGGGGCCGGGGCTGCGGGTGGTGGGCCCCGGTGGCCTGCTCGGTCATCGGCATTCTCTTCTCAGATGCTGAGGGTTTTTGCGAGATTCGTGCGGTTTTCGGCTGCTGCACGGAAGGTGCCTGTGCAACAAAAAACCCCTCGTGCCATAAGGCAAGCGAGGGGAGCGCGCCGGGTGGGGTCGCTGAGCGGTCGAGGCTCAGCGTCAGCCGACGCGCTTTCCAAGTACGAGAATTCGGGTGCGCATGGCACTGACCCTCCCCCCGGCACGCACTCACTGTCAAGTGGGTGGGACGGGAGTCTCATTATGTGAACGAAGGGTCGTGCCGCCTCCGATGACGGCGGACATGCCCGAGCTGTACACCCGCGGAGCGCCGCCCGCGAATGCCGGTTCGGCCGGTCCGTCCGGCACCGGGTAGTGGCCCGCGGCGAGCGCCCGGCGCAGCCGGTACTCGTCGAGCGGCCCGGAGAAGGCCATGCCCTGCCCGTGCGTGCACCCCATCGCGCGCAGGGCGACGACCTGTTCGGGCAGGTCCACTCCTTCGGCCACTGACTTCAGCCCGAGGTCGCCCGCGATGCGCAGCAGCCCGCTGGTGATCTTGTACAGGCGGGCGGACTCGACGACGCCCTCGACCAGACCGCGGTCGAGCTTCAGCACGTCGACGGGGAGCCGCCTGAGGGCCGTGATCGCCGCGTAGCCGCTGCCGAACCCGTCGAGCGCGATCCGTACGCCGACGCGCCGCAGCGCGCCCAGGCGCCGCTCCAGCTCGTCCATCGAGACCCTCGGGTCGGCGTCCGACAGCTCGATGATCAGCGAGCCGGACGGCAGTCCGTGCCGCGTGAGCAGCGCCTCGATCGAGCCGAGCGGCATCGACCGGTCCAGCAGCCGGCGGGCGCTCATCCGGACGACGACGGGCGCGGCCAGCCCGGCCGCGTGCCGCTCGGCGGCCTGCTCGACGGCCTCCTCGATCATCCATCGGTCCAGCTCGGCGGTCCTGTCGCCGTCCTCGGCGACGCGCAGGAACTCCGCCGGGGTGAAGAGCACCCCCTGGGAGGAGCGCCAGCGCGCCTGTGCGGACACCGACGTGATCCGGCCGTTCTCCAGGGACACCACCGGCTGGTGCAGCAGGGCGAACTCCCCGTCGTGCAGAGCGGCCCGCAGCCGGGTGGCGAGCTCGGCCTTGCGGACGACGTCCTGCTGCATCTGCGGCCGGTACAGCTCGACGCGGCCCTTGCCGCCGGCCTTGGCCCGGTACATGGCCAGGTCGGCGTTGCGCAGCAGTTCACCGGCGCCGAGGCCGGATTCCGCGAAGGCCACGCCGATGGAGGCGTTGACACGGACATCGTTGCCGTCGATGAGGTAGGGCTGGGACAGGGTCGTCCTGAGGCGGTCGGCGAGCTCCAGGATGTGCCGCTCCCGGGCGTCCCGGTCGCGGGTGTTGTCCCCGGCGATCAGGGCCGCGAACTCGTCTCCGCCGAGCCGGGACGCGGTGTCGCCGTGCCGTACGGAGTCCTGGAGTCTGCGGGCGGCCTGGACCAGCAGCTCGTCCCCGGCCTGGTGCCCGATCGTGTCGTTGACGGCCTTGAAGCCGTCGAGGTCGATGAACAGCACGGCCGTGTTCCGCAGGGCCACGCCCCGGTCGGAGGCGCGGCGGCCCGACAGGGCGTGCTGGACGCGCCTGGTGAACAGGGCGCGGTTGGGCAGGTCCGTGAGCGGGTCGTGTTCGGCGTTGTGCTGTAGCTGGGCCTGCAGGCGCACCCTTTCGGTCACGTCACGGCTGTTGAAGATGAGGCCGCCGTGATGACGGTTGATGGTCGACTCGACGTTCAGCCAGCCTCCGCCGCCCGAGCAGAAGCGGCACTCGATGCGCGTGGTGGGTTCCTCGACCGGGTCGGCGGCGAGGAACCGGCGCACCTCGTGCACGACGCAGCCCAGGTCCTCGGGGTGGATGAGGTTGGCCAGTTCCGTACCCACCAGCTCCTCCGCGGGGCGGCCGTACACACCGGCGGCGGCCGGGGAGACGTACCGCAGGACACCGCTGGGCGCCGCGATCATGATGACGTCGCTGGAGCCCTGGACCAGGGAGCGGAAGTGGTTCTCCTTCTGCGCGAGTTCCTGGGTGAGGGTGATGTTGTCGAGCAGCATGATGCCCTGGCGCACGACGAGCGCGAGGACCACCGTGCCCCCGGTGAGCAGGACGACGCGGTCGACGCTGCGGCCGTTGAGGACGTTGTAGAGGATGCCCAGGGTGCATACGGCGGCCGCGAGATACGGCGTGAGCGCGGCGAGGGAGCCGGCGATGGGCCGGGCGGCCGGATACCGGCTGTGCTCGGCGCCGGGCAGGGGCGCCTCATGGTGGGTGCCGGCGCGCTGCCCCGGCACGTGCTCGTGCACCACGCGGGTGTGCCGGGCGGCGCCGTACCGGTCGGTGCCGTACCGGTCGAACTCCGCGCGCGCCCCCGCCCACGGGGCGTAGGCCAGGAGCAGTGAGCCGGCGAACCAGCCCGCGTCGAGGAGCTGCCCGGAGCGGTAGTCGTGGTGCATGAGCGGTGAGGTGAACAGGGCGTCGCACATGACGGTGAGGGCGAGGGCGCCGATGGCGGTGTTCACCGCGGAGCGGTTCACCGCGGACCGCCTGAAGTGCAGCGCGAGCACCATGCTCACCAGCGCGATGTCGAGCAGCGGGTACGCCAGCGACAGCGCGATGTGCGCCACGCCGGGCCCTTCCGACTTCGCGGCCTGGGCGAGGGCGAGGCTCCACGCCAGCGTCAGCAGCGAGCCGCCGATGAGCCAGGCGTCCAGCCCGAGGCACACCCAGCCGGCCTTGGTCACGGGCCGCTTGGCGAGCACGAGGAGCCCGACGATCGCGGGCGGCGCGAAGCAGAGGAAGAACAGGTCGGCGTAGCTGGGACTTGGCACGGGCAGCCCCAGGACCACCTCGTACCACCCCCAGACCAGGTTGCCCAGCGACGCCATGACCGAGGAGAGGCCGAACAGCAGCCAGGCGGGTCGAAAGCGGGTGCGGCGGCCGCGGGCGTAGAGGAAGCACGAGACGGCGGCGGTCCCGGCGGCGGCGCTCAGCCCGAAGTCGCCCATGAACAGTGCCACTTCGTACGATCCCCAGCCGAACGCGGCGCCGATGGCGTACCCCGTGCAGGCCAGGGTGAGGACGACTCGGAGAGCCAGGCCGGGCCGGTGTCCGGTGACCGGCGTACGGGGCAGGAGCGCGCCCGGGGATGGAGGCTGTGCCCGCAGCGCTCCGTCCAGCGTGGGGGTGGGGGGCGCGCTCACCGGGCCCTCCCGGTCCGCGCCCCGCCCGGGTCCCGCGAGCCCCGGTGGACCGGCTGGGCATGCCTTCTGCTCCTGCCGGTCCTGCGGTGGTGATGGCTGTGATCGGTGTGGTGATCGGAGTGGTGTTCGCTGTGGTGGGTGTGGTGGCCGACGTGATCGGCGTGCTCACCGCGTCTGCTCGCGGCTGTCCGCCCGGGTCGCCGCCGGCAGCCTCGCCCCGTCGGATCGATCGTCCATAGGCCGTGCATCGCCTGTCGCCCCCCTCACAGTCTGATGTGTCCCGTCCCCGGCGCCGTTTGGTCCCCGGCGCAGCCCCTGTCGGGACGATACACCAGTCTCGTCACTCAGGGACATAGGTTCTCTACGCTCCGTGACGATCAACAGATATATGAGTACCCGCCGCACCCGGAGGATTGCGGACGGTACTCGCAGTTGTCTCAGACGGTTGAGGCACCCGTCGTAAGGATCACGTTGTGGAGCGGCTCCCGGTTCACATAACGGTGCAACTGGTCCACCAGGAGCCGCTTGGCGCGCGGAAGGAAAGCGGAGGTGGGTCCGCCGGCGTGGGGGCTGATGAGTACCCCCGGCGCACGCCACAGGGGGTGTTCGCGCGCCAGCGGCTCCGGGTCGGTGACGTCGAGGGCGGCGGTGATGCGGCCGGTCTCCAGCTCGGCGAGCAGGGCCTTGGTGTCGACGACCGGGCCGCGGGCGACGTTGACCAGGAGCGCGCCGTCCTTCATCCGGGACAGGAAGTCGGCTCCGGCCAGGCCACGGGTCGTTTCGGTGAGCGGGGTGGACAGGATGACGACGTCCGCCTCCGGCAGCAGCGCCGGGAGTTCGGTGAGCGGATGCACCGGACCGCGCGCTGTGGTGCGCTCAGAGCGCGCGACGCGCGCCACCCGCGCCACCTCGAACGGAACGAGCCGGTCCTCGATGGCCTCGCCGATCGAGCCGTACCCCACGATGAGGACGTTCTTGTCCGCGAGCGCGGGGCGGAATCCGCCGAGCCACTCCCCCCGGTCCTGCGCGCGCACGAAGTCGGGGATCCCGCGCAGCGAGGCGAGGATCAGCGCTAGGGTCAGCTCGCCGGTGCTGGCCTCGTGCACCCCGCGCGCGTTGCACAGCCGGACACCGGCGGCCAGTTGCGCGAGCCCCGGCTCCACGTGGTCGATCCCGGCCGAGAGCGTCTGCACGACACGGACGTTGCTCATCCGCCCCAGGGGACGTACGCACAGCGGGCTGGGCTTCATGTAGGGGACGACGTAGAAGGCACAGTCGGCCGGGTCCGCGGGGAAGTCCTCCTCGCCGTTCCAGAAACGGTAGTCCAGGCCCTCGGGGAGTCCGTCGATCTCGTCCGGCGGGATGGGCAGCCACACGTCAGCAGTCATGCTCTGGAGGCTATGTCAGGTGCGTGTGACGGCAGAGGTTAGGTTGGGGTGGCTCGAACAGGGAGGGTCACGACCAGGTGGAGCGCAGGACGATCGGCGCGGCGGCGCTCGCGGTGGGGGCCGTCGGACTCGGGTGCATGCCGATGAGCTGGGCCTACAGTGCGTCGCGGCGACGCGGCGACGAGTCGCTCAGGGCGGTGCACCGGGCGCTCGACCTGGGCGCGTCCCTGCTGGACACCGCCGACATGTACGGCCCCTTCACCAACGAGCTGCTGGTGGGGCGGGCGTTGAAGGAGCGGCGGTCCGACGCGTTCGTGTCGACGAAGGTCGGCCTGCTCGTGGGCGACCAGCACATCGTCGCCAACGGCCGTCCCGGGTACGTGAAGCGGGCCTGCGACGCCTCGCTGCGGCGGCTGCAGACGGACGTCATCGACCTCTACCAGCTGCACCGGGCCGACCCCGAGGTGCCCGTGGAGGAGACCTGGGGCGCGATGGCGGAGCTCGTGCAGGCCGGGAAGGTGCGGGCATTGGGCCTGTGCGCGGTCGGAGCGCGGGCCGGCCGCCGCCCCGGGGCCCGGCTGCACGACGGAACGATCCGGCAGCTGGAACGGGTGCAACAGGTCTTCCCGGTGAGCGCGGTGCAGGCCGAGCTGTCGGTGTGGTCGCCGGAGGCGCTGGAGACCCTGCTGCCGTGGTGCCGGACGCGGGGTGTGGGTTTCCTCGCCGCGATGCCGCTGGGCAACGGCTTCCTGACCGGCAGGCTGCGCCCCGGCGCGGGCTTCGAGGCGGACGACCCGCGGGCCCGGCACCCCCGCTTCACGGGCGAGATGATGGCCGCGAACCAGCCGGTCGTCGCGGGTCTGCGCCGTGTGGCCCGCCGGCACGGCACGGACGTCACGCCCGCCCAGGTCGCCCTCGCGTGGGTGCTGGCCCAGGGCCCGCACGTGGTCCCCGTCCCCGGCACGAAGCAGGAGCGCTGGGTCACGGAGAACACAGCCGCCGCGGACGTGCGCCTGACGCTCGACGATCTCAGGGAGATAGCCGCGCTGCCGCCGGCCCGGGGGTCGTGGGACTGAGCCCCGGTTTCCGCCGGCCCGGGGGGCGTCGGCACTGAGCCCCGGTTTCCGCCGGCGCGTTCCGGGCAAACCCCCCGTTCCCGGTGCGGCATTCCGTGATCGGGAACCTCGGAGCCACGAGCGGTGTATGACAGGGAGAGGACCCGCCCCGTCGAAGGGACCATGATCGTGCGACGTCGAGCCGTCCCGGCCGTGCTGGCCGCCGCCGCGCTCCTGCTGACGGCCGGTTGCTCCTCCGACGGCACAGGCCCCTCCGGCAAGGACCGGAGCACCTCCCCGAGCCGTACCGCCACGGGATCTTCCGCGCCGCCACGGCAGGCCGGGGAGACACCACCCGCCAAGGGCTCCGTGAAGGTGGTGCGCACGGTCGCCGAAGGCCTGGACTCCCCCTGGGGGCTCGCTCCGCTGCCGGGGGGCGGGCTGCTCGTCTCCTCCCGGGACGACGGGACGATCGTCCGGGTCGACGACAAGACCGGCAAGAAGACCGAGCTGGGCGAGGTGCCGGGCGTCTCGGCGGCCGGCGAGGGCGGCCTCCTCGGACTCGCCCTCTCCCCCGACTACGCCTCGGACCGCATGGTCTACGCCTACTTCACCTCGGCCTCCGACAACCGCATCGTCCGCATGATCTACGACGAGCAGAAGCCGGCCGGCGAGCAGCTCGGCGCTCCCGACACGGTCTTCAAGGGCATCCCCAAGGGCTTCATCCACAACGGCGGCCGCATCGCGTTCGGCCCGGACAAGATGCTGTACGTCGGCACCGGCGAGAGCGGCGACACGGGCCTGTCCCAGGACAAGGAGTCGTTGGGCGGCAAGATCCTGCGGCTGACCCCGGAGGGCGAGCCGGCGCCGGGCAATCCGTTCCCGGACTCGCCGGTGTACTCCTACGGGCACCGCAACGTGCAGGGCCTCGCCTGGGACGGCAGGCAGCGGCTGTTCGCCTCGGAGTTCGGGCAGGACACCTGGGACGAGCTCAACGCGATCAAGCCGGGAGACAACTACGGCTGGCCGGAGGCCGAGGGCCGGTCCGACGACAAAGAGTTCCACAACCCGATCGACCAGTGGACCACGGCCGAGGCCTCGCCCAGCGGCATCGCCCATGCCCAGGGTTCGGTGTGGATGGCGGGCCTGCGCGGCAAGCGGCTGTGGCGCATCCCGCTGGACGGCACGGCGGCCTCGGCGAAACCGCAGGCGTTCCTGGAGGGCGAGTACGGGCGGCTGCGCACGGTCGTATCGGCGGGCGGCGACAGGCTCTGGCTGGTCACCAGCAACACGGACGGCCGGGGCAGCCCGAAGGCCGGCGACGACCGGATCCTGGAACTGCGGGTGACGTAGCGGGGCCAGGCTTGTCGTTCGGATCAGGTCGGCCCAGAGCGAACGCGCCTCTCGGTCGCCCCGCGACTCCGGGGTCGGTCCGGAGTGGATGCGCGCTCGGGCGCCTCCCCCGGCGCCGTCATGATCCAGACGACAGGCCCTAACGGCCGGGGCTGTCCGCCTCCTCGTCGGGCGGCCGTACGACGACCTTCCCGGAGGCGAGATCTATCGGCCCGCGTCCGGGGTCGCCGTCCCCCACGTCCTCACGGGTCAGTTCCAGGCGGTTCTGCTCGTCGCTGGTGTGCTTGCGCCCCGGCGAGAACAGTTCCTCGAACGCGTTGAACAACGGTGCCTCCTGGAGCCGCGGTCTGTGCGACTTCTTATACAGCGTATGCCTCAGCGGGCCGAACCGGGCAGCAGCGTTTCGGCCGGGAACAGCCCCAGCCGGTGCGCCACTGCCGCCGCCTCGCCCCGCCCGGAGACGCCGAGCTTGCCGAGGATGTTGGAGACGTGCACGCTCGCGGTCTTGGGGGAGATGAACAGCTCCTCCGCGATGCGGCGGTTGGTGTGGCCCGCGGCGACCAGGCGCAGGACGTCCCGTTCCCGGGTGGTGAGGCGGAGCGCGTCCGCGGGGTCGGCCGACGCGGGGCCGGGTCCCGTGACGGGGGCGAGCGGGAGGCGGGCGCGCCGGGCGAGCGCGGTGGCGGCGTCGGCGAGCGGCGCGGCACCGAGGTGGCGGGCGACGGAGTGGGCGAGCCGGAGGAGTTCCGTGGCGCGGTCGCGCTCGTCGTCGCCGGAGCCCGTCAGCAGCGACTCGGCCAGGCGGTACCGGACACGGGCGAGGTCGTAGGGCCGGCCCAGGGTCTCGAAGGCGGTGACCACGTCCGACCAGGTGTCCGGGGTGCTCCGGCCCTCGGCGCGGTGGAGTTCGGCGCGGACCCACTGCTCGTGCGCGAGCCAGACGGGGACGTGGGTGGTGAGGCGCTTGACGGCACAAAGGATGCCGCCGAGGACCTGCTCGCGGCCCTCGCGGGCGGCGGGCAGGGCCCGGGCGTCGGCCTCGGCGGTGGCCGCCCGGAGCAGCAGCGGCCAGGCGTAGCGCTGGGTGCCGAGCGGGAAGCCGGATTCCAGGGTACGGGCCAGTTCGGCGCGGGCGTCGGCCAGACGGTCCTCGGCGGCCGCGACGGCGATGGTGAGGCAGGAGATCGGCAGATCGTGCTGCGGCATGGGGTCGTGCGGACCGTAGGAGGCGCGGGCCTCGGCGAGGTGGCGGGCGGCCTCGGACACCTGCCCGCGGGCGAGGGCGAGGAAGGCCAGGCTGCCGGCGCCCGACCCGTACGGTGCGGCGGTCTGCCCCTGCCGCTGTGCGCTGACGGCCGCCTCGGCGGCCTCGTCCCAGCGGCCGAGGGAGATGAGCGACTCGGCGAGGTTGCCCCGGACCCAGCCCTCGGCCTCCGTCAGACCCATCCTGGAGGTGAGCCGCAGGCCCTCGCGCAGGATGGTCACGGCCTCCTCGGAGCGTCCGATGCCCTCCAGCGTGGAGGGCAGGTTCACATGGCTGCGGCCGACGACGGCGGCGAGGCCCCGGGCGACCACCTCGTCCCGGACCTCGTACATGTGGGCCAGCCCGGCTTCGGTCTGCCCGGCCTCGACCATGAGGCCGCCGAGGGTGAGCCGCGCGTTGGACTCGATCTCGTCGGCGCCCACCATGCGCGCGTACTCGACGGCCCGCTCGGCGGCCGTCAGGGCCTCGGCGCCGGGCTCGCGCAGCATGGACCAGTGCGCGACCGTGGCCAGTACCTCGGCGTGCACCTCGGACGGCGGCAGACCGCGGACCAGTTCCTGCGCGGTGGCTATCTCCTGCCAGCCGTCGCCCCGGGCGAGCCGCTGCACCAGCCGGGAGCGCTGGATCCAGAACCAGGCGGTGCGCAGCGGGTCGTCCTCGTCCTCCAGCAGGCGCAGCGCCCGCTTGGTGATCTTCAGCGCGCGTTCGCGTTCCCCGCAGAGCCGTCCCGCCACGGCCGCCTCGGCCAGCAGGTCGAGGTGGCGCAGCGCGGTGGTGGCGGGGTCGCAGCCGCAGGGCGGATAGACCTCGGTGTAGTCCACGGGGCGCAGCGTGCCGCGCACGGCCTCGGGAGCGGAGTCCCACAGTTCCATCGCCCGCTCCAGGAGCCGGAGTTGCTCGGAGTAGGCGTGCCGGCGGCGGGCCTCCACGGAGGCTTCGAGGACGGCGGGCAGTGCCTTGGCGGCGTCGTGGGCGTGGTACCAGTAGCTGGCCAGGCGGGTCGCCCGCTGGTCGGCGGGGACCAGGGCCGGGTCGGTCTCCAGGGCTTCGGCGTAGCGGCGGTTGAGGCGGGAGCGTTCGCCGGGGAGCAGGTCGTCGCTGACGGCCTCGCGGACCAGGGAGTGGCGGAAGCGGTAGCCGTCGCCGCCGGGTGCGGGAGCGAGGATGCCGGCGTTCACGGCGGCCCGCAGCGCCTCGATGAGATCGTCCTCGGTGAGCCGGGCGACGGCGGCCAGCAGCCGGTACTCGACGGTGGAGCCGCCCTCGGCGACGAACCGGGCGACCTGCTGGGCGGGCTCCGGGAGCCCCTCGACGCGCACCAGCAGCAGGTCGCGCAGGGAGTCGGTCAGACCGGTCCGGCAGCCCTCGTGGACGGCCACGGCGAGTTCCTCGACGAAGAAGGCGTTGCCGTCGGAGCGCTGGAAGATCGCGTCGACCCGGTCCGGGTCGGGTTCGTGGGCGAGGATCCCGGCCACCTGGCGGCCGACCTCGTCGCGGTTGAAGCGGGCGAGTTCGAGACGGCGGATCGTGCGGAGCCGGTCGAGTTCGGCGAGGAGGGGCCGGAGCGGGTGGCGGCGGTGGATGTCGTCGGAGCGGTAGGTGGCGAGCACGACGAGGCGGCCGGTGCGCAGGGTGCGGACGAGGTAGGTGAGCAGGTGGCGGGTGGAGGCGTCGGCCCAGTGCAGGTCCTCCAGGGCGAGGACGACGGTGTGCTCGGCGGCGACGCGTTCCAGGAGGCGCGCGGTGAGTTCGAAGAGGCGGGCCATGCCGTCCTCGTCGTGCCGTCCGGCCCGTGACTCGCCCAGCTCGGGCAGCAGCCGGGCCAGTTCCTCCTCCTGCCCGGCGGCCGCGGCGGCCAGTTCACCGGGCAGTTCGCGGCGCAGGGCGCGCAGGGCGGTGGAGAAGGGGGCGAAGGGCAGCCCGTCGGCGCCGATCTCCACGCAGCCGCCGAGGGCGACGACCGCCCCTCGGTGGCGGGCGGCGGTGGCGAACTCCTCGACGAGGCGGGTCTTGCCGACCCCGGCCTCACCGCCGATGAGCAGCGCCTGCGGCTCGCCCGCGCAGGCGCGCGCGAGCGCGTCGTGCAGTGTGCCCAACTCCTCGGCACGGCCGACGAAGACGGGACTGACGGACCTGGTCTCCACAGGCCCGAGCATCGCATGCTGCTCCGGCGGCGCGGCACCGGTTTTCCCTCCAACCGCACGGGCAGCGGCCGCCGTTCCCTTACGAACGACGACCGCTGCTCCCCGGACGACCACGGCGGCGGCCGGAGCCGCCTGGGTGTTCACGCCGTCCGGGCGGACCGGAGCTTGCGGAAGCGGCGGCTATGGCTCTCGTGCTCGGCGGAGTCCTGGTCCGCTTCGTGACGGGCCGCGCGGCGGGCCCGGGCGGCCTCGCGGACCAGACGCTCGTGGTCGGCCCGGCGGATGAGGTCGGAGGTGCGCAGCTGCTGGAGCTCGTACTCGTACATGGTGTGTCCTTCGAGGAGAGGCCGGTCGCGGAGTGTTTCTCCGCGATGACCTCACTCTCGTCTCCCAGGCGGGGCCGCCACATCGGGAGAGTTCCGCATCTTCGGCGATGGGAGGGGCCTTAGATGCGGCTGAGGGGCCTCAGGGGCTCCGTAAGGTGCTCACGGAACCGCCTAAGACCCCTCGGGACCTGCGGGCTCTCAGCTCGCGGACGGCAGTCCGAGCAGGATGCCGGTGTACTTGAGGACGGCCAGGAACAGGCCGATGACGCCGAGCGCGACTCCCGCCCAGGCGACGGACTTGATCCAGGGGGCCTGGATCCTGCCCGGCGTGCCGAACGCGGGCCGGGCGAGCGTCACGACGCCCACGACGAGCGCGATCAGCGCGAACAGGCCGCCCCACAGGGCGGTGGTCTGCCAGGCGTCGCCGTAGACCGCCTGGATCTGCTGGGCCACACCCGCGTTCTGCGCGGTCTCCAGCTGGCCGACCAGGTTCTGGCGCGCGGCGGCGACGGTGCCGATCCAGCTGCCGGTGAGCGAGACGACGCCCAGCGCCGCGGAGACCACGGCCGCGGCGCCCTGGCCCACGCCGGAGGGGCTCTGCTCCTTGGCCGGCACGTCTGCGTCGTCCGCAGCGGCCGGGACGTCGGGCCGGGGCGCCTCGTCGGACTCGGTGGTGTCCACCGCCTTCTCGTCGGTCGTGGCCTTGGTGGCCTCGGTCTCGTCCACTGCGTTCGTTGCCATGTCTCGCACCGTAGGGTCGCTGTCTGAGAAGTCTCTTAATGATCGTTGTGAGCCGCACGCGCGCGTGCGGCCCGCCACTCGGGCGCCAGCACCGACCAGACTTCGAGATCGTGCCGTACGCCACCATAGGGGTGGGCCTCGCGGCGCACACCGTCGCGGGTCATCCCGAGCCGCCGGGCCACGTTCAGGCTCGGCTGGTTGCCCGAGGCTGCGACCCACTCCACACGGTGGATGCCGCGCTCCTCGACAGCCCAGTCGATCAGCAGCCGCATCGCGCGGGTGACCAGCCCCCGGCCCGTTCCCGCGGGCTCCAGCCAGCAGCCGACCTCGCAGTTCCCGCTCGCCGCGTCGAAGTTCAGCAAGAGCACCCCGCCCACCAGGGTCCCCTCCAGCCACAGGCCGTGCAGGGACCCCGTGTCGGCGGCGCGCATGTCGGCGTAGCGCTGGAGCTTCGCCCGGGCCGAGAGCAGGTCCGTCTCGGTCGTCCCGAACGGGATGTAGCGCCCGATGAACTCCCGCCCCCGCTCCAGGTGCGCCAGGAACTCGTCGGCGTGCCAGGGCTCCAGGGGCTTCAGCTCGGCGTCGTCACCCAGGGATATCGCGTACATCCCGCTGCCGCTCCTCCTCCGCCAGGACGTCCGCCACCTCGGCGTCCGTCGCGGCGGCCAGCCTCTCATGGGCGGCGCGGCTCTCGGGCGGCTCGATGCTGATGCGCGGCATGCTCTTGTCCAGCCAGCGGGGCAGCCACCAGTTGGCGCCGCCCAGCAGGTGCATCAGGGCCGGGACGAGGAGCGTGCGCAGGACGAAGGCGTCCAGGGCGACCGCGGCGGCCAGGGCGATGCCGAACATGGCGATCACCCGGTCGCCGCTGAGCACGAAGGCCAGGAAGACGGAGATCATGATGACGGCCGCCGAGTTGATCACCCGGCTGGTCTCGGCGAGGCCGACCCGCACCGCCCGCCGGTTGTCGCCGGTCTCCAGCCACTCCTCGTACATCCGGCTGACCAGGAAGACCTGGTAGTCCATGGAGAGGCCGAAGAGCACGGACACCATGATCACGGGCAGGAAGGGTTCTATGGGCCCCGCGCTGCCGAGGCCGAGCAGTTCGCTGCCCCAGCCCCACTGGAAGATCGCGACCACGACTCCGAAGGCGGAGGCCACGGCGGCGACGTTCATCGCGGCGGCCTTGAGCGGTATGCCGAGGGACCGGAAGGCGAGCAGGAGCAGCAGACAGCCCAGACCGATGACGGCCCCGACGAAGACCGGCAGCTTGGAGACGATGACGTCGGCGAAGTCGTCGTAGCCGGCCGTCATGCCGCCCACCTGCACATCGAGCGCGGTGCCCGACTCGGCGCGCGGCAGCACCTCCTCGCGCAGCCGGTCGACGAGGTCACTGGTCTGCTTCGACTGCGGGGAGGACTCCGGTACGACGGTCAGGTACGCGGTGTGGCCGCCGGAGTCGAACGTCACCGGGGTCACCGAGGCCACGCCGTCGGTGGCGCGGAGGGTGCCGTCGAGATTGTCCAGGGCGAGCTTGTCGTCGGCGCCGTCGACCTTCGTGACGAGGGTGAGCGGGCCGTTCACGCCGGGGCCGAAGCCGTCGGCGAGCAGGTCGTAGGCCTGGCGGGTGGTGGCCGTCTTCGGGCCGTTGCCCTGGTCGGAGGTGCCCAGGTGCAGCGAGAGGGTGGGCAGCGCGAGGACGGCCATGACGACCAGGGCGACCGCGCCGAGCACCTTGGGGTGGCGCTCCACGAAGGCCGACCAGCGCGCCGCGAAGCCGGTGGGGACCTCGGGTTCGGGGCCGTGCTCCGCGAGGCGGCGGCGCTCGCGGCGGCTGAGCGCGTGCATGCCGATGAACGACAGCAGCGCGGGCAGCAGCGTCACGGAGGCGGCGACGGTGAGGATCACGGTGAGGCTGGCCGCGACGGCGACGCCGTTGAGGAAGCTCAACCGCAGGATCAGCATGCCCAGCAGGGCGATGCAAACGGTGGCACCTGCGAAGACGACCGCCCGTCCGGTGGTCGCGACGGCGTTCGTTGCGGCCTCGGCGACGGACAGCCCGCGTTTCAGCCCGCGCCGGTGTCTGGTGACGATGAACAGCGCGTAGTCGATGCCGACACCGAGTCCGACGAGCATGCCCAGCATGGGGGCGAAGTCGGCGACGGTCATGGCGTGCCCGAGCAGCACGATCCCCGCGTAGGCGGTGCCGACGCCGACCAGGGCGGTGGCGATGGGCAGCAGGGACGCGGCGAGCGAGCCGAAGGCGAGGAACAGCACCACCGCGGCGACGATCACGCCGACGATCTCGGCGACATGCCCTCCGGAGGACTCGGTGAGCGCGACGGCGCTGCCGCCCAGCTCCACCTGGAGCCCGCCGGTCTCGGCGCTCTTCGCGGTGTCGACGACGGCCTGAGCCTCGCCCTCGGCGATGTCCTCGGCCTGGTGGTGGAAGGTGACCGAGGCGTACGCGGTCCGGCCGTCCGCGCTGATGCGGCCGGTGCCGGGCCCGTCGTAGGGGCTGGTCACCGAGGCCACACCGGGGAGGTTCTCGATGCGGTCCAGGGTGCGGGTCATCGTCTGCTCGACGTCGGCGGCCCGGACGCTGCCGGACGTGGTGTGCCAGACGACGGTGTCGCTGTCCCCGCCGAGCCGCGGGAAGCCCTCGTGCAGCAGTTCCGTGGCGCGGCCCGACTCGGTGCCGGGGACCTGGTAGTCGTTCGAGTACGTGGTGCCGGCGACGGCGGCGCCGGCGGCGACCCCCGCGAAAGCGAGGAGCCACAGCAGGACGCTGAGCAGACGGCGCTGGACACACCAGCGTGCGAGGGCTGCCACGGAACGTGCTCCCGGAGTTGCCTTGTGTGGATCTTTGGCCGGGAACAGTCGTGCATGAACTGAACTTCCAGCAAAGAACGCATGAGCAATGCGCTGCCACTCTTACAAACGAAAGAGATCAATTGTCGGTTTCGTGGGCTTATTCACAGCGGCCGGGCTCAGTCGAACTGGTCCCCCAGCGCCATCACCATCACGCCCGCGACCAGCAGCCACAGCGCCCGCCGGGTGCGGCCGCGGGCGCCCAGCACGGCGGCGGCAGCGCACACGGCGGCCCCGCCGGCGTAGGCGGCCGGGACGAGCGCCGGCGCGGGGCGGGCGAGGCGGAGCACGGCCGCGGCGAGTCCCGCGAGGGTCAGTGCGGCACCGGTGGCGGCCGCCGTCCAGCGGGCGCGGCGCGCGGCTCCCTCGTCCTGCGCCGGGTCACCGGCCTCGTCCTCCCCGGCGGCCGCCTCCGAGTGCGCTATCTCGGGCTCGCTGTCGGAATCAGGGCGTCCACTCATGGCCGTGACGGTAGCGCGCCCGGCGGGGAAAACCGGGTGCGGGGCCGGGCGGCCTGCTGTTAGCGTCCGCTGGTCCGAGGAATGCCCGCGGCATCCCGCCGCCCGGCCGAAGCAGGTGCATTGTTTGACGGTCCGACCGAGCTCCTACGCATCCCCTTTCTTCCTCAAGGACTCAAGGAGCCCGTCCACCGATGTCGGACATCACTTCCCGGACCTCGAACGCCCCCCTCACTGACCGTGTGAGCCACCCCGGCTGCCCCCGCAGCAACGGCTACGACGCCCGCTGGACCGTCGACAACCAGATGGGCCCGCACGCGCTGTGGCTGCTGGAGTGGCTGGCCCCCGCCCTGGGGCTCGACACCCTGCGCCCCGGCTCCCGCGTGCTCGACCTCGGCTGCGGCCGCGCCATGACGTCGGTCTTCCTCGCCAGGGAGTACGACGCCCAGGTCACGGCCGCCGACCTGTGGATCAAGCCCGACGAGAACGCCGGGCGCATCGCCGATGCGGGCGTCGCCGACCGCGTCCTGCCCGTGCTGGCCGAGGCGCACGACCTGCCGTTCGGCGAGAACAGCTTCGACACGATCGTCTCGATCGACGCCTACCAGTACTTCGGCACGAACGACCTGTACCTGCCCTCTCTGACCCGGCTGCTGAAGCCCGGCGGGCGGATCGGCGTCGTCGTGCCGGCGCTGCGCGAGGAGATCGACGGCGTCGAGCCGCCGGAGCACCTCAAGCCCTACTGGGAGCCCGACTTCTGGTGCTTCCACTCGGCCGCCTGGTGGCGGCGCCACTGGACCCGCAGCGGGGCCGTGGAGGTCGAGACCGCGGACTGGCTGGAGGACGGCTGGCGGGACTGGCTGCGCTGGTGCGAGGTCGTGGCCGACGAGAGCACGGACGAGTGGCACGTCCGGATGGCCGGACAGTGCGCCGAGATGCTGCGCCTCGACCGGGGCCGGACGCTGGGCTTCGTCCGGGTCGTGGGCCGTCGCCTCTGAGTGCATGACGAGGGGGGACGCACCGGGTGCGGTGCGTCCCCCCTCGCCGGGTTCGCGGGAGGTCAGCCCTCGCTGACGCCCAGCTTCTGAAGGATCAGTTCCTTCACACGGGCCGCGTCGGCCTGGCCTCGCGTGGCCTTCATGACCGCGCCGACCAGCGCACCGGCCGCGGCCACCTTGCCGCCGCGGATCTTGTCCGCGACGCCCGGGTTGCCGGCGATGGCCTCCTCGACGGCGGTGGTGAGGGCGCCCTCGTCGGAGACGACCTTCAGACCGCGCTTGTCGACGACCTCGTCCGGGGTGCCCTCGCCCGCGAGGACGCCCTCGATGACCTGCCGGGCCAGCTTGTCGTTCAGGTCGCCCTTCGCGACGAGCTCGGTGACCCGGGCGACCTGCGCCGGAGTGATCGCCAGCTCGTCGAGCGCCTTGCCCGACTCGTTGGCGCTGCGCGCCAGCTCGCCCATCCACCACTTGCGGGCGGACGCGGCGTCGGCCCCGGCGTCGATCGTGGCGACGATCGGCTCCAGCGCACCGGCGTTGAGGATCGCCTGCATGTCGGTGGCCGAGACGCCCCACTCCTCGCGGAGCCGGTTGCGGCGGACCAGCGGCAGCTCGGGCAGCGCGGCCCGGATCTCCTCGACCCACGCACGGGAGGGGGCCACCGGGACGAGGTCGGGCTCCGGGAAGTACCGGTAGTCCTCGGCCTCCTCCTTCACCCGGCCCGAGGTCGTCGACCCCGTGTCCTCGTGGAAGTGCCGGGTCTCCTGGATGATCGTGCCGCCCGAGGAGAGCACCGCCGCGTGCCGCTGGATCTCGAAGCGGGCCGCGCGCTCCACGGACCGCAGCGAGTTGACGTTCTTCGTCTCCGAACGGGTGCCGAACTTCTCGGTGCCGTTGGGGCGCAGCGACAGGTTCACGTCGCAGCGCATCTGGCCCATCTCCATCCGGGCCTCGGAGACGCCGAGCGCCTTGATGACCTCGCGCAGCTCACGGACATAGGCCCGCGCGACCTCGGGGGCACGCTCGCCCGCGCCCTCGATCGGCTTGGTGACGATCTCGATGAGCGGGATGCCGGCGCGGTTGTAGTCCAGCAGCGAGTGGGACGCGCCGTGGATACGGCCGGTGGCGCCGCCGACGTGTGTCGACTTGCCGGTGTCCTCCTCCATGTGGGCGCGCTCGATCTCCACGCGGAAGGTCTCGCCGTCCTCCAGCTGCACGTCGAGGTAGCCGTTGAAGGCGATCGGCTCGTCGTACTGGGAGGTCTGGAAGTTCTTCGGCATGTCCGGATAGAAGTAGTTCTTCCGGGCGAAGCGGCACCACTCGGCGATCTCGCAGTTCAGCGCGAGGCCGATCTTGATGGCGGACTCGACGCCGGTCGCGTTGACGACCGGGAGCGCGCCGGGCATGCCGAGGCAGACCGGGCAGGTCTGTGTGTTGGCGTCCTGACCGAGGGCGGTCGAACAGCCGCAGAACATCTTGGTCTTGGTGCCGAGTTCGACATGGACCTCGAGGCCCATGACGGGGTCGTACGACGCGAGTGCTTCCTCGTACGACACCAGGTCGGTCGTGGTGGTCACGGTGAGTACTTCCCTCTCAGCCCAGCAGGACGTCGTCGTCGCCCAGCCGCTTCAGCTCGCGGTAGAGAATGGCCAGGTTGGTGACGACGGCGGCGCCGGTCACGACGGCGTCGAGCAGCCGCAGCGTGTCGTTGTCTCCGCGGGCCTTCTTGATCTGCTTGTAGACACCGACGGCGCCGAACGCCGACGTGGCCATCGAGACGTACAGACCGGACTTGGACTTCTTGAAGCCCTTGGCCTTGGACAGTGCGCTCACAGCGACGGAGCCTCCTCGATCAGCGGGTGGCCCCACTTTTCCACGAAGGCGGCCTCGACGGCTGCTCCCACCTTGTACAGGCGGTCGTCCTTCATGACGGGGGCGATGATCTGCAGGCCGACCGGGAGGTTGTCCTCCGGGGCGAGACCGCACGGCAGCGACATGGCCGCGTTGCCCGCCAGGTTGGTCGGGATGGTGCACAGGTCGGCGAGGTACATCGCCATCGGGTCGTCGGCGCGCTCGCCGATCGCGAAGGCGGTGGTGGGGGTCGTCGGGGAGACGATCACGTCGACCTGCTCGAACGCCTTGTCGAAGTCCCGCTTGATGAGCGTGCGGACCTTCTGGGCGCTGCCGTAGTAGGCGTCGTAGTAGCCGCTCGACAGGGCGTAGGTGCCGAGCATGATGCGCCGCTTGACCTCGGGTCCGAAGCCCGCCTCACGGGTGAGGGAGGTGACCTCCTCGGCGGAGTGCGTGCCGTCGTCGCCGGTCCGCATGCCGTAGCGCAGGCCGTCGAAGCGGGCGAGGTTGGAGGAGCATTCGGAGGGCGCGATCAGGTAGTACGCCGACAGCGCCAGGTCGAAGGACGGGCAGTCCAGCTCGACGATCTCGGCGCCCAGTTCCTTGAGCAGCGCGACGGACTCGTCGAACCGCTGGATGACGCCGGCCTGGTAGCCCTCGCCGCGGAACTGCTTGACGACGCCGACACGCATGCCCTCGACGCTGCCGTTGCGGGCGGCCTCGACGACCGCCGGGACGGGCTCGTCGATGGAGGTGGAGTCCATCGGGTCGTGCCCGGCGATCACCTCGTGCAGCAGGGCCGCGTCCAGGACCGTGCGGGCGCAGGGGCCGCCCTGGTCGAGGGAGGAGGAGAAGGCGACCATGCCGTACCGGGAGACCGCGCCGTAGGTCGGCTTCACGCCGACCGTGCCGGTGACGGCGGCCGGCTGGCGGATGGAACCGCCGGTGTCGGTGCCGATGGCGAGCGGCGCCTGGAAGGAGGCCAGCGCGGCGGAGGAACCGCCGCCGGAGCCGCCGGGGATCTTGGTGAGGTCCCAGGGGTTGCCGGTCGGGCCGTAGGCGCTGTTCTCGGTGGAGGACCCCATGGCGAACTCGTCCATGTTGGTCTTGCCGAGGATCACGACGTCGGCGGCCTTCAGGCGCTGGGTGACGGTCGCGTCGTACGGCGGGATCCAGCCCTCGAGGATCTTCGAACCGACGGTCGTGGGCACGCCCTCGGTGGTGAAGATGTCCTTCAGCGCCAGGGGCACGCCGGCCAGCGGGCCGAGCTTCTCGCCGCGCTCGCGCTTGGCGTCCACGGCACGGGCCTGGGCGAGGGCGCCCTCGCGGTCGACGTGCAGGAAGGCGTGCACCTTCTCGTCGACGGCCTCGATGCGGGCCAGGTGGGCCTCGGTGACCTGCACGGCCGTGAGTTCCCCGGAGGCGATCTTCGCGGCCGTCTCGGCGGCCGTGAGCTTGATGATGTCCGTCATGGCTGTTAGTCCTCCCCCAGGATCTGCGGCACCTTGAAACGCTGCTGCTCCTGGGCCGGGGCGCCGGAGAGCGCCTGCTCGGGGGTGAGCGACGGACGGACCTCGTCCACGCGCATGACGTTCGTCAGCGGGAGCGGGTGCGAGGTCGGCGGTACGTCTTGGTCGGCGACCTCGCTGACGCGGGCGACCGCGCCGATGATGTCGTCCAGCTGTCCCGCGAAGTGTTCGAGCTCTTCGGGCTTCAGCTCCAGACGCGCCAGCCGGGCGAGGTGGGCGACCTCCTCGCGCGTGATGCCAGGCATGCAGCGATCCTCTGGGGTGAGTGAATGTGGTTTGGCCCAATCCTATGGGGCGCGGGGCCGTGCCCGTGAAACGGTTTCGCCCCGGAGGCGCCCGGGAGGCGCTCAGACCGCGAAGAGCAGGCCGGCGCTGATCAGGACGACGACCGCGGTGGCGAAGTGGATACCGAAGGCCACCGCCTTCGCACCGCCGTGACGCAGCACGATCAGGGTGTCGCCGAGCGGTACGAGTGCCACGGCGAGCATGAACCAGGCCTCCGCCCCGGCTCCCGCGAAGGCGAGCAGAACCAGACCCACCAGCCCGAGGGTGCCGTCCCGCAGACCCTTGATCGTCAGGTAGGCACCGGCGTCGCCGCCGGGGTCGGCCGGCACGCCGTAGCCGGCGGCCGCGGGGGCGGGCTGGAAGAGGAACCGGTAGCCGAGGAACAGGCAGAACAGGTTGAGCACGACGGCCAGGGTGTGTGCGGCGACGGTCATGACCTTCTCCGGTTGCTGATTTTCTAGCGCTGCTAGGGACAGGAGCGAAGCTAGCAGAGCACCGGCAGGAACGCTAGCGGTGCTAGCATTCACCGCATGACGATTCAGACGCGCCGGGAGCGTGAACGAGCGGAACGCGAGCGGCTGATCGTGACGGCCGCGCGGGAGCTGGCGGAGGCGGAAGGCTGGGACGCGGTGACCACGCGCCGGCTCGCCGACGAGATCGAGTACAGCCAGCCGGTGCTCTACAGCCATTTCAAGGGCAAGGGCGCGATCATGGCGGCGGTGGCGGTGCAGGGCTGCGCCGACCTGGCCGAGGAGATGCGGGCGGCGCGCACGGCCGCCGGGAGTGCCCGCGAGGCGCTGGCCGCGGTGGGCCGCGCGTACACCGCCTTCGCCCGGCGGCGGCCCGCGCTCTACGACGTGATCTTCACGCTCGACGTGGACCTGCCCTTCGCCACCCCCGAGGCGCCCGCGGCCCTCCAGGACGCTTTCGGCGAACTGCTGCGGGCCGTCCAGCCGATCGCGGCCGAGGGCGAGGACACGGGAGCACTGACGGAGACGTACTGGGCCGGGCTGCACGGACTGGTGACCCTGATGCGCAGCGGCCGGTTGCCCGAGGAGGCGCACGAGCGACGGCTGGCGCTGTTCATCGACCACTTCGCGCCGCAGGGCGCGGACTGAGCGCTCGCCGCGCGGAATTCGTCCCGGACGAGCGCGACAGCGGGGCGCCTACTCGTCGGCGGTCGCCGCGGGCAGCGCGGCGCGCGGGCGCTGCCATCCCCGGGGGCCCCGGGCCCGCAGCCACGCCGTGGTCTCCTCCGGGGGCATCGCGGCGGCGACCAGCCAGCCCTGGACGGCGTCGCAGCCGAGGTCACGCAGGCGCTCCCAGGTCTCGTCGTCCTCGACGCCCTCGGCGACGACGAGCAGACCGAGGGAGTGGGCGAGGTCGACCGTGCAGCGCACGATCTCCGCGTCCTCGGCGTCGACCGCGAGCCGCGCCACGAACGAACGGTCGATCTTCAGCTCGCTCACCGGCAGCCGGCGCAGGTGCACGAGCGAGGAGTAGCCCGTGCCGAAGTCGTCGAGGGACATCTTCACACCGTGCGCGGTCAGCTGGTTGAGGGTGTCGGCGGCGCGCTGCGGGTCCTCCAGGAGCACATGCTCCGTGATCTCCAGTTGGAGCGCTCCCGCCGGGACGCCGTGCCGGGCCAGCCGGGCGGCGACGGAACCGGCGAAGCCGGGGGTGTGCACATCGCGCGGGGAGACGTTCACGGCGACCGGGACGAACAGGCCCTGCTCCCGCCAGTGCGCGACCTGGCCGAGCGCCGTCTCCAGCACGTACTCGGTGAGATGGGGCATCAGCCCCGAGGACTCCGCGATCGCTATGAACTCGTCCGGCGGCACCTTGCCCCGCTCGGGGTGCACCCAGCGGACCAGCGCCTCCAGGCCCGCGACCTGCCCGTCGAAACGGACCTTGGGCTGGTAGTGCAGCTGCACCTCGCGCGCGTCGAGCGCGCGGCGCAGATCGCCCAGCAGACCGAGCCGGTCCGGGGTGTTGGAGTCGCGCTTGGACTCGTAGACCTCGACGCCGGTGCGGTCCCTTTTCGCCTGGTACATCGCCACGTCCGCGCGCCGCAGCAGCCCTTCGGCGTCCAGCGCGTGGTCGGGAAAGACGGCGACCCCGGCGCTGGCCTCCAGCACGAGGGTGAGGCCGTCGAGGTCGAGGGGAGAGCTGAGGGCGGCCACGAGGTTGCGGGCGACCCGGGTCGCGGAGGTCGTGGAGTCGGCGACCGGGAGTAAGACGGCGAACTCGTCCCCGCCGAGCCGGGCGGCCTCCGCCCCGCGCGGCAGCGCCACCCGCAGCCGGTCGGCGATCTGCAGCAGCAGCCGGTCACCGGCGAGATGACCCAGCGTGTCGTTGACCGACCGGAACCGGTCGAGGTCGATCAGCATCAGGGCCGCGCGGGCATCGATCCGCTCCGCGTCGTCCAGCGCGGTCCAGATGCGCTCCAGCAGCCACTGGCGGTTGGGCAGGCCGGTCAGCGGGTCGCGCAGCTGCTCCTCAGCCCGGGCCCGGGCGATCCACAGGGTGGAGTCCAGGGCGATCAGAGGGATGGAGAACAGCGGCAGCAGGATGGGCTTGGCCACGGCGACCACGCAGACCAGCGGCGCGATCCCCAGCAGCGCGACGGCCACCAGGCCCTGTCGGACCAGGGCGGTGCGGGCGACGGTGGGCAGCCCGGGGCGCGGGGCGTGCAGGTACCAGAGCAGGACGCGGGTGACCATCAGGTACGCGACGGCGACCAGGGCGACCTGGGGCGCCGTGGCGAGGGTCCAGGCGGCGGGATCCGCCGGGGACTCGACGGACGGCACGGTGCCGAAGACGCCCAGCACGAGCGCGCCCGCGCCGATGCCGAGGAGGTCGACCGCGCCGTGCAGCACGCCCTGGCGCCAGCGGTTGCGGCGGGCTATGCCGACCAGTACGACCACCGTGAGGCTGACCATGCCGGCCGGAACCCAGCCGTAGAGCAGCAGCACGGCGAGGGTGAGGGCGGCGCCCGACCCGGTGCCGCCCCACCAGCGGGAGCGGCCCAGCATGACGAGGTGGCCGACGATGATGCCGGTGAGCACCGCCAGCGACCAGCCGCCCGTGCCGGCCGGGAAGAGCGCGTGTCCGCCGGTGAAGGCGCGGTAGAAGCCGCCGCCCAGGACGAACCCGGCGGCCGCGACGACCGCGGCGGGCAGCGCGGGCCAGGACTGGTGCCGATCGCCGTCCGTGTCCGGATCCGCGCCGGACCGTCCGGAGGCGTGGTCGATGACCGGCTGTGTCCCGGCCCCGTCCGCGGCGCGCCCACCGGCGCCGCGCCCGTCCGGGGTGTACTGTCCGACGGCGCGCCCCTCCGCACCCGGACGCCCCGCCGGCCGTACGGCCTCACGGACCGCACGCCAGGCGACCGCCATGCGGCGCAGGTGCAGCCGTGAGCCCGGCACGGCGCTCTCGGTCGGTTCCATTCCCGTCCCTCTCACAGCCGGCGGTGCCCACGCCCCGCGGCCCGGTGCCCGACAACCCTTAGGCGGCCCGCGCCCGAAAACCCTTCCCCGCGCTCCGTGCGAGCACGAAGATGCCCCGACCGCGACTGGGCACGGCAGGCGCACATCTCAACAGTAGGCCGCAGAAGGCTTCCACGGGCAGCGGTCGCCGACGGTTGCCCGAATGCGCCCCGGCCACCCGTATGCATCTGGTATGCGCCGAACGGGTGGCCTTCAACCGCTACTCCTCGGCCGAAAGGGCGACTTCGGCCGCGGCTTCCGGTCCCTGCTCCAGCAGGACGCCGAAACCCTCCTCGTTCAGGACCGGAACCTTCAGCTGCATCGCCTTGTCGTACTTCGACCCGGGACTGTCACCGACCACGACGAACGAGGTCTTCTTCGAGACCGAGCCGGTCACCTTGGCCCCGCGGCTCTGCAACGCCTCCTTGGCACCGTCCCGCGTGAAGTGTTCGAGGGTGCCGGTGACGACGACGGTGAGGCCCTCGAGAGGGCGCGGCCCCTCGTCCTCGCCGGTGCTCTCGGCCTCCATGCGGACGCCCGCGGCCTTCCACTTGCGGATGATGTCGCGGTGCCAGTCCTCGGCGAACCACTGCTTGAGGGAGGCGGCGATGGTCGGTCCGACGCCCTCGGTGACCGCCAGCTCCTCTTCCGTTGCCTGGTCGATCCGCTCGATCGAGCGGAACTCGCGGGCCAGCGCCTCGGCGGCGACGGGCCCGACGTGACGGATCGACAGGCTGGTGAGGATGCGGGCCAGGGGGCGCTCCTTGGCCGCCGCGATGTTCTCCAGCATGGCGAGGGCGTTCTTGCGGGGCTCACCCTGCTGGTTGGCGAAGATCGTCGCGACCTTCTCCTCGCCGGTCTTCGGGTCGCGCTTGGGCAGGCCGCTGTCCGGGTCGAGGACGTACGCCTTGATGGGCAGCAGCTGCTCGACGGTGAGGTCGAAGAGGTCGCCCTCGTCGACCAGCGGCGGGGTCTTCGGCTCCAGCGGGGCGGTGAGGGCGGCCGCAGCGACATAGCCGAAGTGCTCGATGTCCAGGGCCTTGCGGCCGGCGAGGTAGAACAGGCGCTCGCGCAACTGGGCCGGGCAGGTGCGGGCGTTCGGGCAGCGCAGGTCGACGTCGCCCTCCTTCATGGGCCGCAGGGCCGTGCCGCACTCGGGGCATTCGCTCGGCATGACGAACTCGCGCTCGCTCCCGTCGCGCAGGTCGGCGACCGGGCCGAGGATCTCCGGGATGACGTCACCGGCTTTGCGCAGCACCACCGTGTCCCCGATGAGGACGCCCTTGGCCTTGACCACGTCCTGGTTGTGGAGGGTGGCGAACTCGACCTCGGAGCCTGCAACCGTGACGGGTTCGACCTGGGCGTACGGGGTGACGCGGCCGGTGCGGCCCACGCCCACGCGGATGTTGACGAGCTTGGTGTTGACCTCCTCCGGCGCGTACTTGTACGCGATCGCCCAGCGCGGGGCGCGCGAGGTGGAGCCGAGGCGGCCCTGGAGGGGGATCTGGTCGAGCTTGACGACCACGCCGTCGATCTCGTGCTCCACGGAGTGACGGTTCTCGCCGTAGTGGGCGATGAACTCCCGCACGCCCTCCAGGCCGTCGACCACCCGGTTGTGCCGGGAGGTGGGCAGGCCCCAGGTCTTGAGCAGGTCGTAGGCCTGGGACAGGCGGGTCAGGCCGGTGAAGCCCTCCAAAGCGCCGATGCCGTGGACCACCATGTGCAGAGGGCGGGTGGCGGTGACGCGCGGGTCCTTCTGGCGCAGGGAACCGGCCGCCGCGTTGCGCGGGTTGGCGAAGGGCTTGTCGCCGGCCTCCACCAGGCGGGCGTTGAGCTCCTGGAACTTCTCCATCGGGAAGTAGACCTCGCCGCGGATCTCCACGAGGTCGGGGACGGAGTCGCCCTTGAGACGGTCGGGGATCTCGGCGATCGTCCGCACGTTGGGCGTGATGTCCTCGCCGGTGCGGCCGTCGCCGCGGGTGGCCGCCCGGGTGAGGCGGCCGCGCTCGTAGGTGAGGTTCACGGCGAGGCCGTCGACCTTCAGCTCGCACAGGAAGTGGTACTCCTGCTCGCCCAGTTCCCTGGCGATGCGCTCCGTCCAGGCGGCCATCTCCTCGTCGTTGAACGTGTTGTCGAGGGAGAGCATGCGCTCGCGGTGCTGGACCGCGGTGAACTCCGTCGCGTAGGACCCGGAGACCTTCTGGGTCGGCGAATCCGGCGTGCGCAGCTCGGCGTACTCCTCCTCCAGCGCCTCCAGGGAACGCAGCAGCTGGTCGAACTCCGCGTCGCTGACGACGGGAGCGTCCTTCACGTAGTAACGGAAGCGGTGCTCCTCGATCTGCTCCGCGAGGCGCGCGTGCTTCTCCCGTGCCTCGGCGGGCACCGTCGTCGTCTCCGCCTGCTTGTCGCCGGCCACCGTGTCGTCCTCCCGTTACTCTGGGTTGTCCGCGAGGGATCTCGCCGCCCGGGCGCACTGCGCGAGAGCCCTGCGCGCGTACCCCGGGGAGGCCCCCGCGAGTCCGCACGCCGGGGTGACCGTGACCGCCTCCGCGAGAAGCCCCGGAGACAGCCCCAGCCTGCGCCACAGCGTCCTGACACCCATGACGCTACCGGCAGGGTCTGACAATGGGCCCTCCGCGGACGGCACCACACCGGTGAAGAGCCGGGTGCCGGCTTCCACGGCCTCCCCGAGCGCCTCGTCGTCACGCTCGGTGAGCAGGGAGAAGTCGAACGAGACGGCGGCCGCCCCGGCCCGGCGCAGCAGGGCGAACGGCACGTCGGGAGCGCAGGAGTGGACCACGACCGGGCCCCCCTCGTGCACCCCGACGAGGTCGCGCAGCGTCTGCTCGACGACCTGCCGGTCGACGGCCCGGTGGGTGCGGTAGCCGCTGGCGGTCTTCACCCGGCCGCGCAGGACGGCGGTCAGGGACGGCTCGTCGAGCTGGAGGACGAGCTGCGCGCCGGGGATGCGCCGCCGCACTTCGGCGAGGTGCAGTCGCAGCCCCTCGGCGAGGGAGGCGGCGAGGTCGCGGCAGGCTCCGGGGTCGGAGAGAGCGGCCTCCCCGTTGCGCAGCTCCAGGTTGGCCGCGAGGGTCCAGGGACCGACGGCCTGGACCTTCAGCGGGCCCTCGTACTCCTGCGTGAACTCCTCCAGCGCGTCGAGGTCCTCCCCGAGCCAGGAGCGGGCCCGCTTGGTGTCCCGGCCCGGCCGGTCCCCGAGCCGCCAGCCGCTGGGCTCCACGCGCGTGTACAGCTCGACGAGCAGTCCGGCGGTCCGGCCGATCATGTCCGCGCCGGGCCCCCGGGCGGGCAGTTCGGGCAGGAAGGGAAAGTCCTCGAAGGTGCCGGTGACGGTCTTGGCGGCCTCTCGGGCGTCGCCGCCGGGCATGGACCCCACGCCGGTGGCCGCGCCGAACCTGAACTGGCTGTTTTCACTCACCGGAGAAGCCTACGCAGGGGGCTTGCCGGGGTCAGCTTCCCGGGCGCACCGTCAGGTCGTTGACCTCGGCGTCGCGCGGCAGGTCGAGGGCCATGACGATCGTCGTGGCGACCGACTCCGGGTCGATCCACCGCGCGGCGTCGTAGTCCTTGCCCTCCTGCTGGTGGACCTTGGCCTGCATGGGGCTGGCCGTGCGGCCGGGGTAGACCGAGGTGACGCGGACCCCGTTGCCGTGCTCCTCGTGACGCAGGGAGTCGGCGAGGGCCTTCAGACCGTGCTTGGAGGCGGCGTACGCGGACCAGTCGGCGTGGGCGTTGAGGCCGGCGCCTGAGTTGACGAAGAGCACGTGCCCGCGAGCGGCGCGCAGTTGGGGCAGGAAGTGGCGGGTCAGCTCGGCGGGGGCGATCAGATTGACGTTGAGCTGGTGGCGCCAGGTCTTCGGGGTGAGTTCACCGACCGGGCCGAGGTCGACGACGCCGGCGATGTGCAGCAGCGAGTCCACGCGGTCGGGCAGCGACTGGTGGGAGAAGGCCCAGGACAGCCTGTCGGGGTCCGCGAGGTCGCCGACGAGGGTCTGCGACCCGGGGAACTCGGCCGCCAGTTCCTTGGCGCGGCCGGCGTCACGGGCGTGCAGCACGAGTTCGTCCCCGCGCGCGTGCAGGCGGCGGGCCACGGCGGCGCCGATGCCGGAGCCGGCTCCGGTGATCACATGAGTAGCCATGCCCGCCATGCTCGCATCAGGACCGGCTCCCTCGGCCCCCGGCACCCCCGCCGCACAGGCACCACGGCCGGTCGCGCGATGCCGTGGCACTCCCGCCGCACAGGCACCACCGGCCAGTGACTCGATGCCGTGGCACTCCCGCCGCACAGGCACCACCGGCCAGTCACTCGATGCCCTGGCACTCCCACGACGCTCGCGTCACCGCCGGTCACTCGATGCCCAGCCGGCCCCTACCTGCTCGCACCGGCACCACGCCGGTCACTCGATGCCCTGGCTCTCCTCCAGGTACGCCAGTGCCCCCACCGGCTCCTCGGCGAAGAACACCAGGTCGGTGAGAGGCCGGGGCAGGAAGCCCTCGGCGTCCATGCGGCGGAACTGCTCCTTCAGGCCGTCGTAGAACCCCGCGGTGTTGAGCAGGACCACCGGCTTGTCGGTGTGCCCGTGCTTCTTCAACTCCAGGATCTCGGTCGCCTCGTCGAGCGTGCCGGTGCCGCCGACCATGACGACCACGGCGTCGGCCTTCTCCAGGAGCAGCTTCTTGCGCTCGGCGAGGTCCTTGGCGACGACCATCTCGTCGACGCCCGGGCGGGCCTTGGCCGCGAGGAACTGCACGGAGACGCCGGCCAGCCGGCCGCCGGCCTCCTGCACCCCGTCGGCGACCACCTTCATGAGGCCGACGTCGGAGCCGCCCCAGACGAGCGTGTGGCCGCCCTTGCCCAGCAGTTCGGCGAACTCGCGCGCGGGGCGGGTGTAGCGCTCGTCGAGGTCGGCGGCGGACAGGAAGACACAGATGTTCATGCGCCCACCGTACGGGCCCGGTCGCCCGTGACGGTGACCCGCATCTTGGACTGCCGGTGCGGCAGGCGCTCCCAGTCGTCCATGAACCGGGCCGCCAGGCCGTGCTTCGCGGCGAGGTCGCTGAGGGTCCGCGTCCGGTAGTAGAAGTCCTCGTGCAGGACCTGGTGCTCCTCCCCCTCGGTCCGGTCGAAGGTGAAATCGAAGAAGCCGCCCGGCGCGAGGATCCTGCCGACGTGGGCGAAGCACTCCTCGATGACGTGCAGCGGCGAGTGCGAGAAGACGCTGTGCGCGTGCACGACGTCGAAGTGGGCGTCCGGCAGGAAGGCGAAGGTGAGGTCGTCGGCGAGCGCCAGGTAGGGCAGTTTGGGCTGGAGCTTCTCGGCCACGAGGGTGTCCTGCGCGGCGAGCAGGATGTGCGGCGAGATGTCGATGCCGTAGTAGTGCCCGGTGTCGAGGTGGTCGATGAACAGCCGTCCGGCGCGCAGGTTGCCGCAGCCGATCTCCAGCATTCGGTGGTGCGTCCGCAGGCCGTGGCCCACCAGGTAGTCGAACTGCATGCGGCCGATGCGTTCCCACTGTTCACGCGAGGGGTTGTGCCCGACCGCAGCCTCGGTGCTGCGGGCCGCGTCCGAGGCCATCACGGCCCGGTAGTAGGCGATGTGGTCGGGGTGGCGCAGCCGCAGCCAGGCGTCCCGCAGTGTGCGCCGGGCGTGCGCGGGCACCCGGTCCGGGTGCCGCAGGGCGTACCGGACCTGGTGGAGCAGGCGGGAGCGGTTTCCGGCCGGCTTCGTGGCGCGCATGGGGGCCTCCTGCCGCGGGGGAAGAACTCCGCTTCAGCCTGCGCTGTAGCGGAGGAGTCGGCTACCCGAGGAGGGGCGATCGTGACGACAGGGCATCGCATCACCGTCGAGCGGAGCGACAGGCGCGTGCGCGTGGTGCACGGCGGTCAGGTGCTGGCGGACAGCGAGCGGACGCTGGTCCTGCGCGAGACGGGGTGTCCCGAGCGCTTCTACATCCCGCCCGAGGACGTGCGCACGGACCTGCTGACGCCGTCCGGCACGCGGACGTACTGCCCGTTCAAGGGCACCGCCTCCTACTGGTCGCGGCCGGACGCGGCGGACCTCGTCTGGGCGTATCCGGACCCCAAGCCGGACGTCGCCGAGATCAGGGACCACCTGTGCTTCTACGAGGTGGAAGTGATCTGATCGGCGGACGCGCCGCCCGCCTCATCGATGAACACCGCGGTGTGCGGCAGTCTGCATGAGCATGGACAAGAAGACCCTTTCGCGTGACGGCACCCGCATCGCCTACGAGAGCACCGGACGCGGCCCCGCGGTCGTCCTGGTGAGCGGCGCGATGTCGACGGGCGGCACCCTGGCGCCGCTGGCCGTGTCGCTCTCGGAGCGTTTCCAGGCCGTGGTGTACGACCGCCGTGGCCGCGGCGCCAGCGGTGACACCGCGCCGTACGCCGTGGAGCGTGAGGTCGAGGACCTGGCCGCGGTGATCGAGGCGGTGGGCGGCGAGGCGCTGCTGTACGGCATCTCCTCGGGCGGGGCCCTGGCGCTCGAGGCGGCGGCGAGCGGGCTGCCGGTGCGGCGCGTGGCCGTCTACGAGACGCCGTTCGCGATGTCGGAGGAGGGCGCCGAGGAGCGTGCGGAGTACACGGAGCGGCTGACGGAGGCGCTCGGCGAAGGGCGGCGCGGGGACGCGGTGGAGCTGTTCCTGCGGCTGACGGGTCTGGCCGAGGGAGTGATCCAGGGCGCCCGCCAGTCCCCCATGTGGGCCGGCATGGAGGCGATGGCCGCGAGCCTCGCCTACGACGACGCCGTCATGCGCGACGGCCGGGTCCCGCGTGAGCGGCTGGGCTCGGTCGGCGTCCCCGTCCTGGCGGTCGCGGGCGACGCGAGCCCCGCGTGGCTGCGCGAGGCGGCCCGGGCGATCGCGGACTCGGTCCCCGAGGGCGCGTACCGCACGCTCCAGGGACAGACGCACATGGTCGAGCCGAACGTGCTGGCCCCGGTGCTGACGGAGTTCTTCGGCCGGGACTGAGCGGAACGCCGACCCCACCGCCAAGGGAAGCCGTGGGCGTGCCCCGCGCGCGTGCCCCCGTGCGCTCACGGCTCCCGACGGCGAGGCCGCGTGGAGCCGGTTGCCGCTTCCCGCGGTGGGATCAGGCCACGCCCGCCGTCGCCCGGACCGTCGACGCGATCGTCGCCGAGCCCACCACGCGCGTGCCGTCGTACAGCACGATCGCCTGGCCGGGGGCGACGCCACGGACGGGCTCGGTGAAGGTGACCTCCAGGGAGCCGTCGACAACCTCGGCGCTCACCTCGGTCTCGCCGCCGTGGGCGCGCAGCTGGGCCGTGTAGGTGCCGGGGCCCACGGGGGCGGCGCCGCACCAGCGGGGCTTGATCGCGGTGAGGGCGCTGACGTCCAGGGCGGCCGCCGGGCCGACGGTCACCGTGTTGTCCACCGGCGAGATGTCGAGGACGTAGCGCGGCTTGCCGTCGGGGGCCGGGGTGCCGATGCGCAGGCCCTTGCGCTGGCCGATCGTGAAGCCGTACGCCCCCTCGTGCGTGCCGACCTTGGCGCCGGACTCGTCGACGATGTCGCCCTCGGAACGGCCGAGCCGGTTCGCGAGGAAGCCCTGGGTGTCGCCGTCGGCGATGAAGCAGATGTCGTGCGAGTCGGGCTTCTTGGCCACGGCCAGGCCCCTGCGCTCGGCCTCCGCGCGGATCTCGTCCTTGGTGGTGAGGGTGTCGCCGAGCGGGAACATCGCGTGGGCGAGCTGCCGGTCGTCGAGCACACCGAGGACATACGACTGGTCCTTGGCCATGTCGGAGGCGCGGTGCAGCTCGCGGGTGCCGTCCTCGCGCACGATCACCTGGGCGTAGTGGCCCGTGCAGACGGCGTCGAAGCCGAGCGCGAGCGCCTTGTCGAGGAGCGCGGCGAACTTGATCTTCTCGTTGCAGCGCAGGCAGGGGTTGGGAGTGCGGCCGGCCTCGTACTCGGCGACGAAGTCCTCGACGACGTCCTCGCGGAAACGATCGGCGAGGTCCCACACGTAGAACGGGATGCCGATGACGTCCGCGGCGCGGCGGGCGTCACGCGAGTCCTCGATGGTGCAGCAGCCCCGCGCGCCGGTCCGGAAGGACTGGGGGTTGGCGGAGAGCGCGAGGTGGACGCCGGTCACGTCGTGGCCCGCTTCGGCCGCGCGGGCGGCGGCGACGGCGGAGTCGACTCCGCCGGACATGGCGGCCAGGACGCGGAGGGGACGGGGGCGCTGCGGGGTCTCAGTCATAACCCTTCCAGGGTACGGGGCGCGGGAACCGGGGCCGCCGGGTATCCGTTGTCGATCACATGGGACAGCGGAAGGCTTCGAGGGACGGTGACCGCAAGGTCGGCCGGCGTGCGCTGCTGATCGGCGGTACGGCGGCCGCGGCGAGCTCCGCCCTGCTCGCCCGGGACGAGCTGGCTCGGCTGTGGTGGCGCACTCCGGGCGTGGAGAAGCCGCGCAAGGAGGGCGAGGTCGACTACGCGGGTGCGCGCTGGGTTGCGGCGTCGGAGGCGAACTGGCGCCGTGCGGACCGCCCCGACGACTACGGCATCGACATGGTCGTCGTCCATGTCACCCAGGGCAGCTTCGACAGTGCGGTGAAGGCCTTCCAGGACCCGGGCCACCGTGCGGCGGCGCACTACATCGTCGGGCAGGACGGGCATGTGGCCCAGATGATCCGCGAGCTGGACGTGGCGTACCACGCGGGCAACCGCGACTACAACGAACGCAGTGTCGGCATCGAGCACGAGGGCTTCGTGGACCGCCCGCAGGACTTCACGGACGAGATGTACGAGGCGTCGGCCCGGCTCACGGCGCGGATCTGCGCCCGCTACGACATACCCGTCGACCGCGAGCACATCATCGGCCACGTGGAGGTCCCGGGCACGGACCACACGGACCCGGGGCGGCACTGGGACTGGGAGAAGTACCTGCGCCTGATACGCCGGGCGCGCACGGCACCGGCCTGAGCACCGCGGTCGGCCGGGCCGGGGCGGTCGGTGAGACCCGCCGCCACGGCTTGCCCGCCCCGGGGTCCGCGTGCCACGCACCGCGACGCCGGCATGATCCAAACGACACGCCCTAGGTCAAGCCCGCCGCCCTGGCCCGTTCCACCGCCGGGCCGATGGCCTTGGCCAGGGCCTCGACGTCGGCCTCGGTGGAGGTGTGCCCGAGGGAGAAGCGCAGGGTGCCGCGGGCCAGGTCGGGGTCGGTGCCGGTGGCGAGGAGGACGTGGCTGGGCTGGGCGACGCCGGCGGTGCAGGCGGAGCCGGTCGAGCACTCGATGCCCTGCGCGTCGAGCAGGAGCAGCAGGGAGTCGCCCTCGCAGCCGGGGAAGGTGAAGTGTGCGTTGGCCGGGAGACGTCCGGCCGGGTCCGGGTCGCCGCCGAGGATCGCGTCCGGCACGGCCGAGCGGACCGCGGTGACGAGGGCGTCGCGCAGGGCGCCGATCTCCGCGGCGAACCACTCGCGTTGCTGAGCGGCGAGCCGTCCGGCGACGGCGAAGGAGGCGACGGCCGGCACGTCGAGGGTGCCGGAGCGCACGTGCCGCTCCTGGCCGCCGCCGTGCAGAACGGGGACGGGGGCGTACTCGCGGCCCAGGATCAGCGCGCCGATGCCGTAGGGGCCGCCGATCTTGTGGCCCGACACCGTCATCGCGGCGAGGCCGGAGGCGGCGAAGTCGACGGGGATCTGGCCGAAGGCCTGGACGGCGTCCGCGTGCAGCGGAACCCCGAACTCGGCTGCCGCGTCGGCGAGTTCACGGACGGGCAGGATGGTCCCGATCTCGTTGTTCGCCCACATGACGGTGGCGAGGGCCACGTCGCCGGGGTTGCGGGCGATCGCTTCGCGCAGGGCGTCCGGGTGGACGCGGCCGTGGGGGTCGACCGGCAGGTACTCGACGGTGGCGCCCTCGTGCTCACCGAGCCAGTGCACGGCGTCGAGGACCGCGTGGTGCTCGACGGGGCTGGCGAGGACGCGGGTGCGGGCCGGGTCGGCGTCGCGGCGGGACCAGTACAGGCCTTTGACGGCGAGGTTGTCGGCCTCCGTGCCGCCCGAGGTGAAGACGACCTCGCTGGGGCGGGCGCCGAGGGCCTCGGCGAGGGTCTCGCGGGCCTCCTCGACGGTGCGGCGGGCCTGCCTGCCGGATGCGTGGAGGGAGGACGCGTTGCCGGTGGCACCCAGCTGGGCGGTGAGCGCCTCAACCGCCTCCGGGAGCATCGGGGTGGTCGCGGCGTGGTCGAGGTAAGCCATGGTGAGCCCGATTCTACGGCTCCTTTTCGACCGGCCTCAGAGCAAGGCTGGCCGAATGCGGACCGCCTTCCGGCGCGGCGACGGCCCGTCGTCCCCGGGCCCGGCCGCGGCGTACCGGCGGACGGCTGTCCGACGGCGGCTCAGAAGCTCCACGAGATGGTGCTGTCGAACTCCATGAAGGCCGCGAGGACCAGCAGGTCGGCGACGCCCAGTCCGAGACCCAGCAGCGCACGGCCGCGGCGCTCGGTGCCGCGCCACAGGGCGACGCTCGCCAGCGCGATGGCGATCGGGCCGAGGAAGAGGTTGAGCACGAGCAGGCCGAGGAGGCCGAGGATGAAGGACGCGACGGCCATGCCGTCGGTGTCACGGATACCGGTGCGGCGCGAGGCCGGAGCGGTGAGCTGCATGATGATCGACTCCTGAGGTCGGGTCGAGGGAGGGGTGGTCGGGGTCAGTGGGCCTGGGTGTGGCGACGGCGGCCGCGCTCGCGGAGCGCGAAGATGCCGAGCCAGACGGCGATGACGGCGCCGACGGCGACGGAGAAGGTGAGCGGCGCGTGGGCCACGGTGCCCAGGACGACGCCCAGCAGCAGGAGTGCGGCGACGATGAACAGCACGGGAACAACCCCCAGGGTTTCGGTGGACGGTTGTAGTTACAGTTGTTCACTGACTTCCCAGTCTAACGCCTCTCATGGCTTCCCAATTCCAGAGAACAGTTGTTAACTGCATGGTATGAGTCACACCCTCGGCATCCGGCAGGCCCAGAAGCAGAAGACCCGGCAGGCACTCCTCGACGCGGCCCTCGGGCTGCTGGAGGAGCAGAGCCTGAGCAGTCTGGGACTGCGCGAGGTCACCCGCGCCGTCGGTGTCGCCCCGACCGCCTTCTACCGCCACTTCCGCTCCACGGCGGACCTGGGCGTGGCCCTGGTCGAGGAGGCGCTGGGCAGCCTGCACCCGATGATCCGGACGACGGTGTCCACAACGGGCGACCACGAGGAACGCATCACGCGCACCATCGAGTTGATCGCCCGTCACGTCGACGGGTACCCCGCCCATGTCCGTTTCATCGCTCGTGAGCGACATGGCGGAGTTCAGCCGGTTCGGGAGGCGATACGGGAGCAACTGGCCCGGTTCGCACAGGAGGTCAAGGACGAGCTGGCCAAGGACCCGGTGTCCGAAGGCTGGAGCGAGGACGACCTGCTGATGCTCGCCCACCTCTACGTCGACCAGATGCTGAGCACGGCGTCGCTGTTCCTGGAAACCCTGGAGGGGCCGGAGGAGGAGCGCCCGGCCCGGACCCGGCACGTCGCACAGCAGGCGACCCGCCAGATGCGGCTGATCGGGCTCGGGCGCCGTCACTGGCTGGATTGACACCCCGGGCAACGCACAGGGGCGGCAAGCCCGTTCGCCGGACGCGCCGCCCTCGCGGGGTCCCGGCTGAGCCCGGACCGGCCTGCCTGTGCCGCCCTGGAGCGCCTACTGCTCCTTCTGCGCTTCCTGCGCCTTCTGCGAGTGCTGAGGCTGTGCGCCCTGGCCCTGCCCTCCCGCGGCTTGGCCACCGCCCGGCCCGCCGCAGCCGCCACCCTGACGCCCACCGGGACCGCCCTGGCCGCCCTGCCCGCCTCCCGGCGCACCGCTGGGCATCCCCGAAGGAGCACCCGACGGCGCACCAGTGGGCTTCGCACCCGCGGATGCCGCACCCGACGGCGCACCCGAAGGAGCCCCGGAAGGCGCAGCCGAGGGCGCCCCCGACGGGGCCCCGCAGGCCTGCTGCCGCCCCGCCCCGCCCCCGCCGTCCGAGGTCGACGAGGAGTCAGCCGACCCGCAGGCCGCGAGAGCCAGTGGGGACAGCACGAGGAGGACCACGGCGGGAACGAGACGCGCACGCTTCATGAGAGACAGCTCCAGGAAGGAGGAGGGAGTTCCGAGGCGACGAACTCAACCAGCGCCGCCTGGGCCCCCTTTGGGGCTGCCCTGTGATCCGCCTGTCAACGGAACGGAGTTCAGCCCAGCCGGACCCGCGCCAGCTGCCGGGACTGCGCGACCAGCCGGTCCGCGCTGTCCCACACCTCGGCGTCCTCCTCCAGGAAGCCGCCGGCGAGATTGCGCGTGGTGATCGACACCCGCAGCGGGCCCGGGGCCGGGCGGCAGCGGACGTGCACGGTCAGCTCGACGGTCGGCACCCAGCCCTTCAGGCCGAGCTCGAACGCGGTGGGCGGCAGGGCGTCGACCGCGAGCAGCAGGGAGAGCGGGTCGGCGTCACGCCCGTCCTTGAGTCCGAACCAGGCCCGCATCTCGCCCTTGCCGGAGGGCTGCCCGAGGGCCCAGCCGAGGGTGGACGGGTCGAGCTTGAGCATCAGGCGCTCGGTGATCGCCGAGCTGCCGTCGACGGGGGTGGGGCCGTCCTCCGGGCCGAAGCAGTGCTCCATCGGCGGGATCGCGGGCGGCCGGGCCGTCGTGCGGACGTCGTCGGGCAGGGCGTCCAGGTCGCCGTAGGAGGCGAGGACGCGGATGCGTTCCACCTCACGGCCCTCGTCGTCGTACTGGAAGAGGGAGGCCTGGCCCGTGGAGAGGGTGCGGCCGGTGCGCACGACGTCCGTGCGGACGACCGCGGGGCCGGGCTGGGAGGCGGTCAGGTAGTGCGCCGAGACGGTGAAGGGGTCGGCGTGCGGCAGGGCGTCCGCGAGGGCTCGGCCGAGGACGGCCAGCAGATAGCCGCCGTTGACGGCGCTGATGATCGTCCAGCCGGCGGAGAGGTCGATGTCGTAGACGCCGGGCGCGCGGCGGGTGAGCGCGGTGTCGCGGTCGAACTCGCTGTCGCCGATCGTGGCCCGGACGGCCGGGGCGGTGGCTGCTTCTGGCATGGCTGAACAGTACAAGAACTAGCTACTAAGCGGTAGCTTTGCGCTTCCGGTTCCGGCCGCCTTGGTGAGACATGGGCAATTTCTCATTGAGTGCCCGACTGGTCCGTAAACCCTCGCTCTCCCGCATTCCTCTGCAAGGGCATGAGCCTCACCGGAAAACCGTTCCCCTGCACGCTGACCGCCCTGTCCGTCGCCGCCCTCGTCCACACCCGGCTGAGCGTCGACGTGCCGAAGACGGTCACCGACGACTTCCGCGCCCGGTCCGCCCCGCGGGGCTGGGCCGTCGCCGGGTACTCGGCCGGGGCACACTGCGCCGCCCGGCTCGCAGTCGCCCATCCCGACCATTGCCGGGCAGCCGTCAGCCTGTCCGGCTACAACGACCCGATCGGGAGCACGACTCGCTACGAGGACGCCATGGCCCTGGAACAGGCCGCCGAGGCACCGACGACCGTGCACGTCGTCCACATCCCGAAGAGCGCGGGCGGCCACAACATGGCGCTGTGGCGGCCGCAGGTGGTCCCGGTGTTCCGGTGCTGACCCAGGAGATGGGCACCCCGCCCCGTCACGGCAGGACGGGCTGCTCCTCCTCGCTCACCGTCGACCGCCGGTGCCAGGCCCGCGGAGCTCGCCAGTGGTACCGCATCGCGAGCAGGCGCAGAACGAAGGCGGTGATCACGGCGAGGGAGCTGGTGAACGGGTTCAGGACGTCGTAGCGGATGCACAGGGCGACCAGCGCGGAGCCGACGATCGCCGGGACCGCGTACAGGTCGCGGTCCCAGCGCAGCAGCGAGGGCACCTCGTTGGCGAGTACGTCCCGCAGCACACCGCCGCCCACGGCGGTGGTCAGCCCGAGCCCCGCCGAGGCGGTCAGGCCGAGCCCGTACTCGTAGGCCTTGATCGTGCCGGCGACGCAGAACAGGCCGAGGCCGGCCGCGTCGAAGACGTTCACCGCGACCTGGATGCGCTCCACCTGTGGGTGCAGGAAGAAGACGAGCAGGGTGGCGAGCAGCGGGGTGAGGAAGTACCCCAGGTCCGTGAAGGCCGCGGGCGGCACGGCCCCGATGACCAGGTCCCGGAAGAGCCCCCCGCCCAGCGCGGTCACCTCGGCGAGCACCGCCATGCCGAACACGTCGAAGTTCTTGCGCACGGCCAGCAGGGCGCCGGAGATCGCGAAGACGAAGATGCCGATCAGGTCGAGCGTGTGCTGGACGGACGGGCTGAAGAGTTGCTGGAGCACCCGCACATTTTCACCCACGGGTGAGCCCCCGCCCCGATGTACGAGGGCGGGGGCTCGGGGGGAATCACTTCTCGACGGTCGCGGTGTCGCTCCCCGCGGACTTCCCCACACCGTTCTCCGCGGCCACCTCGTGCGCCGAGGACAGCAGCTTGGTGTCCTGGGGCTGCTGGTCCTCGAAGTTCTCCGGGTGGTGGCAGGCGACCTGCTGCCCGGCCCGCAGCTCCTTGAGCGGCGGCTCGGTCGTCTTGCAGATCTCCGTCGCCTTCCAGCACCGGGTGTGGAAGCGGCAGCCGCTCGGCGGGGCGATCGGCGAGGGCACGTCGCCCTTGAGCAGGATGCGCTCGCTCTTGACGCCCCGGCGCTTGGGGTCCGGGATCGGCACGGCCGACAGCAGGGCCTTGGAGTACGGGTGCATCGGCGACTTGTACAGCTGGTCGCGTTCGGCCAGCTCCACGATCTTGCCGAGGTACATCACCGCGATCCGGTCGGAGACGTGCCGGACGACCGACAGGTCGTGCGCGATGATCACATACGTCAGGCCCAGCTCCTTCTGGAGGTCGTCCAGCAGGTTCACCACCTGAGCCTGGATCGACACGTCCAGCGCGGAGACCGGCTCGTCCGCCACGACCAGCTTGGGGTTGAGCGCGAGCGCGCGGGCGATGCCGATGCGCTGGCGCTGGCCGCCGGAGAACTCGTGCGGATAGCGGTTGTAGTGCTCGGGGTTGAGGCCGACCACCGACAGCAGCCGCTGGACCTCCTTCTTCACCCCGCCCTCGGGCTCGACGCCCTGGAGCCGGAAGGGGGCGCTGACGATCGTGCCGATCGTGTGGCGGGGGTTCAGCGAGGAGTACGGGTCCTGGAAGATCATCTGCACGTCGCGGCGCATGGGGCGCAGCGCGCCGGTCTTCAGGTGCGTGATGTCCTTGCCCTCGAACTCGACCGTACCGCCGGTCGGTTCGAGCAGCCGGGTGATCAGCCGGCCCATGGTGGACTTGCCGCAGCCCGACTCGCCGACGACACCGAGCGTCTCGCCCTTGCGCACCTCGAAGTCGATGCCGTCGACGGCACGCACCGCGCCGGTCTGCCGCTGGAGCAGGCCCTTGCGGATCGGGAAGTGCTTCTGAAGGCCGGTGACCTTCAGCAGGATGTCACCGTCGGCGGTGGTGCCCTTGGTGAGGGTGCTCCCGCTGGTGTCCGGTGTGCTCACCGTTTTGTCGTCGCTCACAGCTTCGGCGCAATCTCTTCGGTCCAGATACGCTCCCGCTGCTCCTGCGTCATGTGGCAGGCGGCCCAGTGCGAGCCGCCGACCTCGGTCAGCTCGGGGCGGACCGTGCGGGTGACGTTGTCCTTCGGGATGTCCGCGTACGGGCAGCGCGGGTGGAAGGCGCAGCCGGACGGGAGGTTGATGAGGGAGGGCGGCGCGCCCTTGATCGGGATGAGCCGGTCGGTCTCCTCCCGGTCCAGACGCGGCATCGAGCCGAGCAGGCCCCAGGTGTAGGGGTGCCGGGGCTCGGAGAACACGTCCTCGGCGCGGCCGCGTTCCACGCACCGGCCGCCGTACATGACCAGCAGGTCGTCGGCCATCTCGGCGACCACGCCCAGGTCGTGGGTGATCATGATGACCGCGGAGCCGAACTCCTTCTGCAGGTCCCGGATCAGATCGAGGATCTGCGCCTGCACGGTGACGTCCAGGGCCGTGGTCGGCTCGTCGGCGATGAGCAGCTCCGGGTTGTTCACCAGCGACATGGCGATCATGGCTCGCTGGCGCATACCGCCGGAGAACTCGTGCGGGTAGCCGTCGACGCGCTTGCCGGGCTCGGGGATGCCGACCCGGTCGAGCATCTCGATCGCCCGCTGCCGGGCGGCCTTCTTGCTGACGTCGTGGTGGACCCGGTACGCCTCGACGATCTGGTGCCCCACCGAGTAGTAGGGGTGCATCGCCGACAGCGGGTCCTGGAAGATCATGGCCATCTTCCGGCCCCGCAGCCGCCGTACGTCGTCGGGGTCGGCCGCGATGAGCTCCTGGCCGTCCAGCCAGACCTCGCCGGAGACCTTGGCGCGCGCCGAGCGGTGCAGGCCCATCACGCCGAGCGAGGTGACCGACTTGCCGGAACCGGACTCGCCCACGATGCCCAGGGTCTGGCCCTTGCGCACGTCGAAGCTGACGCCGTCGACGGACTTGACCAGGCCGTCGTCGGTGTCGAAGTGGATGCGCAGATCACGGACGGACAGGAACACGTCGTCCGGTACGGACGCGGCGGTGGTGTCCGGTTCGCCGAGCGCGGCTTTGTCGAGCTTGCTCACGAGTACCTCACCCGGGGGTCGATGGCGGCGTACACCAGGTCGACGATCAGATTGCAGAAGACGATGAAGAACGCGGCGACCAGGGTCACGCCCATCACGATGGGCAGGTCGTTGTCCTTGATGGCCTGGACCGAGTAGGCGCCGATGCCCTGGAGGGAGAACACGGTCTCGGTGAGCACCGCGGTGCCGACCAGGGTGCCGAAGTCCATGCCGAAGATGGTGACGATCGGGGTGAGCGCGGAGCGCAGGCCGTGCTTGGCCACGACCGTGGTCTCCTTGAGACCCTTGGCCCTGGCGGTTCTGATGTAGTCCTCGCTCATCGTCTCCAGCATGCCCGCCCGGGTGAGCCGGGCGTAGAGCGCGGAGAAGAGGAACGCGAGGCTGATCCAGGGCAGCATCAGGTGCCAGGCCCATTCGGCCGGGTTGTCCGTGAACGGGACGTAGTCGATGCTCTCCCAGATCGGGATCTCGTAGACGAAGAGCGCGAGCAGGATCTGGCCGGTGAAGAAGATCGGCAGCGAGACGCCGGCGAGCGCGATGAACATGGAGAAGCGGTCGATCGGCTTGCCCTTGCGCAGCGCCGAGATCACGCCGGTGGTCACGCCGGTGACCAGCCAGATCACCGCCGCACCGATGGCCAGCGAGAAGGAGACGGGGATCCGCTGCTCCAACTGCGGCCACACCTCGATGTGGCTCTTGAAGGAGTACCCGAAGCAGGGTGCGCTGCAGTGCGTCGCGTCGGGACCGAACTTGTAGTCGGCGCCCACCACGAGGCCCTTGATGAACTCCCAGTACTGAACGTAGACCGGCTGGTCCAGCCCAAGGTTTTCCTTGATCGCGGCGACGGAAGCGGGGTTCGCGTCCTTGCCCACGTACTGGGTGGCCAACTGGTCGGCCGTCTGCCCGCCGATGCGGGGGACCAGGAAGAAGATGGCGAAGGTGACTGCGCTGACCACCAGCAGCAACAGCACTGCGCCCATGACGCGTCGGATGATGTACGCAGCCACAGCTGTACGGCCCCGGGTGGCCGCGGCGGGATCGTCCGCCGCGGCCACCCGGTGCCTTCACCTGCCTTTCGAAAGGATCCGGCCTGCTGAATTACTTCGCGGAGCTCATCAGCAGGTAGTCGTACATGCCGAGGTAGGCCTGCGTGACCGTCACGTTCTGGGCGGACGTCGGCCGGAGCAGCAGGTTCTTGCGGTAGACCAGCGGGACGACCGAGGCGTTGTCGAGGACCATCTTGTCGATGTCACCCCAGGCCTTGGTACGGGCGGCGTCGTCGGTGTTGGCGATCGCGTCCGTCAGGGCCTTGTTGATCTTCGGGTCGTCCAGCTCCATCAGGTTGTTGCCGCCCGAGGGCTTGATGGCGGCACCGTTGATGATCTGGTCGAGGAAGCCGTAGCCGGTCGGCCAGTCGGCACCCCACGCCATCGAGAGCATGCCGAGCTTGTTGTCGTGGACGTAGCTCGGGACACCGGCGAAGTTCGAGAAGTACTTGCCGGAGGGGAACTGCTTGATCTCGATGTTGATGCCGATCTTCTTCAGCGACGCCTGGATGGCGGTCGCCGCGGCAACCTCGGCGGGGCGGTCGGAACGGGCCGTCAGGATCGTGTTGAAGCCGTTCGGCTTGCCGCACGCCTTCAGGGCCGCCTTGGCCTTGGCCACGTCACCCTTGTGACCGTCGGTCGCGTAGGTGTCGAACTTGGTGTAGCCGTTCACCGACGGCGGCAGCAGCGTGGTCGCCACGTCGCCCTTCGGGGAGCCGCCCATGGCGTCGAGCACCGACTGCTTGTCGAGGCCCCACTGCACGGCCTTGCGGCAGTCGGCGTTGTCGAACGGCTTCACGTTCACGTTGAGCGCGATGTACTGCGTGGCGCCCGCGTAGGAACTGTCCGTCTGGTTGGCGTACTTGCCGCGCAGCACCTTCGGCTGGGTCTGCGGCTGCACACCGGTGCCGGCCGCGTCAGCCGTGATCTTGTCGGAGAGCAGGTTGTTGTCGACCGTGACCGGGTTGACCTTAAACTTGATCGTGATCTTGTCCGGCAGGGCCTTGCGGATCGGGTCCGTCTTGGCGTCCCACTGCTTGTTGCGCACGAGGGTGGCGCCGCGGCCCTCCTCGTAGGACTGGAACTGGTACGGGCCGGTGGACTGGATGGCCTGCACGTACTTCGCGCCGGTGTCCTTCGCCTGCGGCACGGGGGCCGTCTGCGAGAAGGTCGCCAGGTAGTCGAAGTCGGCGAACGGCTGCTTCAGCTTGAAGACGATCGTCCGGTCGTCCGGCGTCTCGATGGACTTGATGCCCTCGGCGGACTTGTCCTTGTAGGGGCCCTTGTACTTGTCGCCGCCCTCCAGGTACGCCTTGAAGTAGGTCGGGCCGTTGGACAGCGCCTCGGGCGCGAAGTTGGAGCGCTCGATGGCGTACTTCACGTCCTTGGACGTCACCGGGGTGCCGTCCTGGAACTTCACACCGGCACGCAGCTTGTACGTCCAGGTCTTCGCGTCCGGGCTGGACTTGCCGAGCCCCTCGGCGAGGTCCGGCACGACCTCCAGGCCCGCCTTGCCCGCCGCCGGCTTGAACGTGGTGAGCGTCCGGCCGTAGAGGCGGGAGAAGTTCTGGACCCAGCCGTAGTACGTGTTGCCCGGGTCGAGGGAGTCCGGCACGTCCGAGTGCTCGTACGTGACCGTCCCTCCCTTCTTGTCGGACGCGTTGACGATCGAGTTCAGCGCGGCGTCCTTCTTGCCACTGCCTCCCCCGTCGTTGTCGTCGCCTCCGCCGCACGCGGCAGCGCCCAGCGACAGTGCCAGGACCGACGCAACGCCGGCGGTCACCCTTCTCGTCTTCACCTGAGGAAGCCCCCTCATTCGATGGATCACTTGCTGCGAGGGTCGAGGGCGTCACGCAGCCCGTCACCCAGCAGGTTGAAGGCCAGGACGGTGATGAAGATCGCCAGTCCGGGCACGAACATGTACTGCGGATCAGCCGTGTAGAGATCCACAGCGTTGCTGAGCATGCCGCCCCAGGAGGCCTGCGGCGGAGCGATACCGACGCCGAGGAAGCTCAGCGCGGCCTCGAACAGGATGTTCGTCGGGATGATCAGCGTCGCGTAGACGAGGATCGGTGCGACGAGGTTCGGGAGGAGCTCCCGGAACAGGACGTACGGGCCGCGTGCCCCGAGGCTCGTGGAGGCCTCGATGAACTCCCGCTTGCGCAGGGTCATCGTCTGGGCGCGCACGATGCGGCCGATGTACGGCCAGCTGAAGAAGCCGATCACGAAGATCAGCACGCTGATGCGCAGGGACAGGCCTTCGAGGCCGAAGAACCCGTCCTGGACGGAGGCGGAGATCGAGATGGCGAACAGCAGCAGGGGGAAGGCCAGGAACGTGTCCATCAGCCTGCTGATCACACTGTCGATCCAGCCGCCGTAGTACCCGGCGACGACACCGAGCACGGTGCCGATGCACACGGACAGCAGCGTGGCGCCGCCCGCGACCAGGAGGGAGACCCAGGAGCCGTCGATGATGCGGGCGAGCATGTCACGGCCGTACTGGGGGTCCACGCCCAGCGGGTGGTCCCAACTCATACCTCCCCAGCCGCCCTTGGGGGCGAGCAGTGCGGGGTCGATGAGGTCCTGGTTGAACTTGTTGGGATCGAGCCCGAAGATCCACTGGATCGGCTTGGAGAACACCGCCAGCAGCGTGAGCAGGATGACGACGACGCCTCCCGCCATCGCCACCTTGTCCCGCTTGAAGCGCATCCAGGCGATCTGGGTGAGCGAGCGCCCTTCGATCTGGCTCTTCTTGACCCCGGAGAGCACGGCCTCGGGCTGTGCTCCGGCTTCCGCCCCGGTGGTCTCGATCGGTGCGGTCACGGTGCGATTGACCCCTCTCGGGCCGGCGGTCGCCGAGCCCCTGGTGCCGCTGTAGCGGTTTTGTTTGTCTCGTACACGAGACCGACCCGGCCCGTGTCTTGCGGGGAGTCTTCAACGCTTTGGCGATCTGTTGCCAGACTTGGCGATGAAAGGATGCGTAAACGTGATGCTGTCTGCGGGGTTCCGTTATCCGGACAACGGGTAGCAGGGGTCGGACACCCCAGGACAAGGGCATCTTAGGACAGACCCGAACTTTCCACCCCTATCTACGCGCGAAGAGCTGAGCAATCGTCGCGTTCCGGGGAGGGTGCGGAGGAGGCCGCCGGGGACGACTTCCAGCCGGTCAGTACCGGCCTTGGGCCGGAGGGTAGCCGTAGCCGGAGGCCGGTGCCTGGACCGGGGCGGTGGCGTGGGCCTCGCGGTCGTAGAACGGACGTGCCTTCGCGCGCAGCCACATCGCGACCGGGTCGTGCTCGTCGGACATGGCGACGGTCGACACCGGCAGCCCGTCCGGTACGGCGCCCAGCGACTGCTGCATCATCGCGCGCACCGAGTCCACGGCCGGCGGCGAGGTGTCGTACACATCCAGTCCGATGGCGAGGTAGGGCGCTCCCAGCGCGGGCTGCACCCAGGCGCGGCGCAACGAGCGGACGGCCGGGGTGCGGTGGGCGTTCTGCGCGAGCAGGGCGTAGAACTGCGGGATCTCGATGGCCGGTTCGGACAGGCGCAGAGGCCCGGCGGGCTGGCGGTCCAGGCCCGTGGCGATCCGGCGCAGATCGAGCCAGGGGATGCCGACCCCGCCGCCCGGGGCGTGCGGGTTGAGCCAGAGGCCGTAGTGGTCGGGGTAGAGGGCGCGGGCGACGTCGAGCCCGTCGATCACCTCGTACGAGCGGTTCCAGCCGCTGGCGGAGAGCTCCTGGGCTGAGGTCACGCAGGGCGCGTAGCCATGGCCGTCGACGTCCATGTTCCCGTACTGGGCGTCGGGCGAGCCGGCCTGACCGTGCCACAGGAGCATCCAGATCTGGCCGGTGTGCGGGGTCGCGAGCGCGCGCAGGAGTGCCTCGTAGGCGTCGTAACGCCCGGGCGTGACCTGGCGCAGCATGTGCTCGACCTGTCCGGCCGCGGCCGTGCCGCTCGCGCTCACCTTTACCGCCCCTTCGTACAACGCCTCGACGGTGTCCTAGCTTAAGCCCGCAGGGGAGCCCGGAGATTATGCCCGTCGGGCGGGTGCGGGTCGGGTGTGACCGCTCGCGCCCACGCGGTGGAGCCGCACGACGGCAGAGCCCCGAGCCCCTGAGGCGCGGCCCTGCCCCTGGCGGATGGAGCCCCGCGCCCCTGCGGCGCAGCCCTAACGCTGGTAGAAGGGCCGGACCCGGTCCCTCATCCAGGCGCCCACCGGGTCCTCCGTCACGTCCAGCAGCACCAGGTTGACCGGCCAGGGGGCCGGGGCGGCGGTGACGGCACGGGTGAGGGCGTCCAGCGGCAGGACGCGCAGGTCGCCCTCCCACTGGGAGAGTTCGACGCCGACGAACATCACCGGATCGGCGGTCTCGATCGCGGCGAGGCAGCGGCGGGCGGTGACGACGACGCCGGTCGCCTCGAACTCCGCGGAGGCGGCGGCCAGGAAGTCCAGCGGGTCGTCCTGCCAGTCGGGCTCGAAGAGGCGGACCCGGCCGCCGCTCGCGGGCCCGTCCAGCGGGGTCCGGCCGGCCCGGCACAGCTCGGCCACGGCGGGCGGCGGGAGCGGGATGCCGACCACACCGCCCGGGTTGACGGCTATCCCCGCGTGCGGGGGCAGACCGCGGGCGAACTCCACCGCGGGGGCGATGGTGTACGACATGTGCGAGCCGGCGACCTGGCGGAACTGCTCCTCGGAGCTGAACACCGGTACGAACGCCTGGCCGTCGATCTCGATGCCGGGCAGGTCGAGGGGACCGCTCTGCGGGCCGCCGCCGTTGGGCAGCGGGATCCAGACGAAGCTCCGGCCCAGCACCTCGACGATCCGCCCGCCGGCCGCCGGTCCGGCGCCGAGGGAGGCCGAGAGCACCTCCTCCAGCTCGTTGCCGGGCCAACCGCCGTGCGGGTGGGTCTGCGTGTGCGCCGGGAAGTCCGCGGAGAAGTCCGCCGGGATGTCCATCTGCCTACCGCCTGCCTGGAACCACTGCTGTGGGTCAAAAGGCTAACGGCTGCCGGACTCGGGGCGGCATGGGTGATGCCGGACTGCGGACGCGTGTGCGGTCCGGCCCGTGAAACGGGGCGGCATGGGTGATGCCGGACTGCGGACGCGTGTGCCGTTCAGCCCATGAAGCCGATTCTGCGGAGGCCGTCCACCGCGTCCCGGTCGGCCAGGACGGCAGAACCGCAGCCGGCGGGGAGGTCGCCGCGCTCCACCGCGCGCAGCAGGCGGGTGCTCGCCGCGCGGTGGCGCAGGAACGCGTAGCGCGAGACGCCGCGGCCGCGGTCGCGCTGGCCGGCCAGGGCCTGTTCGGGCGTGACGTCGAGGAGGAGCAGGTGCAGGGTGCCGCCGCGGCGGCGGGCCTCGCGGGCGAGCCAGCGGCGGACCCAGGCCTGCGTACCGCAGTCGTGCACGACGATGCCCTCGCCCGTGCGCAGAGCGCGGCGCAGTCCGGCGTAGTGGGCGAGGCGGACGAACGGGCGGTAGAGCGCGTACGGCACGGCTCGCGGCATGCGGCGGGCCCAGCGGTCGCGGGTGTCCTGGGAGTCGACGCGCCGGCCCGGCACGGTGCGCCGCATCAGGGTGGACTTTCCGCTGCCCGGCAGGCCGGTCACCACGACGAGGTCGCGGGGGCCGAACAGCAGCGCGCGCGGACCGCGGCCGGCGCGGTCGCGCAGATCGCGGACGACCGGCGCCGGTGCCGGTGCCGGAGCGGCGGCCGCCCGGGCCCGGGCGGCCGGCTGCTCGGGCAGCGCGATGCCCGTCGTCGCGTACGCGGTGGTCCTGTTCACCGTGATCGTCCTCCCCTGGGGCCAGGTACGGAGTCCCATCCCCGCCGAGTGTAAAGAGAAGGTAATGCGGCAGGCCTCTCATTTACGTTCTCGTCCTGCAACAGGGCTGCTACAGGTCGCCGTGCCCGGCGCGCGGGACTCGTGCACTCCCTGTGAAAGGTCCCCCTGCCGCGCCGGAAGGATGCGTGCAATGATGTGCGCGCCAACTGCATACCGGCCGTTTGAATCCGCGCGGGAGAGTTCCCAGCACCGCAAGAGCTGGGGCGCCGAAGGAGCAAGTCCCTCCCTTGAATCTCTCAGGCCCCGTTACCGCGCGGGCGAGGCACATCTGAAAAGCGGGCCACCTCCTCCGCACGCGAGGCGTGGCCCCACCCAAGGTGCAAGCCGTGTCCCGAGTGGTCATGGCGAACCTCTCAGGTTCCGATGACAGATGGGGAGGAACGTCCTCGCCCTCCCCCACGCTCGGCTTCGCTCGCGTGGGAGGTGCCCCATCGCCCCTTGGAGACGACCGACCGTGAGCAGTACAGGAGAACTCCGTCACACCGCGCTCGATGCCCTGCATCGCTCGCTCGGCGCGACGATGACCGACTTCGCCGGCTGGGACATGCCCCTGCGCTACGGCTCCGAGCGCGACGAGCACCTCGCCGTGCGCACGAAGGCCGGCCTCTTCGACCTCTCCCACATGGGCGAGATCACCGTCACCGGCCCCCAGGCCGCAGCCCTGCTGGACTTCGCCCTGGTGGGCAACATCGGCGGTGTGAAGCCGGGCCGGGCCCGCTACACCATGATCTGCCGGGCCGACGGCGGCATCCTCGACGACCTGATCGTCTACCGGCTGGGCGAGACCGAGTACATGGTGGTCGCCAACGCCTCCAACGCCCAGGTGGTCCTGGACGCGCTGACCGAGCGCGCCGCCGGTTTCGACGCCGAGGTGCGCGACGACCGGGACGCCTACGCGCTGATCGCCGTGCAGGGCCCGCAGTCGCCCGGGATCCTGGCGTCCCTCACCGACGCCGACCTCGACGGCCTGAAGTACTACGCCGGGCTGCCCGGCACGGTCGCGGGTGTCCCGGCCCTGATCGCCCGGACCGGCTACACCGGCGAGGACGGCTTCGAGCTGTTCGTGAAGCCCGAGCACGCCGTCGAACTGTGGCAGGCCCTGACCAAGGCCGGCGAGGGCGTCGGCCTGGTCCCGTGCGGGCTGTCCTGCCGCGACACGCTGCGCCTGGAGGCGGGCATGCCGCTGTACGGGCACGAACTGACCACCTCCCTCACCCCCTTCGACGCCGGGCTCGGCCGGGTGGTGAAGTTCGAGAAGGAGGGCGACTTCGTGGGCCGCGAGGCCCTGCGCGAGGCCGCCGCCCGCGCCGAGCAGAACCCGCCGCGCGTCCTGGTCGGACTCGTCGCCGAGGGCCGCCGGGTCCCGCGCGCCGGGTACGCGGTCGTCGCCGGCGGCGAGGTGATCGGCGAGGTCACCTCCGGCGCTCCCTCCCCCACCCTCGGCGAGCCGATCGCGATGGCGTACGTCGACGCCACGCACGCCGCGCCCGGCACGGCCGGCGTGGGCGTGGACATCCGGGGCAGTCACGAGCCGTACGAGGTCGTGGCGCTGCCGTTCTACAAGCGCCAGAAGTAGACACTGGCCGGAGGGCCGCGGCTGCGGCCCCGTGCCCGTCGTCCCAGCTCACCAGCAGTCCCCCCTTCCACAGCACTCCCGCGCGTACAGGAGAATCCAGGCCATGAGCAACCCCAACGAGCTGCGCTACAGCAAGGAGCACGAGTGGCTGTCGGCCGCCGAGGACGGCGTGTCGACGGTCGGCATCACGGAGCACGCGGCCAACGCGCTCGGCGATGTCGTGTTCGTCCAGCTTCCCGAGGTCGGTGACTCGGTGTCCGCCGGCGAGACCTGCGGCGAGCTGGAGTCGACCAAGTCGGTGTCCGACCTGTACTCCCCCGTGTCCGGTGAGGTCACCGAGGTCAACGAGGACGTCGTGAACGACCCGTCGCTGGTGAACTCGGCCCCCTTCGAGGGCGGCTGGCTGTTCAAGGTGCGGATCACGGACGAGCCGGGCGACCTGCTCTCCGCCGACGAGTACACCGCGTTCTCCGCGGGCTGAGGGAGTCGTATGTCCGTCCTGAACACACCCCTGCACGAGCTCGACCCGGCCGTCGCCGCGGCGGTCGACGCCGAGCTGCACCGCCAGCAGTCCACCCTCGAGATGATCGCCTCGGAGAACTTCGCTCCGGTCGCGGTCATGGAGGCGCAGGGCTCGGTCCTCACCAACAAGTACGCCGAGGGCTACCCGGGCCGCCGCTACTACGGCGGCTGCGAGCACGTCGACGTGGTCGAGCAGATCGCGATCGACCGCATCAAGGAGCTGTTCGGCGCCGAGCACGCCAACGTGCAGCCGCACTCCGGTGCCCAGGCCAACGCGGCCGCGATGTTCGCGCTGCTCAAGCCGGGCGACACCATCATGGGCCTGAACCTCGCCCACGGCGGTCACCTGACCCACGGCATGAAGATCAACTTCTCCGGCAAGCTCTACGACGTCGTCGCCTACCACGTGGGCGACGACGGCCGGGTCGACATGGCCGAGGTGGAGCGGCTGGCGAAGGAGTCCAAGCCGAAGCTGATCGTCGCCGGCTGGTCGGCCTACCCGCGGCAGCTGGACTTCGCCGCGTTCCGCCGGATCGCGGACGAGGTCGGCGCTTACCTGATGGTCGACATGGCGCACTTCGCCGGGCTCGTGGCGGCGGGGCTGCACCCCAACCCGGTGCCGCACGCACACGTGGTCACCACCACGACCCACAAGACCCTCGGCGGCCCGCGCGGCGGTGTGATCCTCTCCACGGCCGAGCTCGCCAAGAAGATCAACTCCGCTGTCTTCCCCGGTCAGCAGGGCGGTCCGCTGGAGCACGTGATCGCCGCCAAGGCGGTCGCCTTCAAGGTCGCCGCCTCGGAGGACTTCAAGGAGCGCCAGCGCCGTACGCTGGAGGGTGCCCGCATCCTGGCCGAGCGTCTGGTCAAGGACGACGTCCGGGCCGTGGGCGTGGACGTCCTGTCCGGCGGCACGGACGTGCACCTGGTCCTGGTCGACCTGCGCCACTCCGAGCTGGACGGCCAGCAGGCCGAGGACCGCCTCCACGAGGTGGGCATCACCGTCAACCGGAACGCGATCCCGAACGACCCGCGTCCGCCGATGGTGACGTCCGGTCTGCGGATCGGCACCCCGGCCCTGGCCACCCGCGGGTTCAAGGCCGAGGACTTCGCGGAGGTCGCGGACGTCATCGCCGAGGCGCTGAAGCCGTCCTACGACGCCGAGGCCCTCAAGGCACGGGTGAAGGCCCTGGCCGACAAGCACCCGCTGTACTCCGGTCTGAACAAGTAAAGAAGAAACCTTTCGGGTGCCGCCGCCCGTCACACGGGCGGCGGCACCCACCCCCTCTGCACCACCCCGTAGTCAGGAGTTCCCCGTGGCCATCTCGGTCTTCGACCTGTTCTCGATCGGCATCGGCCCGTCCAGCTCCCACACCGTGGGCCCGATGCGGGCGGCCCGGATGTTCGCCCGGCGGCTGCGCAACGAGGAGCTGCTGGGGTCCGTCGCCTCGGTCCGCGCGGAGCTGTACGGATCGCTCGGCGCGACCGGCCACGGCCACGGCACGCCCAAGGCGGTGCTGCTCGGCCTGGAGGGCGACTCGCCTCGCACGGTCGACGTGGCGAGCGCCGACGAGCGGGTGGAGGCGATCAAGTCCGGCGGCCGGCTGAACCTGCTCGGCGAGCACGAGATCGCGTTCTCCTTCGACGACGACATGGTCCTGCACCGCCGCAAGGCCCTGCCGTACCACGCGAACGGCATGACGCTGTGGGCGTACGACGCCTCGGGCGCGGAACTGCTGACGAAGACGTACTACTCGGTCGGCGGCGGGTTCGTCGTGGACGAGGAGGCGGTCGGCGCGGACCGCATCAAGCTCGACGACACCGTGCTGAAGTACCCCTTCCGCACGGGTGACGAGCTGCTGCGCCTGACCGAGGAGACCGGTCTGTCCATCTCGGCGCTGATGCTGGAGAACGAGCGGGCCTGGCGCACCGAGGACGAGATCCGCGAGGGCCTGCTGGAGATCTGGCAGGTGATGCGGGACTGCGTGGCGCGCGGACTCTCCCAGGAGGGCATCCTGCCGGGCGGACTCAAGGTGCGCCGCCGGGCCGCGAACACCGCGCGCAAGTTGCGCTCCGAGGGCGACCCGCTGGCCCTGGCCATGGAGTGGATCACCCTCTACGCCATGGCGGTCAACGAGGAGAACGCCGCCGGGGGCCGGGTCGTCACGGCCCCCACGAACGGCGCCGCCGGCATCATCCCGGCGGTCCTGCACTACTACGTCAACTTCGTGCCCGGCGCCGACGAGGAGGGCGTGGTCCGCTTCCTGCTCGCCGCGGGCGCGATCGGCATGCTCTTCAAGGAGAACGCCTCCATCTCCGGCGCCGAGGTCGGCTGCCAGGGCGAGGTCGGCTCCGCCTGCTCCATGGCCGCGGGCGCCCTGGCCGAGGTGCTCGGCGGCTCGCCCGAGCAGGTCGAGAACGCCGCGGAGATCGGCATGGAGCACAACCTCGGCCTGACCTGCGACCCGGTCGGCGGGCTGGTCCAGATCCCGTGCATCGAGCGCAACGGCATGGCCGCGGTCAAGGCCGTCACGGCCGCCCGTATGGCGATGCGCGGCGACGGCTCCCACAAGGTGTCGCTGGACAAGGTCATCAAGACGATGAAGGACACCGGCGCGGACATGTCGGTGAAGTACAAGGAGACGGCCCGGGGCGGGCTGGCGGTGAACATCATCGAGTGCTGAGCCCGTCCCGCCGGGCGCTGTGGCCGGTGCTCGGCTTCACGCTGATGGGCATGCCCCTCGGCCCCATGGGTGCGCTGCTGCCGGAACTCTTCCCGACCAGCGTGCGCTGTACCGGCTCCGGCATCTCGTACAACGTCAGCTCGATCCTGGGGCGGCCGTCGCGCCGTTCATCGCCGTGGCCCTGTGGCAGGCCGGGGACGGCTCGCCCTGGCTGGTGGGCGTCCACCTCTCGGCGATGGCGGTGCTCACGCTGGTCGCGCTCCTGATCGGCAAGGAGACCGAACACCTCTCCCTCGACTCGGGCGAGACCGCATCCGTCACCGACGCGCCCGCTCCCTCCGTCACCTCCCCCGCCTCCTGAATCCGCCCTCTGTGCACGGGCGCCGGGTGCGAGCCGCCTCGCGCCCGGCGTAGGGCCGCCTCAGCGGGGCATCACATCAGCCCAGACCCCGGGGACCTCCGCCCCGCTCGCGACCGAGGCCGGCCTTTCCGTCCCAGCCGGCGCCGGCCCGTGCCACGGTGGTGGAACTCCCCCTCCCCCACGTGCACTTCAGGGAGACCCCCATGCTGCGCGGAATCGACGTGAGCGCCTACCAGAGCTCCTCCTACGACACCGACGGCCTCTCCTTCGTCTTCGTCAAGGCGACCGAGGGCCGCTCCTACGTCAATCCCAAGCTGGCCGCCCAGACCGAGCGCGCCAGAGACGCCGGACTGGTCGTCGGCTTCTACCACTTCCTGTGGCCCGGCAACCTCACCGCCCAGGCCGAGTACTTCGTCGGCAGGGCCCCGGACCGGCCCGGCGACATCCTCGCCGTCGACTGGGAGACGACCGGCGAGGGGACGCACGCGAGCAACGCCGAGAAGGACCGGTTCATCCGGAAGCTGAAGGACCTCCGGCCGGAGAACCGCGTGGTGCTCTACTGCAACCGCCATTTCTGGCTGAACGTCGACACGTCGTCCTATGCGGGCGACGGTCTGTGGATCGCCGACTACGTCTCCGCGGGCAAGCCCCGCATCAAGGCGACATGGCGCTTCCACCAGTACACCGAGGACCCGCTGGACAAGAACGTGGCCGACTTCGAGAGCAGGGCGGCGCTGCGCACGTGGGCAGGCCGGCGCGGCCTGAGCTAGGGCCTGTCGGTGAACCGCGTCCCGTGGAGTCCCGTGACCCGGGTCAACCGGCGCGGCGGGTGGACTGTTCCGGCCTCCGGGTGCGGCCCCTCGCCGTCCCCGGGCACGACGAGGGGCCCGGTCCGCAGCGTGGACCGGGCCCCTTCGCTCGGCAGGGCGAGCCGGGCGCCTACTTGTTCAGGTAGGCCCAGAACTCGTCGAAGCTCAGCCGCTTGTCGCCGTCGAGGTCACGGGTCTTGATGACGACCTCGGCGACCGACTCGGTGACGTTCCAGTCACCCGACTTGGCCAGGGCGGTCTTGAACTCGGCAGCGGTGATGAATCCGTCACCGTCCGTATCGATCCGCTCGAACTGCTTGCGTGCTTCCTCGATGTCCGCCACCGGTCCGCCCCTCATCTCGTGCTGTACGTCCTGCTGGCGCAGGTCTGACGCAGGTCAGATTAACCGGCCGGGTGCGCCTCCAGCGCGGCGACCACCCGGGCGTGCTCCTCGTGCTGCGCCGCCTCGGGCGCGGCACCCTGCACCACGGTGAGCAACTCGCGGCCGCGGCCGGCCCGGTCTCACCGGAACACGCCGGTGTGGCCCAGCGAGTAGCGGCCGGGCTGCGGGTACACGGCGAGGCCGTGCGGGCCGCGGCCGACCGGGATGCGGGCGAGCTGGGTGCCGGTGCGGGTGTCGACGGCGTACACCTCGGCGTCGTAGCGGCCGGACAGCCACAGCACCTTGCCGTCGGCGGAGACGCCGCCCATGTCGGGGCTGCCGCCGTCGGGCAACCGCCACTTCTTGGTCAGCCTGTCCTGGGTGAAGTCGAAGACGGAGATCGTGCCCTCGCCGCGGTTGGTCACGTACATCTCCCGCGAGTCGCGGCTGACGTAGAGGCCGTGGCAGCCCTTGCCGGTGGGCATCAGGGTGGGCTTGCCGAACCGGTCGCCGTCGAGGACCCACATGCCGTGGGCCGTCATGTCGGCGATGTAGAACCTCTCACCGTCGGGCGAGACCTTCACGTCCTGCGGCATGGCGCCCTGGAACGGCAGCCGCTGCTGTCCGACCACCTCCATCTTCTCGGTGTCGACCTTGAGCAGCTCGCCGCTGAACTCGCAGGAGACGATGAAGTAGCGGCCGTCGAGGGAGAAGTCGGCGTGGTTGACGCCGTAGCAGGTGACCGGGACGGTCTTCTTCACCTTCATGGTGTGCGGGTCGCGGAAGACCAGCTCGCGGTCGAGGGAGGCCATGACGACGGCGTATCTGCCGTTGGGTGTGAAGTAGAGGTTGTAGGGGTCGTGGACCTCGACCTCCTTGCCCGCCTTGCCGGTCCTCGGGTCGATCGGGGTGAGGGTGTGGCCGCGGTTGTTGTTGACCCACAGCGTCCTCAGGTCCCAGGACGGGACGACGTGCTGCGGCTGCCGGCCCACCCGGATCGTCTCGGTGACCTCGTACGTCGTGGGGTCGATGACGGTGACCGTGTCGGACTCGGTGTTGGGGACGTAGACCCGGGAGGGGAAGTCCTCGACCACCGGGGACAGCTTGTTCGGGCGGTCGGCCGCGTACACGTCCTCGGGGTCCAGGACGGGTGGCATGCCGGGCAGGCCCTCCACGGGCTTCTTCTCGGACGGGGCGGGCACGGCGGCCTCGGTGCCCCGCGCCTCGGAGGCCCGGTCCCCGCTCCCGGTGCCGCAGGCGGCGAGGGCGGCGAGGGCTGCACCCGCGACCAGGGTGCTCTTGAGGAGATGGAGGCGCATTGCACCATTTAAGGGGCGCCGGGCCGGGAAACCCGTGATTCGTCCGTCCGGCGACCGGGTGAGGCACGGGACGCGCTCAGCGGTCGGCGACCCGCATCTCGAACCAGGTGGTCTTGCCCCTGGGCAGGAGGTCGACCCCCCAGCGGTCGGCCAGTTTGTCGACGAGGAACAGGCCCCGGCCGCTGATGTCCATCTCCTGGACGGGCATCAGGCAGGGCAGGCCGCGGGAGGGGTCGCGGACCTCGACGCGGATCCAGCCGCGGCGCCGGTGCAGACGCAGTCCGAAGATCCGGGCGCCGGTGTGGCGCACGGCGTTGCCGACCAGTTCCGAGACGAGCAGGACCGCGTCCTCGGTGGTCTTCGGGGTGAGGCCCCACTGGCGCAGGACCACGACCTGGGTGAGCCGTCTCGCGGTGGCGGCGGACTCGGGACGGGACGGCAGGGGAACCTCTGCCTCCGTCGGGTTGCCGTACAACTCCAGTGCCTTGAGCGCGTGTTCGTCCTCGACGGTCGGCGACCAGCGCGCCGCGGCCGCATGTGCGTGTCCCCGCGGCTGTTCCATACCCTCCAGCCCCGCCATGCCCCCATCATGGCCGCCCGGGGCGCCCGAAGGGGCCGTTCCCGGGGATTACACCCCCGGGAACGAGGGGTGGACGGACGATCATCTGTCATATGCCAAAGGCATCTTGGAGTCCCTGGCGCCCGCCATGACCTGCCGGAACGTCCTATTCCGGCGTATCCGCCGGACTCTTCCACTCCGGCACGCTTAAGGTTGCCTTAAGGCTGTCATAAACCGCCCCATCGAGGGACCCGGGTCAGACACCGCGTCAATTGCAAGCCCCTGACCGGATGTTCAGAGGAACTTCGCCTTGCCCGGCCCCTCCTCCACGAAACTGCGCATCCCGCGCTCGCGGTCCTCGGTGGCGAACAGACCCGCGAACCAGTTCCGTTCGACCGCGAGGCCCGTGTCGATCTCCGTCTCCAGGCCGGTGTCGATCGACTCCTTCGCGGCGCGCAGCGCGAGCGCCGGGCCCTGGGCCAGCTTCGCGGCCCAGGCGTGCGCCTGGGTGTACACCTCGTCGGCGGGGACGACCCGGTCCACCAGGCCGATCTCACGGGCCTCCGCGGCCTTCACCATGCGGCCCGTGAAGATGAGGTCCTTCGCCTTGGAAGGGCCGACCAGGCGGGCCAGGCGCTGGGTGCCACCGGCGCCGGGGATCAGCCCGAGCAGGATCTCCGGCTGGCCGAGCTTGGCGTTCTCGCCGGCGATGCGGAAGTCCGCGCACAGGGCGAGTTCGCAGCCGCCGCCCAGCGCGTAGCCCGTCACGGCCGCGACGACCGGCTTGGGGATCCTGGCCACCGCTGTGAACGAATCCTGGAGGGCACGGGCGCGCAGGACCATCGCGGTGTGGTCCATCGCCTGCATCTCCTTGATGTCCGCGCCTGCCGCGAACACCTTCTCGCCGCCGTAGATCACCACGGCCCGCACGTCCTCGCGGCGCGTGGCCTCCTCGGCGAGTTCCTTCAGCCGGTCCTGCGTGGCGATGTCCAGCGCGTTCATGGGCGGGCGGTCGAGACGGATCGTGCCGACGCCTTCAGCGACTTCGAGAGAGACGGTCATGGGCAGCAGGTTAACCGGGACTAACAGAAGAGGCCCCGGTGCGGTCGGTCACACCGGGGCCCTCTTATCAGCGGCGGAGAACTACTTCTTCCACTTCTCCCACGACATGTTCCAGCCGTTCAGCCCGTTGTCCGGGTCGACGGTCCGGTCCTTCGAGTTCTTGACGACCACCACGTCGCCGATCATCGAGTGGTTGAAGAACCACGCGGCCGGCACCTTCTTGTCCCAGCCGCCGCGCACGTCGCGCAGGCCGATGCAGCCGTGGCTGGCGTTGTAGTTGCCGAAGGCGCCGCTCGCCCAGTAGTTGCCGTGCAGGAAGGTGCCGGAGGTGGTCAGGCGGACGGCGTGCGGGACGTCCTTGATGTCGTACTCGCCGCCGTAGCCGACCGTCTCGCCGTTCATCCGGGTGACGGTGAGCATCTCGCTGATGACCATCTGGCCGTTCCAGGTCTCCATGCCGGGCTGGCCGGTGGTGACCGGGATGGTCTTGATGGTCTTGCCGTCACGCATGACCTTCATGGTCAGCTTCTTGGCGTCGACCACGGAGACCTGGCTGCGGCCGATGGTGAACTTCACCGTCTTGTCCTGCTCGCCGTAGACGCCGGAGCGCCCCTCGACGCCGTCGAGGTTCAGGTCGACGGTCACCTTGGTGCCGGGCTTCCAGTACTTCTCGGGGCGGAAGTCGAGACGGTCGTTGCCGAACCAGTGGCCCTCGACGTCGACGGCCGGCTCCGTCCTGATGCGGATGGCCTTCCGGACGTCGTCGGGGTTGGTGATGCCCCGGGAGAAGCGGATGGAGAACGGCATTCCGACGCCGACCTTGGAGCCGTCCTCGGGGGTGAAGGTGCCGGTGAAGGTGTTCTCCGGGGTCAGTGTGGTGAAGCCCGCGTCCTCCGCGGCGGTGCGGCCCTCGGAGTCCTTGGCGACCGCGTGGACCGTGTACTTGGTGGCCCCGGCCAGATGGGTGGACGGCGTCCAGCTGGCGCCGTCCCCGGATATCTCGCCGTCGATCTTCCCGCCCTCGGCGTCCTTGACCTCGACCTCGGTCAGCTTGCCCTTCGACGCGGTGACCTTCAGCGCACCGCTCGTGTCGACGGACTTGGCCCCGTCCTTCGGAGTGATGCCGACGACCGCCTCGGACTGCTTGCTCTGCGCGCTGCCCGCGTCCTTGCCGTCGTTGCCGCCCTCGCCGGAACCGGAGCCGCTCCCGCCGCCGCACGCCGTGACGGCGAGCAGCAGCACGCCGATCGCCGACGCGAGCACTCCGTTCCTGCGCCCAACCGACGCCCCCGATATCGGTCGCCCGTTCACGTGGTTCTCCCCTCCCAGGGCCTGGTCAGGCCCGCACCCCGCGCGTCCCCCGCGCGTCGGCGCATATTAACCACAAGGCACCGGCCACGGGCGGCCCGCGATTGTCACCGTTCGGTCCCAACGGATCCCGGGCCAACCCGCCCCTGTGTCCGGCTACTTCACCGCACTGCCCGCCTTCCATGCATTCCAGCCCATATTCCATCCTCCGAGCCCGTTGTCGGGAGCGACCTTTTTGTCATTGCTGTTGACGACCTCCACGACGTCCCCGACGAGGCTGCGGTCGAAGAACCAGCCGGCCGGGGTGTCCGACCCGCCGCCCTTCACGTCACGCAGCCCGATGCAGCCGTGACTGACGTTGGTGCGGCCGAACACGGTGTGGTGCGCCCAGTAGTTGCCGTGCAGGAAGGTGCCGGAGTCGGTCAGGCGCATGGCGTGCGGAACGTCCGGGATGTCGTACTCGCCCTTGCCGTCGCGCTTCTTGAAGCCGACCGTGGCGCCGTTCATCCGGGTGACGTCGAGCATCTCCGTCACCACCATCTTGCCGTTGTACGTGGTGTACCTGGGCGCCCCCGCCGTGACGGGCACGGTGGCGAGGGACTCGCCGTCGCGCCGGACCTCCATGGAGTGCGCGGCGGCGTCGACCACGGAGACCTGGCTGCGGCCGACGGTGAAGGAGAACGTCTTGTGCTGCAAGCCGTAGACGCCGGGTGCGCCCTCGACGTCGCGCAGCCGCAGGGCCACGGTGACCTCGGTGCCGGGCTTCCAGTAGTCCCGGGGGCGGAAATCGAGACGGGCCGCGCCGAACCAGTGCGGGCGGATCTCCACGGGCGGGCGGGCGGTGACCCGGATCGCGCGTTCGACGGCGGCGCGGTCGGTGATCTCGCGGTTGAACTCCAGGGAGACGATCATGCCGGTGCCGACCGTGGCGCGGTTCTCCGGGGCGACGTAGCCGATGAAGCGTTCGTCGGGGACGTGCGTGGTGAAGGTCGTGTGCCGGGCCGAGCGGTGTCCGTCGCCGTCCACCGCCACCGCGTCGACGGTGTACTCGGCGGCCAGCGCGAGCCGCTCCTCGTCGGGTTCCCAGGTCAGGCCGTCCGCGGAGAGGTGCCCGGGCACCCGGGTCTCCTGCGCGTCCTGGGACCTGACGACCTTCACCTTCTCCAGTCGGCCGTCGGGCACGCGCACCCGCAGCTTCCTGCCGGGGCGCACACCCCTGCTGCCGTCGTCGGGTGAGACCTCGATGACGTCCTCGGGCGCCGGGGGCGCGCCGAACACCCCGGCGATCCCGCCCGCGTCGTCCGAGGTACACCCCGTGGCCCCGGCGAGGAGCCCTGCCCATGTCACTACGGCGGCCAGCGCGGCCCTCGCGCGCCGCGCGCGCCCTTGTACGTGCCTCACGCGGTGCCCAACGACCGGCCGTGTCCCCGGGAAACGACCATGCCCGCCCCCGGGGAAACGTGAGTGCGACGCATGCTCTGGGCAGAACAGTGGGGAGGACGACGCGCAGGGGAGCCGCGACCCGGGCCGCAGCACAGGGCCGCACCCCTCTGTCCCCCGTCGTCCCACGAGCCGGTGGGAGGCTGACAGGTGTCCAGCGCAGCCGAGCAGGAGGCGGTGGCCGGTCATCGGGCCACCGGGAACGGGCGCCAGGCCGCCGCCGTGAACGGAGCGCGGCGGACCGCGCCGCCGCCCACCGTGCCCGCGTGGCCGGGCGCTCCGACCCCGCTCGGTGCCCGGTTCCGGGTCGGCCCGGACGGGGTGGCGGGCACCAACTTCGCATTGTGGGCGGGCGGAGCCGAGGGCGTCGAGCTGTGCCTGTTCGACGAGACGGGCAAGGAGTCGCGGGTCCGGCTCGCCGAGCTGACCCACGAGATCTGGCACGGCTTCGTCCCGGGCGTGCTGCCCGGCCAGCGCTACGGCTACCGGGTGCACGGCCGCTGGGACCCGTGGACCGGAGCCCGCTGGAACCCGGCGAAGCTGCTGCTCGACCCGTACGCCCGGGCGGTGGACGGCGACTTCGGCCTGCCGCCGGAGGTCTACGGCCACGTCCGTGACTGGCCGCAGCAGCACGTCGCCGACACCGTGCGCGACGACCGGGACTCGGCACCGCACGTGCCGAAGGGCGTCGTCGTCCACGATGACGACGACTGGGCCGACGACCGCCGGCCGAAGACGCCGTGGGCCGACTCGGTGATCTACGAGCTGCACGTCAAGGGCTTCACGCAGCTCCACCCGGGCATCCCCGAGGAGCTGCGCGGCACCTACGCCGGTCTCGCGCACCCGGCGGCGGTCGCGCACCTGGTGAAGCTGGGGGTGACAGCGGTGGAGCTGCTGCCGGTGCACCAGTTCGCCCACGAGGACCACCTGCTGCGCAGGAGCCTCAGGAACTACTGGGGCTACAACTCCATCGGATACTTCGCGCCGCACGCCGCCTACGCGGCCTCCGGGACGAGAGGGCAGCAGGTCGGCGAGTTCAAGCGGATGGTGCGCGCCCTGCACGCGGCCGGGATCGAGGTCATCCTGGACGTGGTCTACAACCACACCGCGGAGGCGGGCGAGCTGGGTCCGACGCTGTCCCTGAAGGGCGTCGACAACCGCGGCTACTACCGCCTCCAGGACGACGCCCGCCGCTACGCCGACTACACCGGCTGCGGCAACACCCTGCACGTGGTACAGCCGCACGTGCTGCGCCTGATCACGGACTCACTGCGGTACTGGGTGACCGAGATGGGCGTGGACGGATTCCGCTTCGACCTGGCGGCGGCGCTGGCCCGCTCCATGCACGACGTCGACATGCTGTCCCCGTTCCTCGCGGTCATCGCCCAGGACCCTGTGCTGCGCCGGGTAAAACTGATCGCGGAGCCGTGGGACGTGGGGTCGGGCGGCTATCAGGTGGGGGCGTTCCCGCCTCTGTGGACGGAGTGGAACGACCGGTACCGCAACGCCGTACGGGACTTCTGGCGGCACGCGCTGCCGGACGTCCGGGAGATGGGCTACCGGCTGTCGGGCTCCAGCGACCTGTACGCGTGGGGCGGACGCAGGCCGTACGCGTCGGTCAACTTCATCACCGCGCACGACGGTTTCACCCTGCGCGACCTCGTGTCCTACGAGCGCAAGCACAACGAGGCCAACGGCGAGGGCAACCGGGACGGCACGGACGACAACCGGGCCTGGAACTGCGGCGCCGAGGGCGAGACGGACGACGAGGGCGTACGGGCGCTCAGGCGCCGGCAGATCAGGAACCTGCTGACCACGCTGCTGCTGTCGACGGGCGTGCCCATGCTGGTCGCGGGCGACGAACTGGGCCGCACCCAGCGCGGCAACAACAACGCGTACTGCCAGGACAACGAGATCGGCTGGCTGGACTGGGAGCTGCTGGAGGACCCCGCCTGGCAGGCCCTGTTCGCACTGACCTCCCGGCTGATCGCGCTGCGCCACCGGCACCCGGTGCTCAGGCGCCGGGCGTTCTTCTCCGGCCGGGCGCAGACCGCGGACGGACTGCGCGACCTGGCGTGGTTCACCTGCCGGGGCACGGAGATGACCGAGCAGGACTGGTACGCGCCCGCCGCCACACTGGGCATGTACCTGTCCGGCCGGGACATCCCGGGCCGTGACGAGCGCGGAGAGCAGGTCCTCGACGACAGCTTCCTGGCCGTGCTGCACGCGGGTGAGGGGCCGGTGGACTTCGTGCTGCCGGGGCCGCCCTGGGCCGAGCGGTACGAGGTGATCGTGGACACCAGCCTGGAGGAGCAGGGGGAGGCACCGGGCGTGGAGCACCGGGCGGGTTCGGAGATCACGATGCCCGCTCGGGCGGTGCTGCTGCTGCGGGTGACGGGCTGAGGCATCGCGGCGCCGACCGGGCGGGAGGGCGGCGCCTCCCCGGCCGCGGGGCACACCGGCTGCCGGTGCGACCCGGCCGGCGAACGGCGCGTGCGGGCCGATCTCGCGCCGGGGCGGCCGGAGTTGTGGCCCGGGGGCGCCGCCGGGCGAGAGGGGTGCCGAAGACCCGGACGGGCCGGCCGTCCACCGTGCCGAGGGCGGAGACCGCGCTCCGGCGGGCATCGGCCGGTCGGCTGCCGCGGACGTACGACCCGTCGAACGTTCCCGCAGGTCGTAGGAGCGAGGACCGACCCGGGTCCGGCCAAAAGTCGGTGGGCAGTGTCAGTGGCGATCCGTAGGCTCGCTGCTGATGGCCACCACACCCACCCCCGCCCAGGACCGTTCCGCCGTGCGTTCGCTGCTGCGCCTGTGGCCGTACGTACGGCCCGTGCGGACGCGGCTGTTCAGTGCCGCGTTCGTCGCGATACTCGCCTCCTGTGTGGGTTTGGTGATCCCGCTCGTCCTGAAGTGGATGGTCGACGGGCCGATCGCCCGGCGGGACCCGGCCGGAGTGTGGCTCGGCGCGCTGTACCTGCTGCTGCTCGGCTTCACGGAGGCCCTGCTGTTCGGGCTGCGGCGGTGGCTGGTGGCCCGCCCGCTCACCCGCGTCGAGGCGTCCATGCGGGCGGGGCTGTACCGGCACCTGCAGCGGCTGCCGGTGGCCTTCCACGACCGGTGGGCCTCGGGGCAGTTGCTCTCCCGGGCCACCACCGACCTGATGCTGCTGCGCCAGTTCCTCGCCTTCCCCTTGACGTTCCTGCTGGTCAACGGGGTGACGATCGTCGTCGGCGTGGTCATCATGCTGCTCCAGGACTGGACGCTCGGGCTGGTCGTCCTCGGGCCCGCCGTGCCCGTCGTGGTCACCTGCGCGATCTTCGAGAAGCGGTACGCGCAGGTGGCCCGGCGGGCCCAGGACCAGGTCGGCGACCTGACGACGGTCGTCGAGGAGAGCGTGCTCGGCATCCGCATCATCAAGGGTTTCGGCCGCCACCGCAGTCAGGCCCGGGCGTTCCGGGACCTGTCGAGGACGCTGCGCGGCACGGAGCTGCGCAAGGCGCGGCTGCTGGCGACGATCTGGGGCGTCATCGTGACGCTGCCGGAGGTCGCGATCGGGGCGGCACTGGTGGTGGGGGCCGTCCAGGTGGCGGACGGCGCCCTGTCCGCCGGGACGCTGGTGGCGTTCCTGTCGACGGCGCTGGCGCTGCGGTGGCCGGTGGAGTCGATCGGGTTCCTGCTGGCGATGAGCCAGGAGGCGGCGACGGCGACGGAGCGGTTCTTCGAGGTGATGGACGAGGAGGCGGAGCACGCGCCCTCCAGCGACCACGCCACCTCGAGCCCGCACGCCCCCTCCAGCGCGCTCCCCGGCGCGAGGCAGCCGGCAGACAGGGGGCTGCGCTTCCACCACGTCCAGTTCCGCTACCCGGACGCCGAGCCCGCTTCCGCGCCCGTGCTGCGGGACGTCGACCTGCACATCCGCTCCGGCGAGTCCATGGCCCTGGTCGGTGCCACCGGCAGCGGCAAGACCACCCTCACCGCACTCGTCCCCCGCCTCCACGAGGTGACCTCGGGCCGCATCACCCTCGACGGCGTCGACATCACGGAGCTGTCCAGGGAAGCGCTGCGCACCAAGGTCGCCATGGCCTTCGAGGAGCCGACGCTGTTCTCGGCCACGGTCGGCGACAACGTTCTCATGGGCGGCGGGGACACCGCCGGACCGGCCGATCTGGAGCGTGCCCTCGCCGTCGCCCAGGCCGGCTTCGCGCATGCCCTGCCCCAGGGCATCGACACCCAGGTGGGCGAGCAGGGCCTCAGCCTCTCCGGTGGGCAGCGCCAGCGTCTCGCGCTGGCGCGGGCCGTCGTCGGGCAGCCGGAGTTCCTCGTCCTGGACGACCCGCTGTCGGCGCTGGACGTACACACCGAGGCCGCCGTGGAGGCCGCTCTGCGGCAGGTCCTCGCGGACACCACCGCCCTGATCGTCGCGCACCGCCCGTCCACCGTGCTGCTCGCCGACCGTGTCGCCCTGCTGTCGGGCGGCCGGATCGCCGCGGTCGGCACCCACCACGAACTGCTGCGTGAGAACGCCGAGTACGCGCATCTGATGTCAGGGGAAGAGGAGGGCGCACGATGACGACGGCCACCGGCGCACCGCCCGGCAGCAAGCCCGGCGAGCGGCCCGACGACCGGTCCCTGGCCCCTGGCGACCCGTTCGACCGGGACGTCCTGCCCACCCCGCCGGGCGCCACCGGGGCCCTGCTGCGCTCCCTGCTCGCGCCCATGAAGGCCCGGGTCGCGGTCACGACGCTCCTGCTGCTGCTCCAGCAGGCGGTCGTGCAGGCGGGTCCGCTGCTCGTGGCGTACGCCATCGACCGCGGTGTGCCGGCGTTCCGGGCGCAGGACCACGGGCCGCTGATCGCGGTGGGCGTCGCGTATCTGGCGTGCGCGCTGGCCGCCGGCGGGCTGCAGTTCGCCTTCGTCGCCGCCGCGGCCCGGGTCAGCCAGGACGTGCTGCTGGATCTGCGCGGCCGGATCTTCCGCCACGCGTCGGCGCTGAGCGTCGACTTCCACGAGCGCTACACCTCGGGCCGGCTCATCTCCCGTTCCACGACCGACGTGGAGTCGCTGCGCGAACTGCTGGACGAGGGCCTCCAGGAGCTCGTGACGGTGATCCTGTCCTTCGTCTACATCTCGGCGATGCTGCTCTGGCTCGACCTGGGGCTCGGGGGCGTGGCGGTGGCGTCCCTGGTGCCGCTCTACGCGCTCGTGCGGTGGTACCGGCGGCGGGCCGGGCGGGTGTACCGGGCGCGGTCGACCGCCATCGCGGCCGTGATCGTCAAGTTCGTCGAGACGATGAACGGCATCCGGCCGGTACGCGCCTTCCGTCGCGAGTCCGCCAACGACGCGGACTTCGGCGAGCTCAACCGGCGGCACGAGCGGGTCAACGGCGACGCGCTGCTGGAGATGGCCCGCTACGTCACCGGTTCGCGGCTGGTCGCCAACACGGCGGTCGCGGCGATCGTCCTGTGGGGCGCCCACCGGGTCGCGGACGGCACACTGGCCCTCGGTGTGCTGGCGGCTGCCGTGCTGTACCTGCGGCGGCTCTACGACCCCATCGACCGGCTCGGGATGTTCCTGAACTCCTACCAGTCGGCGGCGGCCTCGCTGGAGAAGATCGCCGGCCTGCTCGCCCAGACCCCCTCGGTCCCCGAGCCGGCCGCCCCACGGCGGCTTCCGCCGCTGGAGGGCGAACACCCCGGCCGGGAAGTGGTCTTCGACGGTGTCCGCTTCGGCTACCGCACCGGCGGGGAGGTGCTGCCCGCGTTCGACCTCACCCTGCCGGCGGGGCAGACGGTCGCGGTCGTGGGCTCCACGGGTGCCGGGAAGTCGACGCTGGCCAAACTGCTGGCCCGGTTCTACGACCCGTCCGGCGGCCGGGTGCTGCTGGACGGCGTCGATCTGCGCGACCTCGCCGTACCCGAACTGCGACGCGGGGTGGTCATGGTGACGCAGGAGACGTTCCTGTTCTCCGGCACGGTCGCCGACAACATCGCGATCGGCCGGCCCGACGCCACCCGCGAGGAGATGGAGCAGGCGGCGAAGGCGATCGGCGCGCACGACTTCATCAGCGCCCTGCCCGACGGCTACGACACCGACGTGCGCAAGCGCGGCGGCCGGATCTCGGCCGGGCAGCGGCAACTGGTCGCGTTCGCCCGGGCGTTGCTGGCCGACCCGGCGGTGCTGATCCTCGACGAGGCGACCAGCTCGCTGGACGTCCCCGGGGAGCGTGCGGTGCAGCGGGCCATGACGACGGTGCTGAAGGGCCGTACGGCCGTGGTCATCGCGCACCGGCTGTCGACCGTGGAGATCGCGGACCGGGTCCTGGTGATGGAACGCGGCCGGATCGTGGAGGACGGCGAACCGGCCGAACTCATCGCGGGCACCGGGCGGTTCGCGGATCTGCACCGGGCCTGGCGGGACAGCCTGGCGTAGGGCGCGCGGCGGCGGCGTCCGGGGCCCGCACCCGTCGGGCCCCGTGGTCGTCGCCGTACCGACTGCCCGCGGGCGCAGCGCTCCTCGACCCCGGGACAGCGAAGCGTCCACCCGGGGAAGCGTCCGCATACCGAACATGAACTTCCGGACAACGAACCGTTTCCGGCCATACTTTTGACGCGGTCCTGACAGAAAGCGCCCTCCCCTGCCACGCTTCCCACGACTGCTCCACAGGAACCCCACAGCAACACCTCCACCTCCCCAGGCCGGGCGACCCCCGGTCCCGCAGAAGGAGTCAGTGTTGAGAAGCAGTTCCTCGCGAAGAGGCACCTCCCACAGACGCACTCCCCACACCACCGCGGCCGTGGCCCTCGCCGGCGTCGCCGCGTTGATCGCCGCCGCCGTCCAGAGCGGCACCGCCGTCGCGGCCCCGGAACAGGCACCGACGGCCGCGAGCAAGGCGATCCCCGGCGCGGAGTCGGTCAAGCTCAGCCCCGCCCAGCGGGCCGCGCTGATCCGCAAGGCCGAGGCCCGCAAGGCGCAGACCGCCCGGGACCTGGGTCTCGGCGCCAAGGAGAAGCTGGTCGTCCGTGACGTCGTGAAGGACGCCGACGGCACGGTCCACACCCGCTACGAGCGCACCTACGACGGCCTGCCCGTCCTCGGCGGCGACCTGGTCGTCAAGACCGCCGGGTCCGGTGCGACCAAGGCGGTCGTCAAGGCGACCCGCGCCGCCATCAAGCCGGCCACCACCACCGCCGCCGTCCCCGCCGCCAAGGCGCAGAAGCAGGCGCTGGCCCTCGCCAAGGCGGACGACACCAGGAGCGCCGACGTCGACAAGGCGCCGCGCAAGGTGATCTGGGCGGCGAACGGCAAGCCCACCCTGGCCTACGAGACCGTCGTGGGCGGCCTCCAGAAGGACGGCACGCCGAACGAGCTGCACGTCGTCACCGACGCCGCCACGGGTGCCAAGCTCTACGAGTACCAGGGCATCGAGAACGGCACCGGCAACACCATGTACAGCGGCACGGTGACGCTCGGCACCACGCAGTCCGGGTCGACGTACAACCTCACGGACGGCGCGCGCGGCGGCCACAAGACGTACAACCTCAACCGCGGCACCTCCGGCACCGGCACCCTGTTCTCCGGTCCCGACGACGCGTGGGGCAACGGCAGCCCCTCCAACGCGGAGACCGCGGGCGCGGACGCGCACTACGGCGCCGCGCTGACGTGGGACTACTACAAGAACGTGCACGGGCGTTCGGGCATCAAGGGCGACGGCGTGGGCGCCTACTCCCGCGTCCACTACGGCAACAACTACGTCAACGCCTTCTGGTCCGACAGCTGCTTCTGCATGACCTACGGCGACGGGTCGGGCAACACCCACCCGCTGACGTCGATCGACGTGGCCGGTCACGAGATGACCCACGGCGTCACGTCCAACACCGCGGGTCTCGTCTACAGCGGCGAGTCCGGCGGTCTGAACGAGGCCACCTCCGACATCTTCGGATCGACGGTCGAGTTCTACGCGAACAACTCCTCCGATGTCGGTGACTACCTCATCGGCGAGGAGATCGACATCAACGGCGACGGCAGCCCGCTGCGCTACATGGACAAGCCGAGCAAGGACGGCGCGTCCAAGGACAGCTGGTACTCGGGCATCGGCTCGGTCGACGTGCACTACTCGTCGGGCCCCGCCAACCACTTCTTCTATCTGCTCTCCGAGGGCAGCGGCACCAAGACCATCAACGGTGTCACGTACAACTCGGCCACCTCGGACGGTCTTCCGGTCACCGGCATCGGCCGTGACAAGGCGGAGAAGATCTGGTTCCGCGCGCTCACCACGAAGTTCACCTCGAACACCAACTACGCGGGCGCCCGCACCGGCACCCTCGCGGCCACGGGTGAGCTGTACGGCACGGACAGCGCCGAGTACAAGGCGGTCCAGGACGCGTGGGCGGGCGTCAACGTCGGCACCCGCTCCGGCGGCGGAGGCGGCGGCGGCACGTCCTTCGAGAACACCGCCGACGTGGCGATCCCGGACCGCGGCGCGGCGGTCACCTCGCCGGTCACCGTCTCCGGCCGGACGGGCAACGCGCCGTCCAACCTCCAGGTCGCGGTGGACATCGTCCACACCTACATCGGTGACCTCAAGGTGGATCTGGTCGCCCCCGACGGCACGGTGTACACGCTGAAGGGCTACGGCACCGGCGGAAGCGCGGACAACATCAACACCACCTACACGGTGAACGCCTCCTCCGAGGTGGCCAACGGCGTCTGGAACCTCCGGGTCCAGGACAACGCGGCCATCGACACCGGCTACATCAACAGCTGGAAGCTGACCTTCCCGTAGACCGGTAGCTCCACAGGCCATCCGGCCCTCGAGTCAGGGCGCCGCCCCGGTGGGTTCGAATCCCCCGGGGCGGCGTCCGTTTCACGTGTCCTCGCGTACATCTGGCCGTCGAGTTCCGGCCAACATCACGCCTCTCTCCTGACATGTACGCGTCCCCAGTGCCACTCTTCCCCCACGCCGCACAGCACCACAGCACTTCCCCCACATCGAGGAGCTTGTGTGTCCACCTCTCTCTACGCGCGTCAAAAGCGCGCCACGCTGGCCATCGCCACCGCTGTCGCCGCCGGCGCCCTGCTCACCACCGGCCTGACCTCCGGCAGCAGCGCGGCTGCCGACTCCGCGAGCAAGCCGGCCCTCGCCGCGGCCCCCGTGCTGCTCTCCGCGCCCGCCCGCACCGCGCTCATCCAGGAGCAGCAGGCGGACGCCAGGAAGACCGCCGACGCGATAGGCCTCGGCGCCCAGGAGAAGCTGGTCGTCAAGGACGTCGTGAAGGACGCCGACGGCTCGGTCCACACCCGCTACGAGCGCACCTACGGGGGCCTGCCGGTCCTCGGCGGCGACCTCGTGGTGCACGAGTCGAAGTCAGGCGCGACCAAGGGCGTCACCAGAGCCACCAAGGCGGCCCTGAAGGTCGCCTCGCTCAAGCCCGAGGTCCCCGCCGCCAAGGCCGAGAAGCAGGCCCTGACCCTCGCCAAGGCGGCCGGCTCGGCCAAGACCGAGGCGAACTCCGCTCCCCGCAAGGTGATCTGGGCCGCGAGCGGCAAGCCGGTCCTCGCCTACGAGACCGTCGTCGGCGGCCTCCAGGAGGACGGCACCCCGAACGAACTGCATGTCATCACCGACGCCGCCACCGGCAAGAAGCTCTACGAGTACCAGGGCGTCGAGACCGGCACCGGCAACACCACGTACAGCGGCCAGGTCACCCTCAGCACCACCAAGTCCGGGTCGACGTACAACCTCACGGACGGCACCCGCGGCGGCCACAAGACCTACAACCTCAACCGCGGCACCTCCGGCACCGGCACCCTCTTCTCCGGCGCCGACGACGTCTGGGGCACCGGCAACCCGTCCAACGCCGAGACGGCCGCCGCCGACGCGCACTACGGCGCCCAGATCACCTGGGACTTCTACAAGAGCACCTTCGGCCGCAACGGCATCCGCAACGACGGCAAGGCCGCCTACTCGCGGGTCCACTACGGCAACAGCTACGTCAACGCCTTCTGGTCCGACAGCTGCTTCTGCATGACCTACGGCGACGGCTCGGGCAACACCAACCCCCTGACCTCGCTGGACGTGGCGGCGCACGAGATGAGCCACGGTCTGACGTCGGCCACGGCGGGCCTGAACTACAGCGGTGAGTCCGGCGGTCTGAACGAGGCCACTTCCGACATCTTCGGCGCGGGCGCCGAGTTCTTCGCGGGCAACTCCTCCGACGTCGGTGACTACCTCATCGGCGAGGAGATCGACATCAACGGCGACGGCACCCCGCTGCGCTACATGGACAAGCCCAGCAAGGACGGCGCGTCCAAGGACAGCTGGTCCTCCGGCCTGGGCGGCGTGGACGTCCACTACTCCTCCGGCCCCGCCAACCACTTCTTCTACCTGCTGTCCGAGGGCAGCGGCTCGAAGACGATCAACGGCGTGACCTACAACTCGCCCACGTCCAACGGCTCCACGGTCACCGGCATCGGCCGCACCAAGGCGCTCCAGATCTGGTACAAGGCGCTGACGACGTACATGACGTCGACGACCAAGTACGCGCAGGCCCGCACCGCGACCCTGAACGCGGCCTCGGCCCTGTACGGCGCGTCCAGCACCGAGTACAAGGCGGTCGCCGCCGCCTGGTCGGCCGTGAACGTCGGCTGACCGAAGCACGACCACGGGCGGTACCCGGACCCCGGGCGGGTCCGGGTACCGCCTTAGTCTTGGGGACCGTGTCTTCTACGGATTCGCAGGACTTCACCTACGCCGATGTCGGCGCCACCCGTGACCAGGGTTTCTGCCCGCCGGGCTTCCGTCCCATGAACGTACGCACCCGCCTGGGCGAGGGCGAGGAGGTCTTCCGCCGGGCCTCGGAGGCCGTCCTGACCTGGGAGATGCACCGCGCCATGGGCGTGGGCATGGACACGACCGCGGAGCGTGCCGCCCCCGGCGTGGACGTCACGGTCACCCTCGCCGGCATGATCAAGGCCCCCTGCCGCGTGGTCTGGACGATCGAGGAACCCCGCCGGGCGGGCTGGGCCTACGGCACGTTGCCCGGCCACCCGGAGACCGGCGAGGAGTCGTTCGTCGTCGACCGCACGGGAGACGGCACGGTCTGGCTCACGGTGAACGCGTTCAGCCGGCCGGCCAAGTGGTACGCCAAGGCGGGCGGCCCGGCGACGAGGGGTTTCCAGCACGCGTACGCCCGCCGGTGCGGCAGCGTCCTGCGGCACCTCGCGACGCAGGGTGGCGAGCCGGCTTAGGAGCGCGGGGCCGTATCGCTCTGCGGCTCCGCCGCGGGGGCGCGAGCCCCCCACGCCCCGCAGCCGACACTCAACGCATCAAGAGCCCCGCAGCCGCCACCAGCTCCTCGGAAGGCCCGGCGACCAAGCCCAACTCGGCGCTGGACGCCAACAGCCGATGCGCGGGAAGGATCCGCACCGTGTACCCGAAAGGCCCGGTGCGATCCAGCGACAAGGGCCCCTCGTAGACCCAGCGCCCGTCCTGGTCGGGAGATCCCACCGGCTTCAGCGGCACGACCGTCGCGTCCCCGATCCGGTCCTCCTCGTCCACTCGCCCGGAGACGACCTGCACCTCCACGTCCTCCGGCCCGAGCGCACCGAGCCCGACCCGCACCCGCAGTCCCAGCGTCGTCCCCAGCTCGGCCAGCGTTTCCGACGCCGACGTCTCCACGTGGTCGACGGTCACATCCGGCCACGCCGCCCGCACCTTCCCCTTCCACGCGGCGAGGTCGCGTGCCGCGTCCGGGCCCGTGGACCGGTGGGAGAGAGCAGCGGGCGCGTAGAGGCGCTCCACGTACTCGCGAACCATCCGCCCCGCCAGCACCTTCGGCCCGAGCAGGCTCAGCGTGTGCCGGACCATCTCGATCCACCGGTCCGGCAGCCCGCTGCGCCCGCGCTCGTAGAAGCGGGGCGTCACCCGCTGCTCCAGCAGGTCGTACAGCGCAGCGGCCTCCATGTCGTCACGGTGGTCCGGGTCGGTCCCGACGCCGTCCGCCGTGGGGATGGCCCAGCCGAAGTCGGGCTGGAACCACTCGTCCCACCAACCGTCCAGGACGGACAGATTGAGACAGCCGTTCAGTGCGGCCTTCATGCCGGAGGTGCCGCAGGCCTCCAGCGGCCTCAGCGGGTTGTTCAGCCAGATGTCGCAGCCCGGGTACAGCTTCTGGGCCATGGCCATGCCGTAGTCGGGCAGGAACACGATCCGATGGCGCACCCGCGGGTCGTCCGTGAACCGCACCAGCTCCTGCACGAGCCGCTTGCCGCCGTCGTCGGCGGGGTGCGCCTTGCCCGCGACGACGATCTGGACCGGCCGCTCGGAGTGCAGCAGCAGGTCCATCAGCCGGTCCCGGTCGCGCAGCATCAGCGTCAGGCGCTTGTACGACGGGACGCGCCGGGCGAAGCCGATGGTCAGCACGTCCGGGTCGAGCACGCCGTCGATCCAGCCCAGTTCGGCCGTACCGGCGCCGCGCTGCCGCCAGGACGCCCGCAGCCGCTCCCGGACCTCCTCGACGAGCTGCTCGCGCAGCACCCGCCGCAGGTCCCAGATGTCCTGGTCGGGGATGTCGGCCACGGAGTCCCAGCGCTCCGAGCCGCCGACCGTCATCGCCTCCTCTGCACGCCGGACGCCGATCTGCCGGGCACCGAGCCGGAACACCTCGGGGGCGACCCAGGTGGGTGCGTGCACCCCGTTGGTGACGGAGGTGATGGGCACCTCGTCGGCGTCGAAGCCGGGCCACAGGCCGGAGAACATCTCGCGGCTGACGTTGCCGTGCAGCAGTGACACGCCATTGGCGCGCTGGGCCAGGCGCAGGCCCATCACGGCCATGTTGAACAGGTTGGGCTCGCCCCCCGGGTAGCTCTCCATGCCGAGCCGCAGAACGCGGTCGACGTCGATGCGGGGCAGTTCGGCGTCGGGGCCGAAGTGCCGGGCGACCAGCTCGCGGTCGAAGCGGTCGATGCCGGCCGGGACGGGCGTGTGCGTGGTGAAGACGGTCCCGGCCCGGACCGACTCCAGCGCCGCGTCGAAGTCCAGCCCCTGGGCGCAGAGTTCGGCGATGCGTTCCAGGCCGAGGAAACCGGCGTGTCCCTCGTTGGTGTGGAAGACCTCCGGCTCGGGATGGCCGGTCAGCCGGCAGTACGTCCGTACCGCCCGGACCCCTCCTATACCGAGGAGCATCTCCTGGAGCAGCCGGTGCTCGCTGCCGCCGCCGTAGAGCCGGTCGGTCACGCCGCGCTCGCCGAGGTCGTTCTCCTCGACGTCGGAGTCCAGCATCAGCAGCGGGACGCGGCCGACCTGCGCCAGCCAGATCCGGGCGTGCAGCTGCCTGCCGCCGGGCAGGGCGAGGGCGACGTGGGCGGGGGTGCCGTCGGGCTCCTCGAGCTGGGCGACGGGCAGCTCGTTCGGGTCGAGGACGGGGTAGTGCTCCTGCTGCCAGCCGTCGCGGGAGAGGGTCTGGCGGAAGTAGCCGTGCCGGTAGAGCAGGCCGACGCCGATCAGCGGGACGCCGAGGTCGCTGGCCGCCTTCAGGTGGTCGCCGGCCAGGATGCCGAGGCCGCCGGAGTACTGGGGCAGGGCGGCCGTGATGCCGAACTCGGGTGAGAAGTAGGCGATCGCGGCGGGCAGTTCCTCGGGCTGGGTCTGGTACCAGCGCTCGCCGGCCGTGTAGCCGCGCAGATCGTCCGCGACCGCGGCGAGGCGGCTCAGGAACGAGTCGTCCCCGGCGAGCTCCGCCAGTCGCGCGGGCGGCACGCTGCCGAGCAGCCGGACGGGGTCGCCGCCCGAGGCGGCCCACCGCTCGGGGTCCACGGACCGGAACAGGTCCCGGGTCTCCGCGTGCCACGACCAGCGCAGGTTGCGGGCCAGCTCGCTGAGCGGCCGGAGGGGGTCGGGGAGAACGGGTCGGACGGTGAATCGACGGATCGCCTTCACGGGTTCCACCTCGGCGCGTTCGCTGGATTTCGCAGGGCTTCGACGACGTCTCCCTACGACAGTACCGGCGTCGGCGCCCGCGCCGCTGAGGCTCCGCCACCCGACCCCCGATCGGCCTGAACAGCACCATCCGCGGATATGGCCGATTCCGCACCCATAGGCGTCCTTGTGGTGCTTCACACGCCACGAGAGGCTGCCTGTGGCGTACCGGCCCGCGCCCGCCGCACGCGGCTCCGCGCGACAGCCGTACGCCGAGTCGAGGAGGGGAACTCGGACCATGGCTCGGACGCGCGAGCGGCGTCTGCGCCGGACGGGGGGCCTGGCGGCGGCGGTCTGCGCCGTGGCGTTTTCGGCCACCACCCTGCCCGCGCACGCCGTACCGGAGGGGCGGATAACCGGTGCCGGATCACCCGGCTCCGTGCACGGCAGCTACCTGGTGACACTGAAGGAGGACACACAGGCCCGGTCGGCGGCCGGAAAGGGACTCGCCGGAAAGTACGGGGTGCGGATCAGTCACGTCTACGGCACGGTCCTGAACGGCTACGCGGTCCGGGCGGACGGGAGACAGGCCGGGCGGCTGGCCGCCGACCCACGGGTCGCCTCGGTCGTCCAGGACACCCGCGTACGGCTCGACGGCACCCAGAAGAACCCTCCGTCCTGGGGGCTGGACCGCCTCGACCAGCCGAAGGCGCCGCTGGACCGGAGCTACACCTGGCCCGGGTCGGCCGGAGCGGGGGTGACGGTGTACGTGATCGACACCGGCGTCCGGACCACCCACCGGGACTTCGCGGGCCGGGCGGGCCACGGCTGGGACTTCGTCGGCAACGACCGGGACGCCTCGGACGCCAACGGCCACGGCACACACGTCGCCGGCACGGTCGCCGGGACGGTCCACGGCGTCGCCAAGAAGGCCCGGATCGTCTCCGTGCGCGTCCTCGACGCCGCCGGGGCGGGCACCACGGCCCGGGTGATCGCCGGGATCGACTGGGTGACCCGGCACGCGAGGAAGCCCGCGGTCGCCAACCTCAGCCTGGGCGGGCCGCGCAACGAGCGGCTGGACGCGGCCGTCCGCGCCTCGATCGCCTCCGGGGTCACCTACACGGTCGCCGCGGGCAACGACGGCAGGCCGGCCGGCCTCTCCTCGCCGGGAGGCGTCGAGCAGGCCGTCACGGTGGGGGCGACCGGCCGGGAGGATGCAAAACCGGCCTTCTCCAATCACGGTCCGGCCCTCGATCTGTTCGCCCCGGGCGTCGACATCACCTCCGCGTCCGCGGTGAGCGACACCGCGCGGGCAACCCGATCGGGTACCTCGATGGCGTCTCCGCACGCCGCGGGAGCCGCCGCGCTCTACTTGTCCGATCACCGGAAAGCGACTCCGGCGCAGGTCGGGAGGGCTTTGACGGCCGCAGCGGCGACCGGGAAGGTCTCCGGCCGGGGTGTCGGTTCGCCGGACAAATTACTGAGGGTGCCGCGCGAGTAGGGCGAAGCATCAGCCGCGCCGGGGGCCGGCCTCGTCCGTCGCGGACGAGGCCGGTCTTGTGTGTCGACATACGCGTGAGTAGTTAACAAAGTGCCGGATTGCCCACCCGAATAGGGTGGGAAGGCTCCTGCGGGTACCCCTCTCAGGAGCACCATGCAGGACCCACCTCCCCACAGACATCCGCCTACCCACGTTGACGCGGACAGGAGCGGTCATGCCCGCCAAGCACCATTCGCCAGCACCCCCCAACCGCCGCACCACCGGGGCGCGCGCGCCCGGCGGCGAACCACGCCCCGCGCGCCCGGCCGAGGCGGGCCCACCGGCCTCGCCGCCACCTCCCGACAATGACGCGACCGCCGTGGGACGCATACCGGTCCTGGACGTCCGCCCGGTGGTGCAGCAGGGACGCCGGCCGGCCAAGGCCGTCACCGGGGAGACCTTCGAGATCTCGGCGACCGTGTTCCGGGAGGGGCACGACGCGGTGGCCGCCAACGTCGTGCTGAAGGACCCCGAGGGCCGCCCCGGCCCCTGGACGCCGATGCGCGAGCTGGCCCCCGGGACGGACCGGTGGGGAGCCACGGTCACCGCCGGGGAGCCGGGCCTGTGGACGTTCACCGTCGAGGCATGGGGGGACCCGGTCAGCACCTGGCGCCATCACGCCGAGATCAAGATCCCGGCGGGCATGGACACGGACGTGGTCCTGGAGGAGGGCGCGCGTCTGTACGAGCGGGCGGCCGCCGGTGTGCCCGAGGAGGAGGGTCTGCGCGACGTGATCCGCACCGCCGTCGACGCCCTGCGGGACGAGGGCCGTCCTGCGGCTTCCCGTCTGGCGGGGGCGCTGACGCCGGAGGTGGAGGCGGTGCTGGCCCGGTATCCGCTGCGGGACCTGGTCACCGGCAGTGAGCCGCTGCCCCTGCTCGTGGAGCGCGAGCGGGCCCTGTACGGCTCCTGGTACGAGTTCTTCCCGCGCTCGGAGGGCACCCGCGAGCAGCCCCACGGCACGTTCCGCACCGCGGCGCGCAGACTGCCGGCGATCGCCGCGATGGGCTTCGACGTGGTCTACCTGCCGCCGATCCATCCCATCGGCACCACCTTCCGCAAGGGCAGGAACAACACCCTCTCCCCCGGCCCCGACGACGTGGGCGTGCCCTGGGCGATCGGTTCGCCGGAGGGCGGGCACGACGCGGTGCACCCGGACCTGGGCACGCTGGAGGACTTCATCTGGTTCGTGGGGCGGGCGCGGGAGCTGGGCATGGAGGTGGCGCTGGACTTCGCGCTGCAGTGCTCGCCGGA
>NZ_JBIVZM010000011.1:0-297942 GCF_044759525.1 Streptomyces sp. NPDC101110 | reverse complement strand
CGTGCGGCGTACGACCAGGACGTGCTCGACGATGCCGGCCTTCCCGACGGCCTCGTCCACGGCCGGCTTGAGCGCGGACGGCTTGCCGCGCCGGTAGCCGCCGTCGGCGGTGATGATCACGCGGGCGTCGGCGTCCTGGATGCGGGTGGCGAGCGCGTCCGAGGAGAAGCCGCCGAAGACGACCGAGTGGGCGGCGCCGATCCGGGCGCAGGCCAGCATCGCGATCGCCGTCTCGGGGATCATCGGCATGTAGACGGCGACCCGGTCGCCCGCCTGGACTCCCAGCTCCAGCAGGGCGTTGGCCGCTTTGGAGACCTCGTCCTTGAGCTCGGCGTAGGTGATGGCGCGGCTGTCGCCGGGCTCGCCCTCGAAGTGGATGGCGACCCGGTCGCCGTGTCCGGCCTCCACATGGCGGTCGACGCAGTTGTAGGCGACGTTGAGCTCGCCGTCCTTGAACCACTTGGCGAACGGCGGGTTCGACCAGTCGAGGGTCTCGGTGGGCTCCTTGGCCCAGGTCAGCCGGCGGGCCTGCTCGGCCCAGAAGCCGAGCCTGTCAGCCTTGGCCTGTTCATACGCCTCCGCCGTGACGTTGGCGTTCGCGGCCAGGCCGGCGGGGGGTGCGAACCTGCGCTCTTCCTTGAGCAGGTTGGAGAAGGAAGGCCTCTCACTCACTGTTCCTTGTCCTTCCTCGTCAGGTTGGCCAGGCTCTCGGTACTCACGACATCTCCTTGTGCTGATCGGGTTCAGGGGACGAATGGTGTGAACGGCGAAGTCGTCAGCTGGCGCCGGCGCCGGTGAGGGAACGGACCTGAAGATCCTTGAACTTGTCCTCGTCCGTCTCCTCGGTGCGCGAGAGGACGGTGCCGAGCCAGCCCAGCAGGAACCCGGTCGGTATGGAGACCAGTCCCGGGTTCTCCAAGGGGAACCAGGCGAAGTCGGCGGCCGGCAGCATGGAAGTCGGCTTGCCGGACAGCACCGGCGAGAACACGACGAGCAGGACCGATGCCGCCAGGCCGCCGTAGATGCTGAAGAGAGCGCCCCTGGTGTTGAACCGCTTCCAGAAGAGGCTGTAGACAAGCGTGGGGACATTGGCGGACGCCGCGACCGCGAAGGCCAGCGCGACGAGCGCGGCGGTGTTGAGCTTGTCCGCGAAGAGACTCAGGACGATGGAGACCGCTCCGATCACCACGGCGGCGTACCGTGCGACGACGATCTCCCTGCGGCCTTCGGTGACGCCCTTGCGGATGACGTGGGCGTACAGGTCGTGTGCGAAGGAGGCCGAGGAAGCCAGGGTCAGTCCCGCGACGACCGCGAGTATCGTCGCGAACGCGATCGCCGACACCACGGCGAGCAGTATGGCGCCGCCGCTGGAACCCACCCCGCCCCCGAGCCGTTCGGCGAGCATCGGGGCCGCGGTGGTCCCCGCCGGGTTCGAGGCGCTGATCGCCTTGGGCCCCAGCAGGGCCGCAGCGCCGAAGCCGAGCGCGATGGTCATCAGGTAGAAGCCGCCGATGATCGCTATGGCCCAATTGACCGAGGTACGTGCCGCCCGTGCGGTGGGGACAGTGTAGAAGCGGACGAGAATGTGGGGCAGACCAGCCGTGCCCAGGACCAAGGCGATGCCGAGGCTGACGAAGTCCAACCGGGTGAGGGAGTCCAGGCCGTACTTCAAACCGGGTTCCAGGAAAGTGTCCCCTTTACCGCTGGCGTCCGCGGCGGCCCCCAGGAGGGAGGACAGGTTCCAGCCGAACTTGTTCATGACGAGGACCGTCAGCAGTAGAGCACCGGCGATCAGGAGGCCTGCCTTGATGATCTGTACCCAAGTCGTGCCCTTCATGCCGCCGACCGTCACATAGAGGACCATGAGCGCGCCGACCGCCAGGATGATCCACTTCTTGGTGTCTTCCCCAGAGGCTCCCAGCAGGAGCGCCACGAGTGATCCGGCACCGACCATCTGGGCGACGAGGTAGACCACCGACACGACGATGGTCGAGGTCCCTGCAGCCGTGCGCACGGGCCGCTGGCGCATACGGGCCGCGAGTACGTCCGCCATGGTGAACCGCCCCACGTTGCGCAGGGGTTCGGCCACCAGCAGCAGGGCCACCAGCCACGCGACGAGGAATCCGACGGAGTACAGAAATCCGTCGTAGCCGAAGAGCGCGATGGAGCCGGTGATGCCCAGGAAGGAGGCCGCAGACATGTAGTCACCGGAGATGGCCAGGCCGTTCTGGAAGCCGGTGAACGTTCTGCCGCCTGTGTAGAAGTCGGTGGTGTCCTTGTTCTTCCTGCCCGCCCAGACCGTGACGGCGAGGGTGGCCGTGACGAAGGTGAGGAAGAGCGCGATGATGAGGGTCCGGTTCTCCGCCGCGCTGGAGGCGGCCATCGGCAGTGCGCCTGGATGCGCGTTCACTTCACACGCTCCTCTGCCGGTAAGCCTGCGGGCCGACGGCCGGATCGGTGACCTCGTCCTTCAGCTGAGCGGCGAGCGGGTCGAGACGCCTGCGGGCCGCCCGTGAGTAACCCGAGGCGATGGCGAACGTCGACGCGAACTGGCCGAGGCCCAGCAGCAGTGCGCAGTTGATGTTGCCGATGACCTTGAAGGTGACCAGCTCGGGGGCATAGGTGCACAGCAGGACGTACAGCATGTAGAGGGAGAAGAACGCCGCGGTCAGTGTGAAGGCGAGCCTGCGGTGGCGGCGCCTCAGGTCCTTGAACTCGGGTGTGTCGTACAGCTGATGGTAGCCGTGGGGTCTGTCGTAGGTGGTCGTCAAGGTTTACTCCTGATGTGCGGGAAAGGCCGATGAGGTGGCGTGCTGCTGGGTGAGGGTGCTCACCGGGATGCCTACGTCTCGTTCGGACTGCGGTGGGACCACGGGCTGTGGGCCGCTCGAGCACGGTGCTGAGGCCGGCCCCGGCGTGCTCTCCGCCGCCCTCCCGGTGAAAACCATGCAGACAGTGAAGACGCTGGCCAGGAGCGCGCTGACAGATATCGCGATGATTACGGTGCCCAGCGGGCCGGCATGGGCCGACCGCGCAGGCTCGGGACATCCGTACAGTTCGTCTGTCGGCGGCAGGACTTGGGCTTCGGGTGGGCCGGTGGACGGCATGGTTCTCCAAACAGATACAGGGGGCGCGCCGCGGAGGCCGCTGAAAGGGGGCGCCGTCGCGAGGTGGGTATGTCGGTTGCAGGCGCTTCGTGGAATGCTGAGCTGACACTGCCCGCGACGTGCTGTGGCGGTATCCCGCGAGGCGTGCGACGAGCACGCAGCGGACGCCGGAACGGAACGTCATCCTGTCACGGGCGTCACTGCTCAACGCGCTGATCCACCCCTGCTCACCCCGAAAGATCTCGACGTTTCGGTGCTCCCCCTCCATGGCCGCGCCGGAGGCTGGGTACGGTTGGCAGGCACGTCGGACACGCGCTTGCCGCGCGTCGGGGCAGTGGCTCGCGGCGGGTGCCAGGTGTACTGACCCGTCATTCGCGGCCGTCATGACTGCCTCGGTAGGGAAGGGGAAGACTTGTGAGAGCGCCTCGCGAGCACCGGTTCAGTCTTCTGAGGGTGCCGCGTCCTTGGCCGGCCAGCGCATGATCCCGCCGTTGACCGGCCGGGAGGCCGAACGGGAGGAGCTGCGGCGCACACTCGACCAGCCGGCGGGACCGCACCGGCTCATCCGAGGTGGCTTCGGCAGCGGGAAAACCGCACTTCTCACCGATCTCTTCGAGAAGGCCACGGACATGGGCCAGGTGGTGCTGTGGGCGTCCTGTGTCCCCGCGGACCGTCTGCGCGGCGGATCGCTGATGCGGCAGTTGGGTGCCTCTCGGTGGACCTCGGGCTCGTCGTCGAGTGAGCAGGTTGCCGAGGCGGCCGGACCACCGGGGCCGTTGGTCGTCTTCATCGACGATCTCCAATGGGCGGACGCCGATTCGCTCAAGGCGCTCGCCGACCTCCTTCGGGCGTCGGACTCCGACCCCAAGCTGCTGAACATGATCGCGTCCTTGGGTCCGGGTGACTCAGGTGACGAATATGCTCTGGGCCGTGTGCTGCGCTTCTTCCACCACCGCACACAGCTCTCCCCGCTCAGCGGTCGGGTTATGGAGCACCATGCGCGGACGCTGGTCGCGGAGGCGCCTGAGGAGGTACTCCGGTCCTGCCTCAGCGCCACAGGCGGCAACCACTATCTGTTCCGCACCGTACTGGGCGCCCTGATCGGCGGCTCGTGCGCCGAGGGCGAGCAGGCGCCGGAGCAGATCATGGCGGGCCTGGTGCCAGAGGTGAGTGCCGCCGTCAGGCCACTGCTGAGGTTCTTCGGGTCCGGTTGCGAGAAGGTCGCGACAGTCCTCGCAGTGCTGGAGACCGCGCTGCCCGCGGAAGTGATCGCGCATGTCAGTTCCATGGATATGGAGACCGCTGAGGACCTGGTGCACGCGCTGGCGCGCGCCGGTGTGGTCGAACGTGTCGGTGACTGCGTCCGGATGGCGTCCCGTCTGCTCGCCGCTGCGCTGGCTTACGACACTCCGCCCAGCCGTCGCGCCGAGTACCACGCGCGAGCGGCGCGGTTCCTGGTCACCTGGGGTGCGCCTGCCGAGCAGCTGGCCCGGCATGTGTTCCACAGTCCACCAGGCCTGGAGTTCGCCGTACCGGCACTGCGGGCGGCGGCCGACGTCGCGATGGCCCGGTGTGTCCCGGAGGAGGCGCTGACGTATCTGCGCCGGGCTCTGCGCGAGGAAGTCGACGACGGCGCCCGGGGGGAACTGCTCGCGCAACTCGGCCGGGCCGAGATGGACTGCGATGTGCCTGCGGCGGTGAAGGAGCTGCGCACCAGCCTGTCGCTGGCCGGGCATCCGGCCGCACAGGCCTCAGCCGCCCGCCAGCTGGCCAGCGCGCTGTTCGCGGTCGATCACTACGAGGACGCCGTCGCGGTCCTGCAGCGCACGATCGAGCGGCTGCGTCCCCGGGACCCTGCCTTCGCGCTGCGCCTGGAACTGGACTACCTACTTGTCAGCATGGGTGAGCCCGAACCAGCGAGGCAGACCCGGGCACGGCTGCGCCAGCTCTCCATGGACCATGCGACTACCGCTGCGGTGGAACGTCCTCTCGCTGCCCTGTTGAGTTTCCGCGCCGCCGCGCTCGGTGAGATGTCTGCTCAGGCGGTCGAGTGGGCGCTACACGGGTTGCGCCGGGGTTTGCTGCCGACGGACGACGAATCGCTGGTCTATTCCTGTGCTGCGCTCGCCCTCAGTGCGGCGGGCCGGCCGGATCTCACGTTGGAGCACGCCGCCGCCGCTGTGGCCCAGAGCCAGGCGCAGGCGTCGGTTCTGGCGTTCGCTCAGTCCGTGAGCGCCCGCGCCAACGCCCTGTGTCGACTGGGGCGGTTCTCCGCTGCACAGGCGGACGCGGAAGCGGCGCTGGCGGCTCTGGGTGGCATCGGCATCGGCCGCAGTGAGAGTCACTGCGTGTTCGCCGTGGCCACCCTGGCGGAAGCACTCATCCGGCAGGGCCGGGTGAGCGAGGCCGAGGCCCTTCTGGTGGACAGTGACCTGATGGGGCCGTCGCGCACCCATATGCTGTACGACTACCCGCTGGTTGTGCGTGCCTGGCTGCACGACGCCCAAGGGAAACAGACCGAGGCCCTCGCCGATCTGCTGCACTGCGGTGAGCGACTGGACGCGCGGGGCATGCCCGCGCCCGGGTTCTACCCCTGGCGCTCGGAGGCAGCGCTGCTGTACCTGCGCCGGGGTGAGGGCGAGCGGGCACTCGCCCTCACCGACAAGGAGCTGCAACTGGCCAGGACCTGGGGGGTCCCCGAGACCATCGCGGTCGCGCTGCGGGCACGGGGCCTGGTGACCGGGGGCCGGTCGGGGCTGGACCATCTGGAAGAGGCCTGCCGGATTCTCGCCGGCACACCTGCGCGCTTCCGATACGCGCAGGCTCAGGCGGACAGGGGGCTGCTGGCCTTGGAGTGCGGATACACGGATGAGGGGCGTGCCGCGCTTCGGGATGCGGCCAGCCTTGCCTTCGAATGCGGTGCCGAGTCCGTCGGGGACCAGGCCCTCGCGGGCCTGCGCTCCCTCGGCGACCGGCCCCGCACTCCAACCTTCCGGGGGCGCACGGCGCTCACACTCGCTCAGCGGCAGGTAGCGGAACTGGCCGCGCAGGGCATGACGAACGCTGAGATCGCCCAACGGCTCTACGTCGGTGTGCGCACCGTCGAGATGCATCTGACCAAGGCGTATACGAAGCTCGGGGTACAGGGCCGTCATGCCCTGTATGAGGCCTTGAACTGACGTACTGCCCCCCCCGGGAACCGCGCGGCCGGCACCATCTGGCGGATGATGACGGCCGCGCGACGGGCACGAGGAGTCAGGCCGCGTGGTGCGCGGGCGAGTCTTTCGCGTGTGACCGGCACTTGGCCAGTGCGCGCGTGACGGCCTCGGCCATGGCCGCTTCTCCGCGGGCGTTGGGGTGGGCGGGCGCGGCTGCCGTCCTGGGTGCCAGATCCTCGATCCAACGGCGTTCGGCCGGCTGGCACATGTCGTGGCCGATGGAGGGTGTGTAGGTGTCGACATACGTGGCGCCCTTGCGCACGGCGCGTTCGGCGAGCATCGCGTTGAGCCGGATGGTGGTGTCCCGGAGGTAGGGGAAGTCCCCCGCTGCGAATGGTGCGCTGCTGCTGGCGCAGCCGATGCCGTCGTGCGGGAAAAGGCTTGGGTATCCGACGATGAGCACCTTGGCACGCGGCGCGACGCGGTGCACGGCGTCGATGACCGTGTCAACCTTCGGAGCAGTCTCGTTGATGCCTTCCAGGAGCCGGTCACGGCCTCCCTCGGTGAAGTGCTCACGACATGGGGCACCGGCCGGCTGAGAGTTGCTCAATTCGCCGCAGGTCTTCAACACCTTGGAGAATCCCACTCCGTCGTTGCCTCCGATGGTGACAGTGACGAGGTCGGTTCCCCTGTTGAGGGCATCGAACTGAGCCGGCTCTCCATGGCGACTCACGGCAAGGTCCGCCGTGGTGGCCCCGGAGCAGGTGACATCCGTCAACCGGGCGGTGAGCCTGGCTGCCGTAAGCGAAGGGTAGTTGCGGCTGGAGCGGGCGCACGCCTGGTGTACCTGGGAGGGAACACCAGGGGCGGCGGCAAAGGAGTCGCCCAGCGCCACGTAGTCGACGCGGTCCCGGAGCTCGGGTGCGGCGGTGGCACTGCCGCCCGTCATCGGCATCAGCAAGAGGGCGCCGAAGCAGGCCGAGGTCAGCACCGCCATCCGGCGCGTCGATCTGGTGGGCACAAGCATGGTGTGTCTTTCTTCTTGGTGCCGGACGCGCTGCAGGAAGCAGCGCTCATGCTGCCGTCTCCCGGAGCGTCGGGCGAGCGTCGGCCAGCACTGTCCTGTCTGCCATCCGGGACGGGAAACACCTGATGTCCACCTCACACAAGAGATGGGGAGCGTCACGGGGGCCACTGACCCTCTCTACGAGGAGAGCGGAACTCGCCACGATGAGACCCAGAAGCACTCCCCAAATGAGCCGTCGAAGAACTCCACTCATCACCGGCCCCCGCTTTCCCGCCGGTTCTCCGTGAGGCCTGTCTCACTGGCCTTGTGATAACGGATCGAGTTCTGGGTGCACAGCTCCCAGTCGCAGTGACATGCGGGTTCGTCCAGTGTCGACCGGAGAGTTCCGAACGCTGAATCCCGCCTGGGAAATGACATCTTGACTTTCGTGGCCATGCGCTCCCCCGTGATCAGGTGCACCGCAAACGCGGCTGACGCAGAGCAGATCACTAACGACAGACAGGCGTGACCGACTTGAGGAGGACTCTGAAACGACGACCGTTGCAAGTCGCCTTTCACCGGACTGATTCCCCGTCGCCCCGGGCAACCTCTCGGGCTTCCCTGTCAATAACACTCGCGAGAAGGGGAACACCGTCACCTCCGCAGCCCGGCCGCTGATCTCCGACGCCAGCAGGCACGGGCCCGGAGCGGCCAGAAGGATCGCCAGGTTGCTGATCCACAGCCGGAGCAGGACAACGATGACACCGGCCATGGTGACGTAGGTCTTGTTGTACGAGGCGGGGGCCGATGCCGTGGAGCGCTTCGACCGGAGCGCGGCCAGCCACGTGGCGGCGTGGTCGGGCTCGGCAGTGGCGAGCACGCCACCCGGGGGCGTCGATCTGCGCGGAGGCAGGGGCGGCGGCGACAGTCGGGCCGATGCCGGCGCGGACGTCGGCACCGAGGCGGGACATGATCCGCAGCCACAGAGCCTCTCCCAGGTGACGGGTGCCAGTGCCGTGGTAGGGCAACGCTTCTTTCACGCGACGCCGGACAGCGAGTTGCCGTCACCAAGCAATGTTTCGGTACGACTGCCCAACATCTCGGGGGGGGCACGGTGGCGGCCAAGGTCGGATCCAGTGTGGGATTCAGGGATGCTGGAACGCAGAGAACTCCTCATCTCCATGGCAGTTGTAGCTGTCGTCACCACGTCAGGCTGTTCGCCTCTTGCTGCCGACGCTGCTGCCCAAGCGCCTGTGCGAGGAACCCCCGGATCGGCAGGAGTTGGTGACTCCATCTTCCCAGGGGCCGGCAACGGCGGCTACGACGTGGCGCATTACGCGCTGGATCTGACAGTAGAGCCGAAATCAAGAGCTGCATTGTCCGGCACCAGTACAATAACGGCAAAAGCGACTCAGAACTTGTCGCGCTTCAACCTGGACCTGTCGCGACTGACTGTCGAACGAGTCGAAGTCGATGGCACAACGGCAAAATTCAGCAGGAAGGGCAATGAGCTCACGATCACGCCGAGCAATCCGATAGCCAAGGGAGCGAAGTTCGCGACAGTCATCACCTACCACGGCACACCAAAAGTGCTGCCGGGACTCATCGGTGGCTCACAAGACGGGTGGATCAAAACCGATGACGGGGCCTTCGTGATGGGTGAACCTCTCGGTGCAATGACGTGGCACCCCGTGAACAACACGGTTCACGACCCGGCGACCTACGATGTCGCGGTCACCGTGCCCGCCGGCCTCACCGGAGTCTCCAACGGGCGTTATGTGGGCAAGGAGAGTGCCGACTTCGGCAGGAACACCTTCCGCTGGAGTAACAGGACACAGACCATTCCGTACGCGGCCACTCTCGCCGTCGGCAAGTTCACACTGGAGACGGGGAAGACAAAGGCGGGTGTACCCATCGTCAACGCGGTGGACCCGCGACATCATGCCTCGTCACGCAAGGCCCTGGAAGAGATCCCCGCGATCATCGCCTGGGGTGAGAAGCTTTTCGGTCCATATCCGGTCGACTCGGCCGGAGCGATCATCGACCACGCCCCCAAGATCGGAGCGGCACTCGAGACGATCGGCCGTCCTGTCTACGGCAAGACGCCGACGAGCACCGTGATGGCCCACGAGTACGCCCACCAGTGGTTCGGGAACTCGGTGCGGTTCTCGGACTGGTCGCAGATCTGGCTGAACGAGGGCTTCGCCACCTACGCCATGTGGATGTGGGACGAGGAGCGGGGGCGAGCGACCACCCAGGAGTGGTTCGACGGTGTCTACCGGGTACCGGCAGAGGACAAATTCTGGGCACCCGTACCCGGGAAGCCCGCGACGGGGAAGGAACTCTTCGGGGACCCGGTCTACTACCGAGGTGCCATGGTCCTGCACAAGGTACGGCAGGCAGTCGGCGACAAGGTCTTCTCCAAAATACTGAAAGCATGGACAGCCGAGCACAGGAACCGTACCGCGGTCATCGAGCAGTTCATCTCCCTTACGGAGAAGATGTCAGGCAAGCCGACGCGAAAGATCTTCGATGTCTGGCTGTTCGGCAAGGGCAAACCGAAGAAGCCCTGATCCACTGAGCTGAAGGACCAAATGCCGGGACGACGCCGTGCCAAGAGGTCCCAGGCTGTCGGAAAGCCGGATGTCGCGGAGAGATTGGTGTGCATTCTGTCTCCCGCGTCCGCGCGCCGGTTCCCGCACTGAGGCATCCCGCGGCACGCCGCTTCGGGAAAACTTGCACCCGGCTCAGGGGCGATGCTGTGGCGAGGGCTTGTCCCGCAGGGCGGCCTCCAGGCGCCAAAGGACGGCGATCCGGTTCTCGGTCAGGGCCTTGGTGCGGTCCGGGGGTGCCGACCGACACTCGACGCCGATCGCCCTCGATCGCCCTGACGCCGCCACCAGCCGGTCGCCTTGCGCGCCGAGGGCATGGTCGTCCGGCTCGCCGACGGGGCCCTTCTGACGGGCCCCGTCCGCGTGCTGATCGCGCGCACGATGGTGGAGTCGACTGCGACGACCCAGTCGAGGTCGCCTTCGGTATCGGCCCGGGCCAGCAGAGCTGCCTGGTTTCGCTCAACGCAGCGGCGCATACGAGGCGGGCGGTACGAGGCCGACTGAGTAGGCGAAGATGGCGGCCTGGACGCGGTTGGCGAGTCTCAGAAGCCGTAGTACGCGGCTGACATGGACCTTGACCTGGGACTCGCTCATCTTCAGCCTGGCCCCGATCTCACTGTTGGACAAACCCTGAGCCAGAAGGGACAACAGCGTTCGCTGCTCCTGCCCGAGCAGCCTCAGCCGCTCTTGCGCGCCGGCGGTCGGTTCGGCAACGGTGTGGCGCTGGATGAGCGTCCGGGTCATGGACGGAGAGATGATGGCCTCGCCCCGGGCAACCACTTTGACCGCGGTGATGAGTTCATGGGGATGGCTGTCCTTGAGCAGGAAACCGTCCACGCCGGCCTTGAGGGCGGTGAACAAGTAATCGTCCACGGCGAACGAGGTGAGCATGACGACCCGCGGCGGGTGTGCGAGGCGCTTGATGGCCAGAGCGGCGGCGAGCCCGTCCATGCCGGGCATCTGGATGTCGGTGACCACGACGTTCGGCGAGAGGGCCGTCGCCGCAGCGACGGCCTCGCGTCCGTCGGCGGCGTCGGCGACCACGGTGATCTCCTCGTCAGCCTCCAGAATGAGGCGGAGGCTCTCCCGGGTCAGTTGCTCATCGTCTGCGATGAGGACAGTTATCATCCTGGCCGTCACTCCACATGCGTGCTACGGACCTGTGCTTCACACAAGTATGGCAGTCAGTCATGCCCTGCGCATGGGTGACAACAGCCCTGGGTGCGGTGGGACAAGCCACCGCACCCAGGCAGGGTCAGGGTCAACCTCCTTGACTACGGCGTCTGCGCAGCGCGAGGAGGACACCTACGCATGCCGTGGCCGCCACACCCCCCGTCACAAGGCCCACACCGCCGAGGTAGTTCTCCCTTCCTTGCGCTGTCGTGCCAAGCGCGACGGCGGGAGACGGGGTTCCACGCTGCGTAGGGGCCGCCCTTCTCTTCGCCGCCGAGATTCGTACCCGGCCCTCCCCGTAGCCGAGCTCCGGGAAGGCGCTGCGTACGGTGACCCACCATCGGCCTGGGGGCAGTGCCTCGACGGTGGTGTAGGCGCCCGGGGTGCCTCTTACCGGGACGAGCTGCCAGGGACCGGCGGTGTGTCCGTCGGTCGCGCTGGCGATCAGGGTGCCGGTCAGCTTTTGTGTGACCGGGTCCTTGTCGTTCTCGTACGTCGCCAGCATCAGGACCCGCCCGCCGTGTCCGGGCTCGACCCGGAAGGAGATGGTGTCGTCATGGGCGGCAGCCTGACCCGCGCCACCTACGGCCATGAGCCCGGACATCAGAAGGAGGATCAACGGGCGGTGCGGCCTGCCCACTTCGCTCGCCCTCACGGCCTGGACCTGGTGGTGAATCGCAGGGCCGGGCCCGGCCGGGACACGCCCTGGGCGGTATGCAGACGGATCGACACTGTGTAGGTGGTTCCAGGCCTGAGCCCGGTCAGGCGCAGCCTCGTCCGGTTGACGTCGCGCAAGGTCCGGCCGTTGACCTTCACGGTATATCGCTGGGCGCCGGTAACTCGCCGCCAGGTCAGTGTGGCTGTGGTGGTTGTGACGGCACTGGCCGAGGGCCTGGGAGCCGTCGTCGGTCCGGTCGGGCCCGTGCCCTTGCCTCTGGCCAGGAAGACGTTGTCGGCGACGTTCCAGTGGGTGGCCAGGTAGCTGCCGGGCCGGGGAGCCGTGTGGAAGTAGTCGTCGTGCTTGCAGTCCAGTCGATGCTCGGCGGTGCGGTCGGTACACACCATGCGCATGCGGGGATAGTAGGGTGCGTCGGAATAGCACATGACGTCCTGCTCGTCCACGCAGTGCGCACCCTTGCTGCTGTTGGGTGCGCTGTTGTTCACCGCGCCCAGGTTGTGTCCGAGTTCGTGTGCGGCCACATGGCCGCTCCAGCAGCCGGTGTCCACCCGCGCGTAGGAGGGGCCGAAGTTACTCCGGTTGTCCGCACTCGGCCGCTCGTCACCGGCGAACGTGCCGATGCCGCAGTACACCCGGGCATCGATGAAGAGCATGTACTTGCGGTCGCGCCGGTTGAACCCCTTGTCGCTGAGGGCGCGGTTGGCAGACTCGAAGCTTTGGATGGCATTGGCCTGCACCGCCACGGGCGTCACCGCCGCCGTGCAGTCGGCGTCGGTGAGGTAGCGGATGTGCCGGGTCCCACCGGTCTCGGCCGCGCTGGCGTTGTAGATGGCATCCGCTTCCGCGGCCCACTGCTTGAAGGAGGCCTTGTACTGTGTGAACCGGTTCTGGCCCTCTGGATGAACGTACAGGACCTGGACCCGGTTACCGGACCGTCCATCGCCGATGCACTGCCCCTTGGCGCGGGGGCCCGCCGTGGCGGAGCCGGCCCGGGCGCGCCCCAAGGCTTCCACCGGAGGAGTGTCCTTGCTGATGTCGACGCCCTTGGGGGGCGCATCGGGCCCGTGGCTGCACTGGTCCGACTTCGGCAGCCGGTACAGGCCGACGCACGGGTGCCCTTCCGGTGCGGGCTGGAGGCCCTGGTAGACCATGCCGCGCGCGCTGTCGTTCCTGGGGGGCTCGGCCAGCGGGGCGGGCGCCTCGTCTCCGTCGGCCGAGGAAGACGCCCGATTCTCCGCCTGACGCGGTGCGTCCGGTGTCGCGTTGCCGGGAAGGGCATTGCCTATGGCCATGGCCGCACCAGCCAGACTCGCTGTCAGCATGAGGGCGGCGGCTATGAGCCGTGGCTTCTTGCGGCGGTGCCTGCGCGGTGGTTGCTCGTCCATCGTGACGAAGGATCCGTTCTCTGAGAGGTCGGGCCCGGGCCGGAGGCCGCACCATCCGGTGCGTCTTGACCGTGCGGGGCGGGGCGAGGTACCCCTGCTGGAGGCCCGGCAGTGGGTGCTGCGGGTGGTCAGCAGGCGAGGAAGCGGCAAGTCAAGGGCCAACGCCCGTCCGGCGCATCGTCCGCGTGGACGAGGGTGTGTGGAACGTTCGTCGACAACGACGAACGTGATCCTGCAAGAACAGGAAGACAGTGAACGACAACCAACCGGACGGGAAGTCAGAGAATGACACTGCGGCTATACCTGATTACGTGTGGCAAATGTTTACCGACGATGAGAGCGCCTCGCGCGAGGTGGAGGCAGTCGGCGAACTCTGGCAGCCTCACGTGCCGGAGCGGCCCGCCTGGCACGAGCTTGACGACCGGGGGAAACGCCGTCGTGTCAGCCGTATCGTCGCGGTGGTCCTCACCTGTGCGGTGATGGGGACGCTGAGCTGGCGACCCGCCGAGGACAATGAAGGGCGTCGAGGCAGTGACCGTACGACGTCGCACCAGTCGACGGAGGCCGCTGTCCCGGGCGACGCCCGTTCCGCCCGTCCCTCACCGGGGCCATCCGGTTCTTTCGCCGCATGCCTCAAGCTGTCCGAGGACACGGCTTGTTGACAGGTAACTCCGCGATGCCACCGTCGCAGTGACTTCGTGCCGGCCTTCGCTGTCATCCCACAGGGCGACGTCCTTGACGGTCGTTGCGGGTTGACTCGTTGCCGTCCTGCCGCGGCAGGACGGTCCGGGCGCCCGGCGGTCCACGCCTGATGACACTTCCCCCGCCTCGGGCGCGGACTCGCCGGCGCCGGGACACTGAGCACCGGTCGGATGGTTCGGCACCGCGTGCTTGAAGATGCCACGAGAGCGGTCGAACGCTCACCCGATGCAGAGCGACGGGCTCCCCGACTCACCGTACGTGTGGTCGGCCGGTGGTTCCTTCCTGCCCTCCGGGCTCCGGCATGGGCGTAGCAGTCCCCGCCCCGTCGATCCGATCCACACGACTGCATCGAGACGAACGGAAGGTACCGACAATGAATCAGCACCGCCGCGTCAACCATACGAAGAAGGTGGTCGTCGGCCTTATGGCCGCAGGTGCCGTCGCCACGACGGCCGGAGTCCTGACGAACAGTGCGCAGGCGGCCCGCGAGGGCTCCGGAGACGGCGGTACCCGTCCGGCCGGCGCTCAGACCGCATCCTTCTTGCCTGTCGTCGACGTGTCGAACGGCGCCGTGCTCGATCTCGCCGCCACCGCGAGGAAGAGCGGCGTCAAGCACTTCACTCTCGGCCACATCCAGCGCGGTAGCGGATGCACCACCGAGGACCAGGACAAGGCCTTCACCGGGCTGGAGAAGTTGCGCAGGGCCGGTGGCGCCGTGCAGGTCTCCTTCGGAGGGGACGGCGGCGATCTCACGCCCGCCTGCTCATCCGCCGAGAGGCAGGCGGCTGCCTACGCCAAGGTCATCGACACACACAAGCTCAATGAAGCCGACTTCGACGTTCAAGGGTTCGTCCTCAACATGCCGGACCTCAACGCCCGCCGGTCGCAGGCCATCGCGCGGCTTCAGAAGGATCACCCGGGGCTACGGGTGTCGTTCAGCCTGCCCGTGGTGTCCAGCGGCCTGACCCCGAACGGCGTCAAGGTGCTCACCGCTGCCAAAGCCAAGGGAGTTGATATCTCGATGGTGAACCTCGTCACCGGCAACCCCGGTGCCGGGGCCACCGGGCCCGACCTGCTCAAGTACACCACGGGCGCCGCGAACGCCGCCCATCGGCAGATCTCAGCAGCCCTCGGGCTGCCGGCGGCGAAGGCATGGCAGTCGATCGCCGTCACCCCGAGGATCGGAGCGAACGACTTCGGTGAGCGGACTTTCACCCCGCGGGATGCCAAGGGACTGGTCGCCTTCGCACGTTCCAGGCACCTGGGTCGGCTGTCCATGGACTCCATCAACCGGGACAAGCAGTGCCGGGACAGTGTCACCGACACGCAGTGCAGCGGCGTCCGGCAGAAGCCGTTCGCCTTCAGCAAGGCACTGGGCTCCTACGAGAGCCGTTGACACCTGGAGGTAAGAACGCGGGGCCGCGGGCGAATTCCCCTCGTGGCCCCGCATTGTCACCCAGTCTCTGCGCCAGCGTCAGTTAAGCTGCTTGTCCGACATGGTCGCTGGGTCTCTCAGCCGGCAGAACCCCCGACAACCTCAGCGGCGCCGTGTTCAGCACACGCAGCACCTTGCTCTTCAGCGCATCAGTGCGGCTCTCGACCACATCGCGGGCACCGGTGGCCTCGATGCGTGCCCGTACCTCGTCAGGGCGGCCGCGCCGAGGTAGACCTGTTCAGCAGCTCGCGCAGGCTCGTGCCCTTCGATGGGGGTGGGCCGGTGTGAGTCCTGTCATGCGCGGCGCACAGGTGGGCCATGGGCAGCCACAACTTCGAGACGACCGCGCGGTGATCGGCATCCGCAGCAGCTTCTCGGCACTCACCGCGTGCAATGCGCATCTCAAGCTGATTGCGGCCGTGATCCTTCTCGCCGGGTGCGACAAGACGACCCTGCCGCGCTCAAAGGGCGCGGGTGGGCCGGCGATTGTGTTCAGCGGCGGCCCAAGCTCAACGCCGCGTCCGGGGCAGGGCCGTCGGCTCGGTCACGGACATTTGGTGTATGACCGAGGGACTGCTCCGTCTGGCCACCGCACGCGGAACGCTGGCGGTCGTTGGCCGGCCGACCGACGCGTCGCACGGATTTGGTGCCGGCCGGTGGGGAGGTGCTGCACCTGCGGGCCCGTCCCACGGGCGGCGACTGGCGCGGCCTGCTCGACGAACTGCCGACCTGCGGCGTGGGCGCCGTAGTGGTACCGGCATGTCACCGCCGCTCAGGCCATCGTGGCCGAACAGGTGACACAGGCTGTGCAATGCGTGCAGGAGACCGTCGAGCGCTGCCACGCGGAGGTCGAGCATCTGTTTGGGCGACGGCCGGACGGACCGCCTGGCCTCTACGGGGTGGTCGAGGGCCGCGCGGCGTGCGGCCTCCCCAGGCTCTCGGCGAGCCTGGGGAGGGCAGGGAGTTGCCGATACAGATGGCGGCCCGGGCAGTCGGTGGCATTGGTGTGGCGGTGCCCGAACACGCGGGGCAGCGTGACCGCCTTCCCCTGGGGAACCTTGTTGCCGTCGACGCCCTTGCCGCTGCCTGAAACCAGGCGCACCCGGCCGACCGGACCGACACCGTAACGGCCGAGCTTCCAGGCGACGAGCCGGGCGATCGCCCTGAGCGCCGCACGCGTGGGCCGGGCCGTCATGGTGTTACCGAGGTACGCGATGCCGACCGTGTTGGTGTTGAACCCGACGTCGTGGGCGCCGAGCACCGGCCGCCCACTGCCCCCGCTGCGCCCTTCGAAGATCTGTCCGCAGCGATCCACGACGAAGTTGTAGCCGACATCGTAGTAACCGCGGGCGAGATGCTCCTGCTGAATGGTCCGCATCCGCGCACGCGAGCGGGCGCAGGAAACCTTGTTATCACTGTTCACCCCCGTGTGATGAATGATCACCGCTTTGACGGTGCTGCCGTATCTAGGCTTGCCGTTGTGCCGGGCGGTGGCGCCCCACCGGGCCTGCGGGATGATCGGCGGCTTACCCGCCTTGAACGTCGTGCCGAGCTGCGCCGTCGGCTCCGGGTCGTCCCCCGGGTCCAGCAGGCGTACGGCTGTCCCCCTCGGCAGGTCCTTCGTGATCGTGCCGTCGCCTCGGACGACCCTGATGTCGAACCCGTCCGACTCACCGGCCCATACCGAGGCGGTGCCGCCGCGTGTCCCGGGGTGCCGGCCCTCTGCCCAGTCGGCTGCAAGCGGTTCGGCGCTGAGCCTCGTCCACGGCGACCAGGAGCCGTTCCGCGCCGAGTGCGTCCGGATCTCTGGGGTGCCCGGCATCTGGGCCCGCGGGTCCTCCCAGGTCATCATGACGGCGCTGAAGTGCTGCGGCCCGCGATAGGCGTAGGTGTCCACCCCAATGCCGTCGTCCGTCAACGGCACGGTGTGCACACTCGCCGTACGTGCATGACGCTCCGGCTGGACGGGCGAGGAGGCCCCCGCGTAGGTGGCCGCTCCCGCCCCACCGAGCAGGGCGCAGCCCACGGCCAGCCACGTTCGTGTCGTCTTCCTGAGCGACGTGCGTCGGTGCGTTTTTCGCCGAGTCACTCCTCAACTCCTCAACACGTGTACGTCGGGCGCGGGCTGTCGCGCGGGATCGGTGACCGGGCGTTGCACGACGAGCCCGGGGATATCCGGTGGCTGGAACTCCACCTGTCCTGCCTCCTGCTCGTCCGCCTCCGGCCGGACCGGCCAGCGGCGTGGTGCGGCTCTGTCTTGTGTCCAGGACGTGAGCACCGCCACCGATGCCACCGGACAGGGCTCGTCCGGTGCCTCGGCGTCCTCGTCACTTTCGCAGCTCTGCCGGCACAGGTCCTCGTTCCAGGCCGGCCGGGGGTCGGGGCAGCCGGGGAAGGGCCAGGTGAAGGGGGTCGCTTTCTCGTGCCGCACTGCATCTCCAGGAGTTCGGGAAGCCGGGGCGCAGCGAGTCAGTGCCGCGCCAGCCGACGGAAGCCGTCGGTCGAGGACTGCAAGTGAAAGGCCAACGAGCGACACGGGTAACCCTCTTGAGGATGAGGCGGTGAAAACCACCCGCTGGAGATACCGCGGCAGGGACCCGAATCCGACACCGAAATTTTTGGGGTCTACGGCCTGCTCAGGCCGTTCTTGTGCGGTGTAGAGAGCGGGGAGTGGCTAACGTCTTGTCATCCGGTGCCTGCATTGACACCCCTTCCCGGCCCGCCGTCCTCACCGCGTGGGCCGGTGTCGTGCGTCCACCCGTCCTCACGGAAGCAGTTTCCTTTCATGCACACTCTTACCGCCGCGCTGAGCCTCGCTCTCCCTGGACTTTCCGCATGCCGACCGGGTGAGGAGGAGGCCTCCTCCGCCCGGGAACTGCCCACGGCGCTCACCGAGCCGAAGCCCCTGGGTTTGGCGGACGCCTCCCTGCCGAGCGGTCTGGTGTCCGCAGTGAGGACGCGGTGCCCATGACTCACCACCCGCACCTCCCGGCGGCCCATGTCGTCGTGGTCGGAGGCAGCGTCGCCGGCCTGTTGACGGCACACGTACTGACCGGGTGGGCAGACCGTGTCACCGTCGTGGAACGCGACCTGCTGCCCGTGCGGCCGACGTCCCGTCCGGGTGTGCCCCAGGACCGCCATCCGCACGTCCTGCTTGAGGGCGGCCGACAGGCGCTGGAACGCCTCCTGCCGGGTATGGAAGCCCTTTTGTGGGCTGCGGACTCCCCCCGTGTGGGGGTCCCCTCGGATGTGCTCCAGTGGCAGGAGGGGTCTTGGTCACGCCGCTTCCCCTCCACCACCTACCTGTACACGGGACCACGGCCCGTCCTTGAGGCAATCATTCGCGAACGGGTCCTCAAAAACCCGAAGATCGCAGTTGTCCGAGCGAAAGCCACGGGCTTGCTGGGTGACCACCAGCGGCTCCGCGGCATCAGCGTCCACCGGACGGACGGGAGCGACACACCCACCGTCCTCAACGCCGACATCATCGTCGACGCCTCCGGCAGGCACTCCAAGTTCCCCGTGTGGCTGGAGGCCCTGGGCGCCGAACCGCCGCACGAGGAATGGATTGACACCGGCCTCGGCTACGCCTCCCAGCTGTATCGCGGCGACATGACGGGCCTCGGCGACGCCAGGGGCTGTTACATCATGCCCGACGCATCCCAGCCCCGGGGAGCCGTCATCCTGCCGCAGGGGCGCGGCACCCACCTGGTGTGTCTACTCGGACTACGGGGCAGCGAACCTCCGGTGGACCAGGTGGAGTTTCAGGAGTTCCTACGTCTGCTACCACATCCCTTCCTGCACGACTGGCTCGCGACGGCCGAAACGGCATCACCGGTGTTCGGGTTTCGGCACACAGCGAATGTCCGCCGCCGCTACGAGTGGGCCAGTGTCCCCGCCGGACTCCTCACTGTGGGAGACGCGCTGTGCTCCTTCAACCCCGTGTACGGACAGGGGATCTCGGCCGCGGCCCTGAGCGCGCTCGCCTTACGAGCTGTGCTGGAAGACGGACCGACCTGCTCGACTCACCGCCTCCAGCAGACCGTGGCCACCGCCTACGAGCAACCATGGCGGCTCTCGTCGGCAGGGGACGCCGGGTTGCCAGGTGCCACCGGCGACATCCCGGCTCCAGGCCTCCTGGACAGGTGTCTCGGCAGGTACATGCGCCGGATACGGCGCCTCGCCCCGCACGACCCTCACGTGGGCAGCGCGTTCCGTGCCGTGCTCACTCTGAGCAAACCGCTCACCTCACTGCTCAGCCCCCGGGTCGCCTTGAGGACCTTTCTGAGGTCCGTTCCTCCTGCGCTCGTCGAGCCGCCGACGGCGAAGTCCCCGATGGCAACGTTGCCGAGGAAGCCGAAACGAATGAGAGAGGAACGCCCAGTGAAATCCACCGCGTCCCGTGGCGACCGCATCACCGCTCACTGCGGACTTGTCTGCGTGCTGATCGTCAGCACGATGTTCGCCGTGATCGCGGGACCCCCGTTCGGGACCGTCATCGCCGGGTTGTTCGCCGTACTCTACCTGTGTGCCCTGACCTTCTACTCCCTGCGGCACAGGAGCATCGCCGACGGGGCGCACCGGGCGTACCTGTTCACCTTCACGTGGACCAATTGGTTCTGAATTGCTCCCGGCAAGCGCCGGACGTCGTCGACGCATCTGCGATGGCGCAGTTCGTCGGTGTCACGCCACGGTCCCGTACCTCCACAGGCCCGCACGCCCACGTTCAGGTTCCGGCTCCGCGGCGGGAGCAATGACTTGTACCGGCTGCCGGATGACCTCGGTGTGCGACGACGATCCGGCGGCTGAGTCAACTGGCCACTGAGTCAACCACTTTAGTCAACCCTTGACGTTCCTGTCAGCTCGCCCATAGATTCTCAATCACTGCTTCCCACGAGGGACCGACGGTGAGCGTGAGTGGGGGCTGAGTACCGCTCAGGTCGATGCCTGGGTGCTTGACGTCATTTCAAAGGCCGGCCATCTCGATGTCGGACAGGTCGTTTCGGGCCCACAGAACCCACCTCCCCGGCTGTGAGCCACCCATGCCCGCGGCTTCAGGACCCTTTTCCAGAGGTCAACATCGGGGTGCTGCTCAATGCGGCCGGCTGTCGGCCGGTACGCCCCCGTGCAGTCGGCAGTGACACAGACAGAAAGGACAACCGTGGTCAAGGAACCCTCGGCGACGAGTGGTGCTACGAACGGGGTGGGGCACCGACGCCCGAAGGCTTCCACCTTGTCCGTGCAGCCGAGTAGACGCCTGCCCTGTTACCGCTGGCTCAAGCCGCTGACGGACGCCCTGACCGGGCGGACGGCCGCGGACGACCGCATGCTGCAGGAGTTGGCTCAGCGGGCCACCTGGCCATTGCCGGAACGCTTGCGGGCCGTCGCTGTCGTCCAGAAGCCGGCGCACGCCGTCCCTTCGGCCGGGCCGGGTTGGCTGGCCGACTGGAGCGGTGAGCATCCCTATGTACTGATCGCGCATCCGGGCCCGGATCCAGCGACGCTGCTCAACCGGCTGGTAGGTGACCTGCCCGTCGTGGTGGGCCCGGACCTGCCGGTGCACGGTGCTTCGCTCTCACTGCGCTGGGCGCGCTCACTGCTGCCGATCGCAGCCCGTGAGAGCGCTGGCCGACGCGTCGTGTTCCAAGTCGAGGACCATCTGCCCGCGCTGCTGCTGCTCCAGGACGAGGCGTTGACCCAGTTGCTCATCAAGCGGCGGCTGGCGCCCCTGGCGTCACTGACCCGGCTGCAACGCGAACGGCTCACCGAGACACTGACGGTCTGGCTGGAGGCACCCAGCGCCACGGAGGCCGCCCGTCGGTTGCACGTCCATCCACAGACCGTCCGGTACCGCATGCGCCAGGCCCATCGGCTGTTCGGGCCCGAACTGAACGATCCCGCCACCCGGCTGGAGCTGGTGCTGGCGCTGCATGGCCTACGGCTGACTGAAGCACCCCGCTGGGGGGTCCTTGGCAGCCCTCCAGCATCTCAGCGGTGCTCCTGACAGTGTCATCGCTGGGCGGTCAGCGCCCACATTCAGGCGGGTACGACTGCAGATGGTGTGGCACGACGTGGTTGAGCGCGAGGCCCCGGCCACGGTGGCCGTCTGCGTCCAGCCCCGCCTCCTGCCGGCACCCACGCCGTACGCATCCTGCGGCGCGCCTGCTTCGAACGGTAAGTGCAGCGCTTGGAGCCGGGGCAGCAGGGTGTGGGTATGAGTGCCCCAGTGCCCATTAATGGCGCGTACGCAGTCATGCGATCGGGCGCACACAGCCGTCTTCGCCCCGGGTCGCCGACCCTGAGATGCAGCGTGGTCAAGGTATGGGCGGCCAGTTCCTCGGCGGACCAGTTCGCACAGGTGCGAGGTAGGACCACGCCGCCCGATGCCCGCTTGCAACGTGCGAGAGGCCTTCAGGTGCCCCGCCAACCTCGCGTTGCAGCGCCCGTCGGGCAGTTCCGACAGGTGGGTCCGGTGAGTTCGAGAGCATGACACCGTCCCGCTCGGTTCCGGCCTACGGGGCGACCTCCCGCCCGCTGTGTCATCATCAGCGGCTCAACGTGTAACCCGCAGGCGATTCGGCGTAATACGACGAAAGATGCCGTAACCCGGACCGAGCATCCGGTGGTGAACCCAGGCGTTGCGCCGACAAGGGGCCCGGGGCTTGGCAATCGCCAGGGTGGTGTGGAAAGTTGAGCCACGTCAGCAGCAGGCAGCGACAACGCCGGGCACGGATCGCCCTCGATCTCACATCGTGCCGGCGTGCGAGCGCGGGCGAGGCGCTCACCAATCGCGTGCGGCTGATCGGTCCGGCCGGTCGGAGGCGGATGCTTCCGTCCGCGTGCCTGCTTCGTCCAACCCAGTGCTGCGGCTCTGATGTGACGCCCGCGACCGACGGTGTCGCCACTGCTGACCGCAGGGTAGGTGATCGGTTCCTCATCGACGGGTCACCGCTGGAGAACGTTGGCTCTCGCTGAAGGGTTCGGCCATGAAACACGGGGCACACCTCACCCTCCTGCGCACCTTCCTGTGGGTGTACAGGTGCCGGGGCGTCGCGAGAGCCGCAGGCCTGCTCGGGCTGTCTCAGCCGGCCGTCTCGCGTCATCTGCAGAGTCTGGAGAGCCTCATGGGGCGAACGCTCTTCGAACGCATGGGGCGGGGAGTGGCTCCCACCCAGACCGCGCACCTGCTGGCGGCACGGATTGCGACGCATCTCGACGCCCTGGAGAAGGCGGCCGAGGCATTGACTCCGGCTGCCACGGACGCTCCCGTGCTTCTGGGGGCGCCGAGTGACCTGCTGTCCATCCATCTGGTGCCCCGGTTGTCCCCACTGCTGGACAGCGGGATGGAGGTGCACTGCAGGATCGGTCAGGCCTCAGAGCTCACCCGGGCATTACTCCATGGCGATCTGGACCTCGTCGTCATGACGGAGGTCGAGCAGGACCTTCTCGGGCAGCTAGCCCTGCGGCGCCTGTGCGAGGAGGAGTTCGTCCTGGTGGGTCGTGTCGGTGAGGCCCCTTATCAGGTCGGTGACGACCCACGGCGCTTTGTCGGTTACTCTCCTGCCATGCCCATGGCGCGCCACTACTTCCGGACGTGCTGGCGTGCTCAACCGCCCGTGCCCGCTCTGACCGTCGCCGACCTGCGCGCCGTGGTGTCGGCCGTCGAAGCCGGGTGCGGGCTCGGCGTCGTGCCCCGGTACGTTGCGCAGGAGGCGCTCGACGCCGGCCGGTTGAGTGTGCTGCACACGCCGTCCGCCCCCGTACTCAACTCTGTTTTCGTAGCCGCGCGTCTGGGTCGGGAGGACATTGCCCGTCTCCGAGCCGTCCTCGACCTGCTCTGCCCGGCTGATTGAGCATAGGCAGCCTCACCGCACGCGCGCCGCCTGTGCTCGGTCTGGTGCGCCGCCTGTCCGTGCGGCACACCGCACACGCGCAACGGACTCGTCGGCGGCGGCCCCGCGGTGCACTGACGGACGCGTCGCCGAAGACATCGCACGTCTTCAGCACAAGCGTTCCCACCCCGACTCCCCCTGGCCCCTTGGACGCGCCAGAGGCGCCGGTGGCATGCCTGGCTGCAAGCCCTTACTGGAGCCGGGCAGGGGGTGTGAGGTATTCATAATCATTGCGAGAACCATCCAGTAACGTAAGCCACACCATCGAGGAAGGGTCACTGTGGCCGAGATGCACGACGACACCACTGATCTCAAGCCGTTGTACGCCGCCCGGCTGGCGGAAGACCTGGAACGCAACGTTCAAGAGCAGGAGCGCGTCGCACGCGAGGTAGCGCAGATGCACGAGAGGCTGGAGGCGTTGCGGCACAATCATGCGCTTCTGGTCAGCATGCAGCAGGCTCTCGGTGACATGGAGATGACGGCGACAGGTTCTTCGCCCGGCGCTCAGGCGCCGGTCCCGCACCAGGCTTCGGGGCAGCCTGCGGCGCCGGCCGGCAAGTCACCCACCGCGACCCGGACGTCGTCGGCGACCGGCTCCGGCAAGTCAGTCGGCGGGGCGGTTCCTACTCTCCGCGACCTCGTGGTCCGTCATCTCCAGGAGGCGGGCGAACCCCGCTCGGCCTTGGACGTCACCGCCGCCCTGACTCAGCAGCACCCCGACCGCCACCTGAAGATCACTGTGGTGCGGAGCACCCTAGAGGCCATGGTGGCCAAGGGGCACGTACGCCGGAACAAGCAGGGCAAGTCCGTCTTCTACTCGGCGGACGTCCACGCGAACACCCGTAACCGGACGGCCCCGGTCTGACGAGTGAATTGGACGTCTCAACGGCGGTGTTCCTGGTCGTCAGGCAGGAGCCGCTCGCGTAGTGCTGTCAACTGGTGCGAGGTCTCCACGGCACGGGTCTCGTCGATCGTGGCGAGCGCGAGCAGCAGTGCGTCCGCAACGACGAGACCGGTCAGCCCCTCGTTGGTGATACCCGTGGCGGTGTGCGGTGCGATGAGGACGCCCTCCACACGGTCCTGGAAGGCATCCCCCAGTTCGTCAGTCACGAACACCACCTTGGCACCGACGGAGCGAGCGCTTTCGACGATGACATCCAGTTCGCGCAGCAGTCTCCCGGGTTGGAAGACGACGACAGCGTCCCCGTGGCGCAGGGCGAGCAAGGGGTCGGCGAGGGCGAACCCGGTCTCTCCGCTGAACCTGGCCGGCCGCCCCATCCGGTTGAGTGCCCGCGCGAGATGGCGTGCGGCGATCTCGCACGCGGCCGCGCCGTAGCAGAGCACCTCGCCCGCGGAGGCGAGCACGGTCACCACGGCTTGCAGATTCTCAACGGAGTTGAGTTCCCGGCACCGGTCGATGCGTTCGCGCGTCTCCTCGAAGACGTCGTTCCAGATGCCGTTGAGGTCCTTGCCGACGTGGGCGATGCGCTGTTGGAGGCGCACCTCGGGGGCGACAGACGAAGTGAAGTCGGCGGCGAGTTCGTGCTTGAGCGCTGGGAGGCCGGCGTACCCGAGCCGTTGCAGCGTGCGTACGACAGTGGCATTACTGGTGCCGCTGACCCCCGCAAGCTGTTGTGCACTGGCGAAGACGAGTTGCTCCGGCGGCGCGGTGGCAAGGTGACGGGCCACGGTGCGTTCGGCGGAGGACAACTGTTCCCAGTGACCGCGCACAGCCGCGCGCAGCCGCGTGAGCCCTCCGGGGGCCCCGCCGCTGACCGGGTTCCTGACGGCGTCTTTCGACGCATCCGAGTCCATCACCACCACCTTCGGAATGCCATTTCCAGCGCCTCGCCTGATTGAAACGCATGGTACAGCATGCGGACAGCAGTGAAACCCGACTCCAGGCTGCCACTTGGGAACGACCAGGACATACATGCCGATGTCTCCCGTAGTAGCAGGGTCAGCCGGATCCTCGCCGGGCCCGCCGCGGTGCGCATTGCCTCATTTCGGAGTCTGAGCAGATTCGGTCATCCTTGATCGGACTCATGCCGACCTCCTTGCTGCACCACCAGGGGCGAGCAGGCCGGCTGCGGGCACGGCTCGTGCGGCGAACCGCAGCCGCGTCCCCCCGGATGCGGAGCCATGAACATCTTCAGCACCGCCCAACGCCCCTTCTGCAACACCGGCATGGGTACGCAGGGAAGGGGTGCTGCGGGACCCGCATGGCCATCGACCCACCCGTATCTGCAACCGGGAGGCCACCGGCTCAATCAAATGCCCTTAGGCTGATCCATTGGTATAAATGCAGCGGCCGGGAGAGGCCGCGACAGGGCCGACGGACGAGGAGAACGCGCCATGCCCGTGGACGAGCTCGACACCCGCATCCTGCGACTGCTGCTGGAGCAGCCGCGCACGAGCGTGCGCGAGTACGCCCGGATCCTGGGCGTCGCCCGCGGCACGCTCCAGGCCCGGCTCGACCGGCTGGAGCGCGACGGCGTGATCACCGGTACGGCACCGGCCCTCTCCCCCGCCGCGCTCGGGCACCCGGTGCTGGCGTTCGTGCACATCGAGGTCACCCAGGGCCATCTCGACGACGTGGGTGACGCACTGGCGGCGGTGCCGGAGATCGTGGAGGCGTTCTCGATCACGGGCGGCGGGGATCTGCTGGCCCGGGTGGTGGCGCGGGACAACGCACATCTGGAGGACGTCGTCCAGAAGCTCATCAGCATGCCCGGCGTTGTACGCACCCGTACCGAGGTCGCCCTGCGCGAGCGCGTCTCCCACCGGCTGCTGCCGCTGGTGGAGTCGATCGGGCGCTCGGCCCGCGGATGATCTTTGAGATCATGGCCGCATGAGCGAGCTCCGCGGCATGTCGGTCATCTTCGACCTCGACGGAACACTCGTGGACAGCGAGCCGAACTACTACGAGGCGGGCCGCCGGACGCTCGCCCAGTACGGAGTCGCGGACTTCACCTGGGCGGATCACGAGCGGTACGTCGGCATCAGCACCCAGGAGACGGTCGCGGAGTGGAGGGACCGCTACGGTCTGCGCGCCCCGGTCGAGGAGCTGCTCGCCGTGAAGAACCGCCACTACCTGGGGCTGGTCCGCAGCGCCACTCGCGCCTACCCGCAGATGCGCACGTTCGTCGAATTGCTGGCGACCGAGGGCGTATCCATGGCCGTGGCCTCGGGCTCGTCGCCGGAAGCCATCACGGCTGTGCTGAGCGGCACCGGGCTGGACGCGCACCTGCACACCGTGGTCTCCGCCGACGAGGTCGCACACGGCAAGCCGGCTCCGGACGTCTTCCTGGAGGCGGCCCGCAGGCTCGGCGCCGCCCCGTCCGACTGCGTCGTACTGGAGGACGCGGCTCCGGGTGCCGCCGCCGCCCACGCCGCCGGGATGCGCTGCATCGCGATCCCGTACGTCCCGGACCAGGCGGGGGCGCCGGAGTTCGCGACTGCGGGGCTGCTCCTGCCGGGCGGTCAGGCGCAGTTCACGGCACGGTCCGCGTACGAGTGGCTGGTGAATTCGGCCGATCCGTCCTGATCTTGTCGGGCACGGCACGTCCGTGGACTCCTTCGGACGGGGTGTGCGAACTTTTTTGCGGCAGGGATGATTGTTTCGCCTCCGGCGTCCGTACCTCTGGGTGTTGGGCCGTTCATATCCCAGGAGGCACGATGCGCATCTCGCGCAGCACGGCAGGAACCGCGTTCGTGGGCGGTGCGTTGATCCTTACGCTCACCGCGCTCGCCTACCCCAGCATGCTGGGCGTGCAGAACTCGGCTTCCGGCCAGGACCGCATCATCGCCAACACGCAGTGGGGTCCGCTGACCGAGGCGGACCGCGACTTCGTGGTGCGCGTGCGCGCGGCCGGACTGTGGGAGTACCCGCTGGGTCAGCTGATCAAGGAGCGGAGCACCTCGCCGGAGATGAAGGAAGTCTCCAAGCACCTGCTCGTGGGGCACGGCCGGCTCGACGCGGGCTGCCGCAAGATCTCCACCGACCTGGGCATCACCCTGCCGAACGAGCCGTCGCCGCAGCAGCAGCAGTTCGTGGCGACGGCCGAGGGCAGCACCGGCAGGGAGTTCGAGTCCACGGCCGTCACCATCATGCGCGTCGCGCACGGGGGCATCTTCCCGACGATCGCCAAGATCCGGGCGACCACCCGGAACAGCCTCGTGCGGGAGCTCGCCGACACCACCAACGACACCGTGCTCGACCACATCACGGTCCTGGAGAAGACCGGCCTGATCAACCAGGAGCAGGTCAGCTTCCAGATCACCGCCCCGCCCAAGCTGCCCCAGGACCAGACGACCCCGCCGCCTCCGCAGCAGGGCGCGCCGGTCCGGGTCCTGCCGATCCCCGAGGACCTGAAGGACTTCCAGACGGTCGCCCCGAATCCGTCCTACGGAGCGCCGGCACCGTCTCCGTCGGCCGGCGGCTGAGCGGGTACGGGTCCGCATCAGGGTCTTGGGTACGGGTACGGGTCTGCGGTCCGTCCGCCGACCCGTACCCCTCACGCACCTTGGCCGCCCTGACCAGGCCGCCACGCACGACAGCCGGCGCAGGCGTCCGGAACAGCGGCCGTCGCGGATACGACGCACACCGCCCGGCCCCCGGCGCTACGAGCGGCGGCCGGGCCTGCCGCGCCGTTCGCCCTTGGGGCCGCCGCGGCCGCTCTTGCCGGTGCGCTTCCCCCCGGCCGACTTCCCGGACGCCGACTTCCCGGCCGCCGACTTGCCGGGCACCTGCTTGCGCCGGGTGCCGCCCCGGCCCGCGTCCGTGGACCTGCCCTCGGCCGGGGGCTGCTGACGGCCCCGGGTGCTGTTGACCGTACGGCCGCGGACGATGCCGATGAAGTCCTCCACCTGATCCGTCTTCGCGTCCTCGGGCCAGGCGAGGGCGACGCTCGACTCGGGGGCGTCCGTGAGGGGCCGGTGGGTGAGGTCCTTGCGGTGGTACAGGCGGGCCAGTGACAGCGGGACGGCGAGGACGCCGATGCCCGCCGCGACCAGTTCCACGGCGTCGGCGGTGGTGGCCGGCCGTTCGAGGGCGGGGCGGCCGGGGAGGCTCTCCCAGTCGACGACGTCGTCGAGGGGGTGCAGCACGATGTCGTCGGCCAGGTCGTCCGGCGTCACCTCGTCGACGGCCGTGACCAGGTGGTCCTTCGGCACCACGACGACCGTCTGCTCGGTGTAGAGGGGGATCGCGCTGAAGACCTCGCGGTCCACGGGCGTACGGACGAGACCCGCGTCGGCCTCGCCGTCCAGCAGCCGCCCGGCCGCCGCCCCGGCGGGAACCTGCGTGAGGATCAGCGGGACGTCGGGCTGCCGCTCGTTCCAGATGCGTACCCACTTGTCGGGCATCACCCCGGGGACGTAGGCGAGCCGGAACGAGGGGGTTTCATCCGAGCCTGTCACCTCGCCAGGTTACCGGGCGTGGTCAGGGGTCGTGCACACGCTCGATACCCTGGGAGTCATGACGTCGCACCAGAGCACCCAGACGATGAAGCCCGCGACCGCGGCGAAGAAACTGGGTGTGTACCTCGAGGCCACACCCGCCGAGTTCCGGGAGGGTGTCGTCTCGCGTGCCGAGCTGAACGAACTCCAGACGAACCCGCCGCAGTGGCTGCGGGAGTTGCGGCAGAACGGCCCGCACCCCCGCCCGGTGGTCGCCGCGAAGCTCGGCGTCTCCATCGCCGGTCTCGCCCGCGCCGGTGTCACCGAGCCCCTCACCACCGAGCAGATCGAGGCACTGAAGCAGGAGGGCCCCGACTGGCTTGAGCGGGAACGCGCCACTCAGGCGGAGGTCCGCAAGGAAACGGCCCGGATCAAGAAGAAGAACGCCGAACGTCAGGCCTGACCGCCGCACCCCCTCGTTTTCGGACGGCCCTCACCGGATGAACCGGTGGGGGCCGTCGCTGTTTCCTCGGTGTTCCCGGGCGTCGTGTGGCATCGGTGAAATCCTTCGGCCATGTCTTGACATGGCGAGGAGGCGATCCTCAGCTTGGCCGATCATTTGGATTCGTGAAGCACGTTCATGAATATGAACGAAACCACCCTCGGGGCTCCTGTTCGGAACGGCCGCCTGCGGCTCCGGTTCCGGCAGCGCCCGGGCCGGTGACCCGAACAGCCTGGAGGTGTGGACCCGAAGCGATCCGGAGTCCGCCAAGACCTACGACCGCGTGTTCGCGGCCTTCACCAAGAAGACCGGCACCAAGATCGACTTCCAGCCGGTCATGAACTTCGACCAGCAGCTCCAGAGCCGCGCCTCCGTCAAGGACCTGCCGGACGTCATGATCAACGACACGGCCCTGATGGGCAGTTACCAGGCCCAGGGGCTGCTCGAGCCCGTCACCCCGGCCTCGATATCCGGTCATGACGAGATCACCGCCAAGTCCTGGTCGTCCACGGTCGACCTCGACGTACGTCGACTCGGGGATGCGTGCCCGGGACGACACCGGCTACATGCGGCGGGTCCAGCCGGAGTACGAGCTGAAGCTCCCCCGCTGGTGACAGTCGTACGGGACGTATACGAAGTCGATCGCGATTGTCCGGGACGTGCCACCGGTTGCCTTCTTTTCGACCGGGACCGGGACGCCCCAAACGCCACACCGCGCCACCCCTTCCGGCCCGTAGAAATATCTACCAGCATGGCTACGGCCGGGCGGCACGCGGACCCCGCGGGCCACCGGCCGTGTCCAGCGCGCGCCCGACCGCGGCGCCACCGACTGTGCCTGGGGTGGCCATGCAGAGCGTCATGTGGAAGCAAGCCGTCGAGTGGCTGGCAGCGGCCGCCACGGACCCCCAGGAGTGCAAGCGGGAGTGGGACTACGGCGCGGGGACGATGCTCGTGGAGGCCGGGCGCTACTGGGACGTGCTCAGCGTCCCCGACCGGCTCGGCCTGCTCGCGCTGGACATACTGTGGCGTGATCCGCTGAAGGTGCCCGGCCCCACCCTGGTGGACTGTGCCGCCCGCAGAGTGGGGTTCTTCCTGCCGCCCGATCCGGTCAGCGAGTGGGTCGGTTTCGGTGTACGGCACGTGGGCCGGGGCTCCTGGATCGCCGTGCCGCCGCCGTACCGGCCCGCCGGACGGCTGGAGTGGCTCGTCCCGCCGGACGGTACCGGTGCCCTGCACACTGCCGTCACGCTCGAGTCGGCCCTGAGAGAGGCCAGCGGAACCCTCGCGGTGCTCGCGCCGGTCAGCGCGGAGCCGGTGGTGACGGACGGCTGGTGAGACGGGGGCCGGACGGCGACCCCGCCACCCCGGAGAGCCGGCCGGACGCGGGTCGGGCGCCGGACGAGGGCGCTGCCGTCCCCGGGTGGCGGCCGGAGCCCGGGCGGGCGCCGGCCGCAGCGGCCGGACCCGGATGCCGGCCGGCGGGCGGGCGCATGTGACGGCCGGCGGTCCACGTGGTGGCCGCGGCCCAGGTCTCGCTCTCGGCCGGCGCGGCGAAGGACACCCACTGGCCGTCGCGGTGATCCGGGACCGTGTGGCCCTGTGCCTCCCACTCCGCGACCAGAGCCGCATAGATCGGCGGATGTCCCGCGTATCCGCTGGTGAGTTCGGCGTACGAGCGGGGTGCGGCGTCGTTCCCCGGAAGGCGCCGCGCCGTCTCCGTGCTGTCCATGCCAGGGGAACGCGGAGCCACGCGGCGCCGGTACGCGGGCCGAGCCCCGTCCGTCGGGTCGAGTGAACCCGTCACCCGGACGGCGGAACCCGGGCACCGGACAAACATCCAATCGGGATTCGCCCGTTCAGACAGTCTCACCCGGGTCCGACGGAATTCTCGACCGGGACCGGCACCTCCGGTAACACTGACCTGACGCCGAGAATCCGGTACGACGGCAGGGAGAGGCCATGTCACAGCGCCCTGAGCTCACGCGGCGCAGGGCCGTGCTGGAGCACGAGTGGTCCCGCTGGGTACCGCGGCTGAGCGTGCCGGGCACGCGGCCCGGCGGCACCGCGACGCTGCGCCACGAGGTGACCGAGTCCTGGGCCCGTTCACTGGGCAGCGTGGACCCCGCCCGGGACAGCGCCCCCGTCACCGACGGCGGCCGGGTGCATCAGCGCTGGACGTCCTCACCGCTGTACAAGCCGGTCTCCGCGCTCGCCGGGGAGCTGCACAGCATCGCCGAGGACGCCGGGTTCGTCACGGCGGTCACCGACGAGTCGGGCACCATCCTGTGGACCTGCGGCGGCGCGACCATGCGCCGCAGGGCCGAGCGGGTCAACTTCGCCCCGGGCGGCCGCTGGGACGAGCAGGCCATGGGCACCAACGCCCTGTCCCTCGCCCTGCGGACCGGCCGCCCCAGCTCCGTCTTCTCGGCCGAGCACCTGGTGTCGGCCCTGCACGGCTGGGTCTGCTACTGCGCACCCGTGCGCGGCGGCGACGGACGGGTCCTCGGCGTGCTGGACCTGTCGACGACCTGGGACCGCTCGCACCCCCTGGCCATGGCCACCGTCCGCACCCTCGTGTCGACGATCGAGGCCCGTCTGACCGCCGAGGTGTCCCCTCCGGCCCGGCTGCGGATCACGTGCCTGGGCTCCGAGCAGGTCCTGCACGAGACACGGCCACTCCCCCTGCGCCCCCGGCAGTTGGAGATCCTCACCCTCCTCGCCCTCGAACCCGGGGGCTTCTCACCGCAACGGCTGCGCGCGGCACTGTACGGCGACCGGCCGGTGACCGCGTCCACCTTCAAGGCGGAGATCTCCCACCTGCGCCGGGCTCTGGGCGGGGCGATATCGGCCCGCCACTACGCCCTCACCACACCCGTGTCCTGCGACGCCGCCGACGTCCTGCGCGCGCTGGAGCGGGGCGACACGGACACCGCTCTGGGCCACTACGGCGGCCCGCTCCTGCCGCGCTCCGAGGCCCCCGGCATCGAGGAGTGGCGCACCCGTCTCGACGTGGCGGTACGCGAGGCCGTGCTGGCGAGCACCCGCCCGGACCACGCCCTGCGCTACGGCGAACGGGCCCCGTACGACGCGGAGGTCCACGAGCACGCACTGCGGCTGCTCGGCCCGGACGACATGCGCCGCGCGATCGCGAGAGGCCGGCTGACGGCGTCCCTGCGCGACTGACGTCCGCGTCCGGCGGCGCCAACCTTGCGCCAACCTCCCGGGAGCACAGTGAGGGACGTCGCAACCCGCCCCGTCCTTCACCGAGGAGAGCCGCCATGGTGTACGCGCAGCCAGGAACCGAGGGAAGCATCGTCTCCTTCGCCCGTCGCTACGACAACTTCATCGACGGCGGCTGGACGGCGCCGGTCGAGGGCCGCTACTTCGAGAACCCGACGCCGGTGACCGGCAAGGCCTTCTGCGAGGTCGCCCGTTCGACCGCGGCCGATGTCGAGCTCGCCCTGGACGCCGCGCACCGGGCCGCCGACCGGTGGGGCCGCACGTCCACGGCGGAACGCGCGAACGTCCTGAACCGGATCGCGGACCGCATCGAGGAGAACCTGGAGAAGATCGCGGTCGCCGAGACCTGGGAGAACGGCAAGCCGGTCCGCGAGACCCTGGCCGCCGACATCCCGCTGGCCGTGGACCACTTCCGGTACTTCGCCGGAGTCGTCCGCGCCCAGGAGGGCAGCATCGCGGAGATCGACGCCGACACCGTCGCGTACCACTTCCACGAGCCGCTGGGTGTGGTCGGGCAGATCATCCCGTGGAACTTCCCCGTCCTCATGGCCACGTGGAAGCTCGCACCCGCGCTGGCCGCGGGCAACTGTGTCGTCATCAAACCGGCCGAGCAGACTCCGGTCAGCCTGCTCTACGTCATCGACCTGATCGCCGACCTGCTCCCGCCGGGCGTGGTCAACGTCGTCAACGGCTTCGGGGTGGAGGCCGGCAAGCCGCTGGCGTCCAGCCCGCGGGTGGCGAAGGTGGCTTTCACCGGGGAGACGTCCACGGGCCGGCTGATCATGCAGTACGCGAGCGAGAACATCATCCCGGTCACCCTGGAGCTGGGCGGCAAGAGCCCGAACATCTTCCTGCCCGACGTCATGGCCGCGGACGACGACTTCCTGGACAAGGCGATCGAAGGCTTCGTGATGTTCGCCCTCAACCAGGGCGAGGTCTGCACCTGTCCCTCCCGCGCGCTGATCCCCTCCTCCATCTATGACGAATTCATGGCCCGTTGCGTCGAACGCACCCGGGCGATCGTCGGCGGCGACCCTCTGGACCCGGCGACCATGATCGGCGCGCAGGCGAGCAACGACCAGTACGAGAAGATCCTCTCCTACCTCGACATCGGCAGGAAGGAGGGCGCCGAGGTCGTCACGGGCGGCAGCCCGCGCGCGGTGCCGGGCCTGGAGGGCGGCTACTACATCGAGCCGACCATCTTCCGCGGCACCAACGACATGCGGATCTTCCAGGAGGAGATCTTCGGTCCGGTCGTCTCGGTCACGACGTACGACTCGGTCGACGAGGCCCTGAAGATCGCCAACGACACGCTGTACGGCCTCGGAGCCGGCGTCTGGACCCGCGACGGCAACGCGGCCTACCGCCTGGGCCGCGAGATCAAGGCGGGCCGCGTCTGGACCAACTGCTACCACGCGTACCCGGCCCACGCGGCGTTCGGCGGCTACAAGAAGTCGGGGATTGGGCGCGAGACGCACAAGATGATGCTCGACCACTATCAGCAGACGAAGAACCTTCTGGTGTCGTACTCGGCGAAGCGATTGGGCTTCTTCTAGGCGCGCAGCAAGGGAGTCTGACGGGACAGACACCCGCGGGCGCCCTTCTCGTGCACACCGTGCGCGGTCGCGGCCCGCGTCGCGGCGACCGTCACGGGGCCTCGAACAACACGGCCTGGTTCTTGCCCGCGGTCTTGGCCCGGTACAGGGCGATGTCGGCGTCCCGCAGCGCTTCGGCCGGGGTGGTCGGCCTGGTGATGCTCCGCGCTCCGATGCTCGTCGTCACGCGGACCGAGTGGCCGCGGTCGAGGATGAAGGAGTCCATGAAGGAGTCGAGGATCCGCATGGTGTAGTCGTACAGCGTGCCGGCGTCCACGCCTTCGGCGAGGAGGGCGAATTCGTCCCCGCCGATCCTGGCGACCGTGTCCTGCTCACGGACCCTGGTGGTCAGCCGCCGGGCGACGTCGACGAGCAGTTCGTCGCCGGACGGGTGGCCCAGGGTGTCGTTGACCTCCTTGAAGCCGTCGAGGTCGAGCATCAGCAGCGCGGCGGGGCACGATGCGGTGCACCGGCTGAGAGCGGACTCGAGACGCTGGTTCAGCAGCGCCCTGTTGGCCAGCCCCGTCAGCGGGTCGTGGGTCGCCTGGTGGCTCAGCTGCTTCTGGAGCTCTTCCTGTTCCCGCAGTGATGCTGCGAGGTACTCGGCCTGTGTCCGGGCTTCGGTGGCCCTGCTCTGGGCGTACTGGGCCAGGAACGCGATGCGCAGCACCAGCAGCAGTGAAAGGGTCGCCAGCATGCCGACGATCACCGTGATGTTCGCGGGCTGGCCCCGGATGCCCCCGACGTTGGCCAGCACGATCAACGGCCCCACCAGGATGAGCGCGATCAGGATCGACAGTCGCTTCCGGGGCATCCTTTCCTTGCCGTCCGACAGGTTCGCCGGCCAGCCGGCGGACGGGTGCAGCGCCGCAATCCCCAGCAGGAGGGACGACACCATCCAGCCCACTTCGGACACGTCCTCCGCGATCGCGGTCCCGGTCGTGGCCATCGTTCCGTAGTAGAGACCGTCGGCGGCGAGGAGGACCAGCAGCCATCCGCTGCACAGGAGAATCGAGGGGGTGCGTTTGCCGGTGGTGAGCATCAACCGTGCGGCCACGCACAACAGCACCAGGTCGGCGACGGGATAGGCCACCGACACCACGAGCTGCCACGCCGACAGCTCGCTGCGCAGGTAGGGGGCGATGATGAACGCCCACGCCAGGATTGCGAACCCCAGCGTGACGATTCCCGCGTCGAGCCACCCCGCCCAGTGCAGACGGCCGGTGTGCTGCCGGGCCAACGTCACCAGCCCCGCGGCGAACAACAGGTAGCTGCCCAGGTAGAGGAGGTCGGCCACACCCGGGAACGGAACCTCCGCGTCGCGGACCTGGTAGAGGCCCCAGATCGCGTCCGCGGCCGCGAACGGTGCCATGGCCGCGGCGAAGAGGAGCCAGGGAAGGATGGATGGCGGCCTGTTCCTGATCACTCCCCATGCGATCGCGAAGACGACCGAGGCGGCGATCAGTACGGGCAGCATGTAGCGCGCCGTGGAGGAGGTGACCAGATAGACGGTGATCAGCACGGCCCCTGCTGCCGCATACATCCAGGCCGTCGCGTCACGGCGGACGGGCAACAGGACTTGAAGCTTGCCCACAGGCTCTCCTTCCCTCCGGCACGTACGCCCGCCAGGGGGGCGATATCCGAGCGGCTCGTCAGCCGGGTTCGTGGCCTGGAGGGTGGTGGGAGCGCACTGTGTCGAGGGCGCGACAAGTCCGGTCGAGTTCGTCCTGGAGTCGGGGAGCGGTCTCGGCCAGTGAGGCAGGCTCTCCGGACCGCGCGTGCTCTTCCAGCTCCTGGCAGCAGGCGGCGAGGCCCACGGCGCCGATGTTCCCCGCGGCGCCTCTGAGGCTGTGGGCCTGGTCCGCGATCTCCTGCGCGTCGTGGCGGCCGAGCGCGTGGAAGAGCGCGCTGGTCATCTCGGGGGCCCGGACGAGGAAGTGGTCCACCAGCCTGTCGACCAGTTGGTGCTCGGCCGGGGTGCCGGCACCGCGCAGTTCGTCCAGTCGCTGCTCGATGGAGGTCCGCAGGTCGTCGCTGCCCGCCCGTGGGGGGGTGGGGTGGACCCAGCGCGCGAGTGCCTGTTCCAGCTCGTCGGCGTTGACGGGTTTGGAGACGTAGTCGTCCATGCCCGCGGCCAGGCACCGGTCCCGGTCCTCGGCGAGGGCACCGGCGGTCATGGCGATCACCGGCAGGTGCCCGTGGTCCCCTTCCCGGCGGCGCAGTTCACGGGTGGCGGTGTAGCCGTCCATCCGAGGCATCTGACAGTCCATCAGCACGGCCTGATAGCTGTGCTCTTGAGTCATGAGCAGGGCTTGGGCGCCGTCGGCGGCGATGTCCGTGCTGTAACCGAGCCGGGTGAGCAGTCCCTGGGCCACCATCTGGTTGATCTCGTTGTCCTCGACCAGCAGGAGATGGCCCCGGTGAGTGTGCTGGGGCGCGGTGGCGGTGGGAGTCTGCACTGCCGGAGCCGTCGTGGCCACCGGCGATGTCCGGGTGGCGAGTTCGACCAGGGCGTCCAGGAGTTGGGATTGATGGACGGGCTTGGACAGGCTGCGGGCGATGCCGGCCGCATGCAGCTCGGCGGCGGGCGGCTGGGGGCCGGAGGTGAGGAGCAGCAGATGGACGCGGGCGAAGTTCTGGTCGGTGGTGATGCGCCGGGCGAGTTCCAGCCCGTCCATGTCGGGCATATACATGTCGATGATGGCAAGGGTGAAGGGACGGCCCGCGGCCTCCGCCTCGTGCAGGGCCACCAGGGCCTGGGGGCCACCGGCGACCATGGTCGGCCCGATGTGCCATCTGCGCAGCTGCGCGTCGAGGATCAGCCGGTTGGTGTCGTTGTCGTCGACGACGAGGACCCGCATCCCGCGAAGGATGTCGGGGTGCGGCGGGACCGGTGGCGGTTCGGGGGCGTCGGGGGCGCGAACCGGCACGCAGAAGGAGAAGGTGCTGCCGTGGCCGGGCCGGCTGGTGACGCCGATGGATCCCCCCATGGCCTCGGTGATCCTGCGGCAGATGGCCAGCCCCAGACCGGTGCCGCCGTAGCGGCGGGTGGTGGAGGCGTCGGCCTGGGAGAAGGCGTCGAACATCCGCTCCTGATCGGCCGCGGCGATGCCGATGCCGGTGTCGGCCACCTCGAACCGCAGCCATGGCGCCTGCTCTGCGGGTGGCCTGGCCGGTGCCGGGCTGACACGGAGCACGACCTCGCCGGACTCGGTGAACTTCACCGCGTTGGACGCCAGATTGAGCAGGATCTGCCGCAGCCGGCCGGAGTCCGCGAGAACCATCGCGGGCAGGTCGGGGTGGCAGTCGCTGAGCAGTTCCAGACCCTCGGCCTGCGCGGTCTGCGCCACCAGCGAGACGACCTCCTCCACCAGCACCTGCGGGCTGAAGGGGACCTCGTCCAGCTCGAGCTTGCCGGCTTCCAGCTTGGAGAAGTCGAGGATGTCGTTGATCAGTGTCAGCAGCGCCGTGCCGGCGGCATGGATGCCCTCGGTGTAGCGCCGCTGCTCGGCATTCTGTTCGGTGCCCAGCAGCAGCTCGCTCAGCCCGATGACGCCGTTCATGGGGGTGCGGATCTCGTGGCTCATGGAGGCCACGAACTGCGACTTCGCCTGGGACGCGGCGATCGCCTGGTCGCGGGCCTCCGCCAGAGCGGCTTCCGCGTGCTTGCGCTCGCTGATGTCCCGGATGAAGGCGTTGAAGCAGCGCGCCTTCGCCGACTTCAGCCTCCACACGGCCAGTTCGATCGGGATCTCGTGACCGTCGTGGTGACGGGCGGTGAGCTCGACCTGCCCACCCAGCACATGGGACTCTCCGCCGGCCAGCACCCGTTGCAGTCCGGCCCGGTGCGCGGCGTGGTACCGCTCGGGGATGATCGTGTCCGTCAGCGGACGCCCCATCGCCTCGTGGTGGCTGAATCCGAACAGCTTCTCAGCGCTGTGGTTCCAGTCGATGACCAGGCCGTCCTCGTCGATGGAGACGAAGGCGTCCCGGGCGGTCTCGATGACCGAGCGTGCCTGGTCCTGCAACAGCCGCAGCGCTTCCTCCCTGCGCCGCTGCCCTTCCGCCTCACGGATGAACCCGCGCACTTCGAGTGGCTCGCCCGAGGGGTCCCGCACCACCCAGCACGTCGTCTCCGTCCACATCGAGTGCCGGTCGGCATGCCTCAGACGCAGGCACACCGCCACCCGGCCGTCGCGGAGCAGATCGCGCTCGGCCCACTCGAATTCCTCCGCATCGGCCGGGTGGACCCAGGACTTGACCGAGGTCCCCACGATCTCCTCGGCCGGACGGCCCAGCAGTTCCTGCCCCGCGGCGGACACCTCCTGGTAGACGCCATCCAACGTCCGGCGGAAGACCATGTCCGGGGAGTTCTTGAGAAGCAGCCGAAACCGCTCCTCGTCGTCCGCCGCGTACTGTCTCGGCGTGGGTGTCGACTCCGGTTCCATCGTCCGCCTCCACGTGTCAGGCGCGACTACGAAGCGTGGCCGGGACCTTCGAACAGACCGGTCGCGACGGTTTCGGTGCGGCGCGTGCGATGACGGCGATCAAGCGATCCGCTCGTCGGACCTTTCCAGCAAAGAATGAAGCACAGAAGATCGCAAATCGGGCATTCAGAGGTTGAACGGGCTACGATCGGCCTGCTGTACCCAGGGTGAGCGGTCACCGGGGCCCGCCTGTCTTCGCCTCCCGGGACAGTGTTCTGACGCCCCCTCAATCCTCGGGCCGGCCCCGAAGTCCGTTTGGAGCGGCTCACGTTCCCCCATGCATACGCCGCCCGCGGCCGGCAGCGCCGTTCAGGAGGAGCCCGCCGCACCGTCCGTACGACCGGCGAGCGGCAGCCACGTGGTGATCGTGGTACCCCGGCCCTCTTCGGAGCGCACCTGCGTTCGGCCGCCGTGGTTCGCCACGATCGTGTGCACGATGGTCAGGCCCAGACCGGTTCCCGGGATGGCCTGCTCGGTGGCGTTCGAGGCGCGGAAGAACCGCTTGAAGAGCTTCTCCTGCTCGGCCGCGGGGATGCCGATGCCCGTGTCGCTCACGCTCAGGACCGCCTCCCCGTCCTGCGCGTCCGCTCGTACGCTGACCTTCCCGCCGCCCTGGGTGAACTTCACCGCGTTGGACAGCAGGTTCATCAGGACCCGGTCGAGTTGTTCCCCGTCCGCATCGAGCACCAGCGGCTGCTCGGGGCAGCACGTCTCCAGTCTGACCGAGGCGGCCTCGGCGGCCGGTTTGATCGCGTCGGCCGCCGAGACGACCAGCTGCCGCAGGTCGATCGGTGCCTTCCGGGAGGTGAACGCCCCCGACTCGATCCTGGAGAGCGTGAGCAGGTCCTCGATCAGCGCCCGCAGCCGGTTGGCGTTGCGGTCCACGACGTCCAGCATGCGCAACTGGGACGGGGAGAGCGGATCGCCGTCCTCGTCCTTCAGCAGCTCGATGTATCCCACGATGCTGGTCAGCGGGGTGCGCAGCTCATGGGAGACGGTGGACAGGAAGTCACTCTTGGCCTTGTCCAGGGCGCGCAGTTTGTCCACCAGTCCCGACTCCTTCTCGTAAAGAAGGGCGGTGTGCAGCGCCCGGCCGATGCCGCCTGCCATGGACTCGGCGAACTCGACGTCCACCGGACGCCAGGGGCGGTCTGTGCTGGTGCGGGCCACGGACACGGCGCCGATCGGCTCCTCCCCCACCCCGATGGGGATGATCACTGCCGAGTCCAGCCCCAGCGCCGCCGCGGCGGTGCGGTTGCCCGCCGGCATACCGGTCTTCCCGAAGGAGCCGGGGGCACCCGGGATGGGTGTGGTGTCCGACACGTACTGGGACAGGTCGGTGACCAGCCAGGGCGTTCCCCGCCGGTAGTGGTCGCGGACCACGTCGGCCGGGATCGTCGGGATGCCCCCTCGCTCGCCGTCGGACAGCAGGCCCCGCTCCGCGGACCACACCCGGGCCAGGGGAAATCCGGAGCCACCGTCCTCGGCGAGCAGGATGAAGACGTAGTCTGCGGCGAGGACCTCGCCGATGCCGGTGCACGCCTCGTCCAGGACGTAGCCGACGTCGAGGCGGTCCCGGATCCGGATGCCGGTCTCCTTCGCGGCCGTCGACAGTCGCTGCCGTTCCTGTTCGACCGTGCGCAGCCGGTCCCTTTCGTCCGCGAGCAGGTTGACGGACCGCGCCACCGCCCGGATCTCCTCCGGCCCCGTCACCTCGGCGCGTGCCGCGTGGTCGCCGGCGGTGAGCCGGCCGAGCGTCCGCTCGGTTCTCCGCAGCGGCCCGGTCAGGGCCCGCGTGGTACGCACCGACGTGTACACGGCCAGCGCGAGGGCCGCGACCAGGGCGGTGCCGAACGCGGCGATGCCCGCCCTGATCGCGGTGTTGGCGCGGTCCTCCAGACGCTGCTCTTCTTCGCTCATCTGGTCGTCCAGGCGAGCGTTGGTCACCTCGAACGCGTTGAAACGCCGGGAGGCCTCACGGGTGAGCGTGACGGCCCGCGCGCTTCCCGGGGTGCTCTTCGCCTGGTCGTCCGCTATGCGCAGATACGCCTCGATCTGCCGCTGCTGCGTCGTGAGATCGTCGTCGTCCAGGACCTCGTGCGCACGGACGGCGGCGCTGATCGACGCAATGCTCTCCCGGGCCGCACGGAAGTCGGCGAGCTCACTCCGGTCGCCCGTGACCAGGTAGCCCCGCATCGAACGCTGCGCGCTGACACCCGCGTTGAGCAGGCGCACGTTGTCGTCCTGGGCGGGGAGCACCCGGTCGATGATCCGGTCGCGCTGGCGTTCCAGCACCAGTGCGCCGATCAGCGTGCTGGCCCCGCACAGGGTGATCAGCAGGATCAGCAGTCCGAATGCGAGGGCGAGCCGGTGCGCCACCCGGCCGGCGCCCCGTCCGGAGGGACGGCTCATGCGCGATCACCTCCTTTCTCCCTCACCGGGGCGGGAGAGTCGAACCCGGCCCGGGTCATGGCGCCCCACACCTGGGGAGACTTGCGGAACCCGTCCCACATGCCGCGCAGCCGCCACCACGCTGTCATCTGGCGGTATCCGATGTTCTCGGCCACCACCCCGACGATGCCTCCCCAGACGTCCCGCCAGCGCGTGAACCGGTGGAAGGCGTACTCCTCCACCGCGACCGACACCATGCCGACGACGATGGCGTAGACGTAGGCGACGACCAGGAAGCGCCACAGGAAGTCCGCGTTCACCGCGCCCATCAGTACGCCCAGGGGCACGAGGACGAGCCCCGCGAGCTCCACCAGCGGGGCCAGCAGTTCGAAGACCACGTAGAAGGGCAGCGCCAGCAGACCGATCCGGCCGTAGCGGGGGTTACCGATCATGCGGCGGTGCTTGAGAAGAATCTCCGTCAGGCCGCGGTGCCAGCGCCGCCGCTGGTGGGCGAGGACCTTGCGCTGCGAGGGCGCCTCGCTCCAGGAGATCGGCTCGGCGACGAAGACGATGCGGTAGTCACGGCCCTGCTCGCGCATGTGCTTGTGGAGGCGGATGACCAGTTCCGCGTCCTCGCCGATGCAGTCCGGGTCCATTCCGCCGACCGCCACGACCGCGTCCTTGCGGAAGAGACCGAAGGCCCCGGCGATGATCAGCAGGCTGCCGAGCTTGGACCACCCGGTGCGGCCGAGCAGGAACGCGCGAAGGTATTCGACGACCTGAACGCGTCCGAGCAGGTCCGGCGGCACTCGCGCCTCGACCACACGTCCCGCCACGACGGTGCAGCCGTTGGCGAGCCCGACCACGCCGCCGGAGGCGACCACCCGCTGCGGATCGTCGCAGAACGGTTTGGCCACCGCGAGCAGCGCCTGGGAGTCGAGGATCGAGTCGGCGTCCACCATGCACACCAGCGGGTAGCGCGCCAGGTTGATGCCGACGTTGAGCGCGTCGGCCTTGCCGCCGTTTTCCTTGCGGGCCACCACGAGGCGCACCGGGCCGCCCCTGGGCAGATGGACGGAGGTGACCCTGCCGCGTACGGGGATGTCGTCGTGCACCACGTACTCCACCTCGGCGAGGTCGAAGGCTTCCCGCAGGGCCTCCAGCGTGCCGTCGGTGGAGCCGTCGTCGACGACGACCACCTCGAATTCCGGGTAGCGCAGCAACAGCATGGCCCGTACCGCTTCGGCGATGCCGGCCGCTTCGTTGTGCGCGGGCATGATCACGGAAACGGGTGGGGTGAGGGGGCTGGTGGCGGCCTCGTCGTGGCCTGCGAAGGGAGCCCGGCGCAGTGTTCTGACGAACTCCCCGAGGGCGATGAGGATCAGCACCAGATAACTGGTGTTGATGGCCAGGAAGTACACGATCACCACGCTGTCGCACACGGTGATCAGGGTGTGCACCGCGCCCAGCAGCGACGCCCACGGTTCTCCGGCCGCCACGCTCACAGCGCCACCTCCGCGCGGACGTCCTGGCGGGCGGCCCCGACCGCCGATTCGGCGAGCACGGCTCTGGCCTGGGCGGCGGCCGGTTCGCTGGAGCGGTCGTCGGCCGCCGCGTGCAGCTCGGCCCGTCCTTCCGGGCCGAGCTGCAACAGCGCACGAGCCGCGGTGGCGGCCACATGCCGGTCGGGGTCGCCCAGCAGCTCCGCGAGCGGACCCGTCGCGGCGACGGCTCCCAGCGTGCCGAGGGCCCCGGCGCCCACCATGCGCAGGGCGACCGGCTGACCGGGCCGGACGGCCGCCAGCAGCGGCTCCAGGCCCTCGGGCATGCCCAGTCTGCCCAGCGCACGTGCCGCTTTGACGCGGACCTCGATCTGGGGGTCCTCGCGCAGGGCACGGGCGATGTCGGACGTACGGGAGACCACGCCGGTCGCGCCGAGGACCTCGATGGCCACGGCCCTGGCGAGGGGTTGCGGGTGTTCCAGTCCCGCGGCCACACTCCGCTGTGCCTCCGGCCCCAGGGCGACCAGCGCCCTGGTGACCGCGGCGGGCGGCACGGCCCGCGGTCCGTGGAGGGATTCCAGCAGGTACGACACGGCCTCCGGCCCTCCGCACCGGCCCAGCGCCCGGGTGGCGGCCAGGCGTACCTCGGGATCGTGGTCGGCCAGCAGACGGCACAGCGACGGGGCGGCGGGGCGGTGGCCGAGCTGACCGAGCACCTGCGCGGCGCGCCCTCTCCGGACCGCGCTGCGGCTCGACAGCTCGGCGACGGCGTCCACGGCGGCCCCGCGCAGCTCGTACAGGCGGACCAGCGCCGTGCGGGCACCACCGGCGACCTTGCCGAGCAGCGCGGTGAGGGTCGGCTCCAGGGCGGCCCAGGTCCGCCGGTCGGTCTGTGCGAGCCGGTTCAGCAGTTCGGCCTGCTCGTCCTCCTCCGCGCACAGGAGCTGCAGCAGGGAGCCGCGCACCGGTGCCGCGATCCGCTCGCGTCTGCGCTCCCGGTGACGGCGGACGAAACGGTTGCCGATGATCAGCAGGCCCAGCGCCAGGACGACGGCCAGCAGGATCAGCAGCGCGCCGCGGACGATGCCGGCGGAAATCACCGTTCCACCCGATTGAGCACCGCGGTGACCCTGCTGGAGAGCTCTCGCGGGCTGAACGGCTTGATGATGTAGTCGTCCGCTCCCGCCGCGAAGCCGACCTCGACGTCCGCTTCCTGGGACCGGGCGGTGATCATGATGACGGGGAGTGTCGCGGTCTGGGCCGTGGCGCGCAGCTCCCGGCATACGTCCAGCCCCGACATGCCCGGCATCCGGATGTCGAGCAGTGCCAGGTCCACCGTGTTCTCACGCGCTGCCCGGAGCGCCGCCATGCCGTCCTCCACGGCCGTGACCTGGTGACCGCTCTGGGTCAGCTTGAACGCCACCAGATCCCGGATGTCCGCGTCGTCGTCAGCGATCAGGACATGAGCCATTACTCCTCCTGGGACTCCTGGGACTCCTGGGCCACAGAGCTCCGGTAGGAGTCAACGAGCCGCACCACGGCCGACTGCCGGAACGGCTTGGGCAGCACCTCGTCCGCGAGGCCGATCAGATCGTCCGGGTCGAGCACCGAGGTGACGACGAGACGGCATCTCCTCGTCCGGTCGTCCGCCCGCAGTCTGCGGACGACCTCCCGTCCGTCGATGCCGGGCAGGATCACGTCCACGACCGCGATGTCCGGCGGGTCGGCGAAGGCGAGGTCGAGCCCCTCTTCGCCCGAGTGCGCGACGGCCACGGGGCATCCCCGCTCGCGGAAGTGCCGCTCCAGCAGAGCGCTCACATCCTGGTCGTCGTCGATGACGAGTACGCGAGGTGAGAACATCACCGTCCTGTCCACGAAGTGGAACTGTCAGTCACACATTAGAACCCTTAGTTAACCTTCACCACATATGCCTCATTGGCCCCACTCGGGCACGCGGCCCGTCGAAGGCGGGGCAGACCGGTCCGAGGCGTGCGCCGCACCCGAGGACCCGGCGCCCGTCACGCGGAGCCGCCGGCCCCCGGCGCCCCCTCGCTCGGAGCCGCTGGGACGGGGCGTCTGCATCCGGGCGAGGGGGCGGCGCGACGAACGAGGTCAGCGGGCTCCCGCGGTCCTGACGAGGCGGCGGGCGGGCAATGTGGCGGTGGGCATCGGGAGACTTTCGCTCGCGCTGCTGCGAAGGCGTCGCACGTACTGATCTCGCGGCATGAGGACGCCGCCGAGATCATGGACGTGCGGGCTGTCCCGCTGCGCGTCCAGGAGCTCGCCGCCGGCTTGCGCGAAACGCGCGGCGAGGTCGCTCACCGCGACCTTCGACGCACCGGGCCGCTGGAAGAACATCGAGTCCATGCTGAAGACCGGTCCGATCCTGAGGCCGAAGACCCCGCCGACCAGATCGCCGTCCTCCCACACCTCGACGCTGTGGGCATGACCCAGCTCGTGCAGGCGGACCAGACTTGCGATCAGCTCGTCGGTGAGCCACAGCGGGACACGGTCGCCACGGCATGCGCGGACGACCCGCTCGAACCCCTGATCCAGGCTGGTCGACCACGACAGCCCGTTGCGCAGCCGCCGGGCGAGGCTGCGGCTGAGGTGCGCGGCCGAGACGGGCAGCACCGGCCTGGGGTCGGGTGACCACCAGGAAACGGCGAAGGGATCGGCCGGCTCCTCCTCCCCCACCAGCGGGATGCGGCCCTCCTGCACCTGATCGGCGAAGACCACCTCGTTGAGGGCACGGGTGTACTCGTCGGACGCCGGGAACGGATAGACCCCGGCCCGGTACGCCGCCAGGAGGCCGGTGGGGCTGAGGTCGGCGGAGAACGCCACCGGACCGTCGGGCGCCGCTTCCAGCACGTTCAGCGCCTCCCAGCCGGGGCATCGGCTCACCAACGCGCCGCTCCCTGCCCCCGGTGGGCCACCGGCCCCACCTGCTCGGCCTGTTGCAGGAAGTCGATGAAGTGGTCCATCATCTGCGCGTCCACGGGCGGAATGCCGATCCCGGCGTCCGCCAGTGCCCGCTCGGCGTTGTCGCGGGTGAACTCCGGGAAGATCCCCTGGAAGTACATCTCGCTCACCGTGATGTCGGCGCCGTGGCACAGGTCGACGAAGAGCGGGACGAACGGCGTTATCGCGTCGGTGGGGTGCCCGGCCGCATACTTCACCAAAGCGGCGATCCACTCGGCGTACGGGATCTCCCGGACCGGGTATCCCCGTTGCCGCATGCGCTCGGCCAGCGAACCGAGCAGTGCGGGACGGGGGTTGGTGAGGTGATACACCTCGCCGCGCGGCGGACGGCGGGTGGAGATGTGCCCGATCGCGCGGACGAGGCAGTCGGCCGGCAGGAAGTCCAGCGGCAGCGGGACGTCAGGGCACAGACCGGTCCGCGCGATGAAGCCGAAGAGGGCGGCCATCTCGCTGTTGGTGTTCATCACGCCGGTTCCGCTGCTGCCCGCGATGTCCATCAGACGGTAGACGGCGACCGGCAGTCCCGCGTCGGATGCCTTCTTCAGCAGCGCCTCGGCGACCCACTTGCTCTCCACGTATCCCACCGACAGGTGTTCCGGGAAGCCCAGCGGCGTGCTCTCCGTGACCTCGCGCACGCCGGCCGGCCCGAGTCCGGCGAGCACCGCCATGCTGGAGGCGAAGTGGACGGGGACGCCCCGGCCGGCGGCGAGGCGGATGATCTCGTAGGTTCCGTCGACGTTGACCGCGCGCAACTCGTGGTACGGGTAGATGAAGTTGACCTGGGCGCCGAAGTGGTAGACGGCGTCGAGGGTCGATCCCAGCTCCTCGAACCTGCCGGGAGGCAGCCCGAGTCCGGGCTTGCCCAGGTCGCCGACGACCGGCTGGACGCGCGTGCTGGACAGATCCCTGCGGACGTACCGCTGGTGGCTCGCGCGGATCATCTCCATGCCGTGCTGCTCGTCCGAGGCCCTGACCAGGCAGAGGATCCGGCCCGTCGTGCTGCGCAGCAGCTCGTCGATCATGTGGGCGCCGCAGAACCCCGTCGCCCCGGTGAGCAGGACGTCGCCGGAGCGTCGGTGATCCGGAGCCGGCTTGTGGCGGCCCACCTCCGGAATGCGCCGACCGGTCTCCGAGGCGAAGTCGACGCTCAAACCGCCCGGGCGGGTCAGCGTGCCGGCGCGTGCCTGGCGCACGGACTCGGCGAACGCGGCGAGCATCGGCTGCCGCAGCAGTGAACGGGTCAGGTCGCGGATCTGGGTGACGCCGATGCCGAAGATGACGCGGGTCCGGGCGAGCATCTCCATGGCCAGCAGCGAGTTGCCGCCCAGTTCGAAGAAGTCGTCGTGCGGACGGACGTAGTCCACACCGAGGATCTGGCACCACAGCTGTGCCATCCCCTGCACCACCGGACGGTCGTCGGCGTCGGCCGTCGGCGGCACGGCCCCGGATTCCGGTACGGCCTTGCGGTCGAGCTTTCCGCTGGGCGCGACGGGCAGCCGTTCCACCGCGTGGAAGGCGGCCGGGATCATGTAGCCCGGCAGGACCTCGCTGAGTGCCGACCGCAGCCGTCCGGGCTGCGCCGCATCTCCGCCGGCCGGCGGCGGGGCGGGCGTGTAGTAGGCGACCAGGTCCCGGTCGCCGTTGTCCCGCGTCCGGGCCACCACCATCGCCTGGCCGATCTCCGGGCGGGAGACGAGCGCGGCCTCGATCTCCGCCGGGTCGACCCGGAACCCGCGGATCTTCATCTGGTCGTCGACCCGGCCCAGCACCTCCAGGTTGCCGTCCGGGCGCCGACGGCCCAGGTCCCCGGTGCGGTACATGCGGTCTCCGGGCGCGGAGCCGTGCGGATCGGGCAGGAACTGCCGTGCGGTCAGGGCGGGTTGCCGCCAGACGCCGCGCGCCAGCCCCTGCCCACCGATGTAGATCTCGCCCCGCTCGCCCGGCTGCACCGGGCGCAGGTCGGCGTCGAGCACATGGATGTGACTGCCCTCCAGGGGCCGGCCGACCGGGGCGACGGCGGTGTCCGGCGCGGCGAGCACTTCCTGGTTCAGTTCGCAGAGCGTGGAGGTGATGGTGGTCTCGGTGAGCCCGTAGGCGTTGACGAGCCGTACGCCGGGGATCTTGCGCAGAACGGCGCGGCAGTCCTTCGCGGTGACGATCTCGCCGCCGACGATGGTGAGTCTCAGCGACGCGAGCATCTCGCCGCGGTCCGCGACGGAGACCACCCGGTGCCAGTACGCGGGGGGCAGGTCGGCGACGGTGATGCCGAACTCGGGCAGGCGGCGCAGCAGATCGGTGGGCGCCCACGTCGGGGTTCCCGCGAGGATGAGCGTCGCGCCGCTGATCAGCGTGGCGAAGATCTGCTCCAGTGAGGTGTCGAAGCCGAGCGCCGCGGCGTGCAGCACCCGGTCGGAGGGCGTCAGTTCGTAGGCCCGGACCACCGCCGTGAGGGAGTGGGCCAGCGACCGGTGGCTGATCATCACTCCCTTGGGCGGGCCGGTGGAACCGGAGGTGTAGATCACGTAGGCGAGGTCGTCCGGGCGGGGGCCGGGTGCCGGCCGCGGCGCCTCCGGCGGCGCCTGTGCAGCCGGTTCCCCGGCCGCCTCGGCGTGGACGACCCGTGCCTCGCACCCGTCGAAGACCGGGGCGTGCTCGCGACTCGTGACGACGAGGCGTGAACCGGTCTCACCGATCAGTGTGACCATCCGTTGCGGCGGGGTCGCCGGGTCGAGGGGCAGAAACGCGCCTCCGGATCCCAGTACCGCCAGCAGGGTGACGATCAGCTCGGGCACGCGGTCCAGGCACACGGTGACGACGCACTCCGGGCCGACGCCCCACTCCCGCAACCGGTCGGCGAGCCGGTCGGCGCGGTCGCTCAGCTCGGCGTAGCTGAGCCGGCCGTCGTCCGAGAGCACCGCGAGAGCGGACGGCTCACGCCGCGCTCGCTCCCGCACCAGCTCGGGCACGCTGCCCGGCCAGGACTCCGCCGGCCGCTCGGCGCGGGCGCTCGCGGGCCGCATGTCGGTCCACAGGCGCTCGACCAGAGCCCCGCACCCCGTGTCGGACTCCGGTCCGCCGATCCGGTGCCACCCGGCCGGTATCCGGCGGTCTGCGGGCCAGATCGCGTACTGCTCCTCGTCGTTGCGCAGCACGACGCACGGTGCAACCGACTCTGCCGTCCGAGGATCACGTTCCGTCACCTCGAGCCTCCTGCCTCGCGCGGCGTCATACGGAGCACGATCTGCGCTCCTGGCGGGAAAGGACCGCCGCCCTCACTGCTTCCTTTCGGCGGGCCTCACGGGCAATTCGGCCAGGCGGCCGAGCGGCGGTGCGAGGACCAGTTGCCCCGCCTCCTCGGCACTGACCGGTTCCGCGAAGAGATAGCCCTGCGCCAACCGGCAGCCCATGGAGATCAGCAACTCCTGCTGCCTCACGTTCTCCACCCCTTCGGCGATGACCGTGAGGCCGAGCGTGTCCGCGAGGTGTGCGATGCCCTCGACGAGCGCGTACTGCTCCGGCGATCGCCCGAGTTCGTCGACGAACGACTTGTCGATCTTGAGTATGGAGATGGGGAACTCACGCAGATAGCTCAACGACGAGTAGCCCGTTCCGAAATCGTCGATCGCAATACGAATGCCGAGCTCGGTGAGGGCATTCATCTCGCCCAGAATACGCTCGTCGTTGTACATCAGCACACTCTCGGTCAGTTCCAGTACGAGAGACGACGGTTCGATGCCCGAGAGATCCAGGGCACGCCGGACCACGTTGTAGAAGTCGTCGTCCCGGAACTGCCGCGGCGACACATTCACGCTGATGTACGGCGGTTTGCGGCCGGTCGTCCCGTCGCGTCGGACGGAGCCCTCCCAGCGGACCGCCTCGGCCGCGGCCTGGTCGAGCACCCAGGCGCCGAGGGGGACGATCTGCCCGCTCTCCTCGGCCAGCGTGATGAACTGCTCCGGCAGCACCATGCCACGCGTGGAGTGGGGCCAGCGAACGAGCGCCTCGAAGCCGGCGATCTGACCAGTGGTCAGCTCCACGATGGGCTGGTAGAGCACCAGGAACGACGTCTCGATCGACGAATTGTCCAGGGCCTCCTGCAAATTGGCGCGCTCGGCCATGCCGCTCTGCAGCTCCGGGTGGTAGCGGCGCCACTGACGCTTGCCCGCCGTCTTCGCCGAGTACAGCGCGAGATCGGCGTGTGCCAGCAGTTCGACCGAGTCGATGCTGTCCTCCGTCGTCGCCACGCCGATGCTGGCGTATGTGCTCATCGGCCCCACACTGAGCCGGAAGGGTTCGTCGAACACGGTCATCACGTGTTCGGTGAAACGCTCCACGCCCTCTATCCCGACGGAGCCTTCCACGAGCAGGGCGAATTCGTCGCCGCCGATGCGCGCGGCGGTGTCTGACGCACGCACGGTGGTCTGCAACCGGAGTGACAGCGCGACCAGGAGTTCGTCGCCCACCCCGTGACCGTGGATGTCGTTGACGACCTTGAACTCGTCCACGTCGATGAAGAGCACGCCGACCACCGTGCCGTCGCGCTGAGCCTGCGCCAGGGCGTGGTTGACCCGGTCCTGGAAGAGCACGCGGTTGGCCAGATTGGTCAGGGAGTCGTGGAACGCCTGGTGGGTGAGTTCGCGTTCGAGTTTGCGCTGTTCGGTCACATCCCGCAACGTGAGCACCACTCCACCGACGGTCGCCTCCTCCCGCAGGTCGCTCCACTTCAGCTCGACCTCGATGGACGAGCGGTCGGCGCGGACCACGCGCCAGTGCTCGCGCCCGGTCTGCGGCTCGCCCCTGCGTATCCGGCCGAGCGTCTCGACCACCGCGCGGCTGTCCTGCGGTGGCACCAGGTCGACGAGGAGGGTGCCCTCCAGGTCCGGCAGTCCGAGCACCTGGTCGGCGGACGGGCTGGCGTAGCGGACCCGGTCGTCCTCGTCGAGGATCAGGATGACGTCGGAGGCGTTCTGCACCAGCGTGCGGAAGTACATCTCGCTGTTGCGCCGGTTGACCTCATGGGCCAGGGTGACCCGTTCCGCGGCGAGCGCGGCCTGCGCGGCGAGCGTCACCAGCGTGTCCCGGAGCACCAGCAGGTCGTGCTCTTCCCCGGCCACGACCAGCACGCCGATCAGCGGATCGTCCGAGGGATGGCCCTGCGCGGCGAGACGGCAGACCAGCGCGTGGTCCTTGCGGGCAGCCTCCACCGCGAGGTGGTCGACGAGGACGGGTCCCACACCGTCGAGGGCCACCAGGCGGTTCTCGCCGGACGCGATCAGCTCCCGTACGGCTGTGGTCGCCCGCGTGGCCAGGGGCCCGCGCAGGACGCTGTGGGCCCCGTTCACCCAGAGTGTGGTGTCCGGCAGGGTGAGCAGCGCGGAGCGGGGCGAGCCGACCGGCATCAGCTGCGTCACCGCGGAGTGGACTGCTGCGGCCACGTCCCGCAGCTCGCCGGCCCCGCCCAGCGACGACACCGCGTCGCGCAGGGCCTTCTCCCGGCCGACCGCCCGCCGGTGGGTCGCCACCACCCCCGCCAGGCGGTAGAGCACGAGGAGGAAGAGCACCGCGGAGAAGACGCCGATGACCCCGACGTTGGACCTCACGCCGCGCACCGCCTCCGTCAGGAGGATGGCGGGCGCGATGAGCGACGCCAGGGTGAGCAGGGCCAGCCGGCCCGTGCCGGTCTCGGCCCGCCATGGCAGCGGCTGCGTCAGCAGGCGCATGGACGGGTGGAGCGCAGCAAGGGCCCAGGCGCCGTACAGGACGGCCCAGCCGAGTTCGACCGCGCTCCCGGTGCGCCACGTCCCGTTCAGCTGGATCAGGCCGTACAGCACGTCGGCTGTGAGCAGGCCGACGGTGCCCAGGGTGAGCAGCATGAGCGAGCGGCTCTTGCCGCCACGGCCGACGAGCAGCCGCAGCAGCATCGCCAGGACGAGGATGTCGCCGAGCGGATAGGCGATGGCGAACGCCTTCTGCACCCAGGTGAGACCCTCCGCGCGGGCGTACGGATCGATGAGAAAGAGCCACGACAGCAACGCCAGGCCGACGGTCAGTGTCAGCGCGTCGACGAGGTTCGCCCGGTCGCGCCAACTCGTGCGCCAGTGCGCGAAGCCCAGCAGTCCCGCCGCATAGAGCGGATATGCCGCGAGATAGAAGCCGTCGGCGATGGACGGGAAGGGGATGTCTTCATTGAGTATCTCGATGAGAATGATCTGGGTCGCCTGGCCCGCGGCGAAGGCGAAGTTTCCTGCGGCAAGCAACAGCCAGGGGAGTCGATGCGCCGGATGGTTGAGAAAGACACCAAGGAGGATACCGATGACGCCGGTCACTCCTATGGCGACGAAGAGCAGCCGCTTTTCCGGGAATGCGTAGTACAACGCCGTCAGCACGACGATACATGCGCTGACGGCGACCATCGCAGCCTGGCTTCGCAGTCGTCCGTTCATCCCGACTAACCTCCTGAGAGGACCACTTGGCGGGCGGGTCGAGCTGGGCGAACGACACCGGACGGCGACGGAGAGGCCTCTCGGCCGAGCTCATGAAGGAGAATTCTCCGGGCCCCGGGCCGAAACTCGACCCTGATCGCCTGTGAACGCGATTTCCGGTGGACATGGTCTCCGGTATACACGGTCACCGTTATGCGGGCTCCTTCTGTTCCGAGACATCGCCGTGCCCTCATCCAGCTTACCTGGATTGCTCTTTCTCGCACGCGAGCAGCGAGATGACCGCTTCACCTCGCGTACTACCACGACTTGCGTGAAAATGCAGGTCGCGGAGACCGGGTCCGCTCTCCGCGACTATCGGCTCTTCAGGGAAGCGTGAAGGCCTGTGCTCTGCCTTTGTCGCAGGTCCTGCTCTCCTTCTGGTAGTTGGCCTTCCCCGCCGCTCGACGCACGTTCTTATCGGCGGTGTCCGATGGTGACGGCGCCCTTCGTCCCGGCGCCGGTCCTGTTGTCGTAGAGGACATCGCCGGTGGACTTCTTCCAGATCTTGATGCGGAAGGTGTCCGGGTCGTCGGTGGCCGTGACTCTGAAGGCGTAGCCGCTCTTGCCGCCGACCGTTCCGGAGCCCTGGTGGACGGCCCTGGAGCCGTTCACCACGAGCCAGTCGGAGCCGGTCGAGCGGAAGGTGAGCCCGGCCGGTCCGAAGACGAACGTGGCCTTGCCGGTCGGGACGGTCGCTCCCTTCCGGTACTCGGCGCCCAGGGTGAACGCCGCCTTGCCGGTCAGCCTCGGCGAGGCCGGGTAGGCACCGGCCGGCGAGGTGATCGTGCCGGCGCCGGCCACGGGTCCGGCGGCCCGGTCGTAGACGATCAGTTCCGGGAGGGTGGCGCTGTCCGCGCCGCCGTCGTCGTCGGTGACGGTGACGACCGGGCGGTGGATGCCCGCCTCGTCGTAGACGTGTGCGGCGCGGCAGCGGGAGGCGGTGACCGTGCCGGTCGCGGGCTTGCCGCCGTCCTTCCAGTCGACCTCGCAGGTGTGGCGGTCCGCGGTGCCCACGTCGTCGAAGGAAACCGTGACGACGGCGGTCCTGCCCGCCGCGACGGGCGAGCCGGGGCCTGTCGCGGACGTGATCGACGGGGTGGCGTTGGAGACCTCGACGGTCGCCGTGTCGGTGCCGCGTCCGCCGGTCAGGGTGACCCGGAAGGTGCCGTCGTCCGTGCAGGTGAGGGTCGTCCGGGCCGCCGTCGGCTCCTGGACGGTGCACGGGGCGCCGTCCTGGACGGTCCACTCGGGGGTGCCCGCCCCGGAGACGGTGCCGGCGAGGGTGATCGCCTCGCCCTCTGTGCCGGTGGCGTCCGGCCCGGCGTCGACGACGGTGACCGGGTCGATGCCGCCGAGGGTCGGGACGACCTTCTCGATCAGGCCGTCGGAGCCGAACTCCAGCTTGTCGATGGTGGTTTCGCGATGCGTGCCGTCACCGCCGGGGATGGCGAAGCGGTGGTAGGCGATGTACCAGTCGTCGGTGTGGGGGACGTGGACGACGGAGTGGTGGCCCGGGCCCTTGACGCCCAGGGAGAGGTCCTTCTCCAGGATCACGCCCCGCTCGGTCCACGGGCCGGTGGGCGAGGGGCCGGTCGCGTAGGCGACGCGGTAGTTCTCGTCCCGGGTGTCGTTCTCCGACCACATGAAGTAGTAGGTGCCCTTGCGCTTGATGACGAAGGTGCCCTCGTTGTAGCCGCTCGGGGTGATGTCCTCGACCCGCGCGGTGTCGACGGAGGTCATGTCGTCGCCGAGCGGGGCGACATAGGCGCGGCCGTTGCCCCAGTAGAGGTACTGCTTGCCGTCGTCGTCCGTGAAGACCGCCGGGTCGATCATCTGACCGCGGAAGTCACCGGCCTTCAGCAGGGGCTTGCCCAAGGCGTCCTTGAAGGGGCCGGTCGGCGAGTCGGAGACGGCCACGCCGATGTTGGCGTCGGCGCAGAAGTAGAAGTAGTACGTGCCGTCCTTCTCCGTGATCGCCGGGGCCCAGGCCCTGCTGTCCGCCCAGCTGACGTCCGGCCCCAGGTCGAGGATGACGCCGTGGTCCTTCCAGTGGACCAGGTCCGTGGAGGACCAGGCCTTGAACTGTGTGCCGCTCCAGCCCTCGAAGCCGTCGGTCGTCGGGTAGAGGTAGAAGGTGTCGCCGAAGCGCACGATGTTCGGGTCGGCGTTCAGACCCGGCAGGGCCGGAGTTTTCATGATCAGCGCCGAGACCCTCCAAGTGCGCTTCTTGCCGTCGGATCCGGTGACCTCGTACGTCACCGGTTCGGTGAAGTCGTGCGTGCTGCCGGAGGCGGGGCTGATCGTCGCGCCCTCGGCGAGCGTGAACTGCGGTGCCAGCGCGGTGAGATCGGTGCCCGTCTTCATCGGCAGGGTGATCGAACCGCTCGCGTTGTCGACCAGCGCGTCGACCTTGAGCGCGGGGTGCGTCACCTTGGCGATGCCCGCCGTGTTGCCGCTGAGCTTCATGACCTCGGTGCCGGTGAGGGCCCGGTCGTAGATGCGGAAGTCGTCGACCTCGCCGCCGAAGTAGGGGTCGGCCGCGTACAGGGAGCGTCCGATGTAGCCGCTGTGGTCCTTGGCCGCGCTGTACAGCTCGGACGGCTTGACGGTGGTGGTCGTGCGGGCCGCCTCGACGCCGTCGGCATAGAGGACCATCGTGCCGGTGGCGCCGTCCAGCGTGACCGTGACGTGCCGCCACCGGCCGGGGGTGAGCTGCGAGCCGGCCGTCAGCTTCGACTCCGCCGACCAACTGGCCTTGGTGATGGCCGAGTAGAGACTGGAGCCGCCGTTGGAGGGGGTGGCGAACAGGTACTTGTCGCTGTCGGGGCCGAGCCCGAACAGCCACTGGAAGCTGCTGCCGCCCTGCCACTTGACGTACGTCGACACCGTCACGCTGACGGCGTCCTTCAGGACACCGTTGGGGATCCTCACGTACGGAGAGTTCGACGAGTCGCCGGACATCCTGAACGAGCCGCCGTCGACCCCGGCGCCGAAGTCGGGCGTGCGTACATAGGTGCCGTGGTAGCCGTGGCCGCTGGAGTCGCGGGCGATGCTGCCGCCGGTCTCGTCGAAGGCGTAGTGCAGGAGCAGGCCGGCCGGGACGTCCGGTCCCTCGTCGGACACGGTGACCTCGGCCCGGACCGGGATCGCCGCGCCGTCGGGCAGACTGCCGTTGACGGTGAAGGTGCCGGGACGGTCGTATGCCGACGCCGGGACGTCCTCCCAGTCGACGGAGACGGGCCGCTTGACGCCGTCGGCGTACTCGGCGATCACCGTGGCCGGCAGGACCGGGGCGTCGCCGACCCGGGTCTTCACCGACACGTCCTCGACGCTCTTCACGATCCGGTCGGGCTGGTAGGCGCGCAGCAACCGGTCGTACTCGGCCTGGGTGACCGGCAGCACGGTGCCGTGGCGGGGTTCGGCGGGCAGGTCGTAGCCGGTGGAGGGGGTCCAGGTGCCGGAGTCGAGGTCGGTCGTCTCGAACGGGATGTAGCCGCGGCCGCCGAACTCGTCGAGGAACGCGTACCACTTCTCCTCGGTGTTGGACTTGAACACCAGCGGTCCCTCGGCGGCGTTCATCGCGCCCTTGCCGATGCCCTCGGCGACGGCGGTCCAGGACGGGTTCAGGATCGAGTCGCTCTTCTCCTCGAAGATGAACTTGCTGTTGGGGGTGGAAGAGGTGTTGTTCCGCTCGTCCTTGGACAGCCGGTAGTACGTGCCATCGTGCCGGATCATCGTGGAGTCGATGACCGAGTAGCCCCGGTCGATCCACACCTTGGGCTCGCTGAAGGTGTGGAAGTCGCGGGTGGTGGCGTACATCATGCGGTTGTACGTGTCGCCGGAGTGGTCGGCGTTGTCGTACAGCTTCGACGCCCAGAAGACCACGTACTCGCCGCGCTCGGCGTCGTAGAACGCCTCCGGCGCCCAGGTGTTGCCGGCGCTGTCGGGTGAGACCTCGACCAGGCGCTGGTTCGTCCAGTGCACCAGGTCGGTGGACTCCCAGACCATGATGGACTTGCTGCCGGTGCGCTGGGAGGCGTCCCAGTCGCCGTTGCCGTAGATCCTGAGGTCGGTGGCGATCTGGTAGAACTTGTCGCCCTCCGGGGAGCGGATGATGAACGGGTCGCGCAGGCCCTTCTCACCGAGGGTCGAGGTGAGGACCGGCTTGCCGTCGTTCAGCTCGCGCCAGTGCAGCGGGTCGTTGCCCTTGCTGAGGGCGGCGTAGAGCTGTTCACCGTCCGAGGTGCCCTCGCCGGTGAAGTAGCTGAACATGTAGCCCTTGAGGGCTGCTTCGGCGGGCAGTTCGGGCACCTTGGCCGTCAGGACGCGCGTCGCCTTCGCCCCGCCCTTGGTGACGGTGGCGGTCAGCTCGACGGTGGTGGCGCCGTCGCCGTGCGCGGGACGGTGGACCTCGCCGCCCGCGGTGACGACGTCCGGATTCGCGGAGGACCAGGTGACGGTCGTGGCGTACTTGCCGCTCCCGGGCAGGGTGAGGTTGCCGCGGGCGTCGTCGAGGTTGTGGACGGTGAGCGCCTCGGCGGCCTCGCGGGTGGCGGCGACGTCGTCCAGCGCGGGCCGGACCGTGACGTCGAAGGTCTTGGTGCCGGTCACGGTGCCCTTCCTCAGGGTCGCCGTGAGCGTGGCGCGGCCCTCGGGTGAGCCGGCCGCGGGGCGGGTCACCTTGCCGGTGTCCGAGACGACCGACGGGTTGTCGCTGTCCCAGGTGATGGCGGAACCGCCCGCCGGTCCGGTCTTCGTCAGGTCCAGGTCAGCGGTGACGCCGCTGGTGTCACCGAGGCTGAGGACCTCCTTGTCGTCGGCGACGCCCTGCGTGGCGACGGGGAGGGAGAGCTGCTCGACCTCCGGGCCGTCCAGTGCGCGGTCGTACACGCGGAAGTCGCGGATCCGGCCCTTGAAGAGCTTGTCGCCGTCGTAGACGGACCTGCCGATGTAGTTGGCCTTGGTGGTGCCGGAGCCGACGGCGCCGGGCGTCGTCGTGACCGAGGTGTTGCGGCCGACCTCGACGCCGTCCTCATAGAGCACGCCGGTGGAGCCGCTCTGGGCGTAGGTGATGTGCTTCCACACGCCGCGGGTCAGGTTGTGGGAGTCGGAGGGCTTGGTGGTCTGCTCGGTCGACCAGTTGCCCGTCGCGACGGAGGTGCGGAAGGAGTTGCCCGTGGTGAAGAGGTAGCCGTTGCCGCTGCCCGCGCTGGTGTTGCCAAATCCGTAGAGGAAGTAGGGCGTGCTCTGGGCGGGGTCGATCAGCACGTCCATGGAGACGGTGATCGCGTTCATGCCCTTCATGACGTCGTCCGGCACCTTGATGTAGGTGTCCGAGCCGTTGAAGGCGAGACCCTGGCCGGAGGCCGACCAGTCGGCGGTTCCGCTGACCGTGCCGTCGCGGCCGTTGCCGGAGGCGTCGGTCACGGTGGCGCCGGAGCCGGCGTCGAGCTCGTACCACAGGGCGAGGCCGTCGGTGAGGTCCGCTGCTTCGGCCACCGGTGCCTGCGGGGCCGCCTGCGCGGGGACGGCGGGGCCGGCGAGAGTGAGCAGCACCGACGCGGCGGTCAGTCCGGCGAGAGGGCCCGCCAGGCGTCTCGCGCGGCTGCGAAGTCGTGCGACGTGCGTCATGTCGTGTGAGGTCCTCTGTTGAGGCATGGCTGATGACGGGCAGGGCTGATGACGGACAAGGCGGAGCGGAACGCGGAGACGACGAGGCGACGGCAAGTCCGTGCCGTGGGCCCGCTGTTACACGCAGGTGACGCGTGTTGCGAGAGTTTCAGCCGACGCCCGGGGCAGCGTCAAGAGGTTCCGAACAATGTCCGACTGGTCGAACGCGAGCGAGGATGTCTTTCGTCGGGCGCGGCGGGACGAGGGCGTTGTCAGCGGCGGCCGGCGGCATCGACCCCATGACGGCGTCCCGCGGGGCTGCCCAGCGTGCTCAGACGTCGCCCCTGGTGGCCACAACGGCCCAGGTGCGATGCGGGACTTGGAGCACCTCGCCGGGGAAACGCTCGCGCAGCACGCGGCCGAGGGCGTCGTCGAAGCGTGCCACCTCGTCCGGCGGCAGAGCGGCGCCGACCCCGGCGCTGGCCCGGATCCGGCCCCGCCACGCCTCGAGCGGGTACGGCACGGTCAGGTCGAACGAGAAGGTCTCGATGCCGGTGAAGCCGGCGGTGGCCAGGTCCGTCAGCCAGCGCGGGTACAGCCCCGTACCGCCGCCCAGCGTCCAGGCCGGGTTGACGGAAGCTGCTGGCCATGGCGGGGCTCCTGGAGGCTGTGCGTCGGCAGGCGGCGTCCACCCTGCCACCCGTCACCACTGATCAACAAGGGTGACCGGCCGTCGCGTGACTTCGGCCCCTGAGCTGCCCGGAGCGGGACGTCGTGGCAGGCAGCGAGCGGGTGAAGGGGCCAACGCGGTGTCCCCCCGGCTGTGTCGGGCGGCCGGGGCGCAAGGGTTCGGCCATGCTGGGGCAGGTCACGCCCCTTCCCCCCACGACGAGGAGCCTCGTATGCCCACGGACCCGCTCGGACGATTCCTGGCAGCGCTGGACCCGGAGCACCGTGAAGCGGTCGGTGCCAGGCCCCGCGAGGAGCAGGAACGCCTCGCGGCGGCCTGGGAACGGGAACTGGAGGCGGACGACGAACTCGACACCCTCGACGAGCTGTCCCCGCCCGCGGCCGAGGCCGAGGCCGCACGCCGCGTCCTGGCACGCGGCGACGACTAGAACGAACCGGTCCGGAGCGTCCCCGAAGCGAATGCGGACGATGCGCCCCGTACGCGTCGCCGCCGGAACGTGTCGGTGTCCGTGTCCTCGCCGAAACGGCTTTGTCCGTGATCCGTAACAGACGGATCCAGCGGACGCCTTCCGCCCTCTTGCCGTATGCACGGGCTCCACGGCGACGGCGAAGGAACGGAAGACATGGTGCGAAGCGGCGGACGGGGATGGTACGCCAAAGTGGCGGCGGCGGCGCTCGGGGTGACCGCGGTGGCGGGCCTGACCTCGTTCTGGAACGCGCAACTCGGTTCCACCGAAGGGCGACCCGCCCAGGGCGTCGCCGCACCGCCCGCCGCGTCGCAGGGCCGCAAGGCGACGCCTGTGTCGGCGGACATCGCGCACGCCTCGGACGCGGGTGCCCGCGGCGTCAACATCACCATCGACGACGGGCCGGACCCCGTGTGGACGCCCGAGGTGCTGCGGGTGCTGCGGGACAACGGCGTGAAGGCCACGTTCTGCATGGTGGGCGGGCAGGCCAAGGCCCACCCGGACCTGGTCAAGGCGGTCGTGGCGGCCGGGCACCGGCTTTGCGACCACACCGTCGCGCACGACGTCACCATGGACCGCAAGCCCACGTCGTACCAGTCGCGGCAGATTCTGGACGCCGAGCGCATGATCACCGAGGCGTCCGGAGGTGTCCGCCCGCAGTACTACCGGGCGCCCGGAGGTGCCTTCACGCCCTACAGCCGTCGTCTCGCCGCGTCGCACGGCATGCGCCCCCTCGGCTGGAACATCGACTCCAAGGACTTCGAGCGCCCCGGCGCGAACGCCATCGTCGCCACCGTGAAGGACGAGATCGCCAACGGCCCGACCCTCCTCTTCCACGACGCGGGAGGCGACCGCTCGCAGACCGTGGCCGCCCTGCGCGAGGTTCTGCCGTGGCTGAAGGAACAGGGCTACTCCTTCGGCTTCCCCGAGCGCCAGGCACGGGCGGAGTAGGACGGACCCGGGCACGACGGCCCCGCGGCACCGCGCTCCCGGGGACCGGCCGGGCCGGTACCGGCCTTCGGGGGAATTGCGCGCCTGCTCCGCGCTTCGGCGGCCGGTGGGTGGTACGGGCATGAGATGTCGACGCCCTCCGATCCCTCCGCCTCGGCGCTGCCGCGCCCGGACGACGCCGAGTCCCGCGTACCGGGCGTGCTGCGCACCGCGGCCGCGTACGCGTGGCGGCTCATCGCCGTCGGCATCGTCGTCCGGGTCGCGTTCTCCGTGCTCGGGCAGTTCCACCGGATCGCCGTCGCCGTCTTCCTCGGTCTCGTCATCACGGCGGTGCTCCGGCCCGTGGCGGGGCGGCTGGCCCGGGTCATGCCCCGGCCGCTCGCGGTGGCCACTGCCCTCATCGGCGGCATCGTCCTCGTCCTCGGGGCGCTCGCCCTGGTGGGTGAGACCGTGGCGGACCAGCGGACCGGGCTGGAGAAGGAGTTCGTGGCGGGGATCGACCGGATCGAACGGCGTCTGGAGGAGCCGCCCTTCCATCTTCCCGCAAACGCGTTCGACGACCTCCAGTCCCGCATCGGCAAGCTCCTGTCGGACCACCGTTCCGCCCTGATCAGTACGGCGCTGAGCGGCGCGACCCGGCTGGTGGAGGTGCTGACCGTGCTGGCACTGGCCCTGTTCTGTGCGGTCTTCTTCACGCACTCCGGTGAGAAGCAGTGGCAGTGGGTGTGCGACCAGCTTCCCCTCCGGGCCCGGCAGCGGTTCACGGTCGGAGCGGGGGCCGCCTGGCGGACCTTCACCGGGTACACGCACGGCATTCTGCTGGTGGCTGCGACCAACGCCGTCCTCGTGGGCATCGCGCTGTTCGCCCTCGGTGTGCCACTCGCCGTGCCGTTGGCCCTGCTGGAATTCATGGCCGCCTTCATCCCCCTGATCGGATCGCCCATCGCACTGGCGATCGCGGCGGTCGTCGCCCTGGCGTCGAAGGGGCCGCTCATCGCGCTGGTGGTCGTCGCTCTGATCGTGGTCATCGGCCAGATCGAGGGGCACGTGCTGCACCCCGTGGTGATGAGCTGGGCCGTTCGGCTCCACCCGGTGGTGGTCGCCCTGGCGGTGGTCGGCGGTGCGGTCGCGGCGGGGGTGATCGGTGCGGTCGTGGCCGTACCCCTGGTGGCCGTGGTGTGGTCCGTGTACCAGGCGCTGCGGAGCCCTGCGGGCGAAACCGCCTGAGGGCCCCGGGGGCGCCCGTGCCGGCTCCCCCGTTCGCCCATCTCGCCGCGTTCCTCGGCGAGAACCCGCTGGAGGGCGCCCGGGGCTCAGGCGGCGTCCGACAGCTGCCGCATCAGGCGTTGCTCCTCCTGCGCGAGTTCGTGCACCAGCTTCGACGCGTGCTCGAGGGGAGCCCGGTCCCCGGCGGTTCCCGCCTCGTGGAGGAGCTCCGCCACTCTGGTCCAGTTCCCCGACACCAGGCGGTAGGCGTCCGACAGGTCGCGGAACTCCGCCGCACCCGTGAGTTCGGCGGTCTCGGCGAGGAAGTCCGCCCACATGGTGCGGAAGAGGCCGCCCCCGGTTCCGCCCTCCTCCATGAGGGTGGCCATCTCGACGAGCGCCTCCCGTGGCGATGCGAGGTCGTCGATCCAGCCGGGCATCAGATCGGCGGCCTTGTGCATGCCTTTGAAGCCCAGGTTGGCGATCGGAGGGTTCAGGAAGCTCTCCGCCGTCGTCCTGACGGCTCGGCGGGCGGCCTCGCCCAGGTCGGGCAGCGGGCCGTCCGGAGGGGCGATGGTGAAGGAGAGGTTGCGTGAGCTCATCGGGCCCCGGGCGCTGCGGGCCCGTGCCAGGGACTCACCGGAGGCCCACCGCAGCCCCAGCGGCCTGGTCTCGACGAGGGCGAATCTGTCGCCGTCGTAGCCGACGCACGCGACGTAGTGGGCGGCGAACCGGTAGTCGTCCGTGGAGTAGTCCAGCTCGTAGCGGTCGAGCTTGAGACCGACCACGGTCCCCGAGTCGAGGTCGTGGAGCAGTTGTTCGCGGGCCCGCTTCCCGGAGGAGGTCTCCCTGACCGTCAGGCGCAGGCCGAGCACCTCGGCGACCTGGGCGGTCAGCCGGTCCGGCCTGATACGGCCGCCGAGGAACGGTGCCGGCATCCGCTTGGTGCGCCAGTAGGTGAAGGACAAGCCGCTGCCGAGGCCGAAGACGAGCGGCTCGGACAGGTCGACACCGCGTTGCCCGAGGAGGTTGACCAGGGAGGTCGATTCGCAGTGGTGACCGACATACGGTTGCCCGTCGACGAGTAACACGAGCTGCTTCTCCTTTGGTTGACGGTACATCCGGTGACGGTCCATCACATATCGCTCATCTAAGGCTCTTTGGATGTCATCCGGAGCGCTCCCTGCCCAGCGCCATCAGGGACGTCCGCGTCTGCGGGTCCATCTTCTCGACGGCGTACCGGAAGGTGGTGCGGGCCATTCGGCCGTGCCATGTGCGCAGGAACGCGGCCACTTCGTCCTGATGGGCCTCGGCGGTGACCTTGAGCAGCCACCCGCAGCCCTTCTGCACGTACACGTCCTGATCGTCCATGAGGCGGGTGCAGTTGTCGAAGACGTGGGACAGGGGCAGTTCGAACACCGTGCGCCCCACGGTGCGCCGGACGAACTTCACGACGGCCACGTTCGCCGCGCGTCTCGCCCAGGGCGACCGGGACGCGACCCAGCGCTGCGTCCGCGGGATCCGGTCGAGGTGGCCGAGGAAGAACGGGTACAGCAGCTTCAGGCAGAGGTCGTCGCACTGCGCCCAGTTGGACACATACGTTTCGAGCCAGTGCTCGCAGCGGTCGAGGAGTTCGTCACCCAGTCCGGTCCTCGCGACCTTGTGCAGGAGCGCGAAACCCAGCAGGACCTCTTCGTGGTGCGAGGCACGGGACAGCACCTCTTCCGTCAGGGCCAGGCGGGTCGCCGGGGGGATGTCCGGCCGGGCACGGAAGTAGCCGTTCGCGAGCTCGACGACGGAGGCATTGCTGACACCCAGGGCCCGAATGCCCCGGGGGAAGTACCGCTGCGTCGCGGCGGCGACATCCGCGTCGGCCCGTGCCGCCAGGTACGCCATGAGGTCCCCGGCCGCGGCTGGCACGTCCATGGCCCCGGCCCCTCCCCACCTCGATCCCGGAACGGCGGAGACCGACGTGATCACGATCGGTCTCGGCGCCTCGTCCGACAGCGGTCAGATTCGCCCAGATCCGCCCCGGGTTCAAGTACCGGCCGGTGCCTCGGCACGGCCGCCGGCAGCCGGCGGGCCCTCGGTCCGCGGACCGTGCCGTGCTCGCGCCGGACGCGCGCGTACCCGCGGACGTGCGGGACGAAGCGCGTGCGGGTCTCGCCGCACTGTCCGCGGGCCGGCCGGCACCGCTCACCCGGTTCGTGCAGGACGCCTCAGCCTCGGCGGCCCGTCGCGGAGGCGAAGCCCAGCCAGGTGTGGCGGTTGTTCCACCAGCACCAGCCGACCTTGGGGGCGTTGCGGCGCTCGCGGCCGTCCCTGCCGGTGCCGTTGCTGATCCAGAGGGCCGGGGTGCGGGCGTCCAGGGTGCCGTCGGGCTTGCGCAGCCGGGAGCCGATGGTCATGAAGCAGCGGTTGCGCTCCAGGGCCTCGGGCTGCTGGAGCACCCAGTGGATGCCCTCGGTGAGCACCAGAGGCGTGCGGTCCTCCTTGGTGAGGGCGGGCAGGGCTTCGTCCGGGGACCAGTTGGCCATGTGGTCCCCGCGGTCGATCCCGGTGACGAGATAGAGCGGCGCGTCGGGCAGGTCGACCGCGCTCGGGGCGAACTGGTCGACGTCGGGCATGTCGACGACGACGAAACCCGGCTTGCCGTCCCGGCGGAGCAGCGGCGCGAGGGCGGAGGCGGGGGCACGGCCCGGATGTACGGCCAGCAGGGCACCGTCGCCGACGGCGCCGGCCTCCGCGGCGAACGTGCGGATCTCCTCGGCGGACAGCTCGTCGATCTCATGCACCCCCAGCTCGATCAGCCGCTCGGCCTGCGCGCTCAGGGGCGGGAGTGCGGGGAGTGCGGTGGACGGGTCGGGCATGGTGTCGGGCACGGTACTCCTCGGGTCGCTGGTACGGGCGAACTCGGCCGCGGGCGCGGATGGATGGAGCCGGACTCGGCCGCGGCATGTGCTGCTTCCTCGTTTCCGGGCGGCTGGTGCAAGGGGGACGGCACCACCCTAGGACCGGCGCGAGCGGGTCGATTGCCCTGGAGCGCACGGGTGTTTGCCCGGGGGCGCACGCTCGGGTCGTGCACCGGTCGGGTGCCCGTGCGCACCCGGCGCGACGGCGTCGCCCGCGGAGGGCCTCTCAGCCGGGCAGCGGGCGGTCGTCGACCACGTGCTTCATGACGAGGGTGGAGTTGAGGCGCTGGACGCCGGGGAGCCGGGCGAGCTGCTGGTCGTAGAGCTGCTGGAAGGCGGTCAGGTCGGTGGCGGCGACGCGCAGGAGGTAGTCGGGGTCGCCGAACAGCCGCTGGGCCTGGAGCACGTGCGGGACGGCGGCCACGGCCTCTTCGAACGCGGAGACCGTGTCGGCGTCCTCCAGGCGCATGGTGACGAAGACGAGGGCCTCGAAGTTCAGGCCCACGGCGGCCGGGTCCACCACCGCGCGGTAGCCGCGGATCGCACCTCCGCGTTCGAGGTCGCGCAGCCTGCGGTGACAGGGCGAGACGCTCAGCTTCACGCGCGCGGCCAGCTCGGTGACCGTGAGACGGCCGTCCAGCTGCAGCTCGGTAAGAATTTTGTGGTCCAGGGCATCCATGGAGAAGATTCTGCCTCAGAACGCGCGATCAATGAGTAAAGAAGGGAACACCTTCGACAGGATCCGGCCTAACCTTCCTCTCATACCAAGGCATGTGAGAGGGAACGATCGATGGACACGACCACGCTGGCGGCCTTCCTGGCAGTGGATCTGCTGCTGATATTCACCCCCGGCGCGGACTGGGCCTACGCGATCACGTCCGGCCTGCGGGACCGCTCGGTCGTGCCGGCGGTCGCCGGGCTGGTCGCGGGATACGCGGGCTACACCCTGCTCGCCGTGGCGGGGCTGGTGGTGATCGTGGCGAGTTCGGCGACACTGCTCACCGCGCTGACCGTGGCCGGGGCCGGATACCTGGTGTGGCTCGGCTGGGGTGTGCTCCGGCAGCCGGCCGCCTTGACGGCCGCCGGGGAGGAGGCGGGCTTCGAGGGCGCCTCCCGTCTGCGGGTCATGCTCCGGGGCATCGGGACCAGCGGGCTGAACCCCAAGGCACTGCTCCTCTACTTCTCCCTGTTCCCGCAGTTCATCGACCCCGCCGGCGCCTGGCCGGTCGCCGGCCAGACCGGCCTGCTCGGCTCGCTGCACATGATCGCCTGCGCCGTCGTGTACCTCACCGTCGGAGTCCTGGCCCGCACGATGCTGCGGACCAGGCCCTCCGCGGCCCGGGCGGTGACCCGCGTCTCCGGGGCGATGATGATCGTCATCGGCGGCTTCCTGCTGGTGGAGCGCCTGGCCGGCTGACGGAGCCGGTACCTCACCCGAAGACCCGGGGACGATGAGCCCGGCGCGGGATCAAGTACGTCGGCCCTCGACTACCACCCGGCCCTCGCAGGGCCTGCGCACCGCTCGCGCCGGCCCGCGATCCGCCCGGCCACCGAGCGTTCCCGCTGGTCAGCGCGGCGCCTGTCGGCAGACGAGCCTCGGCGGGCCGGTAGCGGGACAATCGGGTGCAGGGAATGGAGAGCAGACGGGGCGGCACATCCGGAGGCACCGTGCAGGGACGCGTACCGGAGGACTTGGCGGTCGTCGTCGACGCCGGCGGGGCGATCATGGTGTGGAGCGACGGGGCGCGCCGCCTGCTCGGCTACGAACCCGCCGAACTCGCGGGCACGGCCGTCGCCGACCTGCTCGCCGCCCGACTCCCGGAGTCGACACTGCGGAACATGCAGGAGGGCCGGCGGTGGGCCGGTGAGGTCGCGCTGCGGCACCGGGTCGGCAACCGGATCGTGGTCCGGCTGCAGGGAACGCCGCTGCTGGACGCGGAGGGCCGCCGGCTCTGGCTCGTGACCGGCACCGCACCGGCGTACCCGCCCGGGCGGGCCGAGCGCGGGCGCGTGCCCCTGTGGGACCTCACGCTCGGCCAGCTCCCCGTACCGGTCGCGGTCTACGACCGGGACGCCCGGCTGGTGGGCGCCAACGACATCATGAGCGAGTTGATGGGCCGCTCCGAGGAGGAGATGAAGGGCCTGACCCTGTGGGAGATGGAACCGAACCCGCCCTTCGACACCTACGACCACCTCCAGCGTGAAGTGCTGCGAACCGGCGAGATGATCTTCCACGAACAGTACGGCAAGGCCCCGGGCGAGGTCCGGCCGCACGCCTGGTCCATGTTCCTCTCGCCCCTGAAGGACGGGACGGGCACGGTCCAGGGCATGTCGGCGACCGTGTTCGACACGACGGAACAGTCCTGGGCCCGACGCCGGCTGGCGGTGATCAACGAGGCCAGCCTGCGGATCGGGAGCACCCTGGACGTGAACCGGACGGCCGAGGAGATGGCGGAGGTGGCCGTCACCGCGGGGTTCGCGGACTTCGTCACGGTGGATCTGCTGGAATCCGTGGCCCGGGGCGACGAGCCGGGGCCGCTGCCGCCGGACACGCCGGTCACCCTGCGGCGCGCCGCACAACGGTCGGTGCTGGAGGGCAGCCCCGAGTCGGTGGTGGGCGTGGGCGGCACGGTCCACTACCCGGTGGGGACGCTTCCGCTGCGGACCCTGACCGCCGCGCGGGGCGCCCGGCACCGGCCGGGGGACCCCGAACTCATGGAGTGGCTCAAGGCATCCCCGGCCCGCGCCGAGACCGTGACCACGCACATGATCCACTCGGTGATGATGGTGCCGCTGCGCGCCCGGGGCGTCACCCTGGGCCTGGTGCACTTCCTGCGCCACCGCACCCCGGACTCGTTCAGCGAGGACGACCTGCTGCTCGCGGAGGACATCGTCGCCCGGGCCGCGGTGAGCGTGGACAACGCCCGCCGCTTCACCCGGGAACGCCGCACGGCCCTGGCACTGCAACGCAGCCTGCTGCCCGAACGGCTGCCGGAGCTGGCGGCGATGGACATCGCCTACCGCTACCTGCCGACCGGGGCCGGTGCGGACATCGGGGGCGACTGGTTCGACGTGATCCCGCTGTCCGGCACCCGGGTGGCGCTGGTCGTGGGCGACGTGGTGGGCCACGGCATCCACGCGTCGGCGACGATGGGCCGTCTGCGAACCGCCGTACGGACGCTCGCGGACGTCGACCTCGCCCCCGACGAACTGCTCACCCAGCTCGACGACCTCGTCATCCGGCTCGACCGGGAGGAGGGACCGGAGGTGCGCGGGGCGGAGGAGACATCGGGGCAGGTCGGCGCCACCTGCCTGTACGCCGTGTACGACCCGGTGTCCCGGCGCTGCACCATGGCCCGCGCCGGGCATCCGCCGCCCGCGCTGGTCACGCCCGACGGCGGCGTACGGTTCCTGGACCTGCCGGCCGGGCCGCCGCTGGGTCTGGGGGGACTGCCGTTCGAGGCCTCCGAGGTCCGGCTGGAGGAGAACAGCCTGCTCGCCCTCTATACCGACGGTCTGATCGAGGCTCCCGGCCACGACGTCGAAGTCGGGATCACCCTGCTGCGCCAGGCCCTGAGCACCCCCGCGGACGCGCTGGAGGAAACCTGCGAGCAGGTGCTGCGCACGCTGCTGACCGGCCGGCCCGCCGACGACGACGTCGTGCTGATGCTGGCGCGGACGGCCGTGCTCGACGCCGCGAAGGTCCGCACCTGGCAGCTGCCGCCGGACCCCGCGGCCGTGGCCCGGGCCCGCAAGATGGCCGGCGAGCAACTGGCCGAATGGGGGCTGACGGAAGCGGAGTTCGCCACCGAACTGATCGTCAGTGAGCTGGTCACCAACGCGCTGCGGTACGGCGGCGCGCCCATCGAGTTGCGGCTGATCCGCGACGCGACCCTCATCTGCGAGGTGTCCGACGGCAGCAGCACCGCACCGCATCTGCGGCGTGCCCGGGTCTTCGACGAGGGAGGGCGGGGGCTGCTGCTCGTCGCCCAGCTCGCCGAGCGGTGGGGCAGCCGCCAGACGGCCACGGGCAAGACCATCTGGGCGGAACAGCCCCTGCCCGCCGGGGTGTGAGACGGACTACCGCGTGTCGACGATGCCGCCGGTCACCGCGATGACCTCGCCGACGGTGTAGCTGGAGTCGGCGTCGGAGGCGAGGTAGACGTACGTCGGTGCGATCTCCTCGGGCTGGGCCGCGCGACCCAGCGGCGCCTCGCTGCCGATGTGGGCGAGCCCGTCCGGCGGCATGTGCGGGTCGGCCTCGTTGAGGGGCGTCCAGGTCGGGCCGGGCGCGACCACATTGGCGCGCACCCCGCGCTTGGCCAGGTGCGGGGCGACGGACTTGGTCAGCGTGATCAGCGCGGCCTTGGACGCCGCGTAGTCGATCATCGTGGTGCTGCCTTTGAGGGCCTCCTCGGTCGCGGTGGCGATGACCGCGTCCCCGGCCCCCAGATGCGGCAGGGCCGCCATGAGCAGGTGGAAGTACGCGTAGACGTTCGTCTTGAACGTCAGGTCGAAGTCCTCCGCGGTCAACTGCTCCAGTTCCAGCTTGCTGTTGAGGTAGGCGGCGTTGCTCACCAGGATGTTCAGGCCCCCGAGTTCCGTCGCCGTCCGCTCAACCGCGGCGCGGCAGAACTCCGGATCGGTGAGGTCGCCGGGCAGCAGCAGACAGCGCCTGCCCTGTTCCTCCACCTCGCGGCGCACGCGCTCGGCATCCACCTGCTCCTCGGGCAGGTGCACGACGGCGACGTCGGCGCCCTCGCGCGCGTACAGCAGCGCGACGGCCCTGCCGATGCCGGAGTCGCCGCCGGTGATCAGCGCGGTCTTCCCCTCCAGCTTCCCGCCGGCCCGGTATCGGCTCGCCCGGTAGCGCGGCTCGGTGCGCATGTCGGCCTCCAGGCCGGGCCGCCGCTGTTTGTCGGAGTCGTAGGGCGGGTCCGGCTCGGACACGACCTGGGGTGCGGACTGTTCCTGCTCGGGCTGCACATCTTCCCCTTTGCCGGTGTCGTCCACGGCGTCGCCCGGTTGACCGGCCACGCCGTCCTTGCCCGCCCCGCGTTCCCACCTCGGCGGCAGGCATGTCCCTTCTCGCCCGGAACGCGGCGCGGTGCCCGGAGCGGAATGCCGGCGGGCCCGACGGGTACTCCGACGATCTTGCAAGCCGGCCTTCGGGCCGTACACCGTCGGAAGGAGAGCCGTGTCTGACGAGACGGTGAAGAACGTCTTCGTGATCGGGCTCGACGAGGCCAACCTGCCCACGCTCCAGCAGGTCCCGGGAGCCGACCAGCTGCGTTTTCACCAGCTGCTGACGATCGAGGAGCTGCAGGTCGGCGAAGTGGACCTGCCCGCGCTGCTCGACAAGGCCCAGGGCGTGCTCGACACGTTCGACGGCAGCATCGACGCGATCGTCGGCTACTGGGACTTCCCGGTCAGCACTCTCGTCCCGATGCTGAGTGAACGCTACGGCACCCGCAGCACCGGCCTGGAGTCGGTGGTCAAGTGCGAGCACAAGTACTGGAGCCGGCTGGAGCAGCGGAAGGCCACCGACCGGCACCCGCGGTTCGGACAGGTCGACCTGTCGGCCGAGCCGCCGCACCCGCCGGAGGGCGTGAGCTACCCGATGTGGCTCAAACCCGCCCTCTCGTACTCCTCCGAACTCGCCTTCGGAGTCGATGACCAGGAGGAGTTCCGCAAGGCGGTCTCCGAGATCCGCGACGGGATATCCCGCATCGGCCGCCCCTTCGAGCACATCCTCGAACGCATCGACCTGCCACCGGAGATGAACGGCGTGGGCGGCCGGGTCTGCCTCGCGGAGGAGGCGATGTCCGGCGTCCAGGTCGCCGTCGAGGGCTACGTCCATCAGGGCGAGGTGACCGTCTACGGGGTCCTGGACTCCATCCAGTACCCGGACTCCCCCTGCTTCCTGCGCCACCAGTACCCCTCGATGCTGCCTGCCCCGGCCATCGCGCAACTGCACGACGTCAGCGAGCGGGTGATGCGGCAGATCGGGATGGACTCGGCCACCTTCAGCATCGAGTACTTCTACGACCCGCGGACCCGGGAGATCAACCTGCTGGAGATCAACCCCCGGCACTCCCAGTCGCACGCGGAGCTGTTCCAGTACGTCGACGGTGTGCCCAACCATCACTGCATGGTCCGCCTCGCCCTCGGCGAGGACCCGCGCATGCCGCACCGCGAGGGCGAGTACGCGATGGCCGCGAAGTGGTACCACCGCTGGTTCACCGACGGTGTGGTGCGCCGGGTGCCGGGCCCCGATGAGATCGCCCGCATCGAGCGGGAGACCCCGGGTGTGCGCATCGAGGTCGTCCCCGCGGAGGGCGACAGGCTCTCGGACCTCCCCGGGCAGGACAGCTACAGCTACGAGCTGGCGCACATCTACACCGGCGGGGCCGACGAGGCGGAGCTGCGCGAGAAGTTCGACCACTGCGTGGCCGCCCTGGGCCTGGCCTTCGAGGACGCTCCGGCCGAGGCCGACGCCACGCGAAAGTGAGGAGCACGTCACTTCCATGCGTTACGTGACCAACCTGCCGTACGAGACGAAGGAAGAAGAGCACGTCACGATCCCGATGTCCGACGGGGTCCGGCTCTCCGCACACATCTGGCGACCGACCTCCTCCGACCAGGAGCCGGTGCCGGCTGTGCTGGAGTACATCCCGTACCGCAAGCGCGACCTGACGGCGGTACGGGACTCGATCCACCACCCCTATCTGGCCGGGCACGGTTACGCCTGTGTCCGCGTGGACCTGCGCGGCACCGGCGACTCGGAGGGCGTGCTGCGCGACGAGTACCTGGAGCGGGAGCAGGCGGACGCCGAGGAGGTCCTGGCCTGGCTGGCGGAGCAGCCCTGGTGCGACGGCGGCACGGGCATGATGGGCATCTCCTGGGGCGCGTTCGCGGCACTGCAGGTGGCAGCCCGCAGGCCGCCTTCCCTGAAGGCCATCGCCATCGCTTCCTTCACCGACGACCGGCACGCCGACGACATGCACTACATGGGCGGCGCCCTGCTGTCGGACAACCTGGCCGAGGCGGGCACCATGTTCGCCTACGGCACCTGCCCGCCCGACCCGGCCGTGGTGGGCGAGCGCTGGCGCGAGATGTGGCACGAGCGGCTGGAGAACACCGAGCCGTGGGTGCTGGAGTGGCTGCGCCACCAGCGCCGCGACGACTACTGGCGGCACGCCTCGGTGTGCGAGGACTACACGAGCGTGCAGTGTCCGGTCCTGGCCTCCAGCGGCTGGGCCGACGGCTACTCCAACGCCGTGACCCGGCTGCTGGGGAACCTGGACGTGCCCCGCAAGGGACTGATCGGACCCTGGTCGCACAAGTTCCCGCACCTCGGGGAGCCCGGGCCCGCGATCGGCTATCTCCAGGAACTCGTGCGCTGGTGGGACCACTGGCTCAAGGGCGTCGACAACGGCGTGATGGACGGCCCCATGCTGCTGGCGTGGATGCAGGACAGCGTGCCGCCGTCCACCTCCTACGAGGAGCGGCCGGGCCGCTGGGTGGGCGAGCCGGACTGGCCGTCCCCGCACATCCGGCCCGTCACGCACCCGCTCGGCCGGCACACGATCGGACCCGCGCGGGACGACACGGCGACGGTGCCGGAGGCCGGTGCCGCGATGACCGTGCGCTCACCGCTGTCCGTCGGCCAGTTCGCGGGCAAGTGGGCCTCCTACAACGCGCCGCCGGACCTGCCCTACGACCAGCGCGAGGAGGACGGCGGTTCCCTCGTCTTCGACACCGAGCCGCTGACCGAGCAGGTGGAGATTCTCGGCTCGCCGAGCGTGGAGCTCGACCTGTCGGTCAGCGAGCCGGTCGCCCTGGTGGCCGCGCGGCTGTCCGACGTGAGCCCCGACGGCGCGGCGACACGTGTCTCGTACGGCATCCTCAATCTGACCCGCCGTGACAGCACGGAGTCGCCCGAGCCGTTGGAGCCGGGTCGGCGCTACCGGGCGACCATCCCGCTCAACGGGGTGGCGCAGGCGTTCCCGCCCGGTCACCGCATCCGGCTGTCCCTGTCGACTTCCTACTGGCCGCTCGCCTGGCCCGCGCCGAAACCGGCCCTGCTCAGCGTCCACGAACACTCCAGCACGCTCACCCTGCCGGTGCGGCCGGTGGACGAGCCCGACGAGGCGTCGTCCTCGCCCTTCGGTGAGCCCGAGGGCACTGCACCGCTCGCCATGACCCAGGTGACGCCCCCGGAGGAACGCTGGGACGTGAAGCGGGATCTGATCGACTACCACTCCGAGCTGGACATCGTGAAGGACCGGGGCACGGTCCGCTTCGAGGACATCGGCCTGGAGTCCGGCCGGCGCGCCCATGAGCGCTACACGGCGGTCGCCGACGACTTCACGTCGGTCGGCGGCGAGACCACCTGGACCATGCGGTTCCGGCGGGACGACTGGGACGTGCGGGTGGTCACCCATACCCGGCTCACCTGCGACGAGTCGGAATTCTTCGTCGACGCGACCCTCGACGCGTACGAGTCCGACCGCCGGGTCTTCTCCCGCACCTGGAACGAGAAGGTCCCTCGCGACCTGCTGTAGCCCGCGTTCGCCGGCCGGGAGGTGCGGCAGCGCTTCCCGGCCGCGCGCGGCGGCGGCCACCCCTGGAGCCCGGCTCGTGGAGACCGGCGGGACCTCCTGAACCGCATTTCCGACTGAATTCACATATTCCACGCATATCATTCATTCCGCGTATTCCGGTTATTCTGCATACTCCGCGCATTCCGGTATATGCGAAAAAGGCGGCCGAGTCACCGGAGACATGGGAGTGGCGGAAGTGGACGGCTTTTCGCATGGCGCGCTTCGGAAGTGATTCACCCAGCGCTTCCCCGTGCACCCGTGCGCCCCCCTGGAGAAAGGGTTCGCCAAGTCGACGGCCCGTGTGCACTGGGCAGGACATGGGGCAAGCCACGCATCGGTGAAACTCACCGTATTCCCAGGTCGACTGAAGCAGGTGGTATGCGATGAACGGCTGCGTTCCCGAATCGGAACAGGCATGGACGGTCGGTACTGCTCCAGGCATATTCCCATCCCTCGGCCACGGTATCGCCTTGTTCCGTCGGCCGCTGCAGTTTTTGAATTCCCTTCCCGCGCAGGGCGATCTGGTGGAGATACGCCTGGGACCCCAGCGGGCGTGGATGGTGTGCCACCCACAACTCGTCCACCGGATGCTCGTGGACACCCGCACGTTCGACAAGGGCGGCCCCCAGTACGAGAGGCTTCGGGTACTGATGGGCGACGGCGTGGTCACCTGCCCGCACGCGGAGCACCGGCGTCAGCGCCGGTTGCTGCAACCCACGTTCCGCCCCGCCGGCGTCGCCGCGCAGACGGAGCCGATGGCCGAGGAGGCCGCGGCGCTGTGCCGGGACTGGCGCACCGGACAGCGGGTCGATGTCAGTGCCGCCACCCTGAGTCTGACCACCCGGCTGATCAGCAGGTTGCTGCTGTCCGACTCGCTCGGTCCGGACGCGGCCGACGAGGTGCGGCACTGCCTCGCCGCCATCGTCCGCGGCCTGTTCGTCCGCACGGTCGTGCCGGTCGACGTCCTGTTCCGGCTGCCCACACCCGCCAACCGCCGTTACCGGCGCGCGGTGGAGCGGGTGCGTGAACTCATCGACACGGCCGTCGACGAGCGCCGCCGGGGCACGCCCCGCGACGATCTGCTGGGGCTCCTGCTCGCCGCCGCCGAGACCGGCGACGGCGACGCCCCGGTCACCGACGCCGAGGTCCACGACCAGTTGGTCTCCCTGCTGCTCACCGGTTCCGAGAGTCCTTCCATGTGTCTGGCCTCCGCCTTCAGCCTCCTTGCCCAGCACCCGGAGGCGGAACGGCGGCTGCACGCCGAGGTCGACACCGTCCTCGCCGGCCGGTTACCGGACGTCGACGACCTGCCGCGGCTGGTCTACACCCGGTCCGTCCTCACCGAGACGCTGCGCCACTCCCCGCCCGGCTGGCTCTTCACTCGAGTCACCACCCGGGAGACGGAGTTCGCCGGTCACCGGCTGGCGCAGGGCACCACGGTCCTGTACAGCCCCTACCTCCTGCACCACGACCCCGCGTCGTTCCCCGAGCCCGACCGGTTCCGGCCCGAACGCTGGCTGGAGGGCGAGGCCGCCGGTCCGCGCGGGGCCCTGATCCCGTTCGCGGCGGGCAGCCGCAAGTGCATCGGCGACCTGTTCTCCATGGCCGAGATGACGGTGGCGCTGGCGACCGTCGCCGGCCGCTGGCGACTACGGCACCCGGCCGGACGCGTCGCGCCACCGCGCCCCGGGGCGACTCTGGGGCCGAGATCCCTGACCATGATCTGCACGTCACGGGCGGACGCACCGCGCGGCACCGCCCCGCAGGCCGTCGCCCTCGCACCCGGAGCCATGACCGCGGCGTCCAAAGCGGAGAACACCCGGAGGGACGGTGACAACGGTGTCGGCCACGCCTGAGGAAGGGGCGGTGGTCACGCAGGACGCGCTTCCCCCGTCCACCCTGGTGGAGTTGATCGACGCGCACCTCTACATGCCCTATCCGTTCCGGCGCAGTCCGCACGAGCCGGCGGCCGCGGCCGGTGTCGACGAATGGCTGCGCACGACCGGACTGAGCGACGAGCCGGGCGTCGCGGCCATGATCTCCCACACCCGCCCGGCCGAACTCGCCTCCTACAACAGCCCGGATGCCGATCCCGGCATCCTGCAGCTCGTGGCCCGCCAGATCGCCTACCAGTTCGTCTTCGACGACCGGGCCGAGGAGGTCGGGCGGCACCGGCCCGGCCAGTTGCTGCCCATGCTGGGCGAGAGCATCGCCGTCCTGCGGGACGGCTCGCCCCCCGGCACTCCGCTGGGAGCGGCGCTGTGCGACCTCTACCAGCAGGTCCGCGTACGGTGCACCCCCGCACAGGCCGCACGCTGGGCGTGGAAGAGCCGCGAGTACGTGCACGGGCTGCTGTACGAGTCGGTGGCGCAGACCCACCCCTCACCCCTGCGGTCCGGGCTGTGCACCTCGATACGGTCCCTCACCGCGGGCGTCGAGCCGTTCCACCCGCTGTGCGAGGCCGCGCAGCCGTGCGAGCTGGCCCCCGAGGAGCTCCACCACCCACTCATGCGGCAGTTGAGCCGGCTGTCGGCCGACGCCGCGGTGTGGATCCCCGACCTGTTCTCCGCGGTCAAGGAGCAGCGCGCCGGCGAAATGATCAACCTGGCGCTCGCCTACCAGCGGGCCCACCAGTGCCCTCTGCCAGTGGCCGTCACCCTGGCCATCCAGCGGATCAACCGCACGATCCGCGAATTCGAGAGGCTCCGAGCCGAGATCGCACCGGAGTTGAGCCCCTCGGGCATCGGCTACGTGGACGGCATGGCAGGCTGGATCCGCGGCTGCTACTACTGGTCCCGCACCGTCCCGCGCTACGCGGACGCGGCGGCTCCGGTGCTGCGGTGAGGGGCCCGCCGTCCGGGTGCGCGGCACGTGCCCATTCGGCTCCCTCTACCCGCCAGGCCCGCGTCTCACGCGGCTGCGGCAGGTGGTTCACCCTTCTTCGTCGTGCTCGTTCCGGAATGCGGAACGGGGCCCGTCGGGCGACGTACGCTCGCGCTGCCTCCCGATGGCCGACGACAGGAAGCGGTACGGCACATGGCGAACGAGCTGCGGCAACCCACTCCCGAGAGCCGGCCGTTGCTCGAGCGCCGCAAGGAGCTGCGGGCTCTCGACTCGGCGTTGGCGGGCCTGCGGGACACCGTCGACGGTGTGCCGCAGGCACCGCGCGGTGGGCTTCTCGCCTTCACCGGTCCGGCCGGGATGGGCAAGACCTCCCTGCTGAACGAGGCCCGCGCCCGTGCCCGGGAGCAGGGGTTCACCGTGCTGTCGGGCCGGGGCGGCGAGAAGGAACAGGAGCCGGCGTTCCGTCTGGTGCGCCAGGTCGTCCAGCCCGCGCTGGCGTCGATGGACGAGGACGGGCTCCGCGCCTTCCTGAGCGGCTGGTACGACATCGTCGCCGCCGCCCTCGGGCTGGTCGCCACGCCGAGCGGCCATGTCCCGGACCCGACCGGGGTCCGGGACGGTCTCGACTGGGTGATGACGCGTCTCGCGGTGACGCGGACGCCCGTGGTGCTGCTCCTGGACGACCTGCACTGGGCCGACGTCGAGTCACTGACCTGGCTGGCCTCGTTCGCGCCGCGGGCCGTGGATCTGTCGCTGCTGATCGTCGTGGCCTTCCGGCCGGACGAACTACCCCTGGAGGCAGCGGCGTTCGGATCACCCTCCGCCGATCTGGGGAACCGTCCGTTCGCACTGGCGCCGCTCAGCTCCACGGCCGTGGCCCGGATCGTCCGGGACGAGGTCGGCGAAGGAGCCGAGGACGCGTTCTGCGAGGAATGCTGGGAGATCACCGGCGGGAGCCCGTTCGAGGCCGTGGAGCTCGCCATCCGGCTCGGCGAGCGCAAGCTGCGGGGCACCAGCGAGGACCTGCCCGCGATGCGCGACCTGGCTGCCGCCGTGAAGGGGCCCGGGCTGCTCGAGCGGCTCCAGCAACTGGGCACCACCACCGTCCGTTTCGCCTACGCCGCAGCCGTCCTCGGGCAGGCCGTCCGGCCGGAACTGGCCGCCCGCATCGCGGCGATCGGCGGCACCGCGGCGGCAGAGGCCACGGAGAAACTGCGCACCGCCCGCGTCCTGGCCGACGGTGAGGCGGCCGGCGAGACGCTGGAGTTCCTTCACCCGCTGATCGCCACCACGATCTACCGTTCCATCGGGCCGAGCCTGCGGGAGGGCCTGCACAACTCGGCAGCCGAAGCCGTCCGGGCGGCCGGTCTCGGTTGCGCCGCCGCGGCCCGGCACCTGCTGGAAGTCCCCTGCGAAGGCAACGCCGAGGCCGTGGCCTGTCTGCGGGAGGCCGCCCGTGAGGCGCTGCACTCCGGTGCCCCGGAGGCGGCCCGACGGCTGCTGAACCGGGCTCTGCAGGAACCACCGCTGCCGGAGGAACGCGCCGTGCTGCTGCACGAACTGGCCTGCGCGACCTTCCTCATCGAGCCGACGGCGACCGTGACGCATCTGCGGGAGGCGCTCGCGGAACCGGGCATCGACCCCGAGCTTCGGGCCTCGATGGTGTACCGGCTGACCCAGGCGCTGGCCCACACCGACCGGATGGCGGAGGCCGCGACAGTGGCCGCGGACGAGGCGCGTCGGGCCGCCGCCCATCCCCGCATCCGTCTGCGGATGCGGGCCGACCACTTCGTGTGGAGCGCGTTCCGCACCGACGAGATCGACTCGCCGGGCCGTTCGCGCAGGCTGGCCCGGCTCGCCGACCGGCTGACCGGGCGCGGTCCGGAGGAGCGCTACATCCTCGGGTCGCGCGCCTGGGACGCGATGATGTGCGGCGAGCCACGGCAGAAGGTCCTCGCCTACGCCGAGAAGGCCCTGCGCGGCGGACTGAGCTGGACCCATGAGAACCGCGGGTTCGAGGTACCCGTCTCGGTCGCGCTGGTGTTCATGTACTGCGACCAGCCGCGACGGGCCGAGGAACTGTTCGCCAGGGGCATGGCCGAGTGCGAGTCGAAGGGCTGGCGCGGCTCCCACCTGGCCCTCGGCCAGACGCTCTCCGGGTACATCCGCTACCGTCGCGGCTGCCTGGCCGAGGCCGAGAACCTGGTGCGGGAGGGCCTGAGCATCGCCGACCGGGTGGAAGGCGCGGTGCCCGCCCAGTGGTTCGCCATCGGCATCCTGATCCAGACCCTGCTGGCCAGGGGCCGCGTCGTCGCGGCACGGCGGCTGGCCGACAGATACCACTACGGCGACGTCATCCCGAACGCCGTCATCTACCCCGACCCGCGCACGGTCTACGCCGAACTGCTCCTGGCGGAGGGGCGTGCCGAGGAGGCCGCGGACCTCCTGACCGATGTCGGGGAGTGGCTGGAGGGGCGGGAATGGCGCAACCCCGCGTGGTGCCCTTGGCAGCTGGGACTGGCCTCGGCCCTGTCGCGCACCGCTCCCGACCGGGCGGTGCGGCACGCCCAGGACGCGGTGAAGCGGGCCCGGGACTTCGGCGCGGCCTCCGCGATCGGCCAGGCTCTGCACGCGCAGGCGGAGGTGACGGGCGGTGAGGCGGGGCTCGACCTGCACGCGCAGGCCGTCGATCAGCTGCAGCAGTCGCCCGCCGCGTACGAACTGGCCCGTGCCCTGGTCGGCCACGGCGCCGCACTGGCCCGCGACGGCCGACTGCACCAGGCCGCCGACCGCCTGTACCAGGGTCTGGAAGGCGCCGTGCACTGCGGCGCGGAGGGCCTGGCCACCCGGGCCAGAAGGGAACTGTCCGCCGCCGGGCTGCGGCCGCTGCCGCTGCGCTACGCCCAGACCGACACGCTCACGGCACAGGAGCGCAAGGCCGCCGAGATGACGGTGGACGGCCACAGCGCGGCGGTCGTGGCCGAGGAACTGCGCCTCACCGAGAAGGGTGTGCGCCAGCTGCTCTCGTCCGTCTACCGCAAGATCGGCACGGACGCGGCGGGGCTGGTCACGGCACTGGAGACGTTCCCGCGACCGTGACCCGGACGGCCCTCCGCACCCCGGGCCGCCGGACGACTCCCGGCGCGACGTCGGTTCGTACCGCAGACCGAGGCCGCGGTGAAGGCCGCCGTGGCAGGTGGGGACGCCCGGGTGTCCTTCGTCGAAACGACCGGCTGGCTGGGGCCGGGCGACCTGACGGGCTCGGTGCACCCCGACGACCGGGGACACCGGGTCATGGCCGACCGGCTGACGCCGGTCATCGCGGCGCGGATCGGTTCGTAGCGGGGTTTCGAGGCGGCCGGGGCGGGCCTCACATCGGGCCGGGGCCCGCTCCTCCGCCCTTGAGGCGTTCCAGGTCGGAAGGGCGGACCTGGATGACGACCAGGGCGATCAGTGCGGCCACGGCGGTGAAGATCGCGGCCATGATGAAGGCGGCCGAGACACCGGCGGTGAGGATCTCGTCGGACCAGGGTTTGGGCAGCTGCCCGGTGCGTTCGAAGCGGATGCGTTCGGCCGGGGTGGCCTGCCCGAGGAAGTCCGGGACCTGCTTCTCCGCCTCGTTGGTGCTGGCCGTGCCGTACATCGTGACCAGGATCGACAGGCCGAGGGAGCCGCCCACCTGCTGGGTGGCGTTGAGGAGCCCGGAGGCCGCCCCGGTCTCGGGGGTGGGGACGTTGGACAGCGCCATGAGGGTCAGCGACACGAACTCCATGCCCATGCCCAGACTGAAGACGAGCATCGGACCGAGGACGCTGCCCGCGTAGGTGGAGTGAACATCGGTCAGGGTGAGCCAACCCAGGCCTGCCGCCGCCAGGATCGCGCCCACCACCATGAACGGCTTGGGCCCGTAGACGGGCAGGAAGCGCGAGGCCAGTCCGGCTCCGACGGCGATGACCGCGCTGACCGGCAGGAAGGCCAGTCCGGCCGAGAGCGGGCTGAACCCGAGCACGTTCTGCACGAAGAGCGTGAGGAAGAAGAACATGCCGAAGATGGCCGCGGCCAGGCACAGCATGATGCCGTACGTGCCGGCACGGTTGCGGTCGGCGAACATGTGCAGCGGCGTGATGGGCTGTCTCGAACGCCGCTCGATCATGATGAAGGCCGCGAGCACCACGACCGCCCCGGCGAACGAGGCGAGCGTCAGGGCGTCGCGCCAGCCGTCCTGCGCGGCTCTGATGAAGCCGTAGACGAGCAGCACCATGCCCGCGGTGGACGTGAGTGCGCCGGCGATGTCGAAGCGCCCGGGATGCCGCTCGGACTCCCTGATGTAACGCGGTGTGGCGAGCACGATGAGCAGGCCGATGGGCACGTTGACGAACAGCACCCACCGCCAGTTCAGCCACTCCACCAGCATGCCTCCGGCGAGCAGGCCGATCGCACCGCCGCCCGCCGAGACCGCGGCGAACACCCCGAAGGCGCGGTTGCGTTCCGGGCCCTCGCGGAAGGTGGTGCTGATCAGGGCGAGGGAGGTCGGGGAGGCGATGGCGCCGCCGACGCCCTGGAGAGCGCGGGCACCGAGGAGTTGGCCTGCGTTCTGGGCGAATCCGCCGAGCAGGGAGGCGAGCACGAAGAGCAGTACGCCGAAGACGAAGACGCGCCGCCGGCCGAGGATGTCCCCGGCACGGCCGCCGAGCAGCAGCAGACCGCCGAAGGTGAGGGTGTAGGCGTTGACCACCCAGGACAGGCTCGTGGTGGAGAACTCCAGCGAACTCTGGATGTGCGGCAGCGCGATGTTCACGATGGTGATGTCGAGGACCACCATCAACTGGCACGAGGCGATGACGAGCAGGGCCATCGCGTTTCCGCCACCACCGGATTCCCCGGTGGTGGCCGCCTGTGGTGAAGCCGGCTGCGGGCTGCTGCCTGCGGTATCCACCGTTCGACGGTACGCCCCGCCCCCACACCCCACCACTCGATCACCGAACGGTCCCGGGCGGCGGCTCGCGCGGGACCGTTCGGGGCCGAAACGGCCCGAACTGAAATGTCGGCGGGGTGCGGCGATAATCCGATCAAGGCGGCCCGCTGGGCCGCGTACGGCGGAGAGGAGCGACCGTGATCCGCGTTCTTCTCGTCGAGCGGACTCGTCTCCTGCGGGGAGCGTTCGCCGCTCTGCTGTCGCGGGAGGACGACATCGAGGTCGTCGCCGAGGCCGAGGGCAACGGCGACGTGCTGGCGCGTGCCCTGGTGTGCCGGCCGGACGTGGCGGTGATCGGCGTGGACTCCAGGGAGGGTGAGGAGGTCGCCGTCCGCGGCGAGCTGCGGACCCGGCTGCCGGAGTGCCGGATGCTGCTGATGATGGCCTCGACGACCCCTGAGCGGCTGCGCCGCATGCTCGACCTGCGCGCGGCCGGCGTCATCAGCACCAACGCCCCGCCGGACCGGCTGGTCCACGGTGTCCGCAAACTGGTGCGGGGGCAGCGGTTCGTCGACCCGGAGTTCGCGCTGGCCGCGCTGGACGCAGGAGCCAACCCGCTGACCCCGCGCGAGGTGGAGGTGCTGCGGCTGACCGCCGGCGGGACGCCCACTCAGGAGATCGCCGAGCGGCTGTTCCTGTCCGCGGCGACGGTCCGCAACCATCTGTCGGCGATCACGCGGAAGACCGGCGGACGCAATCGGATCGACGCCATCCGGATCGCCACGGAGTCGGGCTGGGTCTGAGCCTCACTCCCCCGGCCAGCCCCCGCCCAGGTCCGCCCGTGACGGAGAAGGAGACGGGGAAAAGGCCCCTGACACGGAAACGGCCGGGCAGGTCATCGAGGTGTACCTGCCCGGCCCCCGTGGGCCCTCGCGCCCTTTCCCGGGTCTGATACGAGCATGGCAGCACGGGAGCGCCGCCGACCAGTACCGTTTGTCACGTGTGCGGTGTGAAGGCGTCACCCGGCACCCGTGAGGAACGCCTACGGGAAAGGCATTCGGCCCGGTCCCCGCATGTCAGCGGGGACCGCGGATGAGGCCCGTCAGATAGCGCCACAGCGAGGAGCGCTGCCGGGCGGAGGGGTCGGGCAGGACCTCTTCGGCCACCCCGGGAGCGGGGTCGTCCGTCCACGGCCGCGGGGGCGGCGCGGAGGCGAGTTCGTAGCGCACGGGCAGGGAGCGCAGGCCGCGCATGAACGGTGAGGAGCGCCAGGGCAGTTGGTCGGCCGGCAGGGCGAGGTCGAGGTGGTCGAACCGCTCGAAGAGGCGTCCCACTCCGGCCGCCGCGACCGTCGAGGCGAGCTCCCGGGCCGGGCACTGGCGCGGTCCCGCTCCCCAGGAGAGGTGGGCACGGGTGCTGATGGTGGTGCCCGAGGCGACGTGGCCGGCGAAGAGCGGGTCGGCGTGGGCGGCGCCCGGGGAGACCCACACCGGGTCCCCGGCCCGGATGGTGTAGTTGCCGAGGGGGGTGTCCCGGGCCGCGAAGCGCGGGACGAAGTTGACCAGCGGCGGCTTGCGCATGACCACCCTGTTCATGCTCTCCCTGACCATCCCGGCGGACAGGCTGGCGCGCACGCTGCCTTCGCCCGAGATGACCTCCACGACGGTGTTGGAGATGAGGATGCCGACGTGGTCGGACGTCATGCCGAGCAGCATGAACAGCTCGCGGGCGAGTTGGTCCAGCGAGAGGTCCGGGTGGGCGGCCAGCAGGTACGAGGGGAAGTCGTCGCCCGGCTTCTCCAGCTTGAGCGCGGCCAGTTCGGCGAGGGTCGCCAGCAGGCGCTCCAGCGCGGCCTCGGCGTCCGGGCCGGCGTCGAGCACACGCCACATGTCCATCAGCGCGTCGTCGCCCTGCGAGCCGGGGAAGCCCAGCAGATGGCTGGCCACCATCAGCGGCAGCGGCCGGGAGAACTGCGCGGACAGATCCGCGACCCCGGTCCTGCCGCCCTGCCCGACGAGGGTGATCAGTTCGTCGGCGTAGGCCGTGACGGCGGACTTCAGGCGCTTGGCCTGGGGGTGGCGGGGGTCTTGGAAGGGTTTGAGGGCGACGTCCCAGGCGGTGCGCAGCGGCCGGTAGCCGGGGCCGCCCTGGATCAGGATGTGGTTGACCTCCAGGGAGGGTCCGAGCGGCCAGTCGGCGGGGACCCTGCCCTCGGTGCGGGCACGCCAGTTCTCCAGGCCCTTGGGCCAGCCGTCGTCGTCCTGGAGCACCTGGAGCGACTCGCGGTAGCCGAGGACCAGCCAGGCCGGCACCCCCAGCAGGTCGACCGGCGCGACGGGTCCGTGCTGCTGCCGGAGCCGCTCGTAGACGAGCGCGGGACGCGTCTCGTAGTCCCTGGTCAGCAGCGGTTCGGGCCGGAGGTCCTCCAGACTCGTGCCGTCCAGGTCCACGGATCCGCCGCCACCCCGCTGGGATTCCATCCTCTTGCCACCCTCCGACACGCCCTGCACCGGCACACCATCAGCCGGTAGCCGAAACGGTGGGGACCCTACCCCAGCGTGAACTCGCCGGTAACGACGGGGGTGGTGGCGGGGGCGGCCGGGCGCCGGTCAGGCGGCGGTGTAACCGAGTTGACGGCGCATATAGGGGGTCAGAAGGCTCTTCGCCTTGGCCAGGGTGGTGGTGCGGCTGCCGAGCACGGCGGACTCGCCACCGGGCACGGGCAGGACGGTCAGTCCGTCGGCGGGTCCGAAGGGCACGATGAGCGGAGTGCGCCGGGTCGGGCGGTAGAGGCGTGGTTCCCTGCGGTGCTTGCCCGAACCGAGCAGATGGGCACGGATGTTGTGGGCGGCCGTGTCGGCCTGGGCGAGAGCGGCCGGGGTGACCTTGAGTTCGCTGACGTCGTTCACGTCCCCTACGGCGAACACGTCCGTTCGGCCTGCCACCCGCAGCGTCCGGTCGACCTTCACGCGGCCGGCTCCGTTGAGCCAGTCGCCGTGTCCGGCCAGGCGCAGCCAGAGGGTGTTCGGGGTGGTGCCCGTGGCCCAGAAGGACAGGTCGGCCTCGACGATCGTGCCGCGGGCGTCGCGGTAGGTGCCGAATTCGGTGCCGGGCGACATGAAGGAGTCGAGGCGCACCTCGACGTCGTGGGACTCCAGCCAGGCCAGCGCCTTGCGTCCCGGGCGGGCCAGGCCCGCGGAGTCGAGCAGCGCGGACCCGGAGTGGGCGAGGGTGACCCGGGCGTCGGGGCGGGCGAGGCGGATCTCGGCGCTGAGTTCGACTCCGCCGGGACCGCCGCCGACAACCAGGACGTGCTCGGCCGTGGCGATGGTGCGCTGGTGCTCGGCGAACGTCTTGGCCGCTTCCTCGGTGGTGGTGCCGGTGAAGCGGGCGGGCTCGGGGTAGTCGGCCCCGGTGGCGATCACGACCACGTCGTACGGCAGGCGTTCACCGGTGGCGAGGACGACCTGCCGCTCCGCGGTGTCGATGCGGACCGCCTTGCCGGTGACCACCCGGCCGTGGCGCAGCAGCCGGTCGTAGGGGATGAAGGGCGTGTGGGTCCACTCGGGGCGCACCCCGGCGCGCAGGGAGGCGACGCGGTGGAAGAAGACCTCCTTGCGGTCGACCAGCGTGACCCGGGCCGTTCCGTCGAGCCGCCTGGCCAGCCGGACACCGGCGTAGCCACCGCCGATCACCACTACGTCGCCGTCGTACACACCGAGTCTCCTGTACCTGGTGGGGGGAGCGAGGGCCGCCGGACGGCCCCGCTCGGTCGGCCCCCGGCGGCCACTCGACTGACGCGACAGTAGCGCTTGAAAGTTAAAGGGATCCCGAGGTTCCGTGCATGTTCCGTGAAGGGATTCCGTGCGGGGACCAGCGCCTGGCCGCCCGTCACTTCCCCCAGATCTTCCGGTAGGCCTCCCGGTAACCCGAGGGATCCCAGGCGGTGGCGCCTTGGCTGTTGCGGGCGGTGGCGATGTGCACGGGAGCCACGTACCCGCTGTCGGGACGGCCCGAGAAAGCGCGGTTGAACTCGTCGACGATCTGCCAGCCCTGGAGGGACAGCGGCTCGGGCACGGTCGCGGCCTGGTACTGCCTGCTGTTGACGCGCTGGAAGGCCGACGGATCGCCGTCGCCGGCCCCGATGTTGAACGGCGGTCCGGAGCCCTTCTCGCCGGCGGCGCGGAAGGCGGGGGCGGCATCGGCGAAGTACAGGTCGTTGATGGCCACGGAGTGCGTCCAGCGGTCCTGGAAGCGGGAGAGCAGGGAGGAGATCTCCCGCGGGGTACGGCTGCTCGCGTCGGGGATCGGGATGTTCTCCACCGAGAGCAGCCGGACCCCCCGGCAGGCGGCCAGTTCCTTGCGGATGAGGTCGGACTTGTTCCGCGCGAAGGGGATCGAGGCATCGGTGATGAGCACGACGCCGGCACGGCCGTCGGAGTCCGAGATGATCCACTGTGCGCTGATGCGGGCCACGTCCCGGACGCGGGTGGTGACGTTGGTGAAGAGGTCGGGCCGGCGGCTGGGACCGGGGTCGGGGACCGCGTGCCAGCCGATGAGCGGGATGCCCTGTGCGGCGGCCCGGGCGGTCTGCTGGGCCGTCGAGTCGGGGTCGAACCCGCCGATGACGATGCCCGAGGGTCGCAGGGAGACGGCTTCGCTCATGGCCGCCTGGATGCCGGCCGGGGTGCCGCCGCCGTCGATCACCCGGACGTCCCACCCGATGGCTCGGGCTGCGTCCCGTACTCCGTTCGCCGCGCCCGCGACACCGGGGTTCGTCATGGTCTGGGCGACGTAGACGAGGTTCTTGCCGGGCACCGCGGTCGGGCCGCCGGTGGGCCCTCCCCAGGGGATGTCGTTCCGCTCCGCCCGGATGACGGCTTCGCGGGCCCGGGCGTGGACGGCGGGGCAGCCGCTCGGGCCCGTGGTGGTCTCGTCCGCGTCGTCGGAGGAGCCGCGTTCGCAGCCGGTGAGGACGGCGACGGTGGCCAGCAGGGCGCACGAGGCGAGCCGCGCGGTGCGCACGGCGGGGGTGGCCTTGCGGGTGTGGTGCACGGGAGCTCCAGTGAGGGATCGACGCGGCGGGACCTGCCGTGGGGGTCAGGGCGGGTCGGTGCCGCCCTGGCGTGCGGGAGAGGACGGGGGCGACGCGGCGGGTGTGTCGCGCGCGGCGCCCCCGCTCAGCCGGCGGCGGGCGGCGTAACCGGCCAGTCCCACGGCGATGAGCAGGGTCCCGCCGTTGAACAGCGGGACCGTCCAGAACTCCGCGCCCAACTGGGCGATGCCGGTGAGGCCGACGGCCAGGACGGCGACGGCGACGACGGTGCCGAGGGCGTTGGGCCGCCCGGGTTTGATCGCCGTGGAGCCGAGGAGGGCGCCCACGAAGGCGGGCAGCAAGTAGTCGAGGCCGACGCTCGGGTTGCCGATCTGCTGCTGGGCGGCGAGCAGCACACCGGCGAAGCCGACGATCAGGCCCGAGGCTGCGAACGCGTAGACGGTGTACCGGCGGGTCGGGATGCCCACGAGGTCGGCGGCCCGCGGGTTCGACCCGACGACGTAGAGGTACCGGCCGAGCGGCAGCCGTTCCAGGACCAGCCAGAGGACGGCCGCGAGGGCGAGCACGTAGAAGGCGGGGACCGGGAGGCCGAGGAAGGAGGAGTCGTAGAGGTCGGTGAACGCGGGTGGCAGACCTTGCGGGCCGGGGACGATCCGGCCGCCGTCGGTGATCCAGCCGGTCACGGCGTACATCATGCTGCCGGTACCGAGGGTGGCGATGAAGGAGTCGATCCGGCCGAACTCGACGACGACGCCGTTGAGGACTCCCACGACCAGCCCACCGGCGAGCACGGTGAGGCAGGCGAGCGGCCAGGGCCAGGCCTCGTTGACGACGAGTTGCAGCACCATCACATGGGCCAGGCCGAGGCCGTAGCCGATGGAGAGGTCGAACGCGCCGGTGACGACGGGCACCGTCGCGGCGAGTGCCAGCACCGCCGGGATCGACTGGTTGGAGAGGATCGAGTCGAGGGTGTCGAGCGTGGGAAAGGTGTCCGGCAGGGCGAGGGAGAAGGCCAGGTAGAGCAGTGCGGTGAGGGCGAGCAGGCCGTAGGCGCCGATGTGGTGGCCGCCGGGCCGGCGCCGCGGCCGGGACGGGGGTGTCACGGGTACCCGGCCGGGGACGGGGGCAGGGCCGAGGCCGCCCGGGTCAGTCCGGCGACGGTGAGGGCGGGGCCGCTCAACTCGGCCGTCACGGTTCCGCGCACGAAGACGAGCGTGCGCCGGCACACGCTCGCCACCTCCTCGAAGTCGGTGGACAGCAGCAGCACCGCGAGGCCCGCGTCCAGCGCCTCGTAGAGCAGGCGGTGGATCGCGGCCTTCGCGCCGACGTCGACGCTCGCGGTCGGCTCCTCCAGGATCAGCAGCCGCAGGTCCGTCCGCAGCCAGCGGCCGAGCACCACCTTCTGCTGGTTGCCGCCGGACAGGGTGGCGATGGGCGTCTCGGTGTCGCGGGGGCGCACCGAGAAGCGGTCGAGCAGGGCGGCGGCCCGGGCGCGTTCGCCGCGGGGCCCGATCCAGCGGGGCGCGGATCCGCCTCCCGCGCGCGGGTTGGCCAGGAGGTTCTCCCGTACGGTCAGCTCGGCGAGGCAGCCCTCACGCAGCCGGTCACCCGGCACCAGACCGACTCCGCGGCCGACGGCCTCCGCGACGGTGCGGGGCCGGTACGGCCGCCCGTGCAGCACGGCCCGTCCCTCGAGGAGGGGGCGGGCTCCGGCGAGGGCGCGGCCGAGGTCCATGTGTCCGGCGTCGGACAGGCCGACCAGCCCGAGGACCTCCCCGGCGACGAGTTCGAGGCTCACGGGCCCGGCCCTGGTGGTGCGCACGCCGTCGAGGGTCAGGACGGGGGCAGCGCGGTCCGCCGTCGAAGGGGGCCGGTGGGCGGCCGGTTCGCACGTCTCGCCGACGATGTCGCGGACCAGTCGCTCGGGGCTGTGACCGGCGAGCCGGCCGTGGCTGACGAGCCGGCCGTCGCGCAGGACGGCGAAGGCGTCGGCGACGCGGTAGACCTCGTCGAGGCGGTGACTGACGTAGAGGATCGCGTGTCCGCCGTCGCGCAGGTCGTGCAGGACGCGGAAGAGCCGGGCGCAGTCCGCGGCGGGCAGGCGGGCGGTCGGCTCGTCGAGGACGATGAGCCGTGCGCGTGCCGCCAGGGCCCGGGCGATCGCCACCAGGGAGTGGTCGGCGGGTGAGAGGTCGGAGACCGGCGTGTCGGGGTCGAGCTGCGCGGCGACGACACGCAGGGCCGCTGCGCAGCGCGCGCGGGTGCGCCGCCAGGAGATCAGCCCCGACCTGCGACCGTACCCGGTGGTCAGGGCGATGTTCTCCGCGACCGTCATCCACTCCACGAGACCGAGGTCCTGGTGGATGAACGACATGGCCCGGGTGGCGGCGGGGCTGCCCAGGGGCTCCCCGGCGACGGTGACCTGCCCCGCTTCGGCGTGGTGGACTCCGGCGAGGATCTTGATGAGTGTGGACTTCCCGGCCCCGTTGGGCCCGAGGAGGGCCAGGACGCTGCCGGGGTGGACGTCGAGGTCGGCTCCGGCCAGCGCGACGGTACCGCCGAACCGTTTACTCAGTCCGCGGATCCGGACCAGGGGTTCCGGCCCGAAGGGTGAAGCCGTCTCCGGGGGCGTGTCGGGAGCGTCGCGCACGCGATCAAATTACAGCATTTCCGGCATTTCTCGGCCTGTGGCGGCACCAGCCTGTTGCGGCACCGGCCTCCTGCGGCACCGCCGGGGAAGGGCCTTCCCGGCCACCGGGCCGGGACTCGCCTCACGCCGCGTCGAGCCCGCACTCGGCCCAGATCACCTTGCCCTCGGGCAGGTAGCGGGTGCCCCAGCTCTGCGACAGCTGGGCGACCAGGAACAGACCGCGCCCGCCCTCGTCCGTGCTGGCCGCACGGCGCAGGTGCGGTGCGGTGTTGCTGGCGTCGGAGACCTCGCAGATCAGGGTCCGGCCGTAGAGGAGCCGCACGCGGATGGGCTCGGCGCCGTGCCGGACCGCGTTGGTGATCAACTCGCTGAGGATCAGCTCCGCCGCGAACGCGGTCTCGTCGAGCCCCCAGCCGGACAGCCACCGCACGGCGGACGCCCGGACCTCGCCGACCAGGGCGGGGTCGGCGGACAGCTCCCAGGTGGCGATGCGGCCGGGGTCCACGGCGTGGACGCGGGCGACGAGCAGGGCGATGTCGTCGTGCGGATGCGCGGGCGCCACGGTGTCCAGGACGGCCCGGCAGGTCTCCTCCGGGGCGCGCTCGGGATGGGCCAGGGCCGCGCGCAGCTGCTCCAGGACCGCGTCGACGTCACGGTGCCGGTCCTCGATGAGCCCGTCGGTGTACAGCACGAGCTGGCTGCCCTCGGGAAGGTCGACCTCGACTGCGTCGAAGGGCAGGCCCCCGAGCCCGAGCGGCGGCCCGGCCGGCAGGTCGGGATAGGTGACGGTGCCGTCGGGGTGGACGAGAGCGGGCGGCGGATGACCGGCGCGGGCCATCAGGCACCGCTGCTCCGCCGGGTCGTAGACGGCGTAGAGGCAGGTCGCACCGATGACGCCGGCGCCCTTGCCGTCGGGGTCCTCCCGGTCGAGGCGGCCCACGAGGTTGTCCAGGTGGGTGAGGACCTCGTCCGGCGGGAAGTCCAGCTCGGCGAAGCTGCGGGCCGCGGTGCGCAGCCGGCCCATGGTGGCCGCGGAGAGCATGCCGTGGCCGACGACGTCACCGACGAGGAGACCGACGCGCGCGCCGGACAGGGGGATGACGTCGTACCAGTCGCCGCCCACGTCCGACTCGGCGGGCAGGTAGCGGTGGGCGACCTCGACGGCGTCCTGGTCGGGCAGGCCGTGCGGGAGGAGCCGGCGCTGCAGGGCCAGGACCATCGTGCGTTCGTGGGTGTAGCGCCGGGCGTTGTCGATGGAAAGGGCCGCGCGGAAGGCGAGTTCCTGGGCCAGGGAGCGGTCGTCGTCGCCGAAGGTGCCGTCCGAGCGGTAGAAGGTGGCGACGCCCAGGACGACACCACGGGCGAGCAGGGGCACCGCGATGAGGGAGTGGACATGGGCCAGCAGACGGGCGGTCGGCTCGGGGTCCTGGGCGAGCCAGCCCGCGGCGGCCTTCAGGTCCGGTTCCAGCACGGCTTCGCGGCTGCCGAGGCAGCGCAGATGGGGCGTGGCGGGGCCGAAGTCGATGCGCTTGCCGGGCGGAGTGAAGGGCAGGTCCTCTCGGATGCCGTGGACCACCGTGCGACGCAGGTCGGCGAGCGGGTCGGCGGGCTCCTCGCCGCGCAGCACGGCGTCGGGCAGGTCGATGGTGACGAAGTCGGCCAGTCCGGGGACCGCGGTCTCCGCCAGTTCCTCGGCGGTGCGGCGCACGTCCAGGGTGGTACCGATGCGGGTGCTGGCCTCGGACAGCAGCTCCAGACGCCGACGGGCCGCGACGGCGTAGGCCCCGACCTGCGGCTCTCCGAGCATCACCAGCCCCCGGTCGGCACCGGCCTCCTCGGACCGCCCGCCCGCGGCGCGCCCGCCTCCACCGGCCGCCAGGGCTCCGCCGCGCTCGGGACCGCTCGGGACCTCGACGCCCGCGACGGCGGTACCGGGCTCGGTGAGGCCCTGCCCGTCTGCTGCGCCGGGTCCCGCCGCTGGGCCCTCTCCCCCGGTCGTCACGGCCGGGGCGGGGGCAGTCTCGAGGTGCCGGGACGGCAGGGTGAGCGCCGGGCGCGCGGCGGACAGCGGGACCGCGGCGGCGGTGAGGCCGGACAGGTCGTCCGTCTGGTGCGGTATGGCGAGCGGCTCCCCCGGGGGCAAGCCGGGCAGCACGGCCTCGATGGCGATGCCCCGCACACCGGAGCCGCTCGTCACCGGGCGGCTCACCAGCGTCACCCGCCGGCCGTCGGGCAGGGTCACCTCGATGGCGCCGCGCTGCGCGCCGGCGATCAGCTCGGCGGCCCGCTCCTGGAGGATCGCCTGGTCACGGGGATGGAATGCGTGCGCCAGGGCGTCCAACGCCACGCCCCGGCACCGACCGGCGTTCCCGGCCCCGGCGGCCAGGTACGTCCGCAGCAGGGCCCGTTCGCGCGCGGAGCTCTGCCCGAGGAGCCGCCGTTCGATGCCCTCGGCGGCCCGGCGGATGGCGACCCCCAGCGCGGGCCGGTCGAAGGTGCGTGGATATCCGAGGCACAGGACACCTTCGATGCGGCCGCTGAGCGGGTCCCTCACGGGCATCGCGACGCAGGCGTTCTGCTGGGAGCGCTCGGCGAAGTGCTCGGCACCGTGGACACGGATGAGCTGCCGCTCCGCCAGGGCGAGCCCGATGCCGTTGGTGCCCGCGACCTGCTCGGCGAACACGAACCCCGGGACGACCTGGAGGTCCGGGAGGCTCCGGGTCATCGCCGGGTCCCCGAAGCGGCGCAGCAGGACCGTCCCGTTGGCATCGGCGACCGAGATGTTGACCTGACTGCCGGCGAACGTGGCCTGCAGCCGGTCGAGCACCGGCACGGCGGCCCGGACGATACGTCCGTCCGGGTCGAAGTCCTCCCGGTAGGGCAGGCCGAAGGTGTCCGGTGACAACCCCAGGGACCGGCAGCGCTGCCACGAGTTCAGGATGGAGGTCCGCACGCCCGTCCCGACGGGCTCGCCCTGGAGGAAGAGCTCGCGCAGACTGGCGGGTCCCGTGCCATCCGTCGCACGCCCCGTCGGCCTGGGTTCCTCGCCGGACCGAACCACGCTTCGCCTCACCTTCGCCCGCGGAAATCCGCAGCTCGGGAAGAGAATCTGGCATTGATGAGGATACGGGCATTACGGTCGGGCGTCACGGCACGCCGGGGCATACGGGCCGGCGCCGGAGGGCCGGGCGGGACATGCGGGGCCGGCACCGGAGGGCCGGGCGGTGCGTCCAGGGTCCTCGGCCGAAGGCCGGGCGGGGCGCGGCCGCGCTCACCCCAGGAAACTCAGGCGCACCTTGCGTTCCGGGTTGTCCTTGTTGGTGTCCACCAGGCACACCGACTGCCAGGTGCCGAGCTCCAGCCGGCCGCCCAGCACGGGCAGGGTGGCGTGCGGCGGGACGATGGCGGGCAGCACGTGGTCGCGGCCGTGACCCGGGCTGCCGTGGCGGTGCTGCCAGCGGTCGTCAGCGGGCAGCAGGGTGTGCAGCGCGGCCAGAAGGTCGTCGTCGCTGCCCGCGCCGGTCTCCAGGACCGCGATGCCGGCCGTCGCGTGCGGAACGAAGACGTTGAGGAGGCCGTCACGGCCGGCGGCCGCCTCACGCAGGAAGGACTCGCAGTCGCCGGTGATGTCGAGGACCCGCTCCGCGGCACCGGTGCTGACGTTCAGGACTCGGGTGGTGAAGACATCTGACATGCCCCCATCCTGACGCACGCGCGGGGCCACCCCGCGCCGGACTCCGGGTCGGCGCGCCTCCTGCCGTCGTCCACGTGTCCAGCAGCGTGGCGTTCATGAAAGGCCACGCCACCACCCCGACGGGAAGATCCGCCGTGGGAAGATCCGCCGTGGGAAGATCCACGGCTCCGCAGCGGTTAGTAGAAATGTGAACAACACACGCGAGGTCGAAGTGGTCGTCACAGGCGCGGGTCAGGCAGGTCTGGCCGCCGCATATCACCTGCGGCGATCGGGTTTCGAGCCGGACCGCGACTTCGTCGTGCTGGACCACTCCCCCGGTCCGGGCGGCGCCTGGCAGTTCCGCTGGCCGTCGCTGACGTACGGCAAGGTGCACGGGATGCACGCGCTGCCGGGCATGGAACTCACGGACGCGGACCCGGGGCGGCCGTCCGCCGAGGTGATCGGCGAGTACTTCGACCGCTACGAGCGCACCTTCGACCTGCGGGTCAGGCGCCCGGTGGACGTGCGGTCCGTGCGGGAGGGGGCCGGCGGGCGCCTGCTCGTCCGGACCACGGACGGTGTGTGGTCGACACGGGCGCTGATCAACGCGACCGGCACCTGGGACCGGCCGTTCTGGCCGCGCTATCCGGGCCAGGAGACCTTCAGGGGGCGGCAGTTGCACACCGCGCAGTACCCGGGGCCCGAGGAGTTCGCCGGGCAGCGGGTCGTGGTGGTGGGCGGCGGCGCCTCGGGGACCCAGCATCTGCTGGAGATCGCTTCGTACGCGGCGGCCACGACCTGGGTGACGCGGCGCCCGCCCGTCTTCCGCGAGGGCCCCTTCGACGAGGAGGCGGGCCGCGCGGCGGTCGCGCTCGTCGAGGAACGGGTACGGCAGGGCCTGCCGCCCCGCAGCGTCGTCTCGGTCACCGGGCTGCCGCTCAACGACGCGATCCGGCAGGGCATCGAGGACGGGGTGCTCGATCGGCAGCCGATGTTCGACCGCGTCACGCCCACCGGGGTGGAGTGGGCCGACGGGCGTCACATCGACGCCGACGTCATCCTCTGGGCCACCGGCTTCCGCGCCGCCCTCGACCACCTCGCCCCGCTCCGGCTGCGCGCCCACGGCGGCGGCATCCGCATGGAAGGCACGCACGCGGCGGCCGACCCCCGCGTCCACCTCCTCGGCTACGGCCCTTCGGCCAGCACTATCGGAGCCAACCGGGCCGGACGCGCGGCCGTACGGGACATCAGGCGACTGCTGGAGCGGGAGCCGGCCGCGGCGTGACCCGGGCGCGGACACCGGGCGGTCACCCGGCGGCCGGCGCCCCGCTCTTCTTGCTGTGGGCGTTGAACTCGGCGACGTTGCGCTGGTGTTCCCGGTAGTCCGCCGTGAAGCGGGTGTCGCCCGGCCGGACCGTGACGAAGTACAGCCAGTCGCCCGCGGGCGGGTTGACGGCCGCGCGCATGGCCTCCTCGCCCGGGCTGTCGATCGGCGTGGGCGGCAGACCCATGCGCTGGTACGAGTTGTAGGGGCTGTCGATCCTGGTGTCGCTCTCCGTCGTGCGGAGCGTGGAGCGGTTGAGGGCGTAGTTGATGGTGGAGTCCATCTGCAGGGGCATGCCGCGTTCGAGGCGGTTGAAGATGACCCGGGCCACCTTGCCCATGTCGGCCCTGGTGGCCGCCTCCGCCTGGACGATGCTCGCGATGGTGACGGCCTGGTACACGTTCATGGCGTTGCGCTGCGCCCCGGCGGCGATGGGCGCGCCGTTGAACTTCTGGTTCGCGGTGTCGACCATCAGCGCCAGGAGCTTCTCCGGCGTGGCCTTCTCCTGGAGCGGATACGTGGCCGGGAAGAGGTAGCCCTCCGGATTCCCCTCGGCGTCGTTCGGCAGTTTCAGCGCTGCCTTGTCCAGGGACTTCTTGGTACTGCCGGCGGGCAGGGCGAGGGCCTTGTCGACGGCCGCGTAGACCTGGCTCGCGCGCCACCCCTCGGGAATGGCCAGGGTCGTGGGCCGGCTCTCTTCCTCGGTGCCCAGGGTCAGCAGCGGCACCGCCACGGCGGTACCGACCACGACGGCTCCGGTCGCGACGAGGACGATGCGGCCCCGGCGCGTCAGTCGAATCGCGCTCCGTGGCGGAGTGTTCTTCTGCATGCGGGCACGGTAACCCGCATATCGCCACAAACCCGGCATATTTTCATCTTGTCGGTTCCAGTTGGGCGTCCCGGCGTACCAGCGCCGCGTACCGGCCGCCCTCCTCCAGGAGCTCTTCGTGCGTGCCGCGTTCGACCGCGCGGCCCGAGTCGAGGACCACGATCTGGTCGGCCGCCCGCACGGTGGACAGCCGGTGGGCGATGGTCAGGGTGGTGCGGTTGGCCGACAGGGCGTCGATGGCTTCCTGGACGGCGGCCTCGGTCCGGGTGTCCAGCGCACTGGTGGCCTCGTCGAGGATGAGGACCGGCGGGTCGCGCAGGATGGTGCGGGCGATCGCCAGTCGCTGCTTCTCACCCCCGGAGAAGCGGTGCCCCCGCTCTCCGACGACGGTGTCGTAGCCGTCGGGCAGGGCCGCGATGTGGTCGTGGATCTGCGCCGCCTTCGCCGCCTGGTGGAGCTCCTCCTCGGTGGCGTCCGGCTTGGCGAAGCGCAGGTTGTCGGCGACCGAGGCATGGAAGAGGTAGGTCTCCTGCGAGACGACGCCGACCGCGCGCGCCAGGGTGTCGAAGTCCAGGTCGCGGACGTCGGTCCCGTCGAGGGTGACGCGGCCGCCGGTGACGTCGTAGAGCCGGGGCACCAGATAGCCGAGCGTGGACTTGCCGGCGCCGGTGGAGCCGACGAGGGCGAGGCTGCTGCCCGCCGGGACGGTGAGGTCGATGCCGTCGAGGACCGGGCCGTCCTTGCCGTCGTAGCCGAAGGAGACGTTCTCGAAGCGGACCTCGCCCTTGATGCCGTCGAGGCGGACCGGGTCGGGGCGTTCGGTGATGTCGATCGGCAGGTCGAGGTACTCGAAGATGCGCTGGAAGAGGGCGAGCGAGGTCTGGATCTGCACCCCCGTCGAGAGCAGGCTCACGGCCGGGCGGAACAGGCCCTGCTGGAGCGAGACGAAGGCGACGATCGTGCCGATGGAGACCGCGGGACCGCCCAGTTGGAGGGCCATGCCGGCGGTCCAGTAGATGACCGCGGGCAGGGCGGCCATGACGATGGTGATGACGGCCATGCGCCACCGCCCGGCCATGTTCGACCGGACCTCCAGGTCGACGAGCTCCTCGGACTCCTCGGCGAAGGACTTGGTCAGCGAGTCCGAGCGGCCCATCGTGCGGCCGAGCAGGATGCCGCTGACGGAGAGCGACTCGGTGACGGTGGCGGCCATGGCGGCCATCTGCTTCTGGCGCTGGGTGGTGATCTTGCGGCGTTCGTTGCCGACGCGGCGGCTGATCCACACGAACACCGGCAGCAACAGCAGCGAGACGACCGTCAGGCGCCAGTCGAGGGCGATCATCGCGACGATCGTGGCGACCACGCTGGTGACGTTGGAGACCAGCGAGGTCGCGGTGGAGGTGACGGTGGCCTGCATGCCGCCGATGTCGTTGGCGATGCGGGACTGCACCTCGCCCGTGCGGGTGCGCGTGAAGAAGGCGAGGGACATGCGCTGGAGCCGGCCGTAGACGGCGGTGCGCAGATCGTGCATGACGCGCTGGCCGACCGTCGTCGAGATCAGGGTCTGCAGGACCCCGAAGACGCTGGTGAGCACCGCGCTGAGGATCATGCCCAGGGCGAGCAGGCTCAGCAGCCCCGTGCGTCCTTCGGGGATCGCGACGTCGAGGATCTCCTTCAGCAGGAAGGGCGTGGCGACCGAGACCAGGGACGCGGCGCCGACCAGCAGGCCGACGATCGCGAGACGGCCCCGGTAGGGGCGGAAGAGGCCGAGGATGCGGCGGACCTGCCGGGGCTGCTCCTTCGAGTCGGCCGGCGGGGTCCAGGGGGCTTCACGGTCGGGATGCATGGGCTCCTACGAGGGATGCGGCGGATCGGATCACAGCTCATTGTTACCTATACTCACAATGAACGGCATCCTGATATTGTTCCCGCATGACCACGCCCGACCCCGACGGTCTGCTCGCCGAGCAGTTGCTGCGGCTCACCCGCAGGGTGCACCGCATCCAGAAGCGGCATCTGGAGCACCGTGAGCTGGGCATCACCCCGGCCCAGTCCCGGCTGCTGCGCACGCTCGCGCACTGGGGTTCGCCACCGCGCATGGCCGATCTGGCGGAGCGCCTCGAGGTGGTGCCACGCGCCGTGACGACACTGGTCGACGGCCTGGAGGCGAGCGGCAAGGTCCGCCGGGTCCCGGACCCGGCCAACCGGCGGGTGATCCGCATCGAGCTGACGGACGACGGCCGGGGCGCCCTGCGCGAGCTGCGGGCGGCACGCAGGTCGGCCGCTGAGGAGATCCTCGCTCCACTGACGGGAGAGCAGCGCGAGGCGCTCGGCGGCCTGTTGAACACGCTGATCGACGGGACACCTGCGCAGCCCTGCTGACGGGCCGGAACCCGAAGCGGGCCGTGGCCGTCGCCCCTTGCTCGGGAGCGAGGGCCACGGCCCACTTTCGCCGACACCTCAACCGGACTCGGGCGCGGGCTCCTTGAGCTCTTCGAGTCCTTTGCGCTTCTGCGCCGGGACGGCCGGCGCGAGAGCCTCGGTGTCGAACTCGTCGTTCGGGCGTTTCAGTTCACCGTCACTCTTCTCTTCATCGTCGTCCGGAGGCGCGACGTCCTCCCCGTCGAGTGTCCGCTTGGCCCGGTCGATGTCCAGGGCACCCTCCCAGCGGGACACGGCGAAAACGGCGACGCAGTTGCCGAGCAGGTTCGTGACCACGCGCATCGAGTCCATGATGCGGTCCACACCGAGCAGCAGCGCGACGGCGCCGGCGGGGATCGCCCCCAGGGACGAGGCGGTTGCGGACAGGGCGAGGAACGCCGAACCGGGGATGCCCGCCATGCCCTTGCTGGTCAGCATCAGCACCAGGACGACGGTGATCTGCTGGCCGAGACCGAGGTCCACGCCCACGGCCTGGGCGATGAACAGCGTGCCGATGGACAGGTAGAGGGAGGCGCCGTCGAGGTTGAAGGAGTAGCCGGTGGGGAGAACCAGACCCACGGCGTCGTCGCGGGCGCCGGCCCGGCGCAGCTTCTGCATCACACGCGGCATGACCGACTCGGTGGACGCGGTGCCGAGCGCGAGCAGCATCTCCTCGCGGATGTAGCGCAGGAACTTCCAGAGGCTGAGCCCGGTGACGGCCTTCAGGGCGACGCCGAGCAGCGCGACGAACAGCGCCGCGGCCACGTAGCAGAGCACGATGAGCTTGCCGTACGTCTTCATCACGCCCAGGCCGTAGTTGCCGACCAGGTGAGCCATCGCGCCGAACACCGCGAGCGGGGCCAGCCGCATGATGAAGCCGACCACGGCGAAGATGATCTCCTGGGCCTGCTCGATCGCGGGCAGGATCTTCGGCACCTTGGTGTGCCCGAGGTGCAGCAGGGCGGCGCCCACCAGGCAGGCCAGGATGAGGACTTGGAGCAACTCGTTCTCGGCGAAGGCGCCGACGAAGCTCTGCGGGAGGGCGCTCAGGACGAACTCGGTCGTCGTGGGCAGATGGCCGCCACCCGTGGTCTCGTCGACCGCCGCGGCGTCGAGCGAGGCGGGGTCGACGTTCATGCCCCTGCCCGGGCCGACGGCGTTCGCGGCGACGAGGCCGATGACCAGGGCGGCCGTGGAGGCGATCTCGAACCAGACGAGGGCCTTGACCCCGATCCGGCCGAAGGCCTTCAGGTCACCGGCCTTGGCTATGCCGACGACGACCACACAGAACACCAGCGGCGAGATCACGGTCTTGATGAGCCGGGTGAAACCGTCGCCGAGCGGCTGGAAAGCCGTGGCCGTGTCGGGCCACAGCTTTCCGACGACGATTCCGAGGACGAGCGCGCAGGAAACCTGCGCGAAAAGCGAGGTGCGTAGAGTGCGTGCGACGCGTCGCGGGAGGGACGGTACGGACGGCGGCACGAAGCCTCCTAGGGGGACGGGGCGCACAGAGGCCGGAGGGGGCTTCTGTGATGCGGAATATCAATTCCGCTACCGACACCCTGAAGGCTGTCTTGATCGCGCACAAGACCGCAACGTTTCGGCCAAGTAAAAGCGCCGCGAGTGGCGCACGTCACACGCACCCCACTGGTCACTTCAGCACCGGTTGCGGTCCTCCGTGAGCACGCCCTGAGCCGTCGTCAGGGTGCGGTCGTAGCAGCCGCGCGGGCCGTACAGGCGATAGCGCTCGCTGGTGCTGCCGACCGCGTGGCGCTGGTCGCGCGGCACGTTCGTCGTGTAGGTCGCGTCCCCGGTGTACGAGTGGTCGAGCCGCGACCAGGTGGTGGGCCGCCCTCCGTGAGTTCCGACGACCGTGGCGCGGTCGCCGAGGGTCAGCACGGTGCGCAGCCGGTCGCCCGCTCCGAGGCTGGTCGTGCCGTCCATCGTGTAGGCCCGGCGGGTGCGTGTTTTACGGCCGTCGACGGTCACCGTCTCGTCGTCCGTCCAGGTGGCTTCGAGGGCGTCACGCGTCTCACCGTCGGTCCAGCGGTGTGTGGAGGTGCCGGCCAGTGAGCGGGTGACGGTGGTCCGCACGCGGCCGCGGGAGGTGTCGACGTAACCGCCGACGGTCAGCCGGTGCGCGCCCTCGGTGGCCACCACGTGCTCCGAACCGGGCGTGTACACCGACGAGTCGGTGAGGTCACCCGCCTTGTGCACGGTGAGCTTGCCGGTGACCCGCTCGCGCTGCTCGTCCTGCCAGACCAGGACATTCACGGGTGTGCTCCAGCCACTCTGCCCCTCTGGCACACCGGCCACCGTGACCTCGACGCGGTGCCGGCGGCCGTCGTTGAGGATCCCGGCGAAGGGGGTGAGGTCGTAGGTGACGGGCCTGACGTCGAAGGCGCGCGGACCCGGGATCACGTACCAGAGGAAGGGGTTGGACCAGCCGCCCGTCCATACCGTGGGGAACGGGGTGGCGATGCCGGCCAGCCGGCCGTCGACGCTGATCTGCACCTCACGGTAGGGGCCTCGACCGGTCTTGCAGGAGTACGGCGCCGGTTCGGGCACCGTGAGGTACCAGTACTCCTCACAACCGCCGCCGGACCCGGTCGCGTACACCTCGGCGAGGATCCGCTCGCTGTTGCGCGGGGTGGTGAGGGCCGAGTCGGCGTCGAGGGTGAGGACCCGATCGGGTTGCGCACCGTCGGGGCGGCCCGGGTGGAACGTCAGCGTGACCTCGACGTCGAGGACGCCCGTGTAGGTGTCGTCGACGACGTTGCCGATGAGCATCTCGACGTCCCGGCTCGTGCGGAAGGTGTCGGCGTAACGCGTGACGTCCTTCTCCACGGACCACTCGATGCCGTCCGGTGACGGCTGCGGCGTCGACGTCCGGAGGATCTCGACGCCGCCGACGCGGAGGTAGCCGAGCCGGTCGTACTGACGGCCCTTGACCTTGCCGTCGAGCCGCAGCACCACCTTGCTCCATCGGCTGCCGCAACCGCCGGGCGGGGTGTACATGCCGCGGTAGGGGGTGAAGTCGCGGAACTGCGCCCGGGCGAGGGTGACTTCGCAGGACTTTCCGGCGGGCTTTTCCACCGGCGGGGCGGCCGTGACCGGGTCGTGCCAGTCGGTGCCGAACTCGGCGGGGACGCCGGCCGCCCGGGCCGGGCCGTCCGCCGCACCGGCCGGGCCGGTCCCGAGGAGGGTGCCCGCCAGGAGGGTCGCCCCGGCGAGCATGGACATGACGATCCGTCTCTTCATGGGCGGAGTTCTACGGGGAGCCGGCCACCCGCGCAACGGCGCCTAGGCCGCCAGGTCCGCCCTGTCCCCCATCACCACCACGGGACGCTGCCGCGGGTCGAGCGTGCGCAGCAGGTACCTCATCGCCGGTTCGGGCACGCTGACACAGGCCGACGTGCCGCTGCCGTGGTCCATGTGCAGCCAGATCCCGCCGCCCTTCTTCTGGCCCTCGGGGCGGGTCTGGTCGTTCGGCGGGGTGCCTTTGACGCGGTTGTAGTCGATGGCGATGACGTAGTCGAAGTCGTGCCAGTGCGACTTGGCCCACCAGCGCGGGGCGGCGAAAGCGGCGGAGCGGGTGTACGGGAGCCCGGAGCCCGGGTCGGGCAGCACACCGCCGGCGTCACTGAGGGTGAACACGCCCACGGGGCTGCGGTCGTCATCCTCGTGGTGATCGGTGGTCCAGCCCTTCTTGCCGTTGTGCCCGGCCCAGCCGCGCTCCCGCTGCCAGGCCGATCCGTGCTTGGTGTACAGGACGACGGTGGAGTCGGCGGAGTCCTTTCCCTCGCCGTAGACCGCGACGACCTGGCGGGAGCCGGACGGGATCCGCCGCTGGAGCCGGTCGCCGACGCCGGGGATGCGGGTCGGATCGGCCGTGGCCGCCTGGGTGCGGGGCGCCGGGCGGGCGGCGTCCGCCCCGCCGCTGCCCTCCGCGCCGCCGCAGGCCGACAGAGCCGTCAGAAAAGAGGCGAGGACCGCCGCCGCGGCCACCGCTCGTCGTACGCCACCACTGTGCATCGCTCCATGGTCGCACCGCGCCCAGGGTGACGACGGGCGCGGGACGGCGTGCTGCGCGGGCAGGACGGTCGGTTCCCGCCTGGCTGTAGTCCGGTTGCGCACGCGGGACGCCTGCCTGCGTCCGGTTGTCGGCCGTCTGCGCACGCCGAACGGCCGGTCTGGGCCCACGTGTCGGCCGTCTGCGCACGCGGAACGGCCGGTCTGGGCCCGGTGCCGGCCGGTTGCGGGCGGCGGGCGGCCGGTTCCTTGCTGCGGAGGGAAAACCGTTTGCCTCCGGCCGCGTCGCAACGCGAACCTGTCACGGTTTGCTGCCGTCGCCGGCGGCCGCCCCACTCCCCTGCCGACCCACCTCCCCGCCCCCTTCGCCCCCTGACACGAGCCACTGGGACGTCATGCAGATTCAAGACCTTCCGTATCCCGACCCGGGCGTGCCGGACGCGCGTTCGGGCCCTCGATTCCTGTGGTGGCTCTTCCGGAACCAGCTGGGCGGTCAGCTCAAGTCGCTGAGCTGGGGGCTGCTGCACTTCGCCTCCGTCGCCGCCCTCCCCTTCTGTGTGGGGGTCGCCGTGCAGGCCGTCGTCGACCGCTCCGGCTCCGGCCTCGCCCTGGCGGCCGGCCTGCTGGCACTGGCCTGCGTCGGCAACGCGGTCGGTGACACCTTCCTGCACCGCACCGCGATCACCAACTGGATCACCGCGGCCGCCCGCGTCCAGCAACTGCTGGCCCGCAAGGCCGCCCATCTGGGCTCGGCGCTGACCCGGCGGGTCGCGGCCGGTGAAGTGGTGGCGGTGTCGACGGGCGACGTCGAGAAGATCGGCTGGTTCGTGGAGGCCCTGTCCCGCTTCACCGCAGCCCTGGTCACCGTCGTGCTGGTCTGCGTCGGCCTGCTCGTCTACCAGCCGGCGCTCGGCGTCGTCGTCGCCGTCGGGCTGCCCGCGCTGGCGCTCGCCGTACTTCCGCTCCTGCCTCGCGCCACCCGACGCGCCGACACCCAGCGCGAGAAGGCCGGACGCGCCACCGAACTGGCCTCGGACACCGTCGCCGGTCTGCGCGTGCTGCGCGGCATCGGCGGCGAGGAGTTGTTCCTCGACCGCTACCGCAGCGCCTCCCAGGAGGTACGTCACGCGGCCGTGCGCAGTGCCCGGATGTGGTCCCTGATCTCCGCGATCCAGGTCCTGCTGCCCGGGCTGCTGCTCATCGCCGTCGTCTGGCACGGGGTGGGGCTGGCGCGCGAGGGCCGGATCACCGTCGGCGAACTGGTCACCGTCTACAGCTCGGTCATGGTCCTCACATACCCGCTGCGCCACTTCGAGGAGATCGCCATGGCGTACTCCTTCTCCCGGCCCTCCGCCAAGCGGGCCGCGGGAGTGCTGTCGCTCGAGCGGCCCACCGACACCGCGGGATCGCGTGCGGGTGCGGTCCCCACGGGTGACCTGTACGACCCTCAGACCGGGCTCCTCGCACCGGCCGGCCGGCTCACGGCCGTGGTGTGCGGTGACCCGGACACGGCGGGTCTGCTGGCCGAGCGGCTGGGCGGGCACCCGTCCCGGCAGGGCACCTCGGTGCTGCTGGGCGGGGTGCCCCTCGACGAACTCCCGCTGGACAGCGCCCGTACGGCCGTCCTCGTCCAGGACAAGGACCCGGTGCTGCTGTCCGGTACGCTGCGCGAGCTGCTCGACGTCCCCGCGTCGGGCGCCGTCCGGCCCCGGGAGGCGCTGGCCGCCGCGCAGTGCGAGGACGTGCTGGCGGCGCTGGTGCAGGGCTCGCTGGACGCGGCCGACCCGATGGACGCCCGGATCACCGAACGCGGCCGGTCGCTGTCCGGCGGTCAGCGCCAGCGGCTCGCACTCGCCCGGTCGTTGATCACGGACCCGGAGGCGCTCGTCCTGGACGAGCCGACCTCGGCCGTCGACTCGCACACCGAGGCACGGATCGCGCAGGGCGTACGGGAGTTGCGTGCGGGGCGCACGACCGTGGTGTTCACCTCCTCCCCGCTGCTGCTGGACCGCGCCGACCGCGTGGTGTTCCTGCACGACGGTGAGGCCGTGGCGGTCGGCGCCCACCGCGAACTGGTGCGCACCGAGCCCCGCTACCGGGCGGTGGTCACGCGCGAGACGGACGGAGAGGCCGCACTGGGCGGCTCCGTCGCCCTGAACGACGTACTGCAGGAACTGGAAGAGATCGAGGAGAAGGCATGATCGGCGTCGCGCCACCGGCGTACGACCCGGCGGCCCCGACGGCGGCGAACACTCTGCCGGTCGGCGCCCCCGAGACCGTGCGCGCCTACGTGGCCGAACTGCTGCGCCGCCACCGGCGGGCGTTCCTGCTGCTGGTCGCCGTCAACACGGTCGCCGTGATCGCCTCGATGGCCGGTCCCTGGCTCCTGGGCGGGCTGGTGGAGCGGGTCTCGGCCGGGGCCGGGGACCTGCGGCTGGAGATGACCGCCGGGCTCTTCGTGGCCGCGCTGGCCGTGCAGGCCGGGTTCGTCCGGCAGGTGCGGCTGCGCGGCGCGATGCTCGGCGAGCGGATGCTGGCCGACCTGCGCGAGGACTTCCTCGTCCGGTCGGTCGGGCTGCCGCCCGGGGTGCTGGAGCGGGCCGGGACCGGCGACCTGCTGTCGCGCATCACCACGGACATCGACCGCCTCGGCAACGCCATGCGGGAGGCCGTGCCGCAGCTGTCGATCGGCGTGGTGTGGGTGGTCCTGCTGATGGGCGGCCTGGTGATCACCGCTCCCCCGCTGGCGCTGGCCGTGCTGCTCGCCCTGCCGCTGCTGATCGCCGGCTGCCGCTGGTACTTCCGGCGGGCGCCCTCGGCCTACCGTTCCGAGGCCGCCGGGTACGCCGCCGTGGCCGCCGCGCTCGCGGAGACCGTGGACGCCGGACGCACCGTCGAGGCCCACCGCCTGGGCGAGCGCCGCGTCGGGCTGTCCGAACAGCGCATCCGGGAGTGGACGGCCTGGGAGCGGTACACCCTCTGGCTGCGGTCGGTGCTCTTCCCGGTCATCAACGTCACCCACGTGACCGTGCTCGCCTCGGTCCTGCTGGTCGGCGGTGTGTTCGCCCTCCACGGCTGGATCGACGTCGGCCAGCTGACCACCGGCGCGCTGATCGCCCAGATGCTGGTCGACCCGGTGGGCATGATCCTGCGCTGGTACGACGAGCTCCAGGTGGCCCAGGTGTCGCTGGCCCGGCTCGTGGGGGTCCGGGACATCGAGCCGGACGCCGGGGATCCGTCGGTGGCCCCCGAGGGACGCCATGTGCGGGCCGACCGGGTGCACTTCGGCTACCTGGAGGGCGTGGACGTCCTGCGCAAGGTGTCCCTGGAGGTCGCCCCTGGCACCCGGCTGGCCCTGGTCGGCCCGTCGGGCGCGGGCAAGTCCACGCTGGGCCGGCTGCTCGCCGGGATCTACGCGCCCCGGGACGGCCGGATCAGCCTGGGCGGAGCGGAGCTGTCCCGGATGCCGGCCGAACACGTCCGCTCGCACGTGGCCCTGGTCAACCAGGAGCACCACGTCTTCGTGGGCTCCCTGCGCGACAACCTCCGGCTCGCTCGGACCGGCGCCGTCGACGCCGAGCTGTGGGCTGCGCTGGGCGCGGTCGACGCCGACGGCTGGGCCCGCGCTCTGGAGGACGGCCTGGACACCGAGGTCGGCTCGGGCGGTCTGACGCTCACCCCGGCTCAGGCCCAGCAGATCGCGCTGGCCCGCCTGGTGCTGGCCGACCCGCACACGCTGGTCCTGGACGAGGCGACGTCCCTGCTCGACCCCCGCGCCGCCCGCAACCTGGAACGGTCCCTGGCCCGGGTTCTCGACGGCCGCACCGTGGTCGCCATCGCCCACCGGCTCCACACGGCCCATGACGCGGACGTCATCGCCGTCGTCGAGAACGGCCGGATCAGCGAGCTGGGCAGCCATGACGAGCTGGTCGTGGCGGACGGCGCGTATGCGGCGCTGTGGAGGTCGTGGCACGGCTGAGCCGAGCCACGGGTGCGCGTGCCACACGTGCGTCGTGCCACGGGTGACGGGAGAAGCGGGGAGCCCGCCGCGGAGGGCCACCGGGTCCTTGGCGTTGCGCGGTCCCGAGCCGGGGTGGAAGGCTGGAATCAGGCACCGGCTCGGGGAACGTCCGGGAACCAGTGGTTCGGGCGGCGCCAGTGCTCCGTGCGGCGGCGGCCCGGCGCGGGCCCCGTGAGAGCGGGCCCGTCCCACCCCTTGGAGGTACCCGTGAACAGCTCCGACGGCTGGGGAGACGACGTCTACCAGCCGGACCAGGACGAGCAGAGGGAGGACACGGGGCTTCTCGACGCCGAGGACACCCTGGAGAACGACGGCGTCGACGATCCCCTGGACCGGGGCTGGTCCCCTCCCGAACGCCCCTGGGCCGTCGAGCACCTCGGTGTCACGGCCGCCGAGCGGCAGCGGGGCGAGACGCTGGACCAGCGGCTCTCCGAGGAACTGCCGGACGCGGCCGTCCCGGACGGTGACGGCCTCGGGGACTGCGCGGGCTCCGACGGGGAACTCCTGGACAACGAGGTCGGCGCCGCGCGCTCCGGCCGGCTCGTGGCACCCGACGAGGGCGCCCACGAGGACGAGGAGGAGGCGCTGGTCGCCATGGACGTGGGCATCGACGGCGCCGCCGCGTCCGCTGAGGAGGCCGCCGTGCACATCGTCGACGAGGACACTCTGTCCGGCTGATCGCGGGACCGGCCCGAGCCGTTCGAGGAGCATCCATGCAGCAGGACAAGCACCCCGACTACCGCCCCGTCGTCTTCCGCGACCGTGCCGCCGGGTACGCGTTCCTCACCCGGTCCACCGCGACCAGCGACCAGACCATCGAGTGGGACGACGGCGAGACCTACCCGGTCGTGGACGTGGAGATCTCCTCGGAGAGTCACCCCTTCTACACCGGCAAGGCCCGCACGGTGGACTCGGAGGGCCGGGTCGCCGCGTTCGAGCGGCGCTACGGCGGCGGCTGAGGCTCCTGCGGACCGGGCCTCCTGAGTGGCGGGGCTCCTGGGTGACGGGGCTCCTGGGTGACGGGGCTCAGATGAAGTTGAGCGCCGCCGCGCACCCCACCCCGCCGAGCAGCATGAACACCGGCATCAGCACCTTGAGCTCGACCCAGCTGCCCGCCCGGAACCGCATGACCTTCGGCGGCCCCACCGGGTACCAGCGCTTACGGCCGACCGGGATGGGCCACAGGATCGGGCAGCCGGACACGGTGAGCGCGTCCCCGATGTCGTGCACGATCGCGCCCAGCACGACCGGCAGGCCGAGCCACAGGTACTCCTGGCCCGGCGCCGTGAACAGCCAGTCGGCTCCGTTGCCCGGCTTGTCCAGGACACCGGCGAGGATCCACGCGGTGGTCGCGGCCAGCAGCCACACCAGGACGTCGCTGCTGGAGCCGCGCGCGGCCCGCCACAGCAGGCCCTCGATGGCCAGGACCAGGTGCACGAAGAGAACCGCGAGCACGCCCCAGCGGTCACTGGTTACCGCCACCACCGAGGTGCCCGCACCGATCAGGACCGCCCACAGCCAGGTGTGCGTCAGCGTGCGGTGCCCGCCGGAGCGGCGCGGGTCGCCCTGCTTCTTGGTGGCCTTGTAGACGGCGTACGACAGCTTGTCGACGATCTCGCACAGCCAGCGCGACAGCGGTCCGAAGGACCGGGAGATGGTGGCGGCCTTGTGGTCGAGGTCCGGGGCCAGGGCGGCTCCGGCGCAGATCAGGGCGCCGACGAGGAGGACCGGCCAGGGCATCGGGTGCCCGGCCGCCGCGGCGGCCGCGCCGACGCCGAGCCAGGCGGCGGCTCCCGACAGTGAGTGTGCTGGTCCCATCATGGCGCTGCCCGCCCCATTCATCGTGTGCCGCTGTCCGGTTGACCGGGCGTGCTGACGTCCCGTCGGCGGCCCAGCGTAGCGTTCGTGATCTTCGGGTCCGCAGCCGATTCCCGCATCGGGCACCGGGCCAGGCAAGATGGGGGCGTGACCCTCATCGATCAGCTGCCGCGGACCCCCGACCCCGACGCCCTGTACGAAGCCTTCGAGTCATGGGCCGGCGAGCGGGGTCTCACGCTCTACCCCCACCAGGAGGAGGCGCTGATCGAGGTGGTCTCCGGCGCGAACGTGATCGTGTCGACGCCCACCGGTTCCGGCAAGAGCATGATCGCGGCGGGCGCGCACTTCGCGGCCCTCGCCCGTGACGAGGTCACCTTCTACACCGCGCCGATCAAGGCCCTGGTGTCGGAGAAGTTCTTCGAACTGTGCAAGATCTTCGGCACCGAGAACGTCGGCATGCTCACCGGCGACGCGTCGGTCAACGCCGACGCGCCCGTCATCTGCTGCACCGCCGAGGTCCTCGCGTCGATCGCGCTGCGCGACGGCAAGGACGCGGACGTCGGCCAGGTCGTGATGGACGAGTTCCACTTCTACGCGGAGGGCGACCGCGGCTGGGCCTGGCAGATCCCGATCCTGGAGCTGCCGCAGGCGCAGTTCGTGCTGATGTCGGCGACGCTCGGGGACGTCTCCTTCTTCGAGAAGGACCTCACCCGCCGCACCGGCCGACCCACCGCGGTGGTCCGCTCGGCGACCCGCCCCGTGCCGCTGTCCTACGAGTACCGCTACACCCCGCTCACCGAGACCCTCACCGATCTGCTGTCCGCCCGGCAGGCCCCCGTCTACATCGTGCACTTCACACAGGCGCAGGCCGTGGAGCGGGCGCAGGCGCTGATGAGCATCAACATGTGCTCGAAGGAGGAGAAGGAGCAGATCGCCGAGCTGATCGGCAACTTCCGCTTCACCACCAAGTTCGGCCGCAACCTCTCCCGCTACGTCCGGCACGGCATCGGGGTGCACCACGCCGGCATGCTGCCCAAGTACCGGCGCCTGGTGGAGAAGCTCGCTCAGGCCGGTCTGCTGAAGGTCATCTGCGGCACGGACACGCTCGGTGTCGGCGTCAACGTCCCCATCCGCACGGTGCTGTTCACCGCCCTGACCAAGTACGACGGCACTCGTGTGCGCACCCTGCGGGCCCGGGAGTTCCACCAGATCGCGGGCCGGGCCGGGCGCGCCGGTTACGACACCGAGGGCTTCGTCGTCGCGCAGGCGCCCGAGCACGTCGTCGAGAACGAGAAGGCCCTCGCCAAGGCGGGCGACGACCCCAAGAAGCGCCGCAAGGTCGTCCGCAAGAAGGCACCCGAGGGTTTCGTCGCCTGGTCGGAGCAGACCTTCGAGAAGCTCATCGGCTCCGAGCCGGAGCCGCTGACGTCCCGGTTCCGCGTGACGCACACGATGCTGCTGTCGGTGATCGCCCGCCCCGGCAACGCCTTCGAGGCGATGCGCCGGCTGCTGGAGGACAACCACGAGCCGCGCAAGCAGCAGTTGCGGCACATCCGCCGTGCCATCGCCATCTACCGCTCGCTGCTGGACGGCGGCATCGTCGAGAAGCTCGACCAGCCGGACGCGGAGGGCCGCATCGTCCGGCTCACGGTCGACCTCCAGCAGGACTTCGCCCTCAACCAGCCGCTGTCCACGTTCGCCCTCGCCGCATTCGAGCTGCTCGACCCCGAGTCGCCGTCGTACGCGCTCGACATGGTGTCCGTCGTGGAGTCCACGCTCGACGACCCGCGGCAGATCCTCGCCGCCCAGCAGAACAAGGCGCGCGGCGAGGCCGTGGCCCAGATGAAGGCGGACGGGGTCGAGTACGAGGAGCGCATGGAGCGCCTCCAGGACATCACGTACCCCAAGCCCCTGGAGGAACTGCTCTTCCACGCGTACAACACGTACCGCAAGAGCCACCCCTGGGTCGGCGACCATCCGCTGTCGCCGAAGTCGGTCATCCGTGACATGTACGAACGGGCGCTTTCCTTCACCGAGTTGGTGTCCCACTACGAGCTGGCCCGCACCGAGGGCATCGTGCTGCGCTACCTCGCCAGCGCCTACAAGGCCCTCGACCACACCGTCCCCGACGACCTCAAGTCCGAGGACCTCCAGGACCTGATCGCCTGGCTGGGCGAGATGGTGCGCCAGGTCGACTCCAGCCTGCTGGACGAGTGGGAGCAGCTCGCCAACCCTGCGGAGATGACCGCCGAGGAGGCCCAGGAGAAGGCGGACGAGGTCAAACCGGTCACGGCCAACGCCCGTGCCTTCCGCGTGCTGGTCCGCAACGCCATGTTCCGCCGCGTGGAGCTCGCCGCCCTCGACCAGGTCGGCGAACTGGGCGAGATGGACGCCGAGTCGGGCTGGGACGCCGACGCCTGGGGCGAGGCGATGGACAAGTACTGGGACGAGTACGAGGATCTCGGCACCGGCCCCGACGCCCGCGGCCCCAAGCTGCTGCTCATCGAGGAGGAGCCGGACAACGCACTGTGGCGGGTCCGGCAGATCTTCCACGACCCGAACGGCGACCACGACTGGGGCATCAGCGCGGAGGTCGACCTCACCGCCTCGGACGCCGAGGGCCGCGCGGTGGTCCGCGTGACCGACGTCGGCCAGCTGTGACGGGCCGGGCAGCAGCGACCACAGGAGAATCACACCCATGACGACGAACCCGGCCGAAAGGCTCGTCGACCTGCTCGACCTGGAGCAGATCGAGGTCAACATCTTCCGCGGCCGCAGCCCGCAGGAGTCCCTGCAGCGGGTCTTCGGCGGGCAGGTGGCGGGGCAGGCCCTGGTCGCCGCCGGCCGCACCACGGAGGGCGACCGTCCCGTGCACTCACTGCACGCGTACTTCCTGCGGCCCGGCATCCCGGGCGTGCCGATCGTCTACCAGGTCGAGCATGTGCGGGACGGCCGGTCGTTCACCACCCGCCGGGTCACGGCCGTGCAGCAGGGCCGCACGATCTTCAACCTGACCGCCTCCTTCCACAAGCCCGAGGCGGGCAGCTTCGAGCACCAGCTGCCACCGGCCCGCACGGTCCCGGACCCGGAGTCCCTGCCCACGGTCACGGACGAGATCCGGGAACACCTGGGCGCACTGCCCGAGCAGCTGGAGCGGATGGCCCGCCGCCAGCCCTTCGACATCCGCTACGTGGACCGGCTGCGCTGGACCATCGAGGAGGCCCGGGACGCCGATCCGCGCAGCGCCGTGTGGATGCGCGCGGTCGGGCCGCTCGGCGACGATCCGCTCGTGCACACCTGCGCCCTCACCTACGCCAGCGACATGACCCTCCTGGACGCCGTCCGCATCCCCGTCGAGCCGCTGTGGGGCCCGCGCGGCTTCGACATGGCGTCCCTGGACCACGCGATGTGGTTCCACCGCCCCTTCCGCGCGGACGACTGGCTCCTCTACGACCAGGAGTCGCCGATCGCGGTCGGCGGCCGTGGCCTGGCCCGGGGCCGGATCTATGACCGTGAGGGCCGTCTCGTCGTGTCCGTCGTGCAGGAGGGGCTCTTCCGCAAGCTGGGCTGATCCGGTCCTTCACCGGCCGGGCCCTCCTCGCCGGGCTCCGATCGCGCCCCCGGCCGGATCCGGCGACCATGGCAGGGACAGGCACCGCCGACGTCGCACGCCCGCCGATACGGGAGGTGGCCACGCTGCACACCGTGCTTCCTGTCGTGTTCGCGATCTGCGCGGCTTTCAGCAACGCCGTCGCGACCGTGCTGCAACGCAAGGCCGCGCTCACCGTGCCCGCCTCCCAAGGGTTGCGGGCCGGGCTGATCGCCGATCTGCTGCGCCGGCCGGTGTGGCTGGCCGGCATCCTCGCGGTGATCGGCGCCGCCGTCTGCCAGGCGCTGGCGCTGGCCACCGGGCCCTTGACGATCGTGCAGCCGCTGTTCGTGCTGGAGCTGCCGCTCACCCTCATCGTCGCCTCCCTGCTGATGCACCGGCGGCTGCCGGGCAAGGGCTGGCTGGCCGTCACGGTGGTCGTGGTCGGGCTGGCGGTCGCGCTCGCCGCCGCCTCCCCCGCCGGCAACCGCACCCATGTGGCGCTGGACCGCTGGATCCCCGCGCTCGCCGTGTGCGCGGGGGCCGTCGTCGCCCTCGCTGTCGCCGGGCTGCGGCGCCCGGAGGGCCGGGCCCGAGCGGCGTGTCTGGGCGCCGCGACGGCGATCAGCTACGCGGTGACCGCCGCGCTGATGAAGGCCGCCACCCACATCCTCGACGAGCAGGGCCTGGTGGGCTTCCTCACCGCCTGGCAGACGTACGCCTTCGCCGCCACCGGCGTCTGCGCGCTGTTCCTGCTGGAGAACGCCATGCAGGCCGGTCCGCTGGTCGCCTCGCAGCCCGCGCTCACCCTCGGCGACGCCCTGGTGAGTCTCGCGCTCGGCATCACGCTGTACGAGGAGACCGTCCGCTCCGGCTGGTGGCTGCTGCCCCAGTTGCTCGGTGTCACGCTGATCGCCGCGGGGGTGTTCGCGCTGGCGCGGATCCCATTCACCCAGTCGCTGGTGGCTCCCGACGAGGAGCGCGAGACCGCGGCGGCACCCTGAGCGGAGCCCCCCGGAGACGGGTTGCCCGAGGTCTGAGCCGCCGCCGCGACGGTCGGCTGCTGTCCGGGGCCAGACCGGCAGGCCGCGCTCCGGTCGGCCGCGCTCCGTCCGGTTCGTGCCGCCGGCGTCGGGTGCCGACCCCCTACCCGTCCGGCTGGCACCGCGGACACCACACCGTTCCCCGCCCCGCCATACGGGACCTGCGCAGCCCCGTGCCGCATCGCGGGCACCTCGGGTCACGGTCGTCGCGGTGTCCGGTGAGCCAGGAGTCACGCGGTGGCACGCAGCCGGCCGTGACGGACGAGCGCAGGGTGCGGCGCATCTCGCCGTACAAGCGTCGGCGGTCCTCCTCCGACAGGTCACGAGCTCCCCGGTCGGGGCGCAGCCGGGCCCGCCACAGGATCTCGTCGGCGAGCAGGTTGCCGAGGCCGGCCAGCACCGACTGGTCGGTGAGGGCCGTCTTGAGACGCCCGCGGCGCGCCGAGAGCACCTGATCGAACTCCGCACGGTCCACGGCCAGCGCGTCGGGCCCCTGCCCCTTGAGAAGCCGGTCGATGTCCGACTCGTCGTGGGCCAGCCAGAGCCCCTGCAGTTTGCGCTGGTCACGGAAGCGCAGTTGACGGCCGCCGCCCAGCGTGAACAGGACGCGGTCATGGGGCTCGACCGGATCGTCGGCGTGCGCGCAGACCAGCCGCCCCGTCATGCCGAAGTGCAGGACGAGGGTGGGGCCCCCGGTGCGGGCGAGCAGCCACTTACCGCGCCGCTCCGGCGCGCCGAACCGCCGCCCTTCGAGGGCGTCCCGCAGGCGCCGGACGTCGACACCGTGCAGGACGCCCGGGTCGCGCACCTCGACGCGGCGGATGACCCGTCCCTTGGCACACGACTCCAGGATCTGCCGGAAGCCCTCGACGTCGGGAAGCTCGGGCACGACGCGCGCGTCAGGTCTGCTGGAGCACGGAGAGCACGTTCCCCGCCGGGTCGGTGAACCAGGCGATCAGCGGGCCGCCGCCGCGGAAAATGCCTTTTTCATCCGTCTTGAGGTGGTCGTAGCGCTCGAAACGCACTCCTCTTCTGCCGAGCTCGTCGACCGCGGCCTCGATGTCGTCGACCGGGAAGTTGAGGATCGTGAACGTCGCCGGCGTGTGGTCCGGCTTGGGGTAGACCAGGGTGTCGCGGTCACCCGCGAGGTGCAGGATCAGCAGCCCGTTCTCCTCCGAGACCCGGAGCCCGAGCGTGTCGGCGTAGAACGCCCTGGCCGCGTCGATGTCGTTCACCGAGAACCCGCTGAACGCCTTCGCCTTACCGAACATGGTCACCTCCCGGACATCAGTCTCGTCAGAGTTGGACCCCCGCGCATCCGGAGCGTCCTCGGCCAGGCCGGTCCACCTGTGGTGACGCGGTGTTCACCGAGGCCGGGGGGCCGGCCCGCCGGCCTCTGCGGCGGAACCAGCTCAGCAGGCCGTGCGGAGGGCTGGAGACGGAGGACGGGTGCCGCTTCACCGCCGGAGCCGGTGCTGAAGACGGAGCCGGAGCCGGAGCCGGGGGTGACTTGAGGAGTCGTGAAGCCGAGGGTGGTGCCGGGGAAGGCGTCCGTGCCTCTGGGTGATGCCGTCGGGCCGCTTCCATCGTGTGGGTCAGGTCCGCCCTGAACCAGGCCACCTCGTCCCGGTCGCTCGCCGTCATGAGCTTTTCGGCCAGCTCGGCGGTGGGTGAACCGGGGGCGCCGTGCGCAGGGAGCCGGGGGCGGCAGCGGGCCAGGCGTGCCCGCTCGTGCGGATCCTGGACGACGTCCTCCACGTCGACAGGGTCCAGGAGGGAGGCGACCGCTGCCGCGCGCGCCCAGGGGTCGTCTCCCGCCTGCCGGGCGAGGAACCCGGCGTGACGCCCGCGCCAGTTGCGTGGCCGTCGGTCCAATCCGGCCTTCAGCCGTTCCCGGATCTCCGCCGGAGTGTGGCGGGCGGTCAGCAGCCGCGTGTTGCTCCTTTCGGCCGCGAACTGCCGCAGTTCTTCGGCCAGATACAGCCAGACGACGGTCCGGTAGCGGTTCAGGTAGAACGTCACCGGAACCAGCAGGCCGTAGCGCGCGAGGCTCGTGAACCGGGTGGGCGCCACCTCCATCAGCCTGGCGCCCTCCGTGGTGCCGACCGTCGCGACGCGCTCCCGCAGGGCGTCCGGGAAACCCTCTCCGGAGCGCAGCCGGTCGATCTCGGCCCGCGCCACGCGGCTGCCCCCGCCGCCTTCGTCGGGAACGGTCCGGATGAGCCCCAGGTTCACGGCGAGGTCGAACTCGCGCCGTTTGAGATCCAGTTCACGAGCAGCCCGGCTCGGGACGCAGGCGAGGCGGTCGAATGAGGATGCGGAAGTGCATGCGGATACGGATGTCGATGCGGATGTGGTGCCGATGTGTGCCATGGTCGGTCTCCCCTGTGGAGTCGACGGCTGCCGGCGTCGGCGATCGTGGTGTGCGAGCGCCCTGCGCGACAGCCGTGTGCGATCACCGTGTGCGATCGCCTGAAAAAACCGTAGCCGCTTCGGCAGATCGCGTGGCGAGCCTGTGGATAACTCCACGGGGGATGATGAACGTACAGGTCAGAGCTCTGTGATCGGTTTCTGTTCGGGCTGGCGCGCGTCGACGTCGAGACGCTCGCCGACCCGGTTGACCAGCAGTGTCATCTCGTAGGCGATCTGGCCGATGTCGGCCTCCGCGCCGCTGAGGACGCACAGGCAGCTGCCCGTCCCGGCCGCGGTCACGAAGAGCACCGCGTCATCGAATTCGATCATCGTCTGGCGTACGCTGCCCGCGCCGAAGTGCCGCCCGGAGCCCTTTGCCAGACTGTTCAACCCGGACGACACGGCCGCGAGGTGCTCGGCGTCCTCGCGGCGCAGTCCGGTGCTCGCGCCGGTCACCAGGCCGTCGTTGGACAGGACCAATGCGTGCCGCACTTCGTGGACGCGTTCGGTCAGGTCGTCCAGCAGCCAGTCGAGTCCCTGGTTCTGCGCCATCTTCCGATCTCCCCGTTTTCTCCCCGTGCGATTCCCGTCCTGGCCGGAGAATCTCCATCTCAGCCTTCACCACGACCGCGGCATGGGCAAGGAGGATGGGAGCCATGGCAGAGAAGATGACCGACACGCAATGGCGGGAGTTCGTTTCCCACGGCACCCGCACCGCAAAGCTCTCCACGGTCCGGGCCGACGGCAGTCCGCACGTGGCTCCGATCTGGTTCCTGCTGGACGGGGACGAGGTGGTGTTCAACACCGGCAAGAACACGGTGAAGGGACGCAACCTGCTCCGGGACGGCAGGATCGCCCTGTGCGTGGACGACGACCGGCCGCCGTACTCCTTCGTGGTGCTGCGCGGCCGTGCCCGGGTCTCCGAGGACCTTGAGGAGATACGGCACTGGGCGACCCGGATCGGCGCCCGGTACATGGGCGAGGAGCGCGCCGAGGAGTTCGGCGCGCGCAACGGCGTACCGGGTGAACTCCTCGTCCGTGTCACCGTCGAGAAGGTTCTGGCGGAGCGGGACGTCGCGAACTGACCGCACGGAGTGCTCTGCGCGGTCAGCCGACCGAGTCGAGCAGCCGGGCGGTGTGCATCCGCCCGGCGTACTCGACGAGCCGGATCAGCACCTCCTTCCCGGAGTCGCGGTCACGGGCGTCGCACAGCACCACGGGCGTGCCCCTGTCGAGGTCGAGTGCGCGTGAGACGTCCGTGGCGCCGTGCCGCCGCGTGCCCGCGAAGCAGTTGACGGCCACGACGAACGGGATGTGCCGGTGCTCGAAGTAGTCGACTGCGGGGAAGCAGTCCTCCAGGCGGCGGGTGTCGGCGAGGACCACCGCGCCGAGTGCCCCTTGTGACAACTCGTCCCACAGGAACCAGAAGCGGTCCTGTCCCGGCGTGCCGAAAAGGTACAGGGAGAGGCCCGACCGGATGGTGATGCGCCCGAAGTCCATGGCGACGGTCGTGGTGGTCTTGTGGTCCACGCCGTCGGTGTCGTCCACCGTCTGCCCGGCTTCGCTGAGGAGTTCCTCGGTGCGCAGCGGCCGGATCTCACTGACGGCTCCCACCAGCGTGGTCTTGCCCACGCCGAATCCGCCGGCGACCAGAATCTTCAACGCCAGTGCGGCGGACTCTCCGCCCGGGGCGTCGGAGTGCTCGGAGACCATTGATCACTTCTCTCAGGAGTGCCGGGTGTCTGGGGTGCGTGGGTGTCGGACCGTCTGGTGTCGGTAGTGCGCAGGGGTGTGTGCAGTGCGTCGGGGCGTGCGTGTGCAGTGCGTCGGTGCGCGGTTGCCGGGATGGCCGGAATGGTGTGGGTTTCCGTCGGTGCCTGGGGCGGCTACAGCGCTCTCAAGCCCTCGATCACCTCGCGCAGGATGCGTTCGTCGGGCAACTGTGCCGGTGGTACAGGTCGGCTGACGGTGACGCAGCCGAGTTCCAGGAGATCTCCGAGGAGGACCCTGACCACACCGACGGGCAGGTCCGCACCCGCGGCGAGTTCGGCCACCGACTGGGTCTCCGGGCGGCAGAGGTCGAGGAGCTTGCGGTGTTCCGGGCCCAGCGGGGCCTCCTCCACGCCGGATGCCCCGGGGTCAAGCGTGACCAGGGCGATCAGGTCGAACCGTACGCCGGTGGGACCGGGCCGGGTGCGTCCGCCCGTCATGGCGTAGGGGCGGACGAGCGGGCCGGCGTCGTTGTCGTACCAGTGGCTGCCCTCTTCGGGGCTGCCCTCATCGGACGGGGCGCTCGTCATGTCCTCGGTCATCTGCACGGACCGTTCTCCCGGTTCATCCGGCGGCGGGTGGCCGCGCGGCCGCGCGGGGAGCCGTACCGAGGTGCTCACCGACCCGTCTGACCAGGCGTGCCATCTCGTAGGCCACGAGGCCGATGTCGGCCGTGACCGCGGTGAGCAGGGCGAGGCAGGAACCGTCACCCGCGGCGGCGACGAACAGGAAGCCCGCGTCCATCTCCACCATCGTCTGGCGGACTCCCCCGACACCGAAGTGCCGCCCCGCGCCCTTGGCGAGGCTGTGGAAGCCCGAGGCGACCGCGGCGAGGTGCTCGGCGTCCTCACGGCGCAGGCCGGTCGAGGCGCCGACGGCGAGGCCGTCGTTGGACAGCACCACGGCGTGCCGGATGTCTTTCGCGCGGAGCACCAGATCGTCCAGCAGCCAGTCGAGTTCGCCGGAGGGTGTGGCGGACTGGGGGCTCGGGTCCTGGATCATGCGGGGTCTCCTTCGCTGCTGTCCCTGCCCGTAACGGGGCCGGAAGTGGTGCCACGGCCGGGTCGCCTGCCGCCGCCGCGTGCCCAGCCGTCGCGGTAGGCGGCCATGCGGTCCCTGGCCAGTTCGGGCGTCCGTTCGTGGTCCCGGGGGGCGGACGCCGGTGGCTGGTCCTCGGGTCGCTCGGCGCGCAGTTGCGGAGCGAGGCTGGCCTGACGCACGCGGCGCGGGAGGTCGTCGGAGTCTTCGGGCTGCTGCGGTGGGCGGTGCAGTCGCAAGGTGGCGACTCCTGGAGGTGGGGTCTGACTCGGGGTCTCCGGATGACGCGGGCTGTCCGCGTGACCTGGGCTGTCCGCGTGGGCCGGGGCGTCAGCGTTGGCCGGGGCGCCGGCGTGAGCCGGGACGCCGGCATGAGCCGGGGTGTCGGCATGAGCCGGGGTGTCGGCGTGTCGCGAGGTCTGCGCGCGGCACGCGGCCTCGGTCTCCCCGACGGCCGGCACGGGGGCCACGAGGGCACGCCGGTCCCCCCGGGCGGGGACGGCGTCCCGGGCCGGGGCGTCGTCGGGAACGGACGCGCAGGCCCGTTCCTCGGGCTGCCGAGCGGGTTCCGCCGCTTCGGAGGACCGTTGTGCCGTGCCCGTGTGGAGCAGGGCGGTGGGCAGCAGGACCACCGCGGTGGTGCCGCCGTACGGGGAGGTCCTCAGGTGGACCTTGACGTCGTGCCGGGCGGCGAGCCGGCTGACCACGAACAGGCCGAGCCGGTCGCTGTCGAACAGGTCGAGCGCCTCCGACTGGGCGATGCGGCGGTTGGCCTCCGCGAGGGTCTCCTTGCCCATGCCGAGGCCGCGGTCCTCGACCTCCACGGCGTACCCGTTTCCGACGGGTTCACCGGTGACGCGCACACGCGTGTGGGGCGGGGAGAACTGGGCTGCGTTCTCGATGATCTCGGCCAGCAGGTGGGTGAGGTCGGCGACGGCGGCGCCGACGACAGCCGCCTCGGGGAGCTGCCGCACCTCCACACGCGCGTAGTCCTCCACCTCGGAGACCGCGGCGCGGACCACGTTCGTCAAGGAGACCGGCATGCGCCAGGCCCTGCCGGGGGCGGCGCCGGAGAGGATGATGAGGCTCTCCGCGTGGCGTCGCATGCGGGTGGTGAGGTGATCGAGGCGGAAGAGGTCGCTCAGCTCGTTGGGATCGTCGGAACGGCGTTCCATGCTGTCGAGGAGGGCCAGCTGCCGGTGGACGAGGATCTGGCTGCGGCGGGCGAGGTTGACGAAGACGCCGGAAATGCCGCTGGCGAGTTCGGCGCGTTCCACCGCGGCCCGCAGTGCCGCGCGGTGCACGGTGGTGAGGGCCTCGGCGACCTGTCCGGTCTCGTCGTCCGCGGGCGCTCCCGGCGGGGCCTCGGCGTGGATGTCGATCTCGTCGCCCGCACGCAGTCTGCGCATGGCGTCGGGAAGTTTGCGCCGAGCGATCTCCAGGGCGCTGTTGCGCAGGCCTTCCAGTTCCACCACCAGGCCGCGTCCGATGCGCACGGAGATGACGAGCGAGGCCGCGACGGCGGCCAGGCCGAGCAGGAGGGCGGCTCCGGCCGGGGTGAGCAGTCCGCGGGTGAAGGGGTCGGCCCGCTCCGCGACCCCGCGTGCCGCGTCGTCCTCGATGGTGCGCATGCCGTTCTGCACGCGCGCGTGGGCCGTGCTCCAGGTGCTTTCGGGCGCTGCTTCGACCGCCTTCGCGCCCGGCCCGCGATTGAGGACGCTTTTCTCGGCGTCGCCCAGAGAGGCGTATGCGCTGCTGCCCGCGAGGCTCTGCCACGCTGAGCGTTCGGTGCCGCTCAGATCCGCGACGGCCGATGCGGTGAGGGTGCGGCGCAGGTCGACGGCGCCGGTGAAGAGCCGGAGCCGCTCGCCGGTCAGGGCGCCGTCCAGCCGGGCACTGGCCAGCACCGCGTCCTCCTGGGCCAGCGCCTCGCCCGCACGGGACAGTTCGAGCAGCACGCGGGCGTCGGAGCCGAGGTCGGCGTCGCGGATGCCGGTGAGGGCCCCTCCCACACCGAACGCGGCCGAGATGGTCCGGGTGTAGCGGTCGTACGTCTCGGCCCAGCCCGCGCGCCGGTCCTTCACCGCGGTGCGCAGCGGCCGCAGCTGCTCGGTACGGGAGACGAACGTCTTCAGCCGTTGGGCGACCGCGCTGGGCAGTTCCCCGCCGTCGGCGACGGTGGTGCCGTTTCCGAGCCGGAGTTTCGCGACGGCCCGGTCGGTGCGCCGGGCGAGCTCGTCCAGTTCGTCGGTGCGGACGGCTGTGGGGTCGGTGGCGTGCCGTACGGCGGCCGCGCGTTCCGTCTGGAGTGCGGCGACGGCGGCGGAGACGGGGGCCCGGACCGTGGCGTCGACGCGCTGGACCTGTCGCAGCCGGGAGATGTCCTGGGCGGTGGTGACGGTGGCGTACCCCCACAGGGCCAGCAAGGAGACGACCGGCACCATCAGCAGGCAGACGATCTTGGCTCTTACGGTGCGGGGGCGTATGTGCCAGCGCTCCGCCCGCGCGGGCGGAACGTCCGGTGCGGCGTCCGACGGTGTGTCGGGGCCCTCGTCGGCCGGTGGCCCGGCGTGCGCACGGCGTCCGCGCACGGGCGGGGACGGCGCGTCGGCGCCGGCTGTGGGGGTCCTACGGGATGTGCGCATGGACTCCTCGCTCGGGAGTGGTTCGGAGGGCTGAGGGCCGGCGTCCCGGCCGACCGTCCCTGCTGGGATCGCGTGGGGCTCGACCGCATGACCCGGCGGGGTGCCGTGGCTAGGACGCGGCGCTGCGCACCGGTCGCTGCGCCGACGCGGACGCCGCCCGCTCGCCCGCCGTCGGCGACAGCGCGACGAAGGCCGAGGTCAGGAAGAGGTAGGAGCCGAGGCCGACGGCGAGGGGGAAGATGAACTGCATCGCCGTCGCCCCGGGCAGGACCTCCCCGGAGGGGGTCACGCGCACGCCCACCGCGAACATCCCGGTGTAGTGCATGCTGCTGACGGCAGCGCCCATGATCAGGGAGGCGATGGTGACCGCCACCGGTGACTTGATGTTGAGGGCCGCCCACAGGGCCGCTGTGGCGGCGACGACGGCGATCAGCACGGAGAGCGCGACGAGCAGCGGGTCGTAGGTCACGTCCCCGTGCAGCCGGACGGCCGCCATGCCCAGGTAGTGCATGCTCGCCACTCCGAGGCCGGTGGTGAGCCCGCCGGCGAGCAGGGCACGGCCACGGTCCTTGCTGTAGCCGACGGCGAAGACGCCGGCGCAGACGACGACCATGGCGACGAGCAGGCTCAGGAGGGTGAGCGGCACGTCGTAGCGGATGTCGGTGCCGGTGACGCCGAAGCCGAGCATGGCCACGAAGTGCATGGTCCAGATGCCGGAGCCGATCGCCGACGCGGCGGTGACGAGCCAGTTGCGGCGTGAGCGTCCGGTGGTGGCGAGCGCGCGGACGGTGCAGCGCAGACCGAGCGCGGCGCCTATGCAGGCCATCACGTACGACAGTGCGGGGGTCAGCCACCCCAGGGCTGCGTGGTCCAGGTGTCCCATGGCCCCGGGACGGTAGACCCGGCGGGCGCGCGCGAAGGGCGCGCAGTTCGAAAGCTTCTGAAATATGCCCCAAGGAGACACCGGAACGATCGGATCACGCTCGAACATGTGCACCGAGATGTCCTCCGTGCCGGTGAAGCGTCCTCCGTGCCGGTGGGGAATCATGCGGTACATGAGCGACGAGCAGACGCGTGTCCAGGAGTTCTTCACCGCCCGCGCGGCCGGCTGGGACAGCCGTTTTCCCGACGACGGCCCGGCCTACGCGGCCGCGGTCGCCGAGCTCGGACTGCGTGCGGGCGACCGAGTGCTCGACGCGGGGTGCGGCACCGGACGCGCGTTGCCGTCGCTGCGAGCCGCCGTCGGGACCTCGGGGGTGGTCCTCGGCGCCGACCTGACGCCGGCCATGCTGCGGGAGGCGGTACGCGCCGGTCGCGACCGTGACGGGCAGTTGCTGCTCACGGATGTCGCCGCGCTGCCCTTGCGCGCGCGGTCGCTGGACGCCGTGTTCGGCGCGGGTCTGATCTCGCACCTGGGGAGCCCGGCAGACGACCTCAGGGAGCTGGCGCGCGTGGTGCGCCCCGGCGGGGTGCTGGCGCTGTTCCACCCGATCGGCAGGGCGGCGCTCGCGGCCCGTCACGGCCGGGCGCTCACCCCCGACGATCTGCGCGCCGAGCCCAACCTCCGCCCGCTGCTGTCCGGTTCGGGGTGGCGGCTGACGTCGTACGTCGACGAGGACTCCCGCTTCCTGGCGCTCGCCGTGCGTGAGGCCTGAGCCGGGCGGCAGCACGATGCCGGCCTCGGTTCGGCGTCAGCCCGCCTCGCCCTCCGGTGCGGCGTGCCGTACGGGACACCCGCGGATGCCCGGAACCGGACGGGTGCCCAGGTCGGCGATCCGGTAGCCGTACGGGTAGCTCTTGATCTCCCGGTTCTGGCGGGCGAAGTGCGGAGCGCGCCGGGGCGGCAGCAGGCGGACGACGCGGCCCCGGAGCCGGACGGCGCGGCGCACCCACGCGCGCGTGGCGGCGCCGGGCGGGGTGTAGCGGAAGGCGTGCAGCAGCGAGTCGTCGAGCAGGGCGAGGGTCGTGGTGCGCAGGAGGGGGGCGAGGGCGGCGGGGTACCAGGAGGCCATCAGAGCGAGCGTGGCGTCCGAGACGCGGCGGGCTTCGGCGTCCCAGGCGAAGTGGGCGGCCTCGTAGGAGTCGAGGCAGCTCTCGAACTCCTCGTAGGTCTCGGGGATGTCCGTGATACCCATGTGCCGGCCCAGCGTTCGGTAGTGGACGACGGAGGCGATGGTCTCGTGGCGGGACATCCTGCGCCAGCCATAGGCGTCGATCCACCGCTTGGGCATCACGACGAACGTGCACAGCACATAGCGCATGTCGTCGTCGCTGATGTCGTAGCTGCGGTGCATCCGGTTGATGCGGCGGATCGCGGTCCTGCCCGCATCGCTGCCGAAGCCGTGCTCGACGACCGTGTCCAGGAGCAGTGCGGTGTCGTCGTAGCGCTTCTGGGACCGGTCCGTGAGCTCCGCCGTGCGGGCGAGCAGTCGGCCGATGGCCGGTACCGCGTAGGTGCGGTACAGAGCCAGCTCCAGGGCGCGTGTGAAGTCCCAGGGGAACTCGTACGCCACGCTGAGCCGGTAGATCTCCGTGGCCTCCTCGTACGGGTCCATCCGCCGGATCTGTTCGAGCCGTGAGAAACGCCTCACCGTGCCGTCCCCCTTCTGTCACAGGTTCTTCAACTTTACGTTGGTGACCACGAGATGAACGTCCGGGCACGGCCGGCACAGGGGGAAGGTGGTCAGCATGTGGGGCAGGTTCCGCAAAGCGGGGGGAAGGGTCGCCGATGCCTTGCGCACGGAGCCGAAGGCGGGTGAGGACAGGCGTCCGCACAATCTCTTCGAGGCGGCGGCCACCTACGTCACGGCCCGCACGGAGGACGACCAGGAGCGGGCCGAGGAGGCGGCCGGCTGGGTGTCGCCGGAAGCCCTGTCGTTCGGCGTGAACGAGTTGGCCTGCCGGGCCGTGATCGCGCTGGCCCGTGAGCACGGCCGGCCGCCGGAGACCGTGGCGCGCGAGTTGCTGGGGCTGCCGGCGGCGTGAGGGCGGGCCCCGGACGGCCGATTCGCCCCGTCCGCCGGAAAACTGCAGCTCCGAGTGCGCGGGCGAGGCCGTGACAAGGGGCTTGCGCGCGCAATAGGGTGCGCGCCGGTGGACGAACCGATGGGGAGGCTGGGATGGCCGGGACGGACGAGGAAGCCGTCGCCGCCGCGGACGATGCGCTCTATGTGCTCACGGCGGTGCTGCTGACGCCGGCGAAGTTCCCGAGTGTGCTGGGCGACGACTACCCCGAGGCCTGCGCGGCGCTCGGTCTCGCGCCGCTCGCCGACGGGTACGGGCTGGTGCTCGGCCAGGACGGCGAGGGCGCGCGGTGGACGGTGGCCATCGACGACGTCTCGCTGGTGGCCGTCGCGATCGCTTCCTGGGACTGCGGCATGGAGTACGAGCTGTCGCCCGACGAGCGCACCGTCGTCGCGGCCCTGCCCGGGTGGCCTCTGGCGGTCGCCGTCGCGGCCCCCGGGGTCCCCGCGCCGCACGATCCGGGTCCGGAGGCGGACGATCGGCCCCCGCTGGCACCGCCGGACACCAGCGTCTGGGGCCCGGCCCAGCGGCGTCTGGGCGCGGACGAGATCGCGCTCCAGTGGGCGACGTGGCGGGAACAGGTCGACGACTCGGAGTTCCCGGCGCCGGCATCTTCGGAAGCCCCCGCATCCCCGGAGGACGCAGGCACGACGGCCGACGCCTCGGACGAAGGCAGCGGGGCCGGCACCCCGGGCGGACGCGACACGACCGAAGGTCCGGACGGACGCAGCACGGCCGACGGCCCGGACGGGCGCGGCGCGACCGAGAGCCCGCAGGGTCGCGGCGCGGTCGACGGTTCCGACGGTCCCGGTGCGACAGCGCCCCAGGGCGGCCACAGCGGCATCCGGCGCGTCCTCGCCGAGGTCCGCACGTACATCGACTCGCCGCCACCGCTGGGCCGGGTCCGGTCGTCCTTCGCGCCGGGTGACGCCCGGACCCTGCGGGCCGACGGTCCGGGCTGGTCACTCGTCGCACGGACCGACGACATCGCGTTCGTCCTGCTGGACGAGGAACCCGGCGAGGTCCTGCCGGTGGGCAGGGGGCCGGAACTGCCGGGCCTCCTCGAGGCTCTGGACAAGATGGCCGTACGGCCGAACTGAGCCGGTCCGGCCGGGCCCGTCGTGGTGCCCGGCCGGGCCGTGACAGACCGGCGGCTGCTCAGCGGCCGAGCTCCTTGCGGGTGGCGCGGCGCAGCCGGCGCCGCTGTGAGGGGTCCAGCGTGAGGTACGCGGCGGCCGGGACGCCCAGGATGATCAGGAGTGATGCCCACCAGGGCAGCCAGATCAGCAGGATGAGCCCGACCGCCACACCGCCCGCGGCGATCTTGGCGTTGTTCGACATGACTGTCGCCTCCTTCGCGGCCATTGCCGCTCTCTGTCTCGAAAACGGACCCGCGTGCGCGGCGGTTCCGGACCGCGACCCCGAGACATCCCTGAGGTGTGCCCCCGAGGCACCCCTGAGACCTCCATGGTGACCCAGCTCACAGGCCAGCCATACCCATGTGCGCCGGAAGTGCTGTATCATCGGCGACTCCGCGCACACTAGTCAAATTTGAGGACTCAGTCATAGCCGAGCATCCGAATTCCCCGGCTCCTTCCTCCGACGACTCCGAACTGGCCCGGTGCCACACCGTTTTCCTGCCCGGCGACCCCGCACGCACCGGCAGCGTCGCCTTCTGGCGACCCGACGGCGCCGCGCCCCCGACGGTGGCGTCCGCCTCCCTGACGGACCTGAGCGTCGTGGTGCCCCACGACGGCGGGGTCGAGGAGACACGTCTGCCCGCTGTCCTGATTCCGGTGCGCAACGCCCTGCCGGTCCTCACCCGTGCGCGCGCCGACGGACGCGGGCACCGGTCCGCCGTCTTCTGGGGCGCGGCGGCTCTGCACGCCCTGCAGCTCACCGCACGCGGACTCCTGCTGCCGGGGCTGTCACCGGCCGACCACGACGCCTGGCGCACGGGTCCCCTGCGCGCCCGGGACATCGAGGCCGTGCGCAACCTCGCCGCCGCGATGCCGCCCGAGGCGCACGCCGTGCCCCTGAAGGACACGCGGCCGCTGCGGCTGCCCGACCCGGAGCAGTTCCTGCGCGCCTTCCTCGACGCGGTCGCCGATTCCCTGCCCCGCTCCCCCGCCGCGCCACTGGTGACGGGCGGCCCCGCCTACGCCTCGCCCGAACCGGTGCGGCTGCCCGAGCAGCGCGCCTGGGCCGCCGATGTCGCCGCCGGCCACGACGCGGGCGTGCGGCTGTCGCTGCGGATCGAGGCGGACGGCCTCACGGACGAGGCCGACGACGAGACGGGCGTGACGTTCCGAGCCGTGCTGCAGGTGCACGGCGTCAGCGATCCGGCGCTGGTCGCGGACGCCGCGGACGTCTGGGCGGGAACCCTCGGCGAGGCCTTCGGCCCCCGCGCGCGGATGGACGCGCTGCTCGCCCTGCGCCGTGCGGCCCGGGCCTGGGCCCCGCTCACGCCGCTGCTGTCGGCGGCCGTTCCGGACGCGGCCGAACTGGCCGACGAGGAGGTCACGGACCTGCTCGGAGCCGGCGCACGCGCGCTGAGCGCGGCCGGGGTCGACGTGCACTGGCCGAAGGGCCTGTCCCGTGAGCTCAGCACGCACGCGGACGTGGGGCCCTACGACGTGGGGCCGCACGACGGCGCGCCCGACGGCGAGGCTTCCTCCGGCGCGGCCCCCGCGGCCGTGCCGTCGTTCCTGTCCGCCGACGCACTGCTCGCCTTCACGTGGTCGTTCGCCCTGGGCGACAGGCGACTGGACCGTGCGGAACTGGACCGGCTCGCCGAGGCGAAGCGCCCGATCGTACGGCTGCGCGACCAGTGGGTCCTGATCGACCCTCAAGAGGCGCGCCTGGCCGGCTCACGCCAGGACGGCAAGGTGACCCCGGTGGACGCCCTGGGTGCCGCCCTGACGGGGTGCGTGGAGGTGGAGGGCCGCCGCGTCGAGGTACGGCCCACCGGATGGCTGGCGGATCTGCGGGAGCGGCTCGCACACCCCGAGGGGCAGCAGCCCGTCGGGCAGCCCGCCGCCCTGGCCGCCACCCTGCGGGACTACCAGCGGCGCGGCCTCAACTGGCTCGCGAGCATGACGTCGATGGGCCTGGGCTGCTGTCTCGCCGACGACATGGGACTCGGCAAGACGATCACGCTGATCGCCCTCCACCTGCACCGGCAGTCCGACGCACGGTCCGCAGGGCCCACCCTGGTGGTCTGCCCGACGTCCTTGATGGGCAACTGGCAGCGAGAGGTCGAACGGTTCGCGCCCGGCACCCCGGTGCGGCGCTTCCACGGGGCCCGGCGCAATCTGGAGAACCTGGCGGACGGGGAGTTCGTGCTCACCACCTACGGCACGATGCGCCTGGACGCGTCCCGGCTCGCCGGTGTGCCATGGGGCCTGCTCGTCGCGGACGAGGCCCAGCACGTGAAGAACCCGTACTCCTCGACCGCGCGGGAGCTGCGCTCCATCGGCGCCCGCGCGCGCGTGGCACTCACCGGCACCCCCGTGGAGAACAACCTGTCGGAGCTGTGGGCGATCCTCGACTGGGCGACTCCGGGCCTGCTGGGCCGGCTCGGCGCATTCCGCCGACGGTACGCGGAGGCCGTGGAGGGGCGTCAGGACCCGACCGCGGCCGACCGGCTGGCCCAGCTCGTACGGCCGTTCCTGCTGCGTCGCCGCAAGTCGGACCCGGGGATCGCGCCCGAGCTGCCGCCGAAGACCGAGACCGATCACGCGGTGTCCCTCACCCAGGAGCAGGCGGCGCTGTACGAAGCGGTGGTGCGCGAGGCGCTCGCGGAGATCTCCGGTGCCGGTCCCATGGCCCGGCGGGGCCTGATCGTGAAACTGCTGACCGGACTCAAGCAGATCTGCAACCACCCCGCGCAGTACCTCAAGGAGGAGAGGCCCCTGATCACCGGGCGCTCCGGGAAACTCGAACTGCTGGACGAACTGCTCGACACGATCCTCGCCGAGGACGCGGGCGTACTGATCTTCACCCAGTACGTGCAGCTGGCCCGGCTCCTCGAACGGCATCTGGCCGCCCGCGGCACGCCTTCGCAGTTCCTGCACGGCGGGACACCCGTCGCCGAGCGCGAGGCCATGGTGCGACGCTTCCAGGAAGGCGAGGTTCCCGTGTTCCTGCTGTCGTTGAAGGCGGCGGGCACCGGGCTGAACCTCACCCGCGCCGAGCACGTCGTGCACTACGACCGCTGGTGGAACCCGGCCGTCGAGGCGCAGGCCACCGACCGCGCATACCGCATCGGCCAGACCCGGCCCGTGCAGGTGCACCGCATCATCGCGGAGGGGACCATCGAGGACCGCATCGCCGAACTGCTGCTGCGCAAGCGGGAACTGGCCGATTCGGTGCTGGGCGCGGGCGAGGCGGCGCTCACGGAACTGACGGACGCGGAACTGGCGGATCTGGTCGAACTGCGAGGGGACCTGCGATGACTCGGCACGAGGGCGACACGGAACGCACCTTCGCCGCACTGCCGCCCGCACACGGGCGGGGCTTCGCGCAGACCTGGTGGGGGCAGGCGTGGCTGACGGCTCTGGAGAGCACGGCGCTGGACTCGGCGCAGCTCAAGACGGGCCGCCGGCTCGCCCGCGCGGGTGCGGTGGGCGCGGTGTCGGTGCGCCCGGGGCGGTTGACGGCCGTCGTCCAGGACCGCGACCGCACGGCGCACCGGGCCGATGTGCTGCTGGAGGAGCTCTCGCCCGAACAGTGGGAGCGTCTCCTGGACATGGCGGCCGAGCGGGCCGGTCATGTGGCGGCGCTGCTGGACCGGGAGATGCCGCCGCACCTGGTCGAGGACGCGGCCGAGGCGGGCGTCGACCTGCTGCCCGGCCTGGGTGATCTGGAGCCCGAGTGCGACTGCGAGGCCTGGGACCACTGCGGCCACACGGCGGCACTCTGTTACCAGGTGGCGCGGCTGCTGGACCAGGACCCGTTCCTGCTGTTGCTGATGCGGGGCCGCGCCGAGGGCACGGTGCTGGACGATCTGCACAGGCGCAGCGGTGCGTCCGTCGCGCAGGCGCCGGTGCAGGAGGGTGTGGACGCGGCCGAGGCGTATGCGGCGGGCGACATCCTCCCCCCGTTGCCGCCTCTGCCCGAACGGCCCGACGAGCCGGGAGTGCCGCCGTCCCTGGATGCCGGGACGGCGCCCGCCGGCGGGGTCGACCCGGCCGCGCTGGAGTTCCTGGCCGCACGGACGGCCGTGCTCGCCCACGGCATGCTCGGGGAGGCGCTGGACGGCGGCTTGCGTGCGGAGTTGCCGCTCGCACAGGACGCGGTACGGCTGGCTGCGGGCGATCCGGGGCGGGACGTGGCCGACCGGCTGGCCGAGGGGTCGGGGCGTGGCCGTGAGGGCCTCGCGACGGCCGTCCGTGCCTGGCGTCACGGCGGTACGGCCGCACTGTCCGTCCTCGACGAGGAGTGGCGGGTGGGAGGCGAAACGCTCGCACGCGCGCGTGCCTTGCTGGACTCGGCCTGGGACAGCGACGAACGGCCGGAACTGCGGGCGCGGGGCAACCGTTGGACAGTCGTCGACGCACCGGTCCAGCTGCGGCTCGGCCAGGACGGCCGCTGGTGGCCCTACCGCGAGGAGGGCGGCCGATGGCAGCCCGCGGGGGGAGCCGCCCACGACCCGGCCACGGCCCTGGCCTCGGTGACCGCCCCCACCTCGGCGGAAATCGCCCCGTCGGACGGGGAATCGCCGTAGGGCGGAGGGTCTGAACACGGTCGCCCGGCCGCAGGCCGCAAAGCCGCAAGGCGGCACGCGGCACGCGGCACGCGGCACGCGGCACGCGGCAGGTAACGGCCGAGGAGGCTTCAGGGCAGCAACTCGCCCGGTTCCAGGGACGGGACGAGCGATTCGAGGCCGCTCGGCAGATCACTCGGCATGCCGCTCGGCAGCCGGGTCGGGAAGCCCGACGGCAACCGGGTCGGCAGCTCGCTCGGCAGCCTGGTGGGCAGCTCCGTCGGGATGCCGAAGGACGGCGCGGCTGTGCGGTTCGTGCTCCCGCCCGACGGCTCCTCGTCCGGCGAGTCGCCCCGGCCCGAGGCCATGAGGACCACGAGCGAGACGGCTGCCGCGGCCACGAGCACGGCGAGCAGGATGAGCAGCGGGTTCCGGCGCCGGGGTGGCCCGGGCGGCTGGGGCGGTACGGGCGGCAGGGCCATACCGAACAGGGTCGCCGCGAACCGCCCGGCGAGGGAGAGGCGTACGGAAGCTGATACGGACTCAGGGCGTGGATCGCATGATTCCGCAGCACGACGGGCCCCTCGGCCGACCGGAGCGACCGGAGCCACCGGCCGAGGGGCCCGCACGCGCGTGCGTCAGCCGCGTGCCCCCAGCAGATGGTCCATGGCCAGCTGGTCCAGGCGCTCGAACGCCATGCCGCGGGCGGCAGTCGCCTCCACGTCGAACGCCTCGAACGCCGACCGGTCGGCGAGCAGCGCCTGCAGGCCGTCCGCGGCGGTGGGCTGGGCCAGCTCGTCCAGACGAGCCGCGCGCAGCGCCTCCTGCACCTCCGGATCGGCACGGAAGGAAGCGGCGCGCTCCTTGAGGATGAGGTAGTTGCGCATACAGCCGGCCGCCGAGGCCCAGACGCCGTCGAGGTCCTCGGTGCGCGGCGGCTTGAAGTCGAAGTGGCGCGGTCCGGTGTACCCGGCCGACTCCAGCAGGTCGACGAGCCAGAACGCGGCGCGCAGGTCACCGGCGCCGAAGCGCAGGTCCTGGTCGTACTTGATGCCGGACTGGCCGTTGAGGTCGATGTGGAACAGCTTGCCCGCCCACAGGGCCTGGGCGATGCCGTGCGGGAAGTTCAGCCCGGCCATCTGCTCGTGGCCCACCTCGGGATTCACGCCGTACAGCTCGGGGCGCTCCAGGCGCTCGATGAAGGCCAGGGCGTGGCCGACGGTCGGCAGCAGGATGTCGCCGCGCGGCTCGTTCGGCTTGGGCTCGATGGCGAAGCGCAGGTCGTAGCCCTGGGAGGTGACGTACTCGCCGAGCAGGTCGAAGGCCTCCTTCATCCGGTCCAGGGCCGCGCGGACGTCCTTGGCGGCGCCCGACTCGGCTCCCTCCCGGCCGCCCCAGGCCACGTACACCCGGGCGCCGAGCTCGACGGCGAGGTCGATGTTGCGGATGGTCTTGCGCAGGGCGTAGCGGCGCACGTCGCGGTCGTTGGCGGTGAACGCGCCGTCCTTGAAGACCGGGTGCGTGAAGAGGTTGGTGGTGGCCATCGGGACCTTCATGCCGGTGGCGTCCAGTGCCTGCCGGAAGCGCTTGATGTGGTTCTCGCGCTCGGTGTCGCTCGAGCCGAACGGGATCAGGTCGTCGTCGTGGAAGGTGACGCCGTGAGCGCCCAGCTCGGCCAGGCGCTGGACCGTCTCGACCGGGTCGAGGGCACGCCGCGTGGCGTCGCCGAAGGGATCCCGTCCCTGCCAGCCGACGGTCCACAGGCCGAAGGTGAACCTGTCCTCGGGGGTGGGCTGGAAGCTCATGCCGCGGCTCCTTGCTCGCTGAGGCTATTTCGTCATGCCGATTTACAAATTAGTATGCGAGCACCTCTCTGGGAAGAGACAAGGTGCCTCCGAACGGAGTCGCGCCTCCGAACGGAGTCGCCCGCCCGCGCGCAGTAGGGAGAAGCCCGATGTCAGCAGCCGAGGGTCCGCTCGTCGTCGGTGTGGATTCGTCCACCCAGTCCACCAAGGCGCTGGTCGTCGACGCGTCCACCGGCCGGGTGGTCGCGAGCGGCCAGGCGCCGCACACGGTCTCCTCGGGGGCCGGCCGGGAGAGCGATCCGCGCGAGTGGTGGGACGCGCTGTGCGAGGCCCTGCGCCAGTGCGGGGAGGCGGCGCACGAGGCCGCAGCGGTGTCGGTCGGCGGGCAGCAGCACGGCCTCGTCACCCTGGACGGCCGGGGCGATCCGGTGCGGCCCGCCCTGCTGTGGAACGACGTGCGTTCGGCACCGCAGGCCCAACGGCTGACGGAGGAACTGGGGGGAGCGAAGGTCTGGGCCGAACGCACCGGAAGCGTCCCCGCCGCCTCCTTCACGGTCACCAAGTGGGCCTGGCTGACCGAGCACGAGCCCGAGGCCGTCCGGGCCACCAGGGCCGTGCGCCTCCCCCACGACTACCTCACCGAGCGACTCACCGGGCAGGGCACGACCGACCGCGGCGACGCCTCCGGGACGGGCTGGTGGGCGTCCCGGACGGAGTCCTACGACGAGGCGATCCTGGCGCACGTGGGGCTCGACCCGGCTCTGCTGCCGCGTGTGGTGCGGCCCGGCGAGATCGCGGGCACGGTGCGCGACAGCCACGATCTGCCGTTCTCCAAGGGCACTCTGGTCGCGCCCGGCACCGGCGACAACGCCGCCGCCGCGATGGGCCTCGGGGTGCGCCCCGGTGTTCCGGTCATGAGCCTCGGCACCTCCGGCACGGTGTACGCCGTCTCACGGCGACGGCCCGCCGATCCGAGCGGGACGGTGGCGGGTTTCGCCGACGCCCACGGCGACTGGCTGCCCCTGGCCTGCACCCTGAACTGCACCCTCGCCGTCGACCGCGTCGCGGCGCTGCTGGGGCTGGACCGCGAGGCCGTGAAGCCCGGCACGGCCGTGACGCTCCTGCCCTACCTGGACGGCGAACGCACCCCGAACCTGCCGAACGCCTCGGGCCTGCTGCACGGCCTGCGGCACGACACGACCGCCGGCCAGCTGCTGCAGGCCGCCTACGACGGTGCCGTGCACTCCCTGCTCGGGGCGCTGGGCCTGGTCCTCGACGGGGACGCGGACCCCTCGGAACCGCTGCTGCTGATCGGCGGTGGCGCCCGGGGCACCGCCTGGCAGCAGACCGTGCGGCGGCTCTCGGGCCGTCCGGTCCAGGTGCCCGAGGCCAGGGAACTGGTCGCGCTCGGCGCCGCCGCACAGGCCGCGGGGCTGCTGACCGGCGAGGATCCCGCGGCGGTCGCGCGCCGCTGGGACACGGCGGCCGGGCCGGTGCTCGAGGCCGTCGAGCGGGACGAGGAGACGCTGTCCAGGATCGCCGGGGTACTCTCCGACGCGGCTCCCCTGCTGGAGCGACCCACGGACACTCACTGAGGACTGGCGTCAGGCATGACCGCACCGCTGCACGAGGCTCGTCCCGCCGGGCCGGGAGCCGCACTGCCCGACACCCAGCAGGGCATGCGCCGCCGCAACCTCGCCCGCGTCCTGCACGCCGTCCGTGCGCAGGGGCCGCTGTCGCGGGCCGCCGTCGCCTCACGGATCGGCCTGACCCGGGCGGCGGTCTCGACGCTCGTCGACGAGCTCATCCGCTCCGGGCTCCTCGAAGAGCTCGGGCCCGAACGGCCCGGCCGGGTGGGCCGGCCCGGTTCCGCACTCGCCGTCAGCGCACGCGGTCCGGCCGGCATCGGCGCGGAGGTGGGTGTCGACCATCTCGCGGTGTGCGCGGTCGACCTGCGCGGCACGACCAGGGCGCGGGCGATACGGCAGGGAGCGAACCGCGGCCGCTCCCCTCGCCCCGTGCTCGCGGAGCTCACCGAGCTGATCCGGCAGGTCGTCGTCGAGGCGGAGGGTGAGGGCCTGTACCCGGCCGGACTCGCCGTGGCCGTGCCGGGGCTGGTGGCGCGTGACGCCCGGACGGTCGTGCGCGCCCCGAACCTCGGCTGGCACGACACCGACCTCGGCCCGCTGCTGCCGGCAGACACCCCGCTGACCGTGGACAACGAGGCCAACTTCGGTGCCCTCGCCGAACTCTGGCTGGGTGACGGCACCCCCCGCGACTTCCTGCACGTCTCCGCGGAGATCGGTATCGGCGCGGCGGTCGTGGTGGACGGCGGGCTGCTGCGCGGCACCCGCGGCTTCGCGGGTGAGTTGGGGCACGTGCCGGTCCGGCCGGACGGGCCGGAGTGCGCCTGCGGCGGAAGGGGCTGCCTGGAGCAGTACGCCGGTGAGGAGGCCGTGCTGCGAGCGGCCGGTCTGGAACCGGACGAGGACCGGGTCGGACTGCTCGCGGGCCGCGCCGCTGAGGGCGACGAGGACGTACGGCGGGCCCTGCGCGACGCGGGCACGGCACTCGGCGTGGCCCTGACCGGGGCGGTCAACCTGCTCGACCCGCAGAGCGTGGTCCTGGGCGGGGAACTGGCCGCGCTCGCGCCCTGGCTGCTGCCCTCGCTGCGGGACGAACTGGCGCAGCGCACGGCGGGCCCGGCGTGCCCCGTGTCCGTGTCACGGCTGGGCCCCGAGGGGCCCCTGCTGGGGGCAGCCCACTCGGTGGTCCGGGCGGTGCTGGACGACCCGGCAGCGTTCGCCGGGCAAGGCTGAACCGGCGCGGCCCCGACGGTCGCCGCCGGGGCTGCTCCCGCCCCGGCCACCCGGCCGGGTGAGGGAGTTGTCCACATCAGCGTGCCCGTCCACCGCTTCGTGCCGCTTTCTCCCAGCCGACCGGCGGGCGCCATAACGTGATCACGCGAGCCCGGACCGCGACGGCCGCAGCTCCGCGCAATTGAGCACGAGACACCCTCCAGCCGAGCCCGGAAGGCACACAGTCATGCGTCAGAACACCCTTCTCCCCAGCAGGCGAGGCATCCTTGCGGGCGCCGCCCTCACCGCCTTCCCCTCCGCCCTGCTCGCGGGCACCCGGGCCGAAGCGCGGCCCCGGAGCGTCGATCACCCCGGGGCGGCGTGGCGACCGGCGAGCCGCAGCAACTACACGCCGTCGAACCGGCCCCGCGCCCATCCGCCGCGCTACGTGGTCATCCACGTGGCGCAGACGACGTACGCCGGCACGCTGTCCGTCTTCCGCAACCCCGGGTCGAAGGTGTCCGCGCACTATGTGGTGCGTTCCTCCGACGGGCGCGTCGCGCAGTGCGTGCGCGAGTCCGACATCGCCTGGCACGCGGGCAACTGGGACTACAACACCCGCAGCATCGGCATCGAGCACGAAGGCTGGGTGGATCGGCCCGGGTACTTCACCGACGTGATGTACGAGCGGTCGGCCCGGCTGACCGCAGCGATCTGCCGGCGGTACGGCATCCCGAGGAATCGCGCGCACATCATCGGCCATCACGAGGTGCCGGGCAGCGACCACACCGACCCGGGCCGGCACTGGGACTGGAAGCGGTACCTCAGACTCGTCAAGTCCGCCTGAGGGCCACGCTCTTCAGGTCCCCCCGCGTGCCCGGCGGTCCCCTTGATCCACCTCACGTCCCGGTTACGAATCGCTCAACCTCTGGTTGCGGACCGGTGAGCAGGCGACGATGGGGCCATGACTCTGGCCCAGCGCGCCCTGGAGCGCCTGCAGGCCTGGCCCGACCTGATGGCGGGCCCGGCGAGTTGCGGCACCGGAAGAGCGCTCCGTTCCGTCCGTGACGAGATCGTCCACTTCCACTCCCCACGGGACGTGGACCTCCACCTCACCCGCCGGGCCATACAGCGCTTCCACTACGACCTCGCCGGTTCGAGCGCGATCCATCTGGTGCCCGGATCGTGCTGGGTGACGGTCCACCTCGACTGCGACGCGGACGTCGACCTGCTGCTGAGCCTGGTGAGCATCGCCCTCAAGGCCCATCAGACACCGCCCGCAGCCGACGACGACGGGCCGCGGCTCGCCGGGTGCAACTTCCACCGGGTCACGGTGCTGCCGCGTGACGCCGTGGCGGGCGGCTGAGCCTTGGGGGAAGCACCGGAGGCGGCCAACGCCGAGGCCTGGGACGCGTACGGGACACACCATCTGCGACGGGGCACGGAACTGCCCGAGGCGACGCGGATCGACTGGGGGTTCGAGGGCGGCGGGCCGGGGTGCGAGATCCTCGGGGAGCTGACGGGCCGGCGGGTGCTGGACCTCGGTTGCGGTCCGGCCCGGCACGCCGCTCATCTCGTCAGGGCCCACGGGGCGCTGGTGGACGCGGTCGACGCCTCCGCCGGGCAGTACGAACGAGCCCGTGCCCGCCACGGCTCGCTGCCCGGGCTGCGGCTGGTCCTCGCCGACGCGGTGGAGCACCTGCGCTCGGCGGAGCCGTACGACGTCGTCTACTCCGTCAACGCCGTTCCGTACGTCGATCCGCACCGGCTGCTGCCCGCCCTCGCCGGGGCGCTCCGGCCCGGTGGCACGCTCTGCTTCACCGTGCTGCACACCAACAGCCGGGGTGACGGGCCGTCGGACCGGGTCGCGGCCCGGCCGGAGATCCTGCGGCTGGCCGGCGGTGGTGTAGTCACGGTCCACATGTGGGTGCTCACCCCGGAGCTCTGGACGGAGCTGCTGACCGAATACGGGCTGCGCGTGGAGGGGATCGACGTCCTCGACACCCCGGAGGACGGCAACCTTGCCTCCTACCGGCTCTTCAGGGTCACCCGGTCCGTCCGGGTCTCCTCCCGGCCGCGGGTCGACAAGCCGCCGCTCCCGCACGCCGCGCTCGGAGCAGGCGCGATCGTGTTCGGACCACGGGGGCTGCTTCTGGGCCGGCACCGGCGAGGAACGTGGGAGCTGCCCGGCGGGACGGTGGAGCCCGGAGAGTCGTTGCAGGGGGCGGTGGTGCGCGAGCTCGGCGAGGAGACGGGTCTCACGGCGCGGCCCGAGGACGTCCGGCTGCTCGGGACGCTGCTGGACGACGCGGGCGGTGTCGTCCGTATGACCGTGGCCGCCCAGGTCACCGCCTGGCGGGGTGAGCCGTCGGACCAGCCCGGGGAGCGCGTGGGCCGCTGGCGGTGGTTCGCCCTGGACCGGCTGCCGGAGCAGCTGTTCGTGTGCAGCGCGCAGGCCCTCACCCTGTGGCGGCCCGGTCTGCCGATCGACCACGCCCCGGCGCACTCCACGCCGTTCGGCGCCGGAACGGGCGACCGCTGAAGCACCCGGACGGGTTGCGTATTTTCAGCCGTTCCCGCGTAGTGCGCGCTCAGCCGCCCTGCCGGACCCCGCGGTCTGGTGCACTGCCTCAGAGGATCCCGACATTTGACGAGGCATCAGGGGGGCGCGGTGACAGGTCGTCGCAGTCCAGGGAGAGCGGGCAGAGCGGTACTGGCGTTCCTCACGGCGTTCGGGGCACTGACCGGTGCGGCACTGGTCGGTGCGGCCCCGGCCGGCGCCGTCCAGAAGGGCGGACGGGTAGCTCCGGGGGTGACGTACGAGGAGTTCGACATCAAGGCGGCGAAGGGGGTGACGCACGCGCATGTGCTGAGGGTCGACCTCGGTAACCCGCGGGTACGGGTCGATCTGCTGTACCCGGGGGCCGTGGCCGCACGTGCGACGGTCTCGGCGATGGCGAACACCCAGGGCGCGGTCGCCGGTGTCAACGGTGACTTCTTCAACATCACCGAGACCCAGCACCCGGGCGTCGAGGCGACCGGAGCGAGCGTGGGTCCGGCGATCGCGTCCGGGCGGACGCTCAAGGCTGCCGTGCCGAACGGACAGCGTTTCGGGCCGGCGCTGCCGCCCGGCAGGACCACCGAGGACGTGTTCGGCGTCGGCGCCGACGGTCGGGCACGGCTGGACCGGCTGACGCTGGCCGGTTCGGTCCGTGCGGCCGGGACGCGGCTGCCGCTGGGCGGACTCAACCAGTACGCGCTGCCGGTGGGTTCGGTCGGTGCCTTCACCTCCGCGTGGGGCAGTGCGTCCCGGGTGCGCGCCACGTGCGGCACGGACACCGACCGCGCGGCCCCGTGCAGCACGGACACCTACGAGGTGACGGTCCGCCACGGCAAGGTCGTCTCGGCCGCCGACACCCCGGGCAGCGGGCCCGTCGCCGCGGGGACCACCGTGCTGGTCGGGCGGGAGGCGGGTGCACGGCAGCTGCGCAGGTTCGCCACCGGTGAGGCGGTCGGGGTCGAGCACCGTCTGGTGGCGGCGGACGGCGTCGCGTACCGGCTCGCCCTCGGCGGCTATCCGGTGCTCTCGGGCGGACAGCCGCTGCCGGGACTCGACAACACGACCTCGGCCGTTCGTACGGCCGTGGGGATCGCCGACGACGGGCGCTGCCTGCTGCTGCTCGCCCTGGACGGCGCCGCCGCCTACCGCAGCGGCATGACGATCGCCGAGGTCGCCGGCACGCTGCGGGACCTGGGTGCGCGGGACGCCTTCAGTCTGGACGGCGGCGGTTCGTCGACCCTGGTCGCGCGGAAGTTGGGCGCGAGCACCGTGTTCGTGCGCAACCACCCCAGCGGCGGTGCCGAACGGCCCGTGGCGAACGGCATCGGCGTGTTCTCGCGGTGATCTCAGGGCCGCAGGCCGCTGACGATCTCCGCGGTCGCGGTGAGCCCGCTGTTGATGGTGGGGGCGATGCTGGTGCTCGCCAGGGAGAAGCCGAGCAGCAGGCAGACCAGCGCGTGGGAGATCTTCAGTCCGCCGTTGCGCAGGAAGATCACCGCAAGGATCGTGAGCAGCAGCACCACAGAGATGGAAATGGCCATCGTCAACTCCTCCGCCACACCGCCACGTCCGGTTCACGGTGTTGGGCCGTAAGTGTGGCGTAGCGGAGGGTTCGTCCGGGCGACTGACCTGTCCGCCGAACGTGTGGTGTCCCGCTGCCGTGCTATGCGGTCCGACGGGCGTCGAGGAACGCCTCCAGGCCGGCGAGGTCGTCGGTGTTGAGGTGGTCGACTCCGGCGGCGAGGAGTTCACCCCACAGCGCGTCGCGGGCGGGCCCCGGCAGGTCGGGGGTGGCCCAGAACCGCACCCTCTGTCCGCGGGCGTGGGCGGCCCGGACGATGCCCCGCAGCTTCCGCCGCTCCCCGTCGGGGAAGGGGCCGATGCCCTGCCAGGTGAAGTTGAGGAACCAGTTGTCGCTGATCAGCGGGATGAACGAGGCGGGTGCCGGGCCGCCGAGGTCGGCGAGACGGCCGTCGTAGAAGGCGCGCCGGACGGTCTGGGCCTCCATGGGCGCGCGGGCGGCGCGATCGCCGGAGACGACTGCGGTGACCGGACCGCGGACGACGCAGCCGCGTGCGCAGGTGGTGAACAGGTGGCGGTATTGCCGGAGGTGGCGGTCGAGTTCGCGGTAGGTCGCGGCGCCCTCCGTCTTGATGTCGATGAGCAGTTGCAGTGAGCCGCGGCGCCCCCGGTACACCGAGCCGTGGTGGGCACGGACGCGGGCGGCGAGCGGGTCGAGATAGAGGGACTCCAGGGTGCGGGACGGGTCGAGATCCTGGGGGTCGTGGGCGACGAGGAGCCGGTCGCCCACGAGGTGGATGTCGGCCTCGACGCTGCCGAAACGGTGGTCGAGGGCGTCGAACAGCGGGCGTGGGTGCTCGTAGTCGTTGTGGGCGTGGGCGCGCCACAACGGGCGGGGCCGGTGGGTGCGTTCGCCGGCCGTCGCGGGTGCGGCGGGGAGGGCGATCGAGCCCGCGAGGGCCGCGCCGAGGGTGGTGAGGGCCGTGCGACGGGTGGTGAGGGCCATGCTCCGCCTCCCTGGAGATGCCGTACGGGAACCCTGCGAGTATGGGTCCGAACGGGCTCAAGAGGCAGGGCCGGGAGGGGAGTTGGCCGGACTGCCGCCCCGCGTTCACTTCACCGGCCGGGGCGCACGGAAAGGACCCGCCCCTGCTGGGACGGGCCCTTTCCGGGGTTTCCCGGTGCGGCTCCCGGAGTTGACGGGACGGACGTCAGGGGGCTGGGAGGTCGACCAGTGCGGCCACGGCCTCCCGGTGGGCGCCGGGCGTGCCGTAGGCGATCGAGTCGGCCTTCGCACGCTTGAGGTAGAGGTGCGCGGGGTGCTCCCAGGTCATGCCGATGCCGGCGTGCAGTTGCACCGCCTCCTCTGCGGCGTGCACGGCGACCGGTGCCGCGTACGCCTGGGCGACGGTGACGGCCACGTCGACGTCCTCGCCCTTGGCCAGGGCGTCGGCTGCGTTACGGGCGGCCGCGCGGGTGTTGACGACCTCCAGCCACAGCTGGGCCAGCCGGTGCTTGACGGCCTGGAACCCGCCGACGGGCCGGTTGAACTGCTTGCGTTCCTTCAGGTAGCGGACGGTCTCCGTCAGCGTCCACTCGGCCAGGCCGAACTGCTCGGAGGCGAGCAGCCCGGCCCCGGCGCGCAGGGCGCGGCGTACGGCGGGTTCGGCGTCGCCCAGCAGCCTGCCCTGCGCACCGTCGAGAGTGACGGTGGCGAGCGGCCGGGTCAGGTCCAGGGAGGTCTGGGGCGTGACGGTCGCGGCCCCGGCGTCGACCGCGTACAGACCGCCGTCGTCGGCCGGCACGAGCAGGACGTCCGCCGCGGCCGCGTCCGCGATGCCGGTGAGTTCGCCGTGCAGCAGGCCGTCCTCGTGCCGGACGGCCTGGTAGGCGGCGCCCGGCGCGACGTTGAGGGCCACCGCGAGGGTGCCGATGGCCGTCCCGGCCGCGAGCGCGCGCAGCAGGTCGTCGGCGTCGCAGGCCAGCAGCGCCTCGGTGGCGACGACCGCGCTCGTCAGGTACGGCACGGGGGCGACCGCGCGTCCCAGTTCCTCCAGCACCACGGCGGCTTCGCGGTGGGTGGCGCCCTGGCCGTCGAGTTCCTCGGGCACCAGCAGACCGGCGAGGCCCATGCCGTCGGTGAGGGCCTTCCACAGGGCCAGGTGGTGGGGGGTGTCCGACTCGGTGCGGGCGATGACGCCGGGTGCGTCGCAGTGGTCGGTGAGCAGGTCGCGGACGGCGGCGCGCAGCGCGTCTTCCTCTTCCGAGTACAACAGGTCTCGCTCGTTCTTCACCGGGCCAGGTCCTTCCATGCGACGTCCTTGTCGGTGCGCGGCTCGGCGGGCAGGCCGAGGACCCGCTCGGCGACGATGTTCAGCAGGACCTCGCTGGTCCCGCCCTCGATGCTGTTGCCCTTGGAGCGCAGATAGCGGTAGCCGGCGTCGCGGCCGGTGAAGTCGACGAGTTCCGGGCGCCGCATGGTCCAGTCGTCGTACAGCAGGCCCTCCTCGCCGAGGAGTTCCACCTCCAGGCCGCTGATCTCCTGGTTGAGGCGGGCGAAGGCCAGCTTCATGCCGGCGCCCTCGGGGCCGGGCTGGCCGGCGACGAGCTGCTGGCGCAGCCGCTCCGCGGTGAGGCGGGACACCTCGGACTCCACCCAGAGCTTCAGCAGCCGCTGGTGCAGGTCGTGGGTGCGCAGTTCGGGCCGTTCGCGCCAGGTCTTCGAGACCGGGCCGATCATGCCACCCTCGCGGGGCAGCCGCATGCCGCCGATGGCCACGCGCTCGTTGTTCAGGGTGGTCTGCGCGACCTTCCAGCCCTCGCCGACCGCACCGAGGCGCCGCGCATCCGGGATGCGGACGTCGGTGAGGAACACCTCGTTGAACTCGGCCTCTCCGGTGATCTGCCGCAGCGGCCGTACCTCTACGCCGGGGTCGGTCATGTCGCACACGAAGTAGGTGATGCCCCGGTGCTTGGGCACCTCCGGGTCGGTGCGGGCGATCAGGATCGCCCAGCGGGCCACGTGGGCGCTGGACGTCCAGACCTTCTGCCCGTTGACCAGCCAGCCGTCGCCCTCACGCACGGCCCGGGTGCCCAGCGCGGCGAGGTCGGACCCGGCGCCCGGCTCGCTGAACAGCTGGCACCAGACCTCCTCGCCCGTCCACAGCGGCCGGAGGTAGCGCCGCTTCTGCTCCTCGGTGCCGTACTGCAGGATCGTCGGGGCGGCCATGCCGAGGCCGATGCCGATGCGCCGTGGGTCGTTGTCGGGCGCCCCTGCGGCCTCCAACTCGGCGTCCACGACCGCCTGGAGGGAGCGCGGGACGCCGAGTCCGCCGAGGCCCTCGGGGTAGTGCACCCAGGCGAGCCCGGCGTCGAAGCGGGCCCGCAGGAAGTCCAGCCGGTCCGTGGAGGCCGGCGGGTGGGCGGCCAGCAACTCGCGGGTGCGGCGGCGCAGCTCGTCGGTGCCGGTCATGCTGCCTCCTCCATGACGACCGCGACCCGGCCGGTGCTCAGACCGTCCGCCACCTTCTGCACGGCGGCGGCCGCCGAGCCGAGCGGCACGCGCTCGCTGACCAGTGGCTTGATCGCGCCCCGGGCGGCCAGTTCGGTGAGCTGCTCGTGGCAGTGCTGGACCAGCTTGGGGTTCTTGGTGTTGTACAGGCCCCAGTGGAGCCCCAGGATCGAGTAGTTCTTCACCAGGGCGTGGTTCAGGCCCGGGCTGGGGATGGTGCCGCTGGCGAAGCCGACGACCACGATGCGTCCCTCGAAGGCGACGACCTTGGTGGACTGGGTGTAGGCCTCGCCGCCGACCGGGTCGTAGATCACGTCGGCGCCCCGGCCGCCGGTGGCCTCCTTGACGGCGGCGACGACGTCCTCGGAGCGCCGGTCGATCACGACGTCGCAGCCCAGCTCGCGGGCGACGGCCGCCTTCCCGGGGCCGCCGACGACACCGATGACGGTGGCGCCGGCGGCCTTCCCGAGCTGCACGGCCGCGCTGCCGACCCCTCCAGCGGCAGCGTGGACGAGCAGGGTCTCGCCGGCCTCCAGGCGGGCCCGGCGGTGCAGACCGAACCAGCCGGTCTGGTAGCCGATGTGCAGGGCCGCGGCCTCGGCGTCGTCGAGGGCGTCCGGCGCGGGCAGCAGCGCGGCGGCGTCCGCCACGGCGTACTCGGCGAAGCCGCCGTGCGGCAGGGCAGGGTTGGCGATCACGCGGCGGCCGTCCTCGGTCTCGCCGCAGATCTCCACGCCCGGCGTGAACGGCAGCGGGGGCCTGACCTGGTACTGGCCGCGGCACAGCAGGGCGTCCGGGAAGTTGATGTTGGCCGCTCGCACCTTCAGCAGGACCTGGCCGTCACCGGGCGTGGGCGGCTGAACGTCCTCGAGCCGCATCACCTCGCCCGGCTCGCCGTTCTCGTGCACTTGCCATGCCTGCATGCGGGGCCTCCACGGGGGACTGCTTCGTCTGACCGGGGTCGGTTCGCATACTAAGCGGTCGCTTGCCGATCAGGGAACCGTCTCCGGGCAAAGTCCCGCCGAGTACGTCACGCGCCCTTCGGCCGCGCCCGCACGTGCATCCGCTCGCCCTGCGGTCCGAACAGGCTCAGGAACTCCACCGGCCCCTCCCCCGTCGACCCGAACCAGTGCGGTACCCGGGTGTCGAACTCCGCGGCCTCCCCCGCCGTGAGCACCACGTCGTGCTCGCCCAGCACCAGGCGCAGCCTTCCGGACAGCACGTACAGCCACTCGTAGCCCTCGTGGGTCCGGAGGTCCGGCTCCTGTCTGCGCTTCGGTTCGAGGACCTTGTAGGCCTGCAGGCCGCCGGGCTGACGGGTGAGCGGCCAGTGGGTCCGCCCGCCCATCACGATCGGCTTGGACCGCACGCGCGGATCACCGGCCGACGGGGCGCCGACCAGCTCGTCCAGCGCCACCCGGTGGGCGCGCGCGATGGGCAGCAGCAGTTCGAGACTGGGTTTACGCAGGCCGGACTCCAGCCGCGAGAGGGTGCTGACGGAGATGCCGGTGGTCTCGGAGAGCGCCGCCAGGGTCACCTCCCGGTCCTTTCGCATCTGCCGCAGCCGGGGGCCGACCCCCGCGAGTACCTCGTCCGTCGTCATGGTCGTATTGCAGGATCGGCAAAGTCGTTTGTCAATCCCGCAGGGCCGGGGCGACGCTCGGCAGCGGAGGTGGTCACATGACCGAGAAGTACGCAGTGGTCGTCGTCGGCGGGGGCGCGGCGGGTCTGTCCGCGGCGCTGGTGCTGGGGCGGGCCCGGCACCGCACGCTGGTCGTGGACGCGGGTGAGCCGCGCAACGCGCCCGCCGCGCACATGCAGGGCTATCTGACACGGGACGGCATGCCGCCCGCCGAGTTCCTGGAGGCGGGCCGGGAGGAGATCGCCCGCTACGGCGTGGAGCTCGTGCGGGACCGGGTGGTGGGGTTGGAGAAGGACGGAGACGGGGACTTCACGGCGGTGCTGGCCGGCGGGCGGACCGTGCGAGCGCGGCGGCTGGTCGTCGCGACCGGGCTGCGGGACGAGCTGCCCCCGGTCGACGGGGTCGCCGAGCGGTTCGGCCGGGACGTGCTGCACTGCCCGTTCTGCCACGGCTGGGAGGTGCGCGACCGGCCGTTCGGAGTGCTGGCCACCGGTGCGGCGAGTGTGCACCAGGCGCTGATGGTGTCCCAGTGGTCGAAGGACGTGCGGTTCTTCCTGCACACCGTCGCGGAGGAGGAGCTGTCCGACGAGGATCTGCGCCGGCTCGCCGCGGCGGGGGTGGAGGTGGTGCCCGGGGAGGTCGCCGGGCTGGTGGTCGAGGACGACCGGCTCACCGGTGTCCGGCTCGCCGACGGTACGACGCACCCCCGCTCCGTACTGTTCCTCGCCCCGCGGGCCGTTCCGCGGACCGGCCTGCTGGAGCGGCTGGGCGCCGAGCTGCACGAGACGCCGTTCGGCGCGTACCCGGTGGTCGATCCGACCGGGCTGACGACCGTGCCGGGCGTGTGGGCCGCGGGCAACGCGATCGGCTTCGCCGAGCAGGTGGTGCACGCGGCGAGCGGCGGCTACCGGGCGGCGTCGGCGATCGTCGGGGACCTGCTGATGACCGATCTCGACACGGCCGCCGGGGTGTAGACGCACCGCCTCCGGTGCACCATGGCTGCATGCTGCTGCACCGGCTGGCCCGCGTGTCCCGGGAGGTCGCCGCCACCTCGGCGCGGTCCCGCAAGACGGCTCTGCTCGCGGAGCTCTTCCGGGACGCCGAGGCGGAAGACGTGCCGATCGTCATCCCGTACCTGGCGGGACGACTGCCCCAGGGCCGGATCGGCGTCGGCTGGAAGGTGCTGAGCCGCCCGGTCGCCCCGGCGGCGGAGCCGGGCCTGACCGTGCGGGAGGTCGATGCCCGGCTGGCCGAACTCGCCAAGGTGTCCGGCCCCGGCTCACAGGCGGAACGGACCCGGCTGGTCGGCGCGTTGATGGGAGCTGCCACCGAGGACGAGCAGCGGTTCCTGCTCGGGCTGCTCACCGGCGAGGTCCGCCAGGGCGCCCTGGACGCGGTGGCGGTGGAAGGGCTGGCGCAGGCGACCGGGGCACCGCCGGCGGACGTGCGGCGGGCCGTGATGCTCGCGGGTTCCCTCCAGGCGGTCGCCGAGGCGCTGCTCGCGGACGGCCCCGCCGCCCTGGAACGTTTCCGTCTGACCGTCGGCCGCCCGGTGCTGCCGATGCTGGCGCACAGCGCCACCTCGGTGGCCGAGGCGGTGGACAAGCTGGGCGCCTGCGCGGTCGAGGAGAAGCTTGACGGCATCCGCGTCCAGGTGCACCGGGACGGCGGCACCGTGCGGCTCTACACCCGCACCCTCGACGACATCACCGACCGTCTGCCCGAAGTGACCGGCGCCGTGCTGGAGTTGCGGGGCGAGCGGTTCATCCTGGACGGTGAGGTGATCTCGTTCGACGAGGGCGGGCGCCCCCGGTCGTTCCAGGAGACCGCCGGCCGCGTCGGCTCCCGCACGGACGTACGGACGGCCGCCCGCGCGGTGCCGGTCTCCCCCGTCTTCTTCGACGCGCTGTCCGTCGACGGCCATGACCTGCTGGACCTGCCCTTCGCCGAGCGGCACGCCGAACTGGCCCGGCTGGTGCCCGAGCCGATGCGGGTGCGGCGCACGCTCGTGTCAGGGCCCGGGGACACGCCCACGGCGGAGGAGTTCCTCGCCGAGACGCTGAAACGCGGCCACGAAGGTGTCGTCGCCAAGGCGCTCGATGCCCCCTACAGCGCGGGCCGGCGCGGGGCCTCCTGGCTGAAGGTGAAGCCCGTCCACACCCTCGACCTGGTCGTCCTGGCCGCCGAATGGGGGCACGGCCGCCGCACCGGCAAGCTGTCCAATCTCCACCTGGGCGCCCGCACCGCCGACGGTGGCCTCGCCATGCTCGGCAAGACCTTCAAGGGCATGACCGACGCGATGCTCACCTGGCAGACCGAACGCCTCCAGCAGCTCGCCGTCGAGACCGACGACCACGTGGTGAGGGTCCGCCCGGAACTCGTCGTCGAGATCGCCTACGACGGCCTGCAGCGCTCCACGCGTTACCCGGCCGGTGTCACGCTCCGCTTCGCCCGGGTGGTCCGCTACCGGGAGGACAAACGCCCCGAGGACGCCGACACGGTCGAGACGCTGCTCGCCGCGCACCCGGAGGTGAGGCCGTGAAGCGCAGCGCCGGCCTGCTGCTCTTCCGCACCGCCGACGGCGGCGTCGAAGTGCTGCTCGGCCATATGGGCGGCCCTTTCTTCGCCCGCCGCGACGCAGGGGCGTGGACGGTGGTCAAGGGCGAGTACGAGCCGGACGAGCCCGCCTGGGATGCCGCCCGCCGCGAGTTCGAGGAGGAGCTCGGACTGCCCCCGCCGGACGGCGAGCCCATCGATCTCGGCGAGGTCCGGCAGACCAACGGCAAGATCGTCACGGCCTGGGCGGTCCGGGCCGACCTCGACCCGGCGACCGTCACACCGGGCACCTTCCGCATGGAGTGGCCGCCGAAGTCCGGACGGCTCCAGGAGTTCCCCGAAGTGGACCGGGTGGCCTGGTTCGGCCTCGACGGGGCCCGCGCGGTGATCGTCAAGGCACAGGCGGCGTTTCTCGACCGGCTGGCGGAGCACTCGCTCCGATGAGGAGACACTCCCGCGTTGCGGTCCCCTCCGCCGCGCGGGAAGGTCGAGACACACCCGCTCCGAGGGAGGTCGGCCATGCCCATCGCAACGGTGAACCCGGCGAACGGCGAGACGCTCAAGACGTACGAGGCCATGGACGAGCAGGAGATCGAGCGCCGGCTCCAGCTCGCGGAGGCCACGTTCCGCACGTACCGGACGACGGCCTTCGACGAGCGGGCCCGGCTGCTGCACCGGGCCGCCGACCTCCTCGAGGAGGACCAGCAGGACATCGCCCGGGTGATGACCACCGAGATGGGCAAGCCGATCCAGCAGGCCCGGGCCGAGGCCGCGAAGTGTGCCAAGGCGATGCGCTGGTACGCCGACCACGCCCAGGAACTGCTCGCCGACGAGGAACCCGCCGACTCCGACGTGAAGGACTCCGGCGCCTCCCGCGTGCGGGTGCGCTACCGGCCCCTCGGCCCGGTGCTCGCGGTGATGCCGTGGAACTTCCCGCTGTGGCAGGTGGTCCGGTTCGCCGCGCCGGCACTGATGGCGGGCAACGTGGGCCTGCTCAAGCATGCCTCGAACGTCCCGCAGACCGCCCTTTACCTGGAGGACCTCTTCCACCGCGCGGGCTTCACCGAGGGCACCTTCCAGACCCTGCTGATCGCGTCCGCCGCGGTCGACGAGATCCTCCGCGACGAGCGCGTCAAGGCCGCCACGCTCACCGGCAGCGAGCCCGCGGGCCGCGCGGTCGCCTCCACCGCCGGAGAGATGATCAAGAAGACGGTGCTGGAACTGGGCGGCAGCGACCCGTTCGTCGTCATGCCCTCCGCCGACCTCGACCGGGCGGCGAAGGTCGCCGTGACCGCCCGGGTGCAGAACACCGGGCAATCCTGCATCGCCGCGAAACGGTTCATCGTGCACACGGACGTCTACGACGCCTTCGCCGAGCGGTTCGCCGAGGGCATGAAAGCGCTGAAGGTCGGGGACCCTCTGGCCGACGACACCGAGGTCGGGCCGCTCTCCAGCGAGCAGGGGCTGCGTGACCTGGAGGAACTGGTCGACGACGCGGTGCGCAGCGGCGCACAGGTGCTGTGCGGTGGCGAACGGCCGGACGGGCCCGGGTGGTACTACACGCCGACGATCCTCGCCGGCATCACCCGCGAGATGCGGATCCACCGGGAGGAGGCCTTCGGGCCGGTCGCCACCCTCTACCGGGCGGCCGACCTGGACGAGGCCGTGCTGATCGCGAACGACTCGCCGTTCGGGCTGAGTTCTAACGTGTGGACGCGCGACGACGCGGAGGTCGACCGCTTCGTCCGGGACCTCGAGGCCGGCGGGGTGTTCTTCAACGGCATGACGGCGTCCCACCCGGCGTTCCCGTTCGGCGGCGTGAAGCGGTCCGGCTACGGGCGTGAGCTGTCCGGGCACGGAATCCGCGAGTTCTGCAACATCACCACTGTTTGGCATGGTGCGTGAGTGTTGCGGGGCTACGATCCCGTCTGTGAACCGCGAAGTGACTCTGCCTCTGATCGTCGACGACCGCGGGACCCTGCAGGTGACTGCGGCGGATGTCAGCAAGCTCTTGCGGACGGTGGGAGGCCGATGGGTGCGGCTCGTGGAGGGCGGGGAATCGGGCCTGGACGAGGACACGGTCGCCGAGTTGGCCATCGAGCTGGCGAAGCTGGCCGACCGGATCGACGTGGCCTGCATCGCGCACAGCAGCGGGACCGCGACCTGAGTTCGGAACGCGGCGTCCCCGGTACGGAGTAGCTCCGCGCGAAGTCGGCGTACCGGCGGGTGATCGTAAGTGGACCACCCCTTGAGGTGACCCACTTCTGACCGGGGGGCTCAGGGCCTTCCGGGCGGCGAAAGCAGGCGCGGCTCATGGCGACTTTGTGCAGACCCTCGGTGTCCGTTCCGGAGCACGTGATCACGATGGAGGAGACCCTGGAGCTGGCGCGCGAGCGTCACGCCGGGCACCCTCAACTGCCGCTGGCCCTGCGTCTGATCGAGAATACCGGGGTGCGCACGCGGCACATCGTGCAGCCCGTCGAGGAGACGCTGAGGCACCCCGGGTTCGAGGACCGCAACAAACTGTACGAGGCCGAGGCGAAGGCCCGGGTGCCCGCCGTCGTCCAGCGGGCGCTCGACGACGCCGAGCTGCTCACCACCGAAGTGGACCTGATCGTCTACGTGTCGTGCACGGGATTCATGATGCCCTCGCTCACGGCCTGGCTGATCAACGAGATGGGCTTCGAGTCGACGACCCGGCAGCTGCCGATGGCCCAGCTCGGCTGTGCGGGCGGCGGCGCGGCGGTGAACCGGGCCCACGACTTCTGCACGGCCTATCCGGAGGCCAACGCGCTGATCGTGGCGTGCGAGTTCTGCTCGCTGTGCTACCAGCCCACCGATGTCGGCGTCGGCTCGTTGCTGTCGAACGGTCTGTTCGGCGACGGCGTCGCCGCCGCGGTGGTCCGCGGCCGTGGCGGCGAGGGCGTGCGGCTGGAGCGCAACGGCTCGTACCTGATCCCCAAGACCGAGGACTGGATCACGTACGACGTGAAGGCGACCGGTTTCCACTTCCTGCTGGACAAGCGGGTCCCAGGGACGATGGAGCCGCTCGCACCGGTGCTGAAGGACCTCGCCGGGGACCACGGGTGGGACGCCTCCGACCTGGACTTCTACATCGTCCACGCGGGCGGCCCCCGTATCCTCGACGACCTCAGCAGCTTTCTGCGGGTCGAGCCGCACGCCTTCCGGTTCAGCCGGGCCACCCTCACCGAGTACGGCAACATCGCCAGCGCGGTCGTCCTGGACGCGTTGCGCCGGCTGTTCGACGAGGGCGGCGCGGAGCAGGGGGCGCGCGGACTGCTCGCCGGGTTCGGGCCCGGCATCACCGCCGAGATGGCCCTGGGCCGCTGGCACAGCGCCGACCGGACGCGGTGACATGGGCGACGAGACGATCACCGAAAGCCCGCCCCCGGTCCGAGCCCCGCGGCTGCGGCGCGCCGTCGCCGCCGCTTTCACGGCGCCCGGGGTGGAGCGGGTGCGCGAGCGGGCCCGGTCTGCCCTGCCCGTGACCCGGTGAGCCGGTGATGACCGCGACGGAAGGGCTGTTCGTCCCACCCGGCCACGGCCGGACCATGGAGACCTCCGCCCAGCGTGTCACCTTCAAGGTGACCGGCACGCACTCCCGGACGGCCTCCACCTTCGAGGTGGTCGTGCCCCCGGGTTTCGACGTCGGCGCCCATGTGCACACCCGCAGCGAGGAGTTGTTCTACGTGCTCGAGGGCGAGCTGGACGTCCTCGCCTTCGAGCCCCGCATCCGCACGCCCGACCACTGGCAGAAGTGGGAGTCCCCCGCGGGCAACCGGGTGGTCCGGGCGACCCCGGGGACGGTGATCGTCGTGCCCCCGGGATGCCCGCACGCGTTCGCCAACCCGACCGACACACCGGCGAAGATGTTCTTCCAGGCGAGCCCGCCGCCCGACCACGAGCGGTACTTCGAGGAACTGCTGGAGATCCTCGCCGGCGGGGGCCCGCCGGACCAGGCGGCGATCGGGGAACTACGGGCGCGCTACGACATCGAGCAGCTGACGCCGCTCAGGCACCGTTAACGGATCGGCACACCGCCGAGGGTCCGGGCGATGACCAGCCGCTGGATCTCGCTCGTGCCCTCGAAGATGGTGTAGATGGCCGCGTCCCGGTGCATCCGCTCCACGGGGTACTCCCGTGTGTAGCCGTTGCCGCCGAGGATCTGGATCGCCTGGGCCGTGACCTTCTTGGCCGTCTCGCTGGCGAACAGCTTGGACATCGAACCCTCGGCGGCCGTGAACGGCTTGCCGTTGACCGCCATCCAGGAGGCGCGCCACACCAGCAGCCGGGCCGCGTCGATGGAGGTGCGCATGTCCGCGAGCTGGAAGGCGACGCCCTGGTTGTCGATGATCGGCCGGCCGAACTGCTCGCGCGTCCTCGCGTAGTCGAGGGCGACCTCGTAGGCGGCGCGGGCGGTGCCCACCGCCATGGCTCCGACCGCGGGCCGGGACGCCTCGAAGGTGGCCATCGCCGCGTTCTTCACCCGCTCCCCGCCCTGCTTGGCCCTCTCCCGCGCCCGGGCCAGCCGCTCGTCCAGCTTCTCCTTGCCGCCGAGCAGGCAGGAGCCGGGAACGCGCACGTTGTCGAGGATGACCTCGGCGGTGTGCGAGGCGCGGATGCCGTGCTTCTTGAACTTCTGGCCCTGGGACAGCCCCGGCGTCCCCGGCGGGACGATGAACGAGGCGTGCCCCTTGGAACCGAGCTCGGCGTCGACGACCGCGACGACCACGTGGACGTTGGCGATACCGCCGTTGGTCGCCCAGGTCTTGGTGCCGTTGAGCACCCACTCGTCCTTGGCCTCGTCGTACACGGCCCGGGTGCGCATGGAGGCCACGTCGGAGCCGGCGTCGGGTTCGGAGGAGCAGAAGGCGGCGACCTTGACGTCGCCTGCGTCGCCGTACATCTGGGGGATCCAGGTGCCGATCTGCTCCTCGGTGCCGTTGGCGAGGACGCCGACGGCGGCGAGGCCGGTGCCGACGATGGACAGGGCTATGCCGGCGTCGCCCCAGAACAGCTCCTCCATCGCCATGGGGATGCCGAGACCGGTCGGGTCGAAGTACTGCTGGGCATAGAAGTCCAGCGAGTAGATGCCGACCTTCGCGGCCTCCTGGATGACCGGCCAGGGAGTCTCCTCACGCTCGTCCCATTCGGCGGCCGCGGGGCGGATGACGTCGGCCGCGAAGCCGTGCAGCCAGTCCCGGACCTCCTTCTGTTCGTCGTTGAGCTCCATGGTGAACTCGGCCATGTCGTCCCCTCCAGCGGCACACGTGCATGTTACTTGCGGTAACAGCAGTCTGTTACCGGTGGGTAGTCGAAGTCAACTCCTACCGACCGGTCGGCACCCGTTCGGTGTCGGGGGCACGCTTCAGTGTTAGTTTTCGCAGGCGTCATGGAAACAGCACGGGTGGGGAGAGACCATGGACACCACGCAGCGGACCGATCAGCAACGGTCCGCCGACCGCCGCCGGCGTGAGCTGCTGGAGGCTGCCGACCGGGTGGTGCTGCGCGACGGCCCGCAGGCCTCGATGAACGCGATCGCGGCGGAGGCCGGCATCACCAAGCCGATTCTCTACCGGCACTTCGGCGACAAGGGCGGACTGTACGCCGCTCTCGCCATGCGGCACACGGACGCCCTGCTGGACTCGCTGCGGGCGGCACTCGACGCGCCGGCGGACCGCCGGGAGCGGGTCGAAGCCACGCTGGACACCTACCTCGCGGCGATCGAGGCGCGGCCCCAGGTGTACCGGTTCCTGATGCACCCGGCGGAGGGCGGCGGGCCCGGGGACCAGGGGTTCGACGTCGGCAAGCACAGCGCGCCGCTGCTGCGGCGGATGGGCGAGGAGCTGGCGCAGGTCATCGAGGAGCGGCTGGACCTCGGGCCGGGCGGGCAGCAGCTGGCCAGGGTGTGGGGCCACGGGATCGTCGGCATGATGCATGCGGCCGGCGACTGGTGGCTGGGGGAACGGCCCTGTTCCCGTGCGGAGTTGGTACGGAGTCTGGCCGATCTGCTGTGGGGGCGGCTCGCCGCGGTCGGGGACCGGGTGGGTGGCCCGGGGTTCTGACGGCCGCGTGCCGTCGGCGGGGCCGTGGGGGTCGTACACCCCCACGCGGCGGGGCCGCATGCCGAACGCAGCCCCGCGCCCCTGAGGTACGAACGATTCAGGTGTTCCAGGAGGCCCGGGCCACCTGGCGCATCAGTCTGCGACGGCGCCAGCCGGTCAGGTGGTCCGCGTAGACGCGGCCCTCCAGGTGGTCGCACTCGTGCTGGAGGCAGCGGGCGAAGAAACCCGTGCCGTGGACGGTGACGGGTTCTCCCGTCACCGTGAAGCCTTCGACGACCGCGTGGTCGTGGCGTTCCGTGCCCGCTTCCAGGCCCGGGAGGGACAGGCAGCCCTCGGGACCCCGGATCACGACGCCGTCCGCCTCGGTCAGACGAGGGTTGACCACATGGCCCACATGGCGGACCTCCTCGTCGTCCGGGCAGTCGTAGACGAAGACCCGGAGCGGTTCGCCGACCTGGTTGGCGGCGAGGCCGACGCCCTGGGCGGCGTACATCGTCGCGAACAAGTCCTCGACAAGCCGCGCCAGTTCGGGGCCGAAGTCGGTGACCTCCGCGCAGGGCGAGTGCAGGAGCGGGTCGCCGTGCAGAGTGAGGGGTCTCACGCGGCCGTGGGCGCCGGGGATGGAGCTGTGTCGCATGGCGGCAAGAGTAAGGTCCTGTCGGTCCGCGTCTCCCACACGAGTTCGCCACAGTGCCACGGTTCGGGAGTGCGAATGGATCTCGATAGGCTGAGCTCCACATCACGTGGCCGTCAGGCTTGAAGGCGCGGCGCGTACGCAAGGAGGATCGAGAACTGATGGCAGGCAACTCGGACCCGCTCTCGCCGCGGGCCAAGCTGGCCGTGACCGCGGGCAAGGCGGTCGCGGCGGCATCGCGCGCCGCAGGGCGCGGCAGCGGTTCGGTGATCGGCGGCCGGGTGGCGCTCAAGCTCGACCCCGAGCTCCTGGCCCGGCTCGCACAGAACCTGGACGTGGTCCTGGTCTCGGCGACGAACGGCAAGACCACCACCACCCGGCTCATCGCCGAGGCCCTGCGCGCGGCGGGACCGGTCGTCTCCAACGCGCTCGGCGCCAACATGCCGGCCGGCATCACCTCCGCGCTCGCGGGCGGCTCGGACGCGCGCTACGGCGTCATCGAGGTCGACGAGAAGTACCTCGCCGGCGTCGCCCGGGACACCGCACCGAAGTGCATCGCCCTGCTCAACCTCTCGCGCGACCAGCTCGACCGCGCCGCCGAGACCCGCATGCTCGCCGAGAACTGGCGGGAGGGACTCGCGGGTTCCAAGGCCGTGGTCGTGGCCAACTGCGACGACCCGCTGGTGGTGTGGGCGGCCTCGTCCTCCCCCAACGTGATCTGGGTCGCCGCCGGGCAGATGTGGAAGGACGACGCCTGGTCCTGCCCGTCGTGCGGTGGCGTGATGCAGCGCCCCGGCGACGACTGGTTCTGCGGCGAGTGCGGCTTCCGCCGCCCCACCCCGAGCTGGGCGCTCTCCGGTGACCACGTGCTCGACCCGCACGGTTCGGCCTGGCCGATCCACCTCCAGCTGCCCGGCCGTGCCAACAAGGCCAACGCCGCCTCCTCGGCCGCCGTCGCGGCCGTGTTCGGGGTGCCGCCGCAGGTCGCGCTGGAGCGCATGTACCAGGTGCAGGCGGTGGCCGGGCGGTACGACGTCGTCCAGTTCCAGGGCCGCGACCTCAGGCTGCTGCTGGCGAAGAACCCGGCCGGCTGGCTGGAGACGTTCTCCCTGATCGACCCGCCGCCCACCCCGGTCATCCTGTCGGTGAACGCGCGCTCCGCCGACGGCACCGACACCTCCTGGCTGTGGGACGTCGACTACTCGCGGCTGACCGGTCACCCGATCTGCGTCGTCGGCGACCGGCGGCTGGACCTGGCGGTGCGCCTGGAGGTCGCCGACCAGCACTTCCAGGTCTACGAGAACCTCGACCAGGCCGTGGCGGCGTGCCCGCCGGGCCGGATCGAGGTCATCGCCAACTACACGGCGTTCCAGGACCTGCGCCGCCGGGTCGGCAACTGAGCACGAGACGTCAGGGGACTTTTGTGAGCGACAACCAACTGCGGGTCGTCTGGATCTATCCCGACCTGCTCAGCACCTACGGCGACCAGGGCAACGTCCTCGTCGTCGAACGCCGGGCGCAGCAGCGCGGGCTGGACGTGGCCCGGCTGGACGTGCGCAGCGACCAGCCGATCCCGACCTCCGGCGACATCTACCTGATCGGCGGCGGTGAGGACCGGCCGCAGCGGCTCGCCGCCGAGCGGCTGCGCCGGGACGGCGGACTGACCCGGGCCGTGGAGAACGGCGCCATCGTGTTCTCGGTGTGCGCCGGCTACCAGATCCTCGGGCACGAGTTCATCAACGACCTCGGCCAGCGCGAGCCCGGCCTCGGGCTGCTGGACGTGGTGTCGGTGCGCGGCGAGGGCGCGCGGTGCGTCGGGGACGTGCTGGGCGACATCGACCAGCGCCTCGGCCTGCCCCCGCTGACGGGCTTCGAGAACCACCAGGGCGTCACCCATCTGGGCCCCACCGCCCGCCCGCTCGCCCGGGTGCGCTTCGGCAACGGCAACGGCACGGGCGACGGGACGGAGGGCGCGTACAACGACACCGTCTTCGGCACGTACATGCACGGGCCGGTGCTGGCCCGCAACCCGCTGATCGCGGACCTGCTGCTGAAGCTGGCCCTCGACGTCAACGCGCTGCCGCCGACGGACGACCGCTGGTACGAGGCCCTGCGCAACGAGCGCATCGCCGCTGCTCAGCAGCCTGCCTAGGCGCAGCGCCGCAGCGTGCCCGGGGTACGCGTCAACCTGCTGGTCAACAGCCCGTATGACGGCCCATCCGCACAGGTGAGCGGGGTCGTCCAGCAGGCGGACGCGTGCTTCGGTCCGGCCCCTCGATGCCGCTAGGGTGGCGGGGATTCCAGCCGGACAACGTGGTCCGGTCCCCGGCCCACGTTGAGAAGGTATTTCGGGCTATGCGCATTGGTGTCCTCACGTCCGGCGGCGACTGCCCCGGCCTGAACGCCGTCATCCGGTCCGTCGTGCACCGTGCCGTCGTCGACCACGGCGACGAGGTCATCGGCTTCCGGGACGGCTGGAAGGGCCTCCTGGAGTGCGACTACCTCAAGCTCGACCTCGACGCGGTGGGCGGCATCCTCGCCCGCGGCGGCACCATTCTCGGGTCCTCCCGGGTCCAGCCCTCCCATCTGCGGGACGGTGTGGAGCGGGCCAAGGGCCACGTCGAGGAGCTCGGCCTCGACGCGATCATCCCCATCGGCGGCGAGGGCACGCTCAAGGCCGCGCGGCTGATGTCCGACAGCGGTCTGCCCGTCGTGGGTGTACCCAAGACGATCGACAACGACATCGCGGTCACGGACGTCACGTTCGGCTTCGACACGGCCGTGGGTGTGGCGACCGAGGCCCTGGACCGGCTGAAGACCACCGCCGAGTCCCACCAGCGGGTTCTGGTGGTGGAGGTCATGGGCCGGCACACCGGCTGGATCGCCCTGCACTCCGGCATGGCGGCCGGTGCGCACGCCATCGTCGTCCCCGAGCGGCCCTTCGACATAGAGGAGCTGACCCGTCGGGTGGGCGAGCGGTTCGAGGCGGGCAAGCGCTTCGCGATCGTGGTGGCGGCGGAGGGGGCGAAGCCCCGGGCCGGGACCATGGAGTTCGACGAGGGCGGCAAGGACATCTACGGGCACGAGCGGTTCGCCGGGATCGCCCGGCAGCTGTCCGTGGAGCTGGAGGGACGGCTGGGGAAGGAAGCCCGGCCGGTGATCCTCGGGCACGTGCAGCGGGGTGGTACGCCGACCGCCTACGACCGGGTGCTGGCCACGCGGTTCGGGTGGCACGCGGTGGAGGCGGTGCACCGGGGTGAGTTCGGGCACATGACCGCGCTGCGGGGGACCGACATCGTGATGGTGCCGCTGGCAGAGGCTGTGGAAACGCTGAAGACCGTTCCCGACGACCGGTACGAAGAGGCGGAGTGCGTGCTCTGAAGCGCTGCTGAGTCGCCGGGTGCGGGTTGAGTGTGGTTGATCGCGCCGTTCCCCGCGCCCCTGAGGACGCTGAACCGCCCCCGGTCGTAGTGGTGACCGGGGGCGGTTCTACTCTTGTGGGCGGACAACTTGCTGCACACCCCCACGAAACAGGAGCCGGCGGAATGGATCACAGCGGGCACGGCATGACCATGGATCTGCCGCCGTTCACGCTGGGGCGAGGTCTGGAGTGGTCGGCGGACCCGTTCTTCCTCGTCGCATGCCTGGCCGGGCTGGCCCTGTACGGGTGGGGTGTCGTGCGCCTCGTCCGGCGCGGGGACAAGTGGCCCGTGGGGCGTACGGTCGCGTTCGTCCTGGGCGTGCTGAGCATCATGCTCATGATGTGCACCGGGCTGAACGACTACGGCATGGTCATGTTCAGCGTGCACATGGTGCAGCACATGGTGATCAGCATGGTGTCGCCCATCCTCATCCTGCTCGGTGCGCCGATCACGCTGGCGCTGCGGGCGCTGCCCACGGCGGGGCGGGGCCGCAAGGGGCCCCGTGAGCTGCTGCTGATGTTCCTGCACAGCCGGTACATGCGGATCGTCACGCACCCGGCGTTCACGATCCCCCTGTTCATCGCGAGCCTCTACGGGCTGTACTTCACGCCCCTCTTCGACACCCTGATGGGCTCCAAGGCGGGCCACATCGCGATGATGGTGCACTTCCTCGCGGTCGGTCTGGTGTTCTTCTGGCCGATCATGGGCGTGGACCCGGGCCCGCACCGCCCGGGCTACCTGATGCGGATGCTGGAGCTGTTCGCGGGCATGCCCTTCCACGCGTTCTTCGGGATCGCGCTGATGATGGCGTCCGAGCCGATGGTCGAGACGTTCAAGAACCCGCCCGGCTCGCTCGGCATCGAGGCGCTGTCCGACCAGAACGCGGCGGGCGGCATCGCCTGGGCGTTCAGCGAGATCCCCTCCGTGCTCGTGCTGGTGGCCCTGCTGTTCCAGTGGTACGCCTCGGACCAGCGACAGGCCCGGCGCACCGACCGGGCCGCCGACCGCGACGGGGACAAGGAGCTGGAGGCGTACAACGCCTATCTGGCATCTCTGAACACGCAAGGGCGCTGAGGACCTCTTCGGCACGGGCCGTGCGCGCCGGGCGTCCGCCGGGCACCATGGAGGGACCGGACCATGAGGAGGGGTGTTGTGATGCCCGGATCCACGAACGGTTCCAACGCGACGAAGACCATGGGAGCGCTCACACTGGGCGGGCTGGTCGTGGTGACGGCCTACACGGTGGCGCTCGGGAGCAACGGCTGGCTGTGGTTCGGCTGGGTCGTCCTCGGTCTGATCACCCTGGGACTGGTGGTCACGACGCGCAGCACCTGACGCCTCACTCCCGGGCCGGACGCCCCGCCGAGTGCACACCGGGCTGGTATTTCGGGAGCCGGACGGTGATCTTCATGCCGGCGCCGGTGGCCGTCTCGATGACGAGGCCGTAGTCGTCTCCGTAGACCTGGCGGAGCCGGTCGTCGACGTTGGACAGGCCGATGCCGCCCGAGGGGCTGACCTCGCGGGCCAGGATGCGGCGGAGCAGGCCGGGGTCCATGCCGGCGCCGTCGTCCTCGATGACGACCAGGGCCTCGGCGCCCGCGTCCTGGGCGGTGATCTGGATGCGGCACCGGCCCGCGGACACGGCCTTGCCCTCCAGGCCGTGCTTGACGGCGTTCTCGACGAGCGGCTGGAGGCAGAGGAACGGCAGGGTCACCGGCAGCACCTCCGGCGCTATCTGGAGGGTGACGGAGAGGCGGTCGCCGAAGCGTGCCCGGACCAGCGCCAGGTAGTGGTCGATGGCGTGGAGCTCCTCGGCAAGCGTGGTGAAGTCGCCGTGCCGGCGGAACGAGTAGCGGGTGAAGTCGGCGAATTCGAGGAGCAGCTCGCGGGCGCGCTCGGGGTCGGTGCGGACGAACGAGGCGATCACCGCGAGCGAGTTGAAGATGAAATGGGGCGAGATCTGGGCCCGCAGTGCCTTGATCTCGGCCTCGATGAGCCGGGTGCGGGACTGGTCGAGATCGGCCAGCTCCAGCTGGACGGACACCCAACGGGCGACCTCACCCGCGGCCCGGACGAGCACCGCCGACTCGCGGGGCGCGCAGGCGACCAGCGCGCCGTGCACCCGGTCGTCGACGGTGAGCGGGGCGACGACCGCCCAGCGCACCGAACAGTCGAGGCTGTCGCAGGTGAGCCGGAAAGCCTCACCGCGGCCGGTTTCCAGGGCACCGGCGAGGCGGTCCATGATCTCGTCCCGGTGGTGCGCGCCGTCGCCGTCCCAGACCAGGACGTCGGTGCGGTCGGTGAGGCAGAGGGCGTCCGTGCCGAGCAGGGAGCGCAGTTTGCGGGCGGACTTGCGGGCGGTCTCCTCCGTCAGGCCGGCCCGCAGCGGGGGTGCGGCGAGGGACGCCGTGTGCAGGGTCTCGAAGGTGGCGTGCTCGACGGGGGTGCCGAGTCCGGCGAGGCTCTTGGCCCGTGCCGTCCGCCGCCCGAGCCAGACGCCGAGAGCGAGCACCGGGAGCACGCCGACGCACAGACCTGCCAGGAAACCGCTCACGCCGGCACCTCCGAGCGCAGCTCCTCCGGGAGATGGAACCGGGCCAGGACCGCCGCGGTGCCGGGCGGGACCCGGCCGGGCGTGGCCAGGGACACCATGATCATGGTGAGGAAGCCCAGCGGCACCGACCACAGCGCGGGCCAGGCGAGCAGGGCGTGCAGGGCGGCGCCCTCGCCCGGGTAGCCGGCCATGGTCGCGGCGACGGCGAGCAGGGCGGAGCCGCCGCCGACCAGCATCCCGGCGGCCGCGCCGGGCGGGGTCAGCCGCCGCCACCAGATGCCGAGGACGAGCAGCGGACAGAACGAGGACGCCGAGACCGCGAAGGCGAGCCCCACGGCGTCGGCGACCGGCAGCCCGCCGACCAGGACGCTCGCCGCGAGGGGCATCGCCATGGCGAGGACCGTGCCGAGCCGGAAGTGCCGTACGCCGCGGGACGGCAGGACGTCCTGGGTGAGGACTCCCGCGACCGCCATGGTCAGGCCCGAGGCCGTGGAGAGGAACGCCGCGAAGGCGCCCCCGGCGACCAGCGCGCCCAGCAGGTCGCCGCCCGCTCCCCCGATCATGCGGTCGGGCAGCAGCAGGACGGCGGCGTCCGGGTCGCCGGTGAGGGTGAGTTCGGGGGCGTAGAGGCGGCCGAGGGCGCCGTAGACGGGGGGCAGCAGGTAGAAGGCGCCGATCAGGCCCAGGACGGCGACGGTGGTGCGGCGGGCGGCGACGCCGTGCGGGCTCGTGTAGAAGCGGACCACGACGTGCGGCAGGCCCATGGTGCCCAGGAAGGTGGCGAGGATCAGACCGTACGTGGCGTACAGCGGCCGTTCCTCGCGGCTTTCGGCCTGCGACGGGGACAGGTCGCCGCCGCCGCTGCGCCGGGCCTCGGGGACGGCGGCGCCCCGGGGAAAGGTGAGCCGGGTGCCGCGCTCGATGTGGTGGGTCCCGGCGGTCAGTTCCAGCCGCGTCCCGGTGTGGGTGCGGCCGTCGACGGTGCCGGTCACCATGACGCTCAGCGGCCGGTCCAGCCTCAGGTCGATCGCGTCGTCGACGCGGACGACGCGCTGCTCGCGGAAGGTGGCCGGTTCGTCGAAGGCGTGCCGGGGCGCTCCGTCGCTCTGCCAGGTGAGAACCAGGAAGAGCGCGGGGACGAGCAGGGCGGTGAGTTTCAGCCAGTACTGGAAGGCCTGCACGAAGGTGATGCTGCGCATGCCGCCGGCGGCGACGGTGGCGGTCACGACGACGGCGACGATCACCCCGCCGAGCCAGTCGGGCGCCCCGGTCAGCACCGTCAGGGTGAGCCCGGCGCCCTGCAGCTGGGGCAGCAGATACAGCCACCCGACACCGACGACGAAGGCTCCGGCGAGCCGCCGTACGGCCTGGGAGGCGAGGCGCGCCTCCGCGAAGTCGGGAAGCGTGTAGGCGCCGGAGCGGCGCAGCGGGGCGGCCACGAAGATCAGCAGGACCAGGTAGCCGGCGGTGTAGCCGACCGGGTACCAGAGCATGTCGGGGCCCTGGACCAGGACGAGGCCCGCGATGCCGAGGAAGGAGGCGGCGGAGAGGTACTCGCCGCTGATGGCGGCGGCGTTGAGGCGGGGGCCGACGGTACGGGAGGCGACGTAGAAGTCGGACGTGGTGCGGGAGATGCGCAGGCCGAAGGCGCCGACCAGGACCGTCGCGACGACGACCAGGGCGACGGCGGGTATGGCGTAGCTGGAGTTCATCGGGGGCCGGGGTTCATCGGTGCGGCGTCAGCGGTCTTCTACCAGGCGTACGAAGTCGCGTTCGTTGCGCTCGGCCCGGCGGACGTACCAGCGGGCGAGCAGCACCAGCGGGACGTAGAGGCCGAAGCCCAGGACGGCCCATGCGAGACGACGGGCGTCGGGCATCGCCGCGAAGAGCAGCGGGAGCGGGCCGACGAGCAGGCCGAGGACGGTGAACACGGTGAGAGCGGCACGCAGTTGGGTGCGCATCAGGGAGCGGACGTAGGTGTGGCCGAGGGTGGTCTGCTCGTCGATCTCGGTGCGCGGACGGTAGGAGCCGGAGGAGGTCTGCGGGTATCGCCCGCGCGAGCGGAGCCGGGTGTGCGGGCCGGTATGCCGGGGCGGGCCGGTGACGACGACACGGCGTTCGGTGTGGTCCTGGGGCACCGTCAGGGCCTCCTCATGAGCAGGTCGCGCAGTTCGCGTGTGTGCCGCCTGCTGACCTGGAGCTCCTCGGAGCCGACGAGGACGCTGACGGTGCCCGCGTCGAGGCGGAGTTCGCCGATGTGGCGCAGTGCGACGAGGTGACGGCGGTGGATGCGGACGAAACCGCGGCTGCGCCAGCGCTCCTCCAGGGTGGAGAGCGGGATGCGCACCAGGTGACTGCCCTTGTCGGTGTGCAGGCGGGCGTAGTCGCCCTGGGCCTCGACGTGGGTGATGTCGTCGACGGCGACGAAGCGGGTCACGCCGCCGAGTTCGACGGGTAGGTGGTCCGGGTCGGGTTCGTGGACGGGGATGCGGGGGGCTGCGCCGCGCAGTTCCACGGCCCGGCGGACGGCCTCGGCGAGCCGCTCCTTGCGGACCGGTTTGAGCACGTAGTCGACGGCCTTGAGGTCGAAGGCCTGTACGGCGAAGTCCTCGTGGGCGGTGACGAACACGACGAGCGGCGGCCGGGCGAAGCCGGTGAGCAGCCGCGCGAGGTCGAGACCGTCGAGGCCGGGCATCTGGATGTCCAGGAAGACGACGTCGATGGCGTCGGGCCCGCCCGGGCCGGACTCCAGGGCGCGGTTCATGCGGCGCAGCGCCTCGGTCGCGTCGCCCACGCCCTGCGCGCTGCCGATGCGCGGGTCGGCGTGCAGGAGGTAGAGCAGTTCCTCCAGCGAGGGGCGTTCGTCGTCGACAGCCAGGGCGCGCAGCATGAACCCGGAGTGTAGGGGTGATCCGAACGTCTGGACATGTGCCGGGGGTGGACGTTCGCGCCGGATGCGGTGCACGGGCCGGCGGGGCGCGGGCCGGGATGCCGGTGGATACAGTGCCCGCATGAACAGCAGGTCCACGCCGTTCGACGAACTCGACCGGAAGATCATCACCGCGTTGATGGCGAACGCGAGGACGTCGTTCGCCGAGATCGGCACGGCGATCGGGCTGTCGGCCACGGCGGTCAAGCGGCGGGTCGACCGGCTGCGCGAGACGGGTGTGATCACCGGGTTCTCGGCGACGGTGAAGCCGTCGGCGCTGGGCTGGCGCACGGAGGCCTACGTCGAGGTGTACTCCGAGGGCGCCGCCCCGCCGCGGCGGCTGGCCGAGGTGGTGCGGGACTATCCGGAGATCGCCGCGGCGATGACCGTGACCGGCGGCGCGGACGCGCTGCTGCACGTGCGGGCGCGGGACGTGGAGCACTTCGAGGAGGTGCTGGAACGGATCCGGCAGGAACCGTTCATCCGGAAGACGATCAGTGTGATGGTGCTGTCCCACCTGCTGCCGGAGAGCCCGGAGGCGGGGGCGAGTCATCCGGCCCCGGAGGGCGTGGGAGGCGGCGCAGCAGACGTGCGCTGAGCGGCTTCAAGACGCAGCGTTCCTGCGTGAACGCGCAATCTTTGTTTCTTGTCGGGCACGGTCGCCACTTCCTACCGTTGTGTCAATCCCCAGTCACACACCGTGAGGAAGCGGAGGGACCCCTCTGTGCCCGACTCCCGTGTGCCGCGTCGGCGGCGCTACCTCGTCTGCGAGCCCAGACACTTCGCCGTGCAGTACGCGATCAACCCGTGGATGCATCCCGACGAACCCGTCGACGTCATCCGTGCCCTGGACCAGTGGCAGTCGCTGGTCGACACCTACCGCGCCCACGGCCATACCGTGGACAGTGTGAAACCCGTTCCCGGCCTGCCGGACATGGTTTTCGCCGCGAACGCGGCGGTCGTCGTCGACGGCCGCGTCTTCGGGGCGCTCTTCCACGCGCCCGAACGCCGTCCCGAGTCCGTGCCGTACGAGGCGTGGTTCAAGACGGAGGGTTACGACGTCTACCACCCCGAGTCGGTGTGCGAGGGCGAGGGCGACCTGGTGCCGGCCGGCCGCTGGATCCTGGCCGGGACGGGCTTCCGCACGACCCGGGAGGCCCACAGCGAGGTGCAGGAGTACTTCGGGACGCCGGTGATCAGCCTGACGCTGGTGGATCCGTACTTCTACCACTTGGACACGGCGCTGTTCGTCCTCGACGACGGGCACGACGGGAACATCGTCTACTACCCCGGGGCGTTCTCGCCGGGCAGCCGAGAAGTGCTGGCCCGGCTGTACCCGGACGCGGTGCTCGCCACCCGCGAGGACGCGATGGCGTTCGGCCTCAACTCCGTCTCCGACGGGCGCCACGTGTTCATCTCACCGGGGGCGACGGGCCTGGCCGAGCAGCTGGCCGGCCGTGGCTACGTACCCGTCCCCGTCGACCTGTCCGAGTTCCACAAGGCCGGTGGCGGCATCAAGTGCTGCACCCAGGAGATCCGGGAGATCCGCTCATGACCGCACCCGTCCGCACCGAGGACCCGCAGGGGGGCCGTGACCCGCGTCAGACGCGTGGCTCGCAGGAGCTGATCCGCGCGGAGGAGCCGGTCCTCGCGCACAACTACCACCCGTTGCCGGTGGTCGTCGCCCGCGCCGAGGGCACCTGGGTGGAGGACGTCGAGGGGCGGCGCTACCTCGACATGCTGGCCGGCTACTCGGCCCTCAACTTCGGTCACCGGCATCCTGCGCTGATCGAGGCGGCCCACCGCCAGCTCGACCGGCTGACCCTCACCTCGCGCGCGTTCCACAACGACCGGCTCGCCGAGTTCGCGGAGCGGCTGGCCGCGCTGACCGGCATGGACATGGTGCTGCCCATGAACACCGGTGCGGAGGCGGTGGAGAGCGGGGTGAAGGTGGCCCGGAAGTGGGCCTACGACGTCAAGGGCGTGCCGGCCGACCGGGCGACGATCGTGGTCGCCGCGGACAACTTCCACGGCCGTACGACGACGATCGTCAGCTTCTCCACCGACGAGACGGCCCGGGCGGGCTTCGGGCCGTTCACCCCGGGGTTCCGGATGGTGCCGTACAACGACCTGGCCGCGATGGAGGAGGCGGTCGACGAGACGACGGCGGCGGTGCTGATCGAGCCGATCCAGGGCGAGGCGGGGGTGATCATCCCGGACGACGGCTATCTGGCGGGCGTGCGGGAGCTGACCCGCCGCAAGGGCTGTCTGTTCATCGCGGACGAGATCCAGTCCGGGCTGGGCCGCACGGGCCGCACGCTGGCGGTCGAGCACGAGCCGGTGGTGCCGGACGTGCTGCTGCTGGGCAAGGCGCTGGGCGGCGGCATCGTGCCGGTGTCGGCGGTGGTCGGGCGCCGGGAGGTGCTCGGGGTGCTGCACCCGGGTGAGCACGGCTCGACGTTCGGAGGCAATCCGCTGGCGGCGGCGGTCGGCACGGCGGTGGTGGAGCTGCTGGAGACGGGCGAGTTCCAGCGCCGGGCGGCCGAACTGGGCGAGACCCTGCGCGACGGTCTGACGGGGCTGGTCGGCAAGGGCGTGGTGGGCTTCCGCTCACGCGGCCTGTGGGCGGGCGTCGACATCGACCCCGCGCTGGGCACGGGCCGCGAGATCAGCGAACGTCTCATGCGGGAGGGGGTCCTTGCGAAGGACACCCACGGCTCCACGATCCGCCTGGCCCCACCGCTGACCATCACGGGCGAGGAGCTGACGGGGGCAATCGGGGCGCTGGAGAAGGCACTGGGGTAAGAAACGAGGCCGGGCCGGCCGGGGCCGGCCCCGGACCGGGCTCCCGGGGGGCGGCGCGCACCGGATGCCGGGATGCACTGCCTGGTCAGGGCAGATCCCGTGACACCCGGGCTCCGGGCTCCGGGCTCCGGGCTCCGGGCTCCGGGCTCCGGGCTCCGGGCTCCGGGCTCCGGGCTCCGGGCTCCGGGCTCCGGGCTCCGGGGTGGGGGTGTACTCGATGTGGGTGCCGTCTTCCAACGGCCGGCGGAACGTCTCCCACCGCACCCGGTCCTGCGCCCCGGCCGGCCCTGCACAAGCCGCCCCTCCTGGCCGGAAGGGTGAAGATTGAGGCAAGAGGTGGTAGACCACTCTCAGCGACAGAGAGGTCGGCCGTGGGCGCAGACGAGGCGTACGGCGTTGCCCGGCAACGGTTCGACGTGGCCGACGCGGCGCCCCTGTTGCTCGATCCACAGGGCGTGGTGACGGGCTGGACGAGCGATGCCCGGCGGCTGCTGGCGTACCCGGCTTCCGAGGCGGTCGGCAGGAAGCTGGCCGACCTGCTGGTCGGAGAGGACGCCGAGCGCGTACCCGACCTGGTGGAGCGGTGCCGCAGGGACGGCGGCTGGACGGGGCTGCTGACGGCCCGCCGCAGAAACGGGCAGCCGGTGCGGGTCGCGGCGCGGATCACCGCGGCCGAGGAAGCGCAGGGCGGTGCCCGCTGGCTGATGCTCCTGTCGCAGATGTCCGAGGGCGCTCCCGGCTGGGACATGAGCCGCTCGGTCCTGGAACAGATGGCGGCGGGCGCCCCCGTCGGCATCGCGATCGTGGACACCGACCTGCGTTTCGTGTGGTCGAACGCCGCCCTGGAGCAGTTCGGCGGCGGTCCGGCGGCGCGCCGGCTCGGGCTGCGCTTCGCGGACGTGCAGCCGGGGATGGACCACCAGGCGGTCGAGGCGCAGATGCGGCGCGTGCTGGAGACCGGCGAGCCGGTGGTCGGCTACGAGCACGTGGGCCATGTGCGCTCGGCCCCGCTGCACGAGACGGCCCACATGCTGTCGTTCACCCGGCTCGAGGACGACCGGGGCCAGCCCATCGGCGTGTACTACACGGTCGTGGACATGACCGATCGGCACCGTGCGCGACAGCGGCTGGCGCTGCTCGACCGGGCGGGCGAGAGCATCGGCCGCAGCCTCGACCTCACGCGCACCGCGCAGGAACTGGCGGACGTGGTCGTGCCGGGGGTGGCCGACTTCGTCACCGTGGACCTGCTGGAGTCGGTGCTGCGGGGCGGCGAGCCGGCACCCGGGCCGCTCGAGGACTCGGAGGAACCGGTGGAGCTGCGCCGCGCCGGCTACCGGTCCGCGCACGCCGACCTCCTGGATGCCGTCATCGAGGTCGGCGAAGGGGTGGCCTTCCGGGCGGGCACGCCGCCGTTCCGCTGTCTGGCCACGGGGCGATCCTGGCGTTCGGAGCGGCTCGACCCGCTGACCCGTGACTGGACCACGAGCACCCCGAGCGGCCGCCGGGCCACGTTCCTGGAGCTCGGCATGCACAGCGTGATGACCGTGCCGATCCGCTCGCGCGGCATCACCCTGGGCATCACGACCTTCTACCGGCGCCGGGAGCGGGAGCACTTCGACGAGGAGGACCTGCGGCTGGCCGAGGACCTCGTCGCCCGTGCGGCCGTCTGCGTGGACAACGCCCGCCGCTACACCCGTGAGCGGGACGCCGCGCTGGTCCTGCAGCGCAGCCTGCTCCCCCATCGGCTGCCCGAGCAGGACGCCGTCGAGGTGGCCGCGTGCTACCGGCCGGCCGACGAGCTGACCGGTCTCGGGGGCGACTGGTACGACCTCATCCCGTTGTCGGGGGCGCGGGTGGCGCTGGTCGTGGGCGAGGTGCCCGGGCACGGCATCGACGCCGCCGCGGCCATGGGGCAGTTGCGGACCGCCGTACGGACCCTCGCGGCTCTGGATCTGCCTCCGGAGGAGGTGCTGGCACACCTCGACGACCTGGTGGCGCGTTCGGCGCGGGAGGAAGGCGCCGAGCCCGGGACGGTGGGCGCCCCGGGAACGCAGTCCGTGGGCTCCGGCTGCCTGTACGTGATCTACGACCCCGTCGACGGCGGCTGTGCCATGGCGGCGGCGGGGCATCCCGCCCCGGCCGTGGTCCAGCCCGACGGCTCGGTGGTGTTCGTCGAACTGCCACAGGGGCCGCCACTCGGGGTGGGGGGCCCGCCCTTCGAAGCGGTCGAGCTCTCCCTGGCGGAGGACAGCACACTGGCGCTGCACACCGACGGGCTGCTGGCGCGGGGCGAGACCTGGGCCGTCGACGCGGGCCGGGACCGGCTGCGCGAGGCGCTGGAGCGAGGCGGTTCGCTCGAGTCGTACTGCCGGTCCGTCGTCGACGCCCTGGTCCCGGCTCATCCGTACGACGACGTGGCCCTGCTGATGGCCCGGACGAAACGTCTCGGCACCGGCCAGGTCGCGGCCTGGGACCTGCCCGCTGATCCGGCCGTGGTCGCCGACGCCCGCCGCACGGCCACCCGGCAGCTTTCGCACTGGGGCCTGGAAGAGCTGGCCTTCACCACGGAACTGGTGGTGAGCGAGCTGGTCACCAACGCCATCCGGTACGCCACCGGGTCCATCCGGCTCCGGCTGATCCGGGAACGCGCCCTGGTGTGCGAGGTCCTCGACGGTGGCGCCACCGCGCCCCATCTGCGCCATCCCCGTACGACCGACGAGGGCGGGCGCGGGCTGCTGCTGGTCTCCCAGCTCACCCAGCGGTGGGGGACGCGGTTCGTCCCCGAGGGCAAGGTCATCTGGGCCGAGCAGTCACTGGCAGATCTCGCCGACTGAGGCCGGTTGAGGTTCCCCCATACCGTGCGAAACTGGTGTGACCCCGGCGGCGGTGAGGCGGCAGCCATGGCGGAGACGGCGATCGACTACGGTGCGGTGTTCCAGGCTCTGCCCGGCATGGTGGCGCTCCTGACTCCCGACCTCGTGTACGCGGACGTCAACGAGGAGTTCGTCCGCGTCTCCGGCCGCTCCCGCGAGCAACTGATCGGCAAGTACCTGTTCGACGTCTTCCCGGACAACCCGAACGACCCGGCCGCGACGGGCATGCGCAACCTGGAGGCCTCGCTGTACCGCGTCCTGGCCACCGGGGAGCGCGACGCCATGGCCCTGCAGCGCTACGACGTAGAGGACCCCGAGCGGCCCGGTGAGTGGCACAAGCGCTACTGGAGCCCGGTGAACGCGCCGCTGCTCGGCCCGGACGGCAAGGTCGTGCTGATCCTGCACCGCGTGGAGGAGGTCACCGAGCTGATCCGGGCCCGGGGCGGCCCCGCGGGGAACCGGGGCCGGGCCCGGGTGCTGGAGGCCGAGCTGTACACGCGCGCCCGTGAGCTGCAGGAGCTCAACGAGCGGCTGCGCCAGGCACACTCCCGGGAGCGGGAGGTGGCGCTGGCGCTCCAGGGGGCGATGCTCCCCGCACCACGGCAGGTCCGCCGCCACCGGACCGCCGTCCGGTACCGGCCCGCGGTGGGCGCGCTCAACGTGTGCGGTGACTGGTACGACCTGGTCGACCTGGTGGGCGGCGACCGGATCGGCGTGGCCGTGGGCGACGTGGTCGGGCACGGCCTGGAGGCCGCCGGGGTGATGGGGCAGCTGCGCAGCGCGCTCAGCGCCGCCTCCCGGGTCGCCCACGGGCCGGCCCAGGCCCTGGACGTGCTGGGGCGCTACGCACACGTCATCGACGGGGCCGAGTCGGCGACCGCCGCCACGACCTTCATCGACTGCGACCGCCACCTCATCACCTACAGCAGCGCCGGACATCCCCCGCCCGTACTCGTGCACGACGACGGCCGCACCGAGTTCCTCGACCAGGCCACGGACACCCCGCTGGACGCCCGCCCCGACCCGATCCCGAGACCTCAGGCCGAGACCACGTACGCGCCGGGCGCCACGCTCGTGCTCTACACCGACGGCCTGATCGAGCGGCGCCACGAGGACATCGACAAGGGCCTGCACCGGCTCGCCGACGCCCTGCGCGACCACCGGGACCAGGACCCCGAGACGCTCGCCGACACCGTGCTGTCGGAGCTGCTGCCGCCCGGTGGCGCCACCGACGACACCGCGCTGATCATCGTGCGCCTGTGACTACATCCGGGCCTTGCCGTGGTCGAGCAGCCGGAGACGGTCGACGTTCTGCCGGTCCTCGGCGTCCGCGCTGGGCTCACCGGCGAACCAGGCGTCCAGGATCTCCGTCAGCAGCGGCTGCGAGGTCAGGCGCAGGCTGAGCGCGAGCACGTTCGCGTCGTTCCAGCGGCGCGCCCCGCCGGCCGTGTAGGCGTCCGTGCACAGGGCCGCCCGCACGCCGGGCACCTTGTTCGCCGCGATCGAGGCGCCCGTGCCGGTCCAGCAGCACACCACCGCCTGATCGGCCGTGCCGTCGGCGACCTCGCGGGCCGCGGCCTCGGAGCACACCGCCCACTGCGGATCGTCCCCTTGGCGCAGCGCGCCGTGCAGGCGCACGTCGTGCCCGCGCTCGCGCAGGGCGGCCACCAGGGAGCGGGCGACGGGTTCGTCCATGTCCGAGGAAACAGAGATCCGCATGTCTGGCAGGTTACTCGCCGGGGCGGCCCGGGCCACCTGCCCACAGCCGCCGCCCGTCGGCAAGAGCCACCGGCCCGCCACGCACCCCCGGTATCGCGCCAGGCCACCCGTTCGGCTTGCCCGTCACCCGGGTGGCGCAGCACGCTGTTCCCGCGGTCCTCCCCAGCCGCATGCGCACCACCGGATGCACCAGCCTGACTGACCGTCAGTCAATTGGCGAAGGATCTGTGCGGTCCGCCCGCACGAGGTGCCCGGTGGCCGTGCCTGCACCTACACTGGCACCCCACGACATGCCGGTTGACCTGCTGGAACGCGGCGGCTGAGTCCACCGCGAGAGTCGAGGAGCGCCCGCTTTGTTCTACTACCTGCTGAAATACGTGCTGCTGGGCCCGCTGCTGCGACTGGTCTTCCGGCCCCGCATCGAGGGCTTGGAGCACGTGCCCGCGGAGGGCGCCGCCATCGTCGCCGGCAATCACCTGTCGTTCTCGGACCACTTCCTGATGCCCGCGATCCTCAAACGGCGCATCACCTTCCTCGCCAAGGCCGAGTACTTCACGGGACCGGGCATCAAGGGCAGGCTGACGGCCTTCTTCTTCCGCAGCGCGGGGCAGATCCCGGTCGACCGCTCCGGAAAGGACGCGGGGCAGGCAGCGATCCGCGAGGGCCTCGGTGTGCTGGGCAAGGACGAACTGCTCGGCATCTACCCGGAGGGCACCCGCTCGCACGACGGCCGGCTGTACAAGGGCAAGGTGGGGGTGGCGGTGATGGCCCTCAAGGCCGGCGTCCCGGTGATCCCCTGCGCGATGATCGGCACCTTCGAGGCCCAGCCGCCCGGCAAGGTCATCCCCAACATCCACCCCGTGGTCATCCGCTTCGGCGAGCCCCTGGACTTCTCCCGCTACGAGGGCATGGAGAACGAGAAGGCCGTCCTGCGCGCCATCACCGACGAGATCATGTACGCGATCCTCTCCCTCTCCGAGCAGGAGTACGTCGACCGGTACGCGGCCGTGGTGAAGGCCGAGGAGGCCGCCGCCAAGGAGCGGAAGTTCCGGCGCATGCCCCTCGGTTGAGCTCTGCTGTCGGCAGAGGCCGGTTCCCGGCCGGCGCCCGGCGATCTACGGTCGCGGCATGAGACGTGCTGTGGTGATCGGGGCGGGTGGACAGATCGGCCGCCCGGTGGTGGAGGCCCTGGCGAAGGACGGCTGGGAGGTGACGGCCGTCTCGCGTGGCGGCGGCCGGGACGAGGGCCGGCCCGGCGGAGTGCGGACGCGGCGGCTGGACCGTGAGGACGACACGGCGCTCGCCGGACTGATCGGCGACGGCTGCGACCTCGTGGTCGACCTGATCGCCTACTCGTCCCGGCACGCACGGCAGTTGACGGACCTGGCCGACCGGATCGGGGCGGCCGTGGTGATGTCGACGGTGTCGGTGTACGACGACGGAACGGGCCGCGGCTTCGACACCATGAGCGAGCCGGACGGGCTCCCGCGGTACCCCGTGCCGATCACGGAGGACCAGGCGACGGTTATGCCGGGGGACGCCACGTACAGCACCCGCAAAGCGGCCCTGGAGCGCGAACTGCTGGCGGCGGGCGACCGGTTGCCCACGACCGTGCTGCGCCCGGGCGCGATCCACGGGCCGTACAGCCCGCTCCCCCGCGAGCTGTACTTCGTCAAACGCAACCTCGACGGCCGGCGCAGGCGGGCCCTAGCCTTCCGCGGCGAGAGTGTCTTCCACACCTCGGCCGCGCGCAACATCGCCGAACTGGTCCGGCTGGCGGCGGCCCGGCCGGGTTCGCGGGTGCTCAACGCCTGCGATCCGCGGCCGCCGACCGTGTCGGAGATCGGGGCGGCCGTGGACGCGGTCATGGGCGTGGAGACGCAGACCGTTCTCCTGGACGGGCCGGCGTCGGCATCAGTGGGCCGGTCGCCCTGGTCGGTGGAGCTGCCGGTGGTGTGCGACATGGCCGCCGCGGAAAGGGAGTTGGGCTACCGGCCGGTGGTGACCCACCCGGACAGCCTGCCGGAGACCGTCGAGTGGCTCACCCGCCGGCTGTCGGAGCAGGACTGGCGGGAGGCGTTCCCGACCCTCGCCCGCGCCTACCCGGACCTGTTCGACTACGCGGCGGAGGACGCCTGGTTCGCGGCCCGGCGGACATGAGGAAGGGGCGGCCGGTGTCCCGGCCGCCCCTCACCACCGCCGGACGACGGCTACGGCTTCGGCGTGGCGTGCGGCGCGCACGTCACGTCGGCGCCGTCCAGCTTGCCGGTGAGCAGGTAGCTGTCCACCCGGGGGTTGATGCACGGGTTCACCAGGCTGGTGACACCGTGGGAGCCCGCGTCCTTCTCCGTGATCAGGCGGGAGCCCTTGAACCGCTTGTGGAGTTCCACGGCACCCTCGTAGGGGGTGGCCGCGTCCCGCTCGGACTGGACGATGAGCACGCCGGGCAGGCCCTTGCCGGTCTTGACGTTCAGCGGCGTCTGCCGCTTGGTCGGCCAGGTGGCGCACGGCAGGTTCATCCAGGCATTGGCCCAGGTCATGAACGGGTGGTCACGGTGCAGCCGGGTATTGTCCCGGTCCCAGGTGCGCCAGTTGGTGGGCCACGGGGCGTCGGCGCACTCCACTGCCGTGTAGACGGCGTTGCTGTTCTCCGAGGCCGCGTTGCCCGCCGTGTCGGACAGGTCGGGGGCGGCGGCGTCGACGAGAGCCTGGGTGTCACCGGCGACGTACTTGCTGAAGACCGAGGCGGTGGACGCCCAGGCGGAGTCGTAGTACGGGGCGCTCTGGAAGAAGGAGATGAGCTCGGCCGGGCCGACGACCCCGCCGAGGGGGCTCTTCTTCGCGGTGGCGCGCAGCTCCAGCCACTTCGCCTGGACGGCGGCGCGGGTGGTGCCGAGGTGGTAGGTCGCGTCGTTCGCGGCGACCCAGTCCTGCCAGTCCTTCCAGCGGCCCTCGAACGCGACGTCCTGGTTCAGGTTGGCCTGGTACCAGATGTTCTCCCGGGAGGGGTCGACGACGCTGTCGACGACCATGCGGCGCACATGTCCCGGGAAGAGGGTGCCGTAGACGGCGCCCAGGTAGGTGCCGTAGGAAACGCCGAGGAAGTTGAGCTTCTTCTCGCCGAGGGCGGCGCGGATGACGTCGAGGTCGCGCGCGGTGTTCAGCGTGGTCATGTGCGGCAGCACGGCGCCGCTGCGCTCCTGGCAGCCCTCGGCGTACTCGCGGGCCAGCTTGCGCTGCGCGAGCTTGTCGGCCTCGGAGTCGGGCACCGGGTCGGCCTTGGGGGCCTTGACGAACTCCTGCGGGTCCACGCAGGAGATGGGCGTGGACTTGCCGACGCCCCGCGGGTCGAAGCCCACGAAGTCGTAGGCCTTGGCCACGTTGGCCCAGACGGCGCTCTTGTTGGTGACCCGGGCCGGGAAGCGGAGCCCGGAGCCGCCGGGGCCGCCGGGGTTGTACAGGAGCGCGCCCTGCCGCTCGGCCTGGGTGCCCGTGTTGCCGATGCGGTCGACGGCGAGCTTGATCTGCTTGCCGTGGGGCCGTGCGTAGTCGAGCGGCACGGTGACGAACCCGCACTGGATCGGCTTGGCCAGGTTCCAGTCGGCCGGGCAGTCCTGCCAGTCGATGCCGGCCTTCGCGGCCCGGGCGGCGGCGATCGCGCTGCCGCGGGCCTCCCGGTCCTGGCCGTGTCCGCTGCCCGCACCCGCGTTCGCGTTCGCGGTGGGCGCCGCGACGGCGCCCGCTATCAGCGTGGCCGTGACGAGCGCGCCGGCCGAACCGAGCACCGCCACCCGCCTCTTCGGTCTCGAACCCCTCAAGGGGGACCTCCCCGTACCTCGTCGAGATCAGTACGGAGGATCCTCCCGGTTGTGAGGTCCCTGACAAAAGGGGTCGGGCGTCCTTCTTTGCCAATCCGATAAACGGAGAGGTGGTTCTGCTCTACGGACGCCTATGCCCGCGGGAGCGACGCGAGGGCCTCGTCGAGCAGCCGGCGCAGCCGGAGGGCGTCCGGCGCCACCGCGGTCACCAGCGCGGCGGGCCCGGCGAGCGGCACCAGCGACGCCCCCTCCCCCAGCACTTCGGCCGTCACCGGCTCGGCGGCGAACTCCGGTCGCACCACCACCAGTTGACCGACGGCGCGGTGCCCGGCCAGCACGGCGGGGCCGTCCCACCCGCCCGGCGCCCCGGGCCCGCAGGCCAGTTCCTGGTCGAGCACGGCCCGACCGGCGACCCACACGGTCAGACGGCTCGTGAGCCGGCCGGGTTCCTCACCGACGCGTCCCAGCACCTGTTCCTCGCGCAGCACGAGACGGGCCGTGGCGGCGAGTTCGACGCGGGTGGTGACATACAGGTCGCTGCCCTGGGCGGAGATCAACTGCTCCGGCAGCCAGTGCAGTTCGCCGTGGTCGGCGACGGTGAGCCGGACGTCGTACCGCGCGTCGCCCTTGGCCTGTCCGGGCAGTGCGATGGTGGCCGCGGCCGACCCAACGGACAGGCGCGCGCCCTCCCCCACCCGGCCCTCCACGGTGAAGTGGTCACCACCGAGCGGCCCGCTCATCGCGCCGACCAGCATGACCCGCGCCCCGGCGCCGACCGCCCGGGTGCGTCGCAGCGCCAGGGGCCCGTCGCTCTCCAGCACGGGCAGGGAGGTCCCGCCCCGCCCGTCGTCCCGGGCGACGATCCGCGCCACGGACCGCACACCGGCACCGGCACGCACGCTCACGCGGTCCACTCGGCGAGGCGCGACCGCACCCACGCGGCGACGTCCGCCACCCCGGCCTCGCTGCGCAACGACTGGAAGACCACCGGCAGTTCAGCCCGTTGCGCCTTGGCGTCGGCGGCCATCCGGGCAAGGTCGGAGCCGACGTACGGGGCGAGGTCGGTCTTGTTGACGACGAGCAGGTCGGCGGTGGTCACACCCGGTCCGCCCTTGCGCGGGATGTCGTCGCCCCCGGCCACGTCGATGACGAAGATCTGCGCGTCGACGAGCCCCTTGGAGAAGGTCGCCGTGAGGTTGTCCCCGCCGGACTCCACGAGCACCAGGTCGAGCGGCCCGGCCGCGTCCTCCAGGTCCTCCACCGCCTCCAGGTTGGCGGAGATGTCGTCCCGGATCGCGGTGTGCGGGCAGGCGCCCGTCTCCACGGCGGTGATCCGCTCCGGCGGCAGCACGGCCTCGCGGAGCAGGAACTCGGCGTCCTCGCGCGTGTAGATGTCGTTGGTGACGACGGCGAGCGCCAGCTCGTCCCTGAGGGCCCGGCAGAGCGCGGCGACGGTGGCGGTCTTCCCGGACCCCACGGGTCCGCCGAGCCCGATGCGGAGCGCTCTGCGGGTGCCGTCGGGGCGGTGGGCGTCCGCGCTGAGGGCTGCGGGGCCGTGGTCGGTGTGGTCGAGGTGCATGTGCGGCTCCTTGGGGGTGGGTGGCGGGCGCTGGTGCGGAGTGCGGGTGGGTGGGGGCTGGTCGCGCAGTTCCCCGCTCCCCTGAGGGGTCGGTCTGCACGGCGTTCGGAGGATGGCTACGAGGCGAACAGCCGTACGGGCCAGCCCGCGTGCGCCTCCGCGCCGATCTCCAGCAGCGGCGCCGACGCGGCCGGCAACGCGTCGGCCCCCTCGGCGACCGTGTTGCGGGCTGCCTCCACCGCCCGGTCCGCGATCCGGTCCACTTCCGGCGCCAGCCGGGCCAGCACCCGTGTCGCGTCGAACGGGTCCAGACTCAGCAACCGCACCGTCGCCGAGGCGGGCCCGCTCACGCTCTCGTACGCCGCGCAGTAGGCCGCGTCAACCGGTCCCAGCCCCGCCGACCGGGCCGCCAGCCCCAGCACCACCGGCTGATGGGCGCCCTTGGGGAAATCCCTGCCGAGTGCGTCCAGTTCGGCGGACGGCCAGGTCGCACGGGCCGCCCGCAGCAGTTGCCGCCCCAGTCTGCGCGCGGCGACCCGCAGGGCGGGTGACGGCGTCCGCGCGTCCGCGGCACGGTCGAGCGCGACGGGGTCGGTCCCGAGGGCGGCAGCCGCCGCGAGGCCCGCCGCGACCAGCCCAGCCGTGTGCAACCGCCCCCGGCAGAACGCCTCCAGACTCGCCGCGCCTTCGATCCGCCCGGCCTTGACCGCAGCCTCGGCACCCCCGGAATGGGCATGGCCCCCGGCGGGAAACCGTCCGTCGGCCAGGACGAGCAGCGCTGCACGCGACATCAGACCCCCCTCAGAACAGGAAGTACCGCTGAGCCATGGGAAGTTCGGCCGCGGGCGCCGCCTCGACCAGCTCCCCGTCGATGTGCACGGCGAAGCTGTCGGGATCGACCCGCACCTCGGGCCGCGCGTCGTTCTCGCGCATATCGGCCTTGGTGACCCCGCGCGTCGACTCGATCGCCGCGAACCGCTTGCCGAGCCCCAGCCGCTCCGGCAGCCCCGCCTCGACGGCCAGGGGCGCGACGAAGTTGAGGGAGTTGGAGGCCGGCGCCCGCCCGATCGCCCCGTACATGGGCCTCGGCAGGATCGGCTGCGGTGTCGGGATCGAGGCGTTCGCGTCACCCATCTGCGCGTAGGCGATCTGCCCGCCCTTGATGACGAGTTGCGGCTTGACGCCGAAGAACGCCGGTTCCCAGAGCACCAGGTCGGCCAGCTTGCCGCTCTCCACCGATCCGATCTCCCGGGCCAGGCCCTGGGCGAGCGCCGGGTTGATCGTGTACTTGGCGACATAGCGACGTACCCGGCGGTTGTCGGCGCGCCCGTCCCCGGGCAGCGCGCCGCGCCGCCGCTTCATCACGTGCGCGGTCTGCCAGGTGCGCATGACGACCTCGCCGACGCGTCCCATCGCCTGGGAGTCGGAGGAGATGATGGAGATCGCGCCCAGGTCGTGCAGTACGTCCTCCGCCCCGATCGTGGACGGCCGGATCCGGGACTCGGCGAAGGCCAGGTCCTCCGGCACCGCTGGGTTGAGGTGGTGGCAGACCATCAGCATGTCGAGGTGTTCCTCGGCGGTGTTGACGGTGAACGGCCGGGTCGGGTTCGTGGAGCTGGGCAGCACGTACGACTCGGAGACGACGGTCATGATGTCCGGCGCGTGCCCGCCGCCCGCACCCTCGGTGTGGTACGCGTGGATGCCCCGCCCGGCGATGGCGGCCAGGGTGTCGCCCACGAATCCGGCCTCGTTGAGGGTGTCCGTGTGGATGGCGACCTGGATGCCCGTCCGCTCGGCGACGGTCAGCGAGGCGTCGATGACCGCGGGAGTGGAGCCCCAGTCCTCGTGCAGCTTCAGGCCGAGGGCGCCGCCGCGGATCTGGGACAGCATCGCCTCGTGGGAGACGGTGTTGCCCTTGCCGAGCAGGCCGATGTTCAGCGGGTGGGCCTCCATCGCCTCCAGTATCCGGGCGAGATGCCAGGGTCCGGGGGTCACGGTGGTGGCCTTGGAGCCCTCGGCCGGACCCGTGCCGCCGCCGACGAGGGTCGTGATGCCCGACGAGAGCGCCTCGTCGGCGATCTGCGGGCAGATGAAGTGGACGTGTGCGTCTATCGCACCGGCCGTGAGGATCCGCCCGTTGCCGGCGATGATCTCGGTCTCCGGGCCGATCACCAGGTCCGGGTGGACGCCCTCCATGGTGTCGGGGTTGCCGGCCTTGCCGATGCCGGTGATCCGCCCGTCGCGGATGCCGACGTCGGCCTTGACGATCCCCCAGTGGTCGATGATCACCGCACCGGTGATCACGGTGTCCGGAGTGCCCTCCGCGCGGGTGGCCCGGGCCTGGCCCATGGACTCGCGGATGACCTTGCCGCCGCCGAACACGGCCTCGTCACCGGCCAGTCCGGGGCCGCCGGAGCGGTCCTCCTCGATCTCGACCAGCAGGTCGGTGTCGGCGAGGCGGATCCGGTCGCCGGTCGTGGGGCCGAACAGGTCGGCGTACGCGGCACGCGAGATCTCAGGCATCGAGAGCACCTCCGGTCTCCCCGCGCAGACCGGGCACCACACGCGCGCCGGCCAGCGGAACGAGTTCCACGTCGACGGGGATCCCGGGCTCGAAGCGCACGGCGGTGCCGGCGGCGACGTTCAGCCGCCTGCCGCGTGCGGCGGCGCGGTCGAACTCCAGGCCGGGGTTGGCCTCGGCGAAGTGGTAGTGGGAGCCGACCTGCACGGGCCGGTCGGCGGCGTTGAGGACGGTCAGCCGGGTGACCTCGCGGCCCTCGTTGTAGGCAATCGGGTCGTCGGCGAAGAGGAACTCTCCGGGAATCACGGCGGTCTCCCGTCAGACGATCGGCTCGTGGACGGTGACGAGCTTGGTGCCGTCCGGGAAGGTGGCCTCGACCTGGACGTCGTGGATCATCTCCGGGATGCCCTCCATGACGTCGTCCCTGGTCAGGATCTTGCGCCCGGAGGACATGAGCTCGGCGACGGTGCGGCCGTCGCGGGCGCCCTCCAGAATGTGCGAGGTGATGAGCGCGACCGCCTCGGGGTGGTTGAGCTTCAGCCCGCGGGCCCGGCGCTTCTCGGCCACGTCGGCCGCCACGTGGATCAGCAGTCGTTCTTGCTCGTGCGGGGTCAGCTGCACGTCCCACCTCACAGTCGTCACTCCGGGCCGTGCGGGACCCGGTTGCCGCGGCCACGGGGCAAAGTGCCAGGTGGCGTGGATCGGCAGGCTAATTGGACCGCGTTTCGGGCACGTTAACCGAGCTGTGATCCTCCGGCGCCCTCGTCCCGCATGCCCGTCAGTGCCCGCAGGCCGTCCCGGAGGACCTCGACCGGGGCGGGCCCGAAGAGGGACTGCTGCGCGATGAACCCGAGCACGGAGGCGATCATCGTCCGGGCCACGTGGTCCGGCGCCACGTCCGCCCGCATCATGCCTGCCTCCTGATATCCCTCGACGACCCTCCCCCAGGCCGTACGGACCGAGCCGTAGCCCTCTCGCAGGACGGCCGCCAGCTCCTCGTTGCGCAGGGTCTCCGTCCACACCTGGACGACGAGCCGCGGAAAGGCGGGCCGGCCGTCGACGACCAGCGACTCCCGCGCGGCGAGTGTCTTGCCGAGGACCGAGGCGACGAGTTCGTCAGGCGGCGGGGGCGGGCTCTGCCGCGCGGCCTCCTCGAAGGCCTCTCGGACGGAACCGAGCGTCTCGGCGACGATCGCGCCGATCAGCTCCTCCTTGCCGCTGAAGTAGCGATAGACCGCCCCGGCCGAGAGGTCGACCTCCTTCAGCACGTCCTGCATGGACGTGGCGTGGAAGCCGTTGCGGGCGAAGCAGAGCGCGGCGCCGTCGAGGATCTGGCGGCGGCGGGCGTCGAGATGTTCCTGGGACACGCGAGCCATGATCCCCAAAGTAAAACGAATATTCATTCTTGACAAGACGCCGCGACCGGAGCACGGTGAGGACAGAGCAAAACGAACGATCCTTCTTTTTGGCGTTCCCCGCTCCGTTCCCTGGTTCCGCTCGCCTCAGGAGACCCCTCATGCCATCTCGCAACCGACATGTGATCGCGGTCGTCGTCCTCGTGCCCGTCCTGGCGGCCCTCGCACTGTGGGCCTTCGCCTGGCCGGCCTCTCGCCTCGCTCCCCGTGACCTGCCGCTGGGCGTGGCCGGACCACCCGCGGCGGTGACCCAGGTCGAGCGGCAGCTGGAGCGGCACGAGGGCGCCTTCGAGATTCACCGCTACGGCGACGAGGCGGCCGCCCGGGACGCCATCGAGGACCGGAGCGTGTACGGCGCGGTCGTGGTCACCCCACAGGGGCCGGAACTGCTCACCGCGTCGGCGGCCGGACCGGCTGTCGCACAGCTCCTCCAGCAGGCCGTGGCGCAGCAGGCCGCCGTCGGGGGCACCGAGGTCCGGACGGTCGACGTCGTACCCACCCCGACCGGCGATCCGCGCGGCGCGGTGCTGAACGCCGCCGTCCTGCCCCTCGCCCTGGCGGGTATCGCGGCCGGCGCGGTGGTCACCCTGCTGGGGCTGCGCGGGGGCCGGGCCGTGCTCGCGCTGCTCGGCGCGTCCGCCCTGGTGGGTGTGGTCGCGGCGGGGATCGCGCACAGCTGGCTCGGGGCGCTCACCGGCGCCTGGTGGACGGAAGCGGGCGTGCTGGCCCTGTCCACGCTGGCCGTCAGCGGCGCCGTGGCCGGACTCGCCGCGCTGATCGGCCCCGCCGGCACGGGCGTCGGGGCCGCCCTGGTGATGCTGATCGGCAACCCCTTCTCCGGCGCCACCTCGGCCCCGCAGATGCTGCCGGAGCCGGCCGGCGCGATCGGGCAGTGGCTGCCGCCCGGCGCGGGCACGTCGCTGCTGCGCTCGGTGTCGTACTTCGACGGCGCGGCGGCGTCCGGCCCGGCCCTGACCCTGACCTGGTGGGCGGCGCTCGGCCTGGGCGCCGTACTGCTCGGCGGCTCGCTGCGGGCGCGGAAGCAGGACGGCGAGCCCGCGGCCGACCGTCGGGAGCTGTCGCCGGTCGGCTGACCCCGCCCGTCGTGCTGCACGGGCACGGAGCGACCGTGCGTCCTCGCCGTAGCGGGCGGGGACGCACGGTCTTCACGTCTGCATGGGCTTGTCGCGCGCCCGGGTTACTCGCATGCCCGGGCTTGTCGCGCGCCCGGACTTGTCGCGCGCTCAGCTTCTCCCCATGCCCGGGGCGCCGGTCTACGCCGGGCCGGCCCTGCGGTGCTCCGCCGCGATGCCGAACCGCTGTGGTTCGCCAGGAGTGGACGCGACCTGACGGACCGTGGACACCGCGCTGATCACCTGCTCCTCCGTGGCCTCCGCGAGCTCCCGGTCCTCCTCGAGACGCCGCAGGTCGTCGGCCGAGACGAGGGCGACGAGGGGCTTGCCGTGCCGGGTGACGACGACGCGTTCCCCGGCGTACACCACACGGTTGATCAGGTCGGCGAGCTCAGCCCTGGCTTGCGTCACCGGAATCTCGTAGGCCATGTCCCCATCATAACGTCACGTACGTCCTGTACATTTTTTACGGAGACGGCTGTCGCTGGGGACAGCCGCGCCCGCGAGGAGGGGGTTCGCCATGATCCGACCGTCCGCCCGCCAGGTACTGCCCGAGTTCACCGAACGCACGGGGTCGGGGCACCGGACGATGGACCCGTATGCGAGGCTCCTCGAGGAGCGGATCGTCTTCCTCGGGGCACCGGTGGACGAGACCTCGGCGAACGACGTGATGGCTCAGTTCATGCACCTGGAGCACCAGGCCCCCGAGCGCGACATCTCGCTCTACATCAACTCCCCCGGCGGCACCTTCCACGCGATGACGGCGATCCACGACACGATGCGCTACGTCTCCTGCGACGTGGAGACCATCCTTCTGGGCCAGGCCGGCGCCGTCGCCTCGGTGCTGCTCGCGGCGGGAACGCGCGGAAAGCGATTCGCGCTGCCCGACGCGCACCTGGTGATCCATCAGCCGGCCCTGCCCGAGCCGGTCCGGGGCCAGGCGAGCGATCTGGCCATCCAGGCGGCCGAGTTGGTACGCGTGCGGAGCCGGATGGAAGAGCTGCTCACGCTGTACACCGGCCGCACCGGCGAGCAGGTGCGCGCGGACATCGAGCGGGACATGGTCCTCACCGCCCAGGAGGCGGTCACGTACGGACTGGTGGACGGCATCATCCCCGGCCGCAAGGCCACCCTCGTCCCGCCGACCGGGCAGTGAGCCCCGATGCTCCCGCCCGAACTGCCGCCGCTGCCCGCCCTGACACGCGCCGAGGCCGAACTGATCGACCGTTACCTCGACGTGGTCGACCTGCTCGGCAGGATCAACCCGGCCCGGGACGGCGACACCTACCGCGGTCTGCGCGCCGCCCAGGCCCTGGTCGGCAAGGCGACGGCGCTGCGGGACGCACTCGCCCTGATGCACCAGCGGGGCGAGACGGAACTGCACGCGCAGACCCTGGCCCGGGCACTGCGGGTACTGGACGGTGAGCGGCGCACGGCCCGGCTCACCCTGCCCCCGGGGTCCGCCAGTTGACGCGGATCGCCGCCCCTCTCGCCCGCCTCGCCCGCGGGGCGCCGGGAGGTGAGTTGAAACGGACCAAAAGACGTACCCCTGTTCGGAGTAGACGGGAGACCGATTTCAGGAGCGTTCCGGTTGCGCAACGCGCGGGGACACAGGGCGGAGTGGGGCATTCCGTCGCTGGTCCGGCGGTTCGCGAACCCGTGGACAGCGGCGCGAACGCACACGTGTCCACCCGAACGGGTGAGTGGTGAGTAACAACACAAATCCCCGGTTCCGTTGGGAAATCCGGACAGGCATGCGCCAAGATCCCTGACTGACGACAAGCCCCCGCCGCTGTGGCGGGGCGATCCGGGCGGACGCCGAGTCCTGCCGCCGCCCGGATGACCGGTCGACAGGAGTGGATCGGCAGGAGTGGAGGACCCGAGCACGACGGGTCGCCGGGACGGTCACGCCATGACCGGACCCGAGCAGCCCTTGGGGTGAAGCCGCGTCAGCGGCCGGGCAACTTTGTCAGCCCGAATCCGACAGGTCATCCTTCACAGGCGGCTGACGAAGGGTTGCGCATGACTGCGCTCAATCGTGTCCCGTCGCTCATGGCCCGGGCCGGCACCGCCTCGGCGCTCACCATCGCCGCGGTGGGCGGCTCGATCGTGGCACCCGGCTTCGCCTCCGACGCCGCGGCAGCCACGCCGGCGACCAAGGCACTCCAGATCGCGGCCTCGAAGAAGGGTGCACCTTACAAGTACGGGGCCACCGGTCCGCACCGGTTCGACTGCTCCGGGCTCACGCTCTACTCGTTCAAGAAGGCCGGCAAGAAGCTCCCCCGCACGGCTGCCCAGCAGTACAACAAGACCCGCCACATCTCCGCCAAGAACCGCAAGGCGGGAGACCTGGTGTTCTTCCACTCGGGCAGCAACGTGTACCACGTCGGTATCTACGCGGGTAAGAACAAGCTCTGGCACTCCCCGAAGACCGGTGACGTGGTGCGGCTCCAGAAGCTCTGGACCAAGAGCGTCTGGTACGGGCGCGTGAAGTGATCCCCCTGGCGTGCGGCGGCGTCCTGACGCGCCGCCGCACGCCGGAGCGTGACACGGGCTTCCCTGGATACCCGTCGCTTCATGGCCGAGCACCGTCCCTGCACCGCGCGCAACGAGACCCCGCTGCAACGCGCCGACCGCAACTTCGTCGAGCTGCTGCAGGAACTGCGCGTCACCCAGACGGGCGTACAGATCCTCTTCGCCTTCCTGCTGTCGCTGGCCTTCACCTCGCGCTTCGAGGGCCTCGACACGGTCCAGCGCGTCACCTACGTCGTCACGCTGCTGCTGGCGGTCCTGGCAGCCGCTCTCTTCACCGCCCCGGCCGCACTGCACCGCTCCCTGTTCCAGCAGGGCGCCAAGCCCCGCATCGTGCAGGTCTCCTCGCGTCTGGCCACGACGGGCCTGAGCGTGCTGGTGTTCGCGTTCAGCGGCTCCGTGCTGCTGGTGGTCGACGTGACCACGGGCCGGACCGGCGGGGTCATCGCCGGCGCCGCGACCTTCCTGGTCTGCGTCGGCCTCTGGGGGGTGCTTCCGCGGCTGGTGCGACGGGCGGTGCTGCGGGGGGCTTCGGACGGTGCCGGGGAGCGGACCGAGGAGGAACCGGAAGGGGGCGCCGCCGGGACCCCCGCACCACTGCGGCGCACCGTGGGGCAGCCGTCGGGGCTTCGAGGAGCGCAAGCACACCGGGAGACGTCGGCTCGGCACCGGTGACGGCCGCGGGCTCCGGCGGGCCTGAAAGGCGCGGAGCGGGCGTCGTAGCCGTGGGGGTGGCCCGGATGTGGGTCGCGCGGGCCGGGGTGCGTCGTGCACCCGCCGGGAGGCCTTTCAGGTCCTGCCGCGGCGAAGGGTCTCGCTCTGCTGGGCTTGCCCAGCTGGGGGGGTCTCGCCCTGCTGAGGATCTTGCCCAACTGAGGGTCTCGCCCTGCTGAGGATCTTGCCCAACTGAGGGTCTTGCCCAACTGAGGATCTTGCCTGGTTGAGGGTCTTGCCCTGCTGGGGTCTTTCAAGCCGTGTCGTGACCGGCTACGGCTCCTGATGGCCCGCCCTCGTCATCGGCTGGGCCGGGACGGCCCACGGAAGCTCGATCGAGATGGTCTTGCCTCCCTCACCGGTTCTGCGGATGCGCAGTCTTCCGCCGCACTCGGCGGTCAGCCAGCGGATGATGACCAGTCCCCGGCCGTTGTCCTGCTGGACGGCCGCGGGCAGGCGTCTGGGAAAGCGCGGGTGGCTGTCGGTGACACCGATCCGCAGCCGTTCGTCCCGTTCCAGTTCGACGTCCACGGTGAACGTGGGCGACTGGCCGAAGGTGTGCTGGACGGCGTTGGTGGCGAGTTCCGAGACGATGAGCCGGACGGTGTCGGACACCTCCGTGTCCGCCGGCAGGCCCCACTCCGCCAGCGTGCTCACCACATAGGCACGCGCGGCGGAGACCGAGGCGGGATCGCTCGGCAGAGTGACGGATGCTTCCAAATGGTCTGCCATGGCGACCTCGTCCCTTTCCCACGGGACCGCGGTCCGACACGGAGCGGATGGTTCGAGTACGGTCCCGGACTGGTGCTTGGTCGCCAGACTGCCACCAGAACACCCGTCAAGGTCGTGGATCCGCCAAGATATGCATATATCTGTCGCCCGAAGCGGTGAACTCTGCGACGCGAGACCGTATTTGGGTGGCTCCGAAGGAGTAAGGAGGAGCCCATGCAGCACGGTCCCGCGGTGCGCCGCCGGAAACTGGGCGCCGAACTGCGTGCGCTGCGCTCCTCGGCGGGGCTCACGAGCGGTGAGGCGGCCCGGCAGGTGGGCTGGCACCAGTCCAAGGTCAGCCGGATCGAGACGGGCACGAGCGGGGTGAAACCAGCCGACGTCCGGTCACTTCTCGACGCCTACGGGGTGACGGACCCCCAACTCCGCGATCTTCTCATGGTGTTGGCGGGCTCCGACGACAACGATGGCCGACACCACTGGTGGCACGCCTATCGCGGCGCGCTGCCGCCGACGTACCGGGATTTCATCAGCCTGGAGTCGCAGGCCGGCGCGATGCGCACGCTGGAGACCACCGTCGTCCCCGGCCTGCTTCAGACGCCCGAGTACGCGCGTGCGGTGACGAGGGCCGCGGTGGAGGGACTCTCGGAGGACAGGCTCGACACGCTCGTCGAGGTGCGGCTGGCCCGGCAGGACGTGCTGCGCGCGGATCCCCCGCTGGAACTCAGCGCCGTTCTGGACGAGGCCGTGCTGCGGCGGGAGGTCGGCGGGCCGGGCGTCATGGCCCGTCAACGGGAACGGCTGATCGAGGCGGCCCGGCTGCCCCAAGTGCGCCTCCAGGTACTGCCGTTCGCCGCCGGGGCACACATCGGCGTCAGCGGATCTTTCGTTATCTTGTCATTTTCGAGCACTTCTGATCTGGACGTGGTTGTTCTCGACCACTTGACGAGTAGCCTCTACCTCGAACGGAAAGAAGACCTCCAGGCCTACACGGAGGCCTTCAACGCCCTTCAGATCCACGCCCTTTCGCCCGAGGACTCGTTGGATTTCATCGCCGGGACAGCCACCGGCGCGTAAGGAGGCACCATGCGTGCACTGCCTCGTCACGTCCCCTCAAGCGTCGAACTCAACGGTGTGCGGTGGTTGCGCAGCAGCTACAGCACCGGCGCGAACAACTGCGTCGAGACCGCCCGTCCGGACGCCCCGCCCTGGGCGGGGCTGCTCGCCGTGCGGGACTCCAAGGACCCGGCCGGACCCGCGCTGCTCTTCTCCGTGGGGAGCTGGGCGGCCTTCGCGGCCGGGGTGGACCGTATGTGACCGCGGTCGATCAGACCGTCATCGTGCGACGCACGGCCGTGTCACGCCGACTCATGGCCGCGTCTCGCCGATCAGTCGTACAGCGCGTTCGATCTGCTGACCGGTCAGGTCCGCGCGTGCGGTCAGCCTGAGCCGTGAGATGCCGTCCGGCACGGAAGGTGGCCGGAAGCACCCCACGGCCAGGCCCGCCGCGCGGCACTGTGCCGCCCAGCGCACGGCATCCTCGGGAGAGGCCGCCCGCACCGAGACCACCGCGGCGTCCGGACGCACCGCCTCCAGACCCGCGGCGGTCAGGCGTGCGTGCAGTTCACCCGCCACCGCGCGGGCCCGTGCCGCCCGCTCCGGCTCGCGGCGCAGCAGCCGCAGGGCCGACAGGGCCGCGCCCGCCGCCGCGGGGGCGAGTCCCGTGTCGAAGATGAACGTCCGGGCGGCGTTGACCAGGTGTTCGACGACCCGGGCCGGGCCGAGGACGGCTCCGCCCTGGCTGCCGAGCGATTTGGACAGCGTGACCGTCGCGACGACGTCGTCCGCGCCCGCGAGCCCCACCGCCTGTGGGGCGCCGCGACCACCGTCACCGAGAACCCCCAGCCCGTGGGCGTCGTCGACGACCAGCCCCGCGCCGTGCTCCCGGCAGGCCTCGGCCAGGGCCGCGAGGGGGGCCGCGTCGCCGTCGACCGAGAAGACCGTGTCGGACACGGCAATGGCCGTGCCCTCGTGACCGGCCAGCGCCTTGCGCGCGGCGTCCGGCTCGGCATGCGCCACGACCTGGGTACTGCCGCGGGCGAGCCGGCAGCCGTCGATGAGCGAGGCGTGGTTGCCCGCGTCGGAGACGATCAGGGAGCCGTGCGGGGCCAGCGCGGTGACCGCCGCGAGGTTGGCGGCGTAACCGGAGGAGAAGACGAGAGCGGCCTCGAAACCGCAGAAATCGGCCAGTTCCCGTTCGAGCTCGGCGTGCAGTTCGGTCGTGCCGGTGACGAGCCGGGAGCCGGTCGCGCCGCCGCCCCAGGTACGCGCGGCCCGGGCCGCGCCCTCGGTGACCTCGGGGTGGCGGGCCAGCCCGAGGTAGTCGTTGCTCGCCAGGTCCAGGAGCGGCGAATCGGCCGGACGGGGGCGCAGAGTCCGTACGAGTCCGGCGCGGGCACGCAGCTCCGCCTGCTCGTCGATCCAGCCGAACGCCATGGGTGGTCCTCCGGGGAATTTGTAGGCAGTGCACAGACACTAGCGGGACCACCAGCAGGTCACTGTGTGGCAATACCCACACCTCCAAGCGACTCTGTTGTGCGAACTCTCCTTTGCCCCGGACACCTCCTTAGGACAGGATCGGCTTCCATGGACCTGCTGAACACGCTGGTGGACAAGGGGCTTCGGCGCGAGCTGCCGACCCGCGACGAGGCTCTGGCCGTTCTCGCGACGACCGACGACGACTTGCTCGATGTGGTGGCCGCGGCCGGAAAGGTGCGTCGGCACTGGTTCGGCCGTCGGGTGAAACTGAACTATCTCGTCAACCTCAAGTCCGGCCTGTGCCCCGAGGACTGCTCCTACTGTTCGCAACGGCTCGGCTCGACGGCCGGGATCCTGAAGTACACCTGGCTGAAGCCCGACCAGGCGTCCGACGCCGCGGCGGCCGGGGTGGCCGGAGGGGCCAAGCGGGTGTGCCTGGTGGCGAGCGGACGCGGCCCGACCGACCGGGACGTGGACCGGGTCTCCGAGACCATCAAGGCGATCAAGGACAACAACGAGGGCGTCGAGGTGTGCGCCTGCCTCGGCCTGCTCTCGGACGGCCAGGCGGAGCGGCTGCGCGAGGCCGGTGCCGACGCCTACAACCACAACCTCAACACGTCCGAGGCGACGTACGGCGAGATCACCACCACGCACACCTACGAGGACCGCGTCGACACCGTGCAGAAGGCGCACGCGGCCGGTCTGTCCGCCTGCTCCGGGCTGATCGCGGGCATGGGCGAGACGGACGAGGACCTCGTGGACGTGGTCTTCTCGCTGCGTGAGCTGGACCCGGACTCGGTTCCGGTCAACTTCCTGATCCCGTTCGAGGGCACCCCTCTGGGCAAGGAGTGGAACCTGACCCCGCAGCGGTGCCTCAGGATCCTGGCGATGACGCGCTTCGTCTGCCCGGACGTCGAGGTGCGGATCGCGGGCGGGCGCGAGGTCCATCTGCGCACGATGCAGCCGCTCGCGCTGCACCTGGCCAACTCGATCTTCCTCGGCGACTACCTCACCAGCGAGGGCCAGGCCGGCAAGGCCGACCTGGAGATGATCGCGGACGCCGGCTTCGAGGTGGAGGGCACCGACCAGGTGACGCTGCCGGAGCACCGGGCCGCCGGTGGCTGCCACGACGGTGGCGGGGTCTGCGGTTCCGGGGGTGGCGGAGCCTGCGGTTCCGACGCCGCGCCGGAGGCCTCCGAGCCCCGTACGGCCGCGGATGCCCGAACCGACCTGGTCGCCGTCCGCCGCCGGGGCGCCGGAACGGACCTCGCGCCCAATGCCTGAGCTGACGGTGCCCGAGCTGCTGGAACTCGACCGGCGGCATGTGTGGCATCCGTACGGTCCGATGCCCGGACGGCAGGAACCGCTCGTCGTGGAGTCGGCGAGCGGGGTACGGCTGCGGCTCGCCGACGGCTCGGCGGTGCCGGGCGGTTCCGGGGACGGTTCGGGCGGGCCGGACGGTCCGCCCGAGCTGGTCGACGGGATGTCGTCCTGGTGGTCGGCGATCCACGGCTACAACCACCCGGTGCTCAACGAGGCCGCGCGCGGCCAGGTGGAGCGGATGAGCCATGTGATGTTCGGCGGGCTCACCCACGAGCCCGCCGTGCGCCTGGCGAAGCTCCTTGTCGACATGTCGCCCGAGGGTCTGGAGCATGTCTTCCTCGCCGACTCCGGATCGGTGTCGGTCGAAGTCGCGGTCAAGATGTGCCTGCAGTACTGGCGTTCGCTGGGCCGTCCCGGCAAACAGCGGCTGCTGACCTGGCGCGGTGGCTACCACGGCGACACCTGGCAGCCCATGTCGGTGTGCGACCCGAAGGGCGGGATGCACGACCTGTGGACCGGGGTGCTGCAGCGTCAGGTGTTCGCCGACCCGCCCCCGGCGGAGTACGACGAGGCCTACGCCGAGCACCTGCGGTCACTGATCGAGCGGCACGCCGGTGAGCTGGCCGCGGTGATCGTCGAACCGGTGGTGCAGGGCGCGGGCGGGATGCGGTTCCACTCCCCCGCGTATCTGCGGGTGCTGCGCGAGGCGTGCGACGCGCACGACGTGCTGCTGGTGTTCGACGAGATCGCGACCGGGTTCGGCCGTACGGGCGCGATGTTCGCGGCGGAGCACGCGGCCGTCACGCCCGACGTGATGTGCCTGGGCAAGGCGCTGACCGGCGGATACCTGACGATGGCGGCGACGCTGTGCACCGCGCGCGTGGCCGACGGCATCTCGCGGGGCGAGGTGCCGGTGCTCGCGCACGGTCCGACGTTCATGGGCAATCCGCTGGCGGCGGCGGTGGCCTGCGCCTCGATCGAGCTGCTGCTGGGTCAGGACTGGCTCGCGGAGGTGAAGCGGATCGAGTCGGGGCTGCGGGACGGGCTCTCGGCCGCTTCGGACCTGCCGGGTGTGAAGGACGTACGGGTGCTCGGCGCCATCGGGGTCGTCCAGCTGGACCACGCCGTGGACATGGAGGCGGCGACGGCGGCGGCCGTGCGCGAGGGCGTGTGGCTGCGGCCGTTCCGCGATCTGATCTACACCATGCCGCCGTACGTGACGGGCGACGCGGACCTGGCGCGGATCGCGCGGGCGGTCCTCGCGGCGGCGCGGGAGGGATGACATGCCGGTACTGGTGATCACGGGCACGGGCACGGAGGTCGGCAAGACCGTCGTGACCGCGGCCCTCGCGGCGACGGCCCTGGCCGCCGGCCGCTCGGTGGCCGTGCTGAAGGCGGCGCAGACGGGTGTGCGGCCGGACGAGCCCGGGGACGCCGCCGAGGTGGCGCGCCTCGCGGGCGCGGTGACGACGGCCGAACTCGCCCGGTACCCCGAACCACTGGCCCCGGCCACGGCGGCGCGCCGGGCCGGCCGGGCCCCGGTCCATCCGCACGAGGTCGCGGAGGCCGCCGCCAAACTGGCCACCGAACACGACCTGGTGCTGGTCGAGGGCGCCGGCGGACTGCTCGTCCGGTTCGACGCGGCCGGAGGGACCCTGGCGGACGCGGCCCGGCTGCTGTCGGCGCCGGTGCTGGTGGTGGCGCCCGCCGGCCTCGGCACCCTCAACGCCACGGAGCTGACGGCGCGAGAACTGCGCTTCCGGGGGCTCGACCCGGCCGGGATCGTGATCGGGAGCTGGCCGACGGCCCCGGACCTCGCGGCGCGCTGCAACCTCGCGGACCTGCCGGAGGTGGCCGGAGCGCCGCTGCTGGGTTCCGTCCCGGCCGGGTCGGGCGCCCTGCCCCCCACCGCCTTCCGTGAGGCCGCGCCGCACTGGCTGGCGCCCCGGCTGGACGGCTCGTGGGACGCGGAGGCGTTCCGGGTACGGGAGGCGCCCGAGGCGTTCTGAGGGCCGGGGCCGGCGGGCGGCGGAACCGGTGCGACCGTGATCGCGTGTTGATGTACGACCGTGATCATCTCCGAAGGGACCACCTTGCACGCGAACGGATTACGCCCGTCCCGCCGTACGGCCCTCGCGCTGGGCACGGCCGCCGCCCTCTCGCTGGGCGGTGGCACGGCCCACGCGTCGGCCGGCACCGCCGGTCTCACCGCGCGGCTGCGGAAGCTGGAACGGGAGCACACCGCGCGGCTGGGCGTGTACGCCCGCAATCTGCGCACCGGCCGGACGGTGGCCTACCGGGCCGACGAACGCTTCCCGATGGCCTCGGTGTTCAAGACGCTCGCCGCCGCCGCCGTCCTGCGCGACCTGGACCGCGACGGCGAGTTCCTGGCCCGGCGCGTCCACTACACCCAGGGGTACGTCGACAAGTCGGGCCACTCCCCCGTCACCAAGGACCACGTCGCGACCGGCATGACCGTCGGTGAACTGTGCGACGCCACCATCCGCTTCAGCGACAACACCGCGGGCAACCTGCTCCTGAAGGAGCTGGGCGGGCCGACCGCCGTGACCCGGTTCTGCCGCTCGACGGGTGACCGCGTCACCCGGCTGGACCGGTGGGAGCCCGAGCTCAACTCCGCGGAGCCGTGGCGCGTGACCGACACGACCTCCCCGCGCGCCATCGGCCGGACCTATGCCCGGCTGGTGCTCGGCGACGTGCTCGAGCCCCGGGACAGGGCCCGGCTCACGGACTGGCTGCTGCGCAACACCACGAGCGTGGAGAGGTTCCGCAAGGGTCTGCCGGCCGACTGGCTGCTCGCCGACAAGACGGGCGGAGGGGAGTACGGCAGCAACAACGACGTGGGGATCACCTGGCCGCCGGACGGCCCGCCGATCGTGCTGTCGGTCCTGACCACGCAGCCGGAGGAGGACGCCGAGGCCGACAACCCGCTGGTGGCCCGGACGGCCGCGCTGCTGGCGGCGGAACTCGGCTAGAGGGTTTCTGACGGAGATCGTCAGAAACCCCGGGCCGGCGACGGCACCGGCAGAGATCCGTCAGAAACCCCCTCGCGGTCCGGCGACGTCCGCCGGCGCCGTGCGGGCCCTGCCCACCGGGCCGCACGGCGCCGGGTCCTCCCTCTGTGGGCAGCAGGGGTGCGGCGGGCTCCTGCGGGGGAGAATCACCCCAAGGCGTAAGGCCGGCCTCGTCAGGGAGGTTCCCCATGCCGCTGCGCTCCGGCAAGGTGCCACGGGACGCCGTGCACCATCCGCTGTTCGCCCGCTGCTACGCGAGGATCAGCGTGGCGGCCGAGACCCGGATGGGCATGGGCCCGATCCGCGGGAGACTGCTCGACGGGCTGTCCGGGCGGGTGATCGAGATCGGCGCGGGCAACGGGCTGAACTTCGCGCACTACCCGGGCACCGTCGCGGAGGTCGTGGCCATCGAACCGGAGCGGCGGCTGAGGCACCTGGCCGTGGAGGCCGCGCTGCGTGCCGAGGTACCGGTGGACGTGGTGCCGGGTACGGCCGAGGCGCTGCCGGTCAAGAGCGAGGGCTTCGACGCGGCCGTGCTGTCCCTGGTGCTGTGCAGTGTGCGGGACGTCCCTCGGGCGCTCGGGGAGCTGCGGCGGGTGCTGCGCCCGGGCGGCCAGGTGCGGTTCTTCGAGCACGGCCGGGGCGGCGGCCGTGCGATGACCCTCACGCAGCAGGCGCTGGACCGGACGGTGTGGCCGGTGCTGAGCGGGGGCTGCCACGTGGCGCGGGAACCGGTCCGGTCGCTGCGGGAGGCCGGATTCGAACTCGGTCCCTACCGGCGGGTGCTCATGCCGGAGGAAGGGCCGAGGCTGCCGAGCTCGTACTGCGTGCTCGGCACGGCGTGGCGCCCGGCCGACGGGTAGTCGCGGGGTCCACGAGCACAGCTCGCGCTCGGCGCCCCGTACGGACGCCTCGCCGCTCCTGACGGCCGGGCGGGGCCGCGGGCCGGCCCGGATGACGCGACGGCATCGGCCCGGCACGAGCCGGAGTCCGACCCGCGGAGGATACCGAGTGTGGGCCGGATCACATTACCCTCGGGCAGGGTCGGGGTCCTGACATCCAGCCAGAGGAGGCGGCCTTGTCCACACCTGCTGCGGAGCACGCTCCCGGCCTCGCACCGGCCGACGGGATCGCGGCCCGCGCCCGCGGTCTCACCAAGGCGTACGGCTCGGGCGAGACGGCCGTGCTCGCACTCGACTCGGTGGACGTGGACGTCGTCCGGGGCCGGTTCACCGCCGTGATGGGCCCGTCGGGCTCCGGGAAGTCCACCCTGATGCACTGTCTGGCGGGGCTCGACACCGTCTCGGCCGGGCAGGTGTGGCTGGGTGACACGGAGATCACCGGGTTGCGGGAGCGCGAGCTGACGCGGCTGCGCCGGGACCGGATCGGGTTCATGTTCCAGTCCTTCAACCTCATCCCGACCCTGAACGCGCTGGAGAACATCACCCTGCCGATGGACATCGCGGGCAGGAAACCGGATGAGAAGTGGCTGGACCAGGTGATCGACACCCTGGGCCTGCGGGACCGGCTGGGGCACCGGCCCTCGCAGCTCTCCGGCGGGCAGCAGCAGCGCGTGGCCTGCGCGCGGGCGCTGGCCTCCCGGCCCGAGCTGATCTTCGCGGACGAACCGACCGGCAACCTCGACTCGCGGGCCGGACTGGAGGTCCTCGGTTTCCTGCGCGAGGCGGTGGACCAGCTCGGGCAGACCGTCGTCATGGTCACCCACGACCCCGGCGCGGCCGCCCACTCGGACCTGGTGCTCTTCCTCGGGGACGGCCGGATCGTCGACGAGATGCGGCACCCCACCGCTGAGGCGGTCCTGGAACGGATGAAGAGGTTCGACGTGATCCGCACCCGCTCCGAGGACGCCGGCGCCCCGGCGTCGCCAGAGGAGAACTGAGCCCGTGCTCAAGGCGACCCTGCGGAGCTTCCTGGCGCACAAGGGGCGGCTGCTGCTCTCGGCGCTCGCCGTCGTGCTGTCCGTCGCGTTCGTCACCGGGAGCCTGATCTTCTCGGACACCGTCAGCCGCACCTTCGACCGGCTGTTCGCGTCCACCGCGGCGGACGTCACGGTCAGTCCGAAGGAGGACCTCGACGAGGCGGTGCCCTCCGGCCGGACGGCCACCCTGCCTGCCGCGCTCGCCGCACGCGTCCGGCAGCTCGACGGCGTGGCGGCGGCCCGCGCCGACGTGAAGGTGAACGGCCTCACGGTCGTGAACGAGGACAACGAACCGGTGGGCCCGACCACCGGGGCGCCCACGCTCGGCAACGCCTGGAACCCGAACGAGCGCAGCCCCGTGCGGCTCGCCTCGGGCCACGCCCCGCGCGGCCCCGGCCAGGCGCTGCTCGACGCGGAGACCGCCGATCGCAAGGACGTGCGCGTCGGCGACACCCTCACCGTCATCGCACCCCCGGGGTCGTTCAAGGTCCGGGTGGTCGGCATCGTCACGTTCAGGACGACGAATCCCGGCTCCGCGCTGCTGTACTTCGACCCGCCCACGGCGCAGACGAAGCTGCTCGGCCGGCCGGGGACGGCGACCGGCATCTCGGTCGACGCGGCTGCGGGGGTCGGCGACGAGCGGCTCAAACAGCGTGTGGCCGGTGCGCTCGGCGCGCACACCTACGACTTCAGGACGGCGGGCGAGCAGGCCGAGTCGGACGTCGAGCAGCTGGGCGGGTTCCTCGATGTCGTCAAGTACGTGATGCTCGGCTTCGCCGGGGTCGCCGTGCTGGTCGGCGTGTTCCTGATCGTCAACACCTTCTCCATGCTCATCGCCCAGCGCACCCGTGAGCTGGGGCTGCTGCGCGCCCTGGGCGCCGAGCGTCGTCAGGTCCGGGCCTCGGTGCTGACCGAGGCCCTGCTGCTCGGGCTGGTCGGCTCCACCCTGGGGCTCGCCGCGGGTATCGGTCTGGCGGCCGGGCTCATCGGGCTGATGGGCCTGCTGGGCATGAACATCGACGCCGACGAGATGGAGATCGGCTGGGTGACCCCGGTGGCGGCGTACGTCGTCGGGCTCGGCGTCACCTTCGTCGCCGCGTTCCTCCCGGCCCGGCGGGCCGCGGGCGTCTCCCCGATGGCCGCCCTCTCGGACGCCGAGGTCGCCGGGGTGGGCCGGCCGCTGCGGGTGCGTGCGGTGGCGGGCGCTGTCGTCGGGGCGGCCGGTGCGGCGGCGCTCGCGGGCTGCGCGGTGTCGGAGCAGACGTCGTCGGCGGCTTCCCTGCTGGGTCTCGGCGTGGTGCTCACCCTGATCGCGACGGTGATCGCCGGGCCGCTGCTGGTGCGGCCGGTGATCCGGGTGCTCGGCGGGGCCTTCCCGGCCCTGTTCGGCTCGGTCGGCCGGATGAGCCAGCGCAACGCCCTGCGCAACCCCCGCCGCACCGGAGCCACCGCGGCGGCTCTGATGGTGGGGATCGCGCTGGTCGGCGGGATGTCGGTGGCGAGCGAGTCGATGACCGCCTCGTTCGACCGGCAGATCGACAAGACGCTCGGGGCCGATTTCGTCATCCAGAACAGCAACTTCCAGACGTTCCCGCGGGAGGTCACCGACAAGGTGCGCGGCACCGACGGCGTGGGCCTGGTCGTGCGCGGGAGGTTCACACCGGTCGCGGTGCGCCTCCCCGACGGCGACCGTGTCGAGACCACGGCGGCGGGCTACGGCCCGCGGCTCGACGAGGTCGCCAACATCACGTACTCGCGGGGCGACTCGGCGGCCGCGCTGGCGAGCGGGCGCCTGGCCATGGACCGTGACTTCGCACGCGACCACGACGTCCGCGTGGGGAGCACCCTCCCCGTGGAGTTCCCGGGCGGACGCTCGGCCCGGCTGACGGTCGGCGCGCTCACCGACCAGGACGCCGCCGAGGGCTTCGGCACCCAGGGCGGGCTGTTCTTCGGCCTGGGCACCCTGGAGCGGTACGCGCCGGGCGGACAGGACTCCGCGCTGTACGTCAACGCCGCCGCCGGCACGGGCGACGAAGCACTGCGCGCGGGTCTGGAGAAGACCCTCGATCCGTATCCGCAGGTGCAGGTGCGGGACCAGGCCGACTACAAGCGGCTCGTCCACGACCAGATCGCCGTCCTGCTGTACCTGGTGTACGCCCTGCTCGGGCTGGCGATCATCATCGCGGTGCTGGGCGTGGTCAACACGCTCGCGCTGTCGGTCGTGGAACGCACCCGGGAGATCGGCCTGTTGCGGGCGATCGGGCTGGCCCGGCGCCAGCTGCGGCGGATGATCCGGCTGGAGTCGGTGGTGATCGCGGTGTTCGGCGCCGTGCTCGGGCTCGCGCTGGGGCTGGTGTGGGGGGTGTGCATGCACCAGGTGCTGGCGCTCCAGGGCATGACCGCCCTCGCGATCCCGTGGCTCACGATCGTCCTGGTGGTGGCCGGTTCGGCGGTGGTCGGGGTGGTGGCGGCGCTGCTGCCCGCGTTGCGCGCCTCCCGCATGAACGTCCTGGCGGCCATCGCACACGAGTGACGTCCGGATGGTGAAACGGTCTGCCGCGGGCAGGCGCCGATGCTGTGATCATGCGATGACCGACTTGCGCATCCGGGCCGCGACGCCCGAGGACATCGACGCCGTGCTGGCCTTCTGGAGGGCCGCCGCCGAGGGCACGAGCATCAGCGACGACCACGGCGGGGTGGGGCGGCTCGTCGCGCGTGACCCCGAGGCGCTGATCCTCGCCGAACGGGGCGGTGCATTGGCCGGCACGGTGATCGCCGGGTTCGACGGCTGGCGCTGCCACCTGTACCGGCTGGCCGTGCACCCGGACCAGCGCCGCCGGGGCATCGCGACCGCGTTGCTCGCCGCCGCGGAGGAGCGGTTCGTACGGCTCGGCGGGCGCCGCGCGGACGCGATGGTGCTCACGCGCAACGAGACCGCGCACCGGACGTGGGGAGCGGCGGGTTACGGGGCAGAGGAGCAGTGGCGACGCTGGGTGAAGCCGCTCACCGAGTAGGCGCGGCCACGAGGTGGTGGTCGCGTCCGGAAGAGGACTTTGCCCATCCTTTACCCTTGAATGGCCACTCGGTCCGGCATGAAAGGTTGTGAGCCTCCGCCCATGGGCGAGCCTCCCCGTGCGCGACACCGCGCGTTCCACCCCGTCCTGGAGAACCATGGAACGGGGGTGAACCGATGACCGAAGTGCTCCTGCTCCTGGCGGCGATCCTGCTCTCGCTCGCCTGCGGTGCCTTCGTCGCGGCCGAGTTCTCCCTCACCACGGTCGAGCGCGCCGAGCTGGAGCAGGCCGTGGAGCGCGGCGAGCGCGGTGCGCACGGCGCGCTGAAGGCCGTACGGAACCTGACGTTCCAGCTCTCCGGGGCGCAGCTCGGCATCACCGTCACGAACCTGGTGGTCGGCATGCTCGCCGAGCCGTCGATCGCCGCCCTGATCGCGGGGCCGCTGGAGGACCTCGGCGTCTCACGCTCGGCGTCGCACAGCATCGCGCTGGTGATCGGCACCGCCCTGTCCACGGTGTTCCTGATGGTGGTGGGCGAGCTGGTGCCCAAGAACTGGGCGATCTCCTCGCCGCTGACGGTCGCCAAGACCGTGGGCAACGCCCAGCGCTGGTTCAGCGCCGCGTTCCGGCCCTTCATCACGCACCTGAACAACACGGCGAACCGGGTGGTGCGCCGGATCGGAGTCGAACCGGCCGAGGAGCTGGCCTCGGCGCGCGGGCCGCAGGAGCTGGCCGCCCTCGCCCGGCACTCCGCCAAGGAGGGCGCCCTGGAGGCGGACACCGCCGAGCTGTTCGTACGGACCCTGAACCTCGCCGACCTGACCGCGGAGAATGTCATGACGCCCCGGGTGCAGGTCGTCGCGCTGGAGGTGCAGGCGACCCTGGAGGACGTGGCGAACGCGACCCGGGCGACGGGCCTGTCCCGGTTCCCGGTCTACCGCGGGACCCTCGACTCGGTGGTCGGCACGGCACACGTGAAGGACGTGCTGGCGGTGCCCGCCGAGCGCCGGACCCGGATCTACGTATCCGAGCTGATGCGCGAACCCCTGCTGGTCCCGGAGACACTCACCGTCGACCGGCTCCTGGACCGGCTCTCCGGCAAGCGCACGATGGCCGTCGTGATCGACGAGTACGGCGGCACGGCGGGCGTGGCCACGCTGGAGGACATCGTCGAGGAGGTCGTCGGCGAGGTGCGCGACGAGCACGACCCGCACGAGACTCCCGACCTGGCCGCGGCCGGCACCGACGAGTCCGGGCACGCGCTGTACTCGGCCGACGGGTCCGCGCGCGTGGACCACCTGGAACGGATCGGGCTGCGCGCGCCGGAAGGGCCCTACGAGACGCTCGCCGGGCTGGTGGCGTCGGTGCTCGGCCGGATACCGGCCGCCGGTGACACCCTCGAGGTCGCCGGCTGGCACCTGGAGGTCCTGGACGCGACCGGGCGCCGGGCGGCCCGGGTGCGGCTGCGGGCTCCCCTCGACGACCGGCGGCCCGACGAGAAGGGGGTGGAGCTGTGACCGCCGTCCAGCTGCTGATCGGACTGGCGACGCTCGTCGTCAACGCGTTCTTCGTGGGTGCCGAGTTCGCGCTGATCTCCGTGCGCCGCAGCCAGATCGAGCCCTACGCGGACCGGGGCGACCGGCGCGCCAAGAGCGTGCTGTGGGGCCTGGAGCACGTGTCCGCGCTGATGGCGGCCGCCCAGCTCGGCATCACGCTGTGCACGCTGGTCCTGGGTGTGGTGGCCGAGCCCGCGATCGCGCACCTGCTGGAGCCGGTGTTCCACGCGGTGGGCGTGCCCGAGGGGGCGGGACACGCGGTGTCCTTCGTGATCGCCCTGTCCCTCGCGACCTATCTGCACATGCTGCTCGGTGAGATGGTGCCGAAGAACATCGCGCTCGCCGAGCCGGTGCGCAGCGCCCTGGCGCTCGGACCGCCCCTGGTGGCGCTGTCCCGCGCCCTGCGCCCGGTCATCTTCACGGTGAACGCGTTCGCCAACGCCCTGCTGAGGCTGCTGCGGGTGGAGGCCCGGGAGGAGGTCGCCGCCTCCTACTCGGACGCCGAGATAGCGCAGATCGTGAAGGACTCCAGCGAGGCCGGCCTGATCGACGACCGCGCCCAGGAACGCCTGCGCGACGCGCTGGAGCTGGGCCGCCGCCCGGTGCGGGACGTGGTGCTGCCGCTGGAACGCGTGGTCTACGCGAGCGTGGGGGTGACGCCGGAGGCGCTGGAGCGGCTGTCGGCGGAGTCCGGTTTCTCGCGCTTCCCGGTGGTGGACGAGGGGCGGCGGATCGTCGGCTACCTGCATGTGAAGGACGCCCTGGACGCCGCCGGGCGCACCGTGCCGTTCCGGCTGCGGGACATGCGCCCCATCGCGCGCGTGCGGGAGCACACGCCCCTGGACGACGTCCTCACGGCGATGCGGGGCAGCCGCACCCACCTCGCGGCCGTCCTCGGGACGGACGGGCGGCTGGCCGGCCTGGTGACCATGGAGGACGTCCTGCGGGAGCTGTTCGGGCAGCGGGCGTGAGGAACCGGGACCGGCAGCCCGGTGGGAGCCGTCCGCTCTGCCGGACGTGGAGAACCACGTCCGGCCGACCGCGGAAACAGTCCGGCGACCACGTCCGGCAACCCGCGGGAGCAGTCCGGTGACCGTGTCCGGCACGGCTGTCGGAGCAGTCGGCCCGGCGCGTCCGGCCCCCGTTTCGCGGGACCGACCGACCGGCGGGTATGTGCACGGGATACCATTTGCGTCGCCATGCAGACGCATCCCACTTACACCAGCCTGGTCGCCCTCGGCGACTCCTTCACCGAGGGCATGTCGGACCTGATGCCCGACGGCACCTACCGGGGCTGGGCCGACCTGCTCGCCGCACGGATGGCGGCCCGTACGCCCGGCTTCCGCTACGCCAACCTCGCCGTGCGCGGCAAGCTGATCCAGCAGATCGTCGACGAGCAGGTCGACGTGGCGGCGGCCATGGGGGCCGATGTGATCACCCTGGTCGGCGGGCTCAACGACACGCTGCGGCCCAAGTGCGACATGGGCCGGGTCCGCGGGCTCCTGGAGGAGGCCGTGGAGAAGCTGGCCCCCGCCTGCCGGCAGCTCGTCCTGATGCGCAGCCCGGGCCGTCAGGGCCCCGTCCTGGAGCGGTTCCGGCCGCGCATGGAGGAACTGTTCGCCTGCGTCGACGAGCTGGCCGCCCGGCACGGCGCTGTCGTCGTCGACCTGTACGGCGCACCCTCCCTGAGCGACCCGCGGATGTGGGACGTGGACCGGCTGCACCTGACGGCCGAGGGCCACCGCCGGGTCGCCGAGGCGGTCTGGCAGACGCTGGGCCACGACCCGGAGGACGCCGAGTGGCGCACGCCGATGCCGGCGACCCTGCCGCCGGGCTGGGTGATGCGGCGGGTGGCGGACGCGCGGTTCGCCCGGCAACACCTGCTGCCGTGGATAGGCCGCCGCCTGACGGGCCGCTCCTCCGGGGACGGACTGCCCCCGAAGCGGCCGGAGCTGCTCCCCTACGCGGACCCGGCGTAGCCGCAGGTGGACGCCGCCGAACTGCTCTCGTAGGTTCCGACGAAGACACCCGCGGCGCTGGCCTGCACGAATCGCCAGTAGAATCCGTCCACGTGACTTCCGCTCCCGCCAAGCCCCGCATCCCGAACGTCCTTGCCGGACGCTACGCCTCCGCAGAGCTCGCCACGCTCTGGTCGCCCGAGCAGAAGGTGAAGCTGGAGCGGCAGCTCTGGCTCGCCGTGCTGCGGGCCCAGAAGGACCTCGGCATCGAGGTGCCGGACGCGGCGCTCGCCGATTACGAGCGCGTCCTCGACACCGTCGACTTGGCCTCCATCGCCGAGCGCGAGAAGGTCACGCGGCACGATGTGAAGGCGCGGATCGAGGAGTTCAACGCTCTCGCCGGGCACGAGCACGTGCACAAGGGCATGACCTCCCGCGACCTCACCGAGAACGTCGAGCAGCTGCAGATCCGCCTGTCGCTGGAGCTGGTGCGCGACCGCACGGTCGCCGTCCTGGCCCGGCTCGGCAAGCTCTCCGGCGAGTACGGCGAGCTGGTCATGGCCGGCCGCTCGCACAACGTCGCCGCGCAGGCCACCACCCTCGGCAAGCGCTTCGCCACCGCCACCGACGAGCTCCTGGTGGCGTTCGGCCGGATTGAGGAGCTGCTGGGACGCTACCCGCTGCGCGGCATCAAGGGCCCGGTCGGCACCGCGCAGGACATGCTGGACCTGCTGGGCGGGGACGCCGCGAAGCTCGCGGACCTGGAGCAGCGGATCGCCACGCACCTGGGTTTCTCGCAGGCGTTCACCTCGGTCGGCCAGGTCTACCCGCGCTCTCTGGACTACGAGGTCGTGACGGCGCTGGTGCAGCTGGCGGCGGCGCCGTCGTCGCTGGCCAAGACGATCCGGCTGATGGCCGGGCACGAACTGGTCACCGAGGGCTTCAAGCCCGGCCAGGTCGGCTCCTCGGCGATGCCGCACAAGATGAACACCCGCTCCTGCGAGCGCGTCAACGGTCTGATGGTGATCCTGCGCGGCTACGCCTCGATGACCGGCGAGCTGGCGGGCGACCAGTGGAACGAGGGCGACGTGTCGTGCTCGGTGGTGCGCCGGGTCGCGCTGCCGGACGCGTTCTTCGCGCTGGACGGTCTGCTGGAGACGTTCCTGACGGTGCTCGACGAGTTCGGCGCGTTCCCGGCGGTCGTCGCCCGTGAGCTGGACCGCTACCTGCCGTTCCTCGCCACCACCAAGGTCCTCATGGGGTCCGTGCGCGCGGGTGTCGGCCGGGAGCTCGCGCACGAGGCGATCAAGGAGAACGCCGTCGCCTCCGCCCTCGCCATGCGCGAGCAGGGCGCCGAGCGCAACGAGTTGCTCGACAAGCTGGCCGCCGACGCGCGCATCCCGCTGGACCGTGACCAGCTGGACGCGCTGATGGCCGACAAGCTGTCCTTCACCGGTGCCGCGGGCGACCAGGTCGCAGCCGTCGTCGCCCGGGTCGAGGAGATCGTCAAGCAGCACCCCGGGGCCGCGGGCTACACGCCCGGCGCGATCCTCTGACGCGCCGCCCGCGATGGCGCGTTTCACGCCCGAGGAGCTGGAGGCCGCCCGCGGCCGCGTCGTGCCCGACGTGGTCGCGGAGGGTCTGCACGTCCTGTTCTGCGGCATCAACCCCGGTCTGATGACGGCCGCCACGGGCCATCACTTCGCCCGCCCGGGCAACCGCTTCTGGCCGGTGCTGCACCGGTCCGGGTTCACGCCGCGGCTGCTGAAGCCGTCCGAGCAGCAGGAGTTGCTGTCGTACGGGCTCGGCATCACCAACGTCGTGGCACGGGCCTCGGCCCGGGCCGACGAGCTGAGTGCCGAGGAGTACCGGGAGGGCGGGCGGCTGCTCGCGGCGAAGGTGGCACGGCTGCGGCCGCGCTGGCTGGCCGTGGTCGGCGTGACCGCGTACCGCGCCGCCTTCGACGACCGCAAGGCGCGGGTCGGACCGCAGGCGCGGACGATCGGTGACACCCGCGTGTGGGTGCTGCCCAATCCGAGCGGGCTCAACGCGCACTGGACGGTCGAGACGATGGCCGAGGAGTTCGGACGGCTGCGGGAAGCCGCCGAAGGCCGACCGGAACGATCGCCTACGGCGGGTCCCTGACCGGCCTCGACGGGACCTCGACCGGAATCGACCGGCCCGGCCCTCCTTCACGCGTCCCTGCGGCGCACCCTCCAGGCTCCCGCCAGCAGTGCGGCGGCCGACCACAGCGCGGTCACCCCGAGGCCCGACCAAGGCCCGAGGGTGCCGTCGTACGTCTCCCGGAGGACCAGCTGCCCGGCCTTGTCGGGCAGGAAGTCGGCGACGGTGCCCGTCGCGTCGCCGATCACGAACGACACGACGAGGATGAACGGCACCAGCAGCGAGAGGGTCGCCACGCCGCTGCGGAGCAGGGCGGCGATCCCCGCGGCGAACAGTGCCATCAGCATCAGGTAGACACCGCACCCCACGACGCCGCGCGCCTGCTCACCGGCGCTGAGCCCGTCGGCCGCCGTGCCGAGTCCCGTCCGCCCCGCGAGCAGGGCGGCCAGGCCCGTCAACAGCCCCACCAGCAGCGCCGGCACGGCGATGACGGCCGCCTTGGCCGCGAACCAGCGGCCGCGCTGCGGCACCGCGGCCAGGGAGAGCCGCAGCCCGCCCCGGTGGAACTCCGACGACACGGCCATGGCTCCGAAGGTGACGGCGGCGATCTGACCCGGTATGACGCCCGACAGTGCCGTGAACAGCGGATCGAACCCCGGGCCTGAGACGTCGGAGGCTCCGGCGAGCGCGGAGAACGCCGTGGTCGCCGCGAACAGCGCCAGCAGCGCTCCCGGCAGCGAGCGCAGCGTGCGGACCTTCAGCCACTCGGAGCGCAGTACGGGTGCGAATTCCATGGTCAGGCCTCCTGCGGCTGTGCGGTGAACTCGGTCTCGGCCCCGGTGAGGTCGAAGTAGGCCTGCTCCAAAGTGCCTTCTTCGGGGGCCAGCTCCAGGACGGGCACGCCCGCGGCCGAGGCGATGCGACCGACGTCGTCCACGCGTGCGTCGTGCACGGTCCAGTGCCCGTCCGCGTGTTCCTCGGCGTCGTGGCCGTGGCGGGCGAGGGCCGAGGCGAGGGCGTCCGGTTCGGTCGTGCGAACGCGGACCCGGGGCCGCACGCGCGCGTCGATGAAGTCCCGCATCGGGGTGTCGGCGAGGAGCCGCCCCCGGCCGAGGACGACCAGGTGGTCGGCGAAGGACGCGGTCTCGTTCATCAGATGGCTGGAGACCAGGACCGTGCGTCCCTCCCCCGCGAGCCGGCGCAGCAACCGGCGGATCCACACGATGCCTTCGGGGTCGAGGCCGTTGGACGGCTCGTCCAGCATGACCACCTCGGGGTCGCCCAGGAGGGCGGCGGCGATGCCGAGCCGCTGGCGCATGCCCAGCGAGTACGTCCGTACGCGGCGCCGGGCCACCGATGCCAGGCCCGTCTCCGCGAGGACCTCGTCGACCCGCCGGTCCGGGATGCGGTTGCTCGCGGCCAGGACGCGGAGGTGGTCGCGGGCCGTGCGGGAACCGTGCGCGGCCCGCGCGTCGAGCAGGGCGCCCACGTGGCGAAGGGGTTCGCGCAGCGCCGGATAGGGCCGGCCGCCGATCGTGGCGGAGCCGGCGGTGGGCCGGTCGAGGCCCAGCACCAGCCGCATGGTGGTGGACTTCCCGGCGCCGTTGGGGCCGAGAAAGCCGGTGACGCGGCCGGGCAGAACGCGGAAGGTGAGCTGGTCCACGGCTCGCCGGGTGCCGAACTCCTTGGTGAGGTCCTGGACGTCGATGCTGGTCATGGCAGCAGCGTGGCCTTCGGCGGAGGGCGCCGGCCTCCCCCTGCGGTGGAGATCGTCTCCCCCGTGCGGGGGAGGCTCACCGCCGATGGTGGCTGGCACGATGGCGCGATGGTCCGCATGCTGCGCCCGCTCACGCGGGCCATCACGTACAAGCGGTGGCTGCACATCGTGGTGGCCATCGTGTGGCCGTCGCTGTGGCTGTTCGTCGAGGAGGCCTGGTGGACGCAGGTCACAGCCGCCGTTCTGCTCGGACTCGCCGGCCTGGTGCCCGTCACGCGGGTCGTGGAGGGGTTCCAGGCCAGGCTGCTGCTGGCCGGGCCCCGGCAGGGCGCCGACAGCCCGGAGATCGTGACCACCCCGTCGGCCACCTGGGCCGATCGCGGGCGGACGGCTGTGTGGCTGGAGGCGCGGCTGTGCCTCGGCTGGGCGGTGGCCCACGTCTCCGTCCAGATGCCGCTGCTGGCGGTCGACCTGCTGACGGCGGGCCTCGGCCAGGGGCCCGCCGCCGGCGGATTCGTGGCCGTCGAGGGAAACCACTGGTGGTACGCGCTGCTGGCGCCCCTGCCGTTGGCCCTGCTCGGCGTGGTCGTGGTCTGGTCGGGCCATCTGATGACCGCCCTGGCGGGGCGCCTTCTCGGGCCGTCGCACGCCGAGCGGATGGCGGCACTGGAGGAGCGCACCGAACAGCTGCTGGAACGCACGCGGATCGCACGCGAGTTGCACGACTCCATCGGTCACGCGCTCACGGTCGCCGTGGTGCAGGCGGGGGCCGCCCGGGCGGCGGGCGATCCCGCCTTCACCGACCGCGCCCTGGAGGCCATCGAGGAGACCGGCCGGGCCGCCCTGGAGGATCTGGAGCGGGTGCTCGGGGTCCTGCGCGAGTCGGAGAAGCCGGTGAGCGGCAGACCGACGCTGGCGGACGCCGACCGGCTGCTGGAGTCCGCCCGGGCCTCCGGGGCGAAGGTCGACGCCGAGGTGACCGGCCCGGTGGAGACGGTGCCCGGGCCGGTGTCCCGGGAGGGCTACCGGATTCTCCAGGAGTCGCTGACCAACGTGTTGCGGCACGCGGGCGCGGTCCCGGTCCGCGTCCGTGTCCGCGTCGCCGACGGCACCGTCGTCCTCGCGGTACGGAACCCCCTGCCGGGCGGCATGTCCGGCGCCGGGCGCGGCAGTGGCCTGCGCGGGATACGGGAACGCGCGGCCCTGCTCGGCGGCCATGCCCTCACGGGACCGGACGGGGGCGACTGGCAGGTCCATGCCGAACTGCCGCTGAGTTGATCTACGCTGTTCCGATGCCGGTCACCGTTCTCCTCGTCGACGACGAACCCCTCGTGCGCGCGGGTCTGCGGGCCGTGCTGGAGGCACAGCCCGACATCGAGGTCGTCGGCGAAGCCGCGGACGGGGCGACGGTGATCCCCCTGGTGCGGCGGCTGCGTCCGGACGTGGTCGCCATGGACGTGCGGATGCCGCTGCTGGACGGCATCGAGGCCACCCGGGCGCTGCTGCGGACGGTCGACGATCCGCCCCGGATCCTCGTGGTGACGACCTTCGAGAACGACGAGTACGTGTACGAGGCACTGCGGGCGGGCGCTGACGGGTTCCTGCTCAAGCGGGCCCGGCCGGCCGAGATCGTGCACGCGGTGCGGCTGATCGCCGAGGGCGAGTCCCTGCTGTTCCCGGCGTCGGTGCGGCAGCTCGCCGCCGAGTACGGCGACACCGGCGGGAACCGCGCGGCACGGGCCGTGCTGGAGCGGGCCCGGCTCACCGAGCGCGAGGCGGAGGTGCTGCGGCTGATGGCGCGGGGCCTGTCGAACGCGGAGATCGCCGCCCGGCTGGTCGTGGGGACGGAGACGGTGAAGTCGCATGTCAGCGCGGTGCTCGCCAAATTGGGGGCGCGGGACCGGACCCAGGCGGTGATCGCGGCGTACGAGTCGGGGTTCGTGGCGCCGGGCTGATCGGCGGGCGGGTGCCCGCCCCTCGCCGGGGTGCGCCCTGCCGAAGTACGATCCGGCCATCACGCGCACGACCTGGGAGGACGGACGGTGGGGCGGCTGACCGGCGGGGATCCCTCGCTGCTGCGAAGGATCAACTCCGCGGTGGTGCTGCACGCGCTGCGCGCCACGGACTGCGCGACGCTGACCGAGATCACACGGGTGACGGGGCTGTCCCGGCCCACGGTCGAGGGCGTCGTCGAAGGGCTCATCGAGGCCGGGCTGGTCGTCGAGAAGGCGGCCGAGGAGGGGGCTGCCCGGCGGCAGGGGCGTCCGGCGCGGCGGTTCCGGTTCCGGGCGGAGGCCGGGCATCTGCTCGGGCTGGAGATCGGGGCGCACCGAGTGGCGGCGATGCTGTCCGACCTGGACGGCCGGGTGATCGGCGGGCAGGCCAGGGAGGTGCCTGAGACCGCGGGGGCCGACGAGCGGCTGGAGCGGCTGCGCGGGGCCGTCGCCGAGCTGTTGCGGCGGGCCGGGGTGGCGCGCGGTTCGCTGCGGGCCGTGGGCGTGGCGACGCCCGGGATCGTCGAGGCCGACGGCACGGTGCGGCTGGGCACGGCGCTGCCGGGCTGGACGGGGCTGCGGCTGGGCGAGCGGCTGGGCCGGTCGTTCAAGTGCCCGGTGCTGGTCGAGAACGACGCCAACGCGGCTGCCGTCGCCGAGCACTGGAAGGGCGCGGCCACCGAGTCGGACGACGTGGTCTTCGTACTGGCGGGGCTCAGCCCGGGCGCCGGTTCACTGATCGGGGGCCGGCTGCACCGGGGCTACGGCGGGGCGGCCGGCGAGATCGGGGCGCTGCATCTGCTGGGCCGGGGGGTGACGCCGGAGACGCTCCTGTCCACCACGGACGAGCCCCTCCACCCGCTCGACGAGCAGGCCGTGGCCGAGGTCTTCGCACAGGCCCGCGAGGGCGACCGGCGGGCCCGCGCGGCCGTCGACCGCTTCATCCAGCGCCTCGTCCACGACGTGGCCGCCCTCGTCCTCGCCCTGGACCCCGAGCTCGTCGTGATCGGCGGCTGGGCGGCGGGCCTGGACGGTGTCCTGGCCCCCCTCCGCGAGGAATTGGCCCGTTACTGCCTGCGTCCCCCGGAGGTGACCCTCTCGGCCCTGGGAGACGCAGCCGTGGCGACGGGGGCCCTGCGTCTGGCCTTGGACCACGTGGAAGAGCAGCTGTTCACTGTGGAACGCCCCTGACGACAGCGCCCCGAAGGGGCGCGGGGAACGGCGCGACAAGCCACAGCGCGCCGGCAGCCGTCCGCACTCCGCACCCCTGCGTCGCCGGGCTCAGGACGCCCGCCGCTGAATCCCGGCGTGGATCTCCACACCCCCCGGGTCACCGAAGGTGAGGCGGCACGTGTCCGCACGATAGGTCGCCACGGACAGCGCAGCCGTACGCCCCAGGGAGACGAAGCGGGTCGTGACGACGAGGACCGGCGCGCCCGGCAGCCGGTCCAGCTCCTTCGCCTCCTCGGCCCCGGCGGAGCCGAGTTCCACCGCGTTGTCCTGCCGCTCCAGCTCCAGCCGCTGCAGTTCCCGCAGCACCGCACGCGCACGTGCCGCCCCCGACGGCGCGTCGATGCCGGAGAGCTCGGACACGGAGGGCTCCGGGATGTACAGCAGCTCCGCGGCCACCGGCCGGCCGTGCGAGACACGGGAGCGCCGCACGATGTGCACGGGCTCGTCCCGGCCGGTCTCCAGCGCGTCGGCGACGCCGGCCGGCGGGACGGCCGCTGTGCAGTCGACGGGCTGCCAGGCGTCCTCGGGGCCGCCCGGCCAGGCGTGCGGGCCGGTGCCGAGGGAGACGCCCACGCGGGGCGGTGCGACGGTCGTGCCGACACCGCGGCGACGCTGCAGCCTGCCTTCGAGTTCGAGTTGCTCCAGGGCCTGGCGGAGTGTGGCGCGGGCGACTCCGAAGCGGGCCGCGAGGTCGCGCTCGTTGGGCAGGATCTCGCCCACCGAGAACTCCGAGTCGAGCGCTTCGCTGAGCACCGTTTTGAGATGCCAGTACTTCGGTTCCTGCACCGATTCCAGCTGCGTGGTCCCCACCCTGTCCTCCGCAATCGCCGTGGTCGGCGGCGTTTTAGCGCCCTTGTTTATTAAAGGTTGTTGCACTTCTCTGCGACCATAGGTCGGCCCTGATCCTTGGTCAAGACCAATGGCCGGGAACGTTCACGGGCCGTTCATGACAGGCCACGGGCCTCCCGGCGGCGGGCTAAAGGGCCGTCAGGGACCGTAGTTTGTCGGGGTTGCGGATGATGTACACGGACTGGACGCGGCCGTCGGCGACATCGATCTGGAAGACGGAGTCGGGCGTGCCGTCGGTCAGGATCAGCGCGGCCGGGCCGCCGTTGAGCTCCAGGAAGCGCACGGACATGCCGGGAAGGCTCTTCTGCGCCACGCCGACGAGGAACCGGCCCACCTTGTCGGCGGTCTGCAGGACCCGCAGCGGCGCCCGCGACTTGCCGCCGCTGTCGCCGACGAGCCGGACCTCCGGGGCGAGCAGCGCCATCAGGCCTTCGAGGTCGCCGTCGGCCGCCGCGGCGAGGAAGCGTTCGGTGAGGTCGCGGCGCTGGGCGGGGTCGACCTCGAAGCGCGGACGCCGCTCCTCGACGTGCTTGCGGGCCCGCCCGGCCAGTTGGCGCACCGCGGGTTCGCCGCGGTCGAGCATGGCGGCGATGTCCGCGTAGGGGAAGCCGAAGGCCTCGCGCAGCACGAACACGGCCCGCTCCAGGGGTGACAGCGACTCCAGTACGACGAGTACGGCCAGGGAGACGGAGTCGGCGAGAACGGCCCGTTCGGCGGTGTCCGGCACGGTGTCGCCGAAGTCGGTGGCGCAGGGCTCGGGCAGCCAGGGGCCGACGTAGGTCTCGCCGCGGGCCTTGATCTGGCGCAGCCGGTCGATGGCGAGGCGGGTGGTGATCCGTACGAGGTAGCCGCGGGGTTCGCGCACGTCGCCGCGGTCGGTGCCGGACCAGCGCAGCCAGGCGTCCTGGACGACGTCCTCCGCGTCGGCCACGCGGCCCAGCATCCGGTAGGCGACGCCCAGCAGGACGGGGCGGTGGGCTTCGAACACGTCGGTCGGGGTCTCGGTGGTCACGGCTCCATCCCAGCCCACCGGTGAGGACCTGTCCAGGCGGAACCGGCCCTTCCCGGACAGAATGGCCGACAGGACGCCGTTGATCGGCGGCGACGGCTGCGGAGGTGGCGATGCGGTACGCGGTGCTGGGCACGGGACAGGTCGGGCGCACGCTCGGCGGACGGCTGGTGGAGCTGGGGCACGAGGTGCGGCTCGGCTCGCGCACCCCGGACAACACGGCCGCCGTGCAGTGGGCGGCTGCCGCGGGCCCCCGGGCCGGCGCGGGCACGTTCGCGCAGGCGGCGGAGTTCGGGGAGGTCGTGGTGAACGCGGTCGGCGGGCGGGTGGCACTGGCTGTGCTGGAGGCGGCGGGCGCGCAGAACGTCGACGGCAAGGTCGTGGTGGACGTGTCCAACCCGCTGGCGTTCGAGGAGGGCGAACTGCGGCTGTCCCCCGTCGAGTCGGACAGTGTGGGCGAGCAGCTCCAGCGGGCTTTCCCGCACGCGCGCGTGGTGAAGTCGCTGAACACGGTCAACTGCCGGGTGATGGTGGATCCCGCCCGTGTGCCGGGCGATCACCACGTCTTCGTCTGCGGGGACGACCCGGAGGCCAAGGAGCAGGTGACGGCGCTGCTCGGGGAGTTCGGCTGGCCGGCGGAGCGTGTGCTCGACCTCGGCGGCATCCGGGCGGCCCGCGCCGTGGAGATGTGGCTGCCCCTGTGGGCCGGCCTGTTCCGGAAGTTCGGGCACGGTGATTTCAACCTGGAGGTGCGGCGGGCGCGTTGAGCGGGCGGGCACCGTGAAGGTGGTGACACCCTGGGGCTACCCGCGGGTAGCAATTGCTGACAAGCTGTCTACGGCGTCCGTCAGCGAGTACAGCCGAGGAGCACCCCATGTCCGCCACCGTCTCCTTCAAAGTCGCCTCCGCGCGGGGCGAGCAGAGCGTGACTCTGTCCTATACGCGCCGGGGCAGCGGCGAGCCGCTGCTCCTGCTGCACGGCATCGGACACCATCGGCAGGTGTGGGACCCGGTGATCCCGGCGCTGGCGGCCGAACGCGACGTGATCGCCGTGGACCTGCCGGGCTGCGGTGAGTCGCCGGCGCTCCCGGACGGCATGGCGCACGACCTGCCCACGATGAGCACGGTCCTGACGGCCCTCTTCGAGGCGCTGGAGATCGAACGGCCGCACGTGGCGGGCAACTCGCTGGGCGGCCTGCTGGCACTCGACCTGGCCCGGGCACAGCTCGTCCGCTCGGTCACCGCGCTGTCGCCGGCCGGGTTCTGGAACGAGGCGGAGCGCCGCTACGCCTTCGCCGTGCTGACGGCGATGCGGCAGATCGCCCGGCGGATGCCGCCGCAGCTGGTGGAGCGGCTGGCCCGTCCGGCCCTCGGCCGCACCCTGCTGACAAGCACCATCTACGCCCGGCCGGGCCGCCGTTCACCCGAGGCGGTGGTCGCCGAGACGCTGGCGCTGGCCCGGGCCCAGGGGTTCTCCGAGACCCTGCACTCCGGCCGGACCGTGCAGTTCACCGACGACATCGTGGGGACCCCGGTCACCGTGGCGTGGGGCAACCGGGACCGGCTGCTCATCCCCCGCCAGGGCGTACGTGCCAAGGGCGTCATCCCCGGGGCCCGGCTGGTGCGGCTGCCCGGCTGCGGTCACGTCCCGATGAACGACGACCCGGCGCTGGTGGCCAGGGTCGTCCTCGACGGCAGCCGCTGACCCGTACGGAGCGCAGCCTCTAAGGTCTCCCCTCATGAGGCCACCACAGAGCGACCCGCGCGACGGCTCCGCGTCCGCCGCCTGGGAACTGCTGCTCCCCGCCGCGTCGGCACCGGCGCGCACGCGTGGCCGTTCCCTCCAGGCGGCGCTGCGCGAGGCCGTCCGCTCGGGCCGCCTCGCACCGGGCACCCGGCTGCCGTCGAGCCGTGACCTCGCGGCGGACCTGGGGGTGTCCCGCGGGCTGGTCACCGAGGCGTACGAGCAGCTGACGGCCGAGGGGTACCTGCGCAGCGGCCGGGGAGCCGGAACGTGGGTGGGCGCGGCCGTACGGGCCGTCCGGCCGCGGGCGCACGATCTCGCTCCGCGCGCCTCCGGCACCCGCACGGACTTCGTGCCCGGGACGCCGGACCTGGCGCTGTTCCCGCGCGCGGCGTGGGCCGCCGCAGCGCGCCGTGCTCGCGGAACTGCCGCATCAGGATTTGGGGTACCCCGATCCGCGCGGGCTGCCGAGGCTGCGCACCGCACTGGCCGAACTGCTCGCCCGGCGGCGCGGCGTGGTGGCCGACCCCGAGCGGATCGTGATCGTCTCGGGCGTGGCCCAGGCGACGGCCCTGCTCGGTTTCGCGCTGCACGCGCGCGGGTTGCGGGCCGTGGGCGTGGAGGACCCGGGCAGCCCCCAGCACGACGCGCTGTACGAGTCGGCCGGGGTCACCGCCGTACCCCTGCCGCTGGACGGCGAGGGTGTCGCCCTGGAGCCGCTGCGGGCGTCCGGCGTACGGGCCGTGGTGACGACGCCGGCCCACCAGTTCCCCACCGGCATCGCCTGTTCGGCCGAGCGCCGGGCCGCACTGCTGGACTGGGCTCGCGCCGCGGACGGAATCGTCCTGGAGGACGACTACGACGGCGACTTCCGTTACGACCGCGCGCCCGTCGGCGCGCTCCAGGGCCTCGACCCGGACCGCGTGGCCTACACCGGCTCGGTCAGCAAGTCCCTCGCGCCGGGCCTGCGGCTGGGCTGGCTGCTGGTGCCCGAGGCCTGGACGGAGGAGGTCGTCGAACGCAAACGCACGATGGATCTCGGCCATCCGGCCCTCGACCAGGCGCTGTTCGCCCGCTTCCTGGAGCGCGGCGACTACGACCGTCAGCTGCGCCGCTGCCAGCGCGCCTACCGTGACCGGCGCGACGCGCTGGTCACCGCCCTGGACGCGCACTTCCCGGGGGCGGAGGTGTCCGGGATCGCCGCCGGTCTGCACGTGATCGCCACTCTGCCGCGGCGGTACGGGCCCGAGGAGCGGTTCCTCGCACGCATGGCGGAGGCGGGGGTGGCGGTGCGTGCGCTGTCGGCCTACACCCACACGCCGGCCGGGCCCGCGGCCGCCGGGCCGGCCGGGGAGGTCCGGCTGGTGCTGGGCTACGCCCATGTGCCGCCCGCGCGGATCGCCGAGGGCGTTCGCCTGATGGCGCGGGCCGCGACCGGGTGAGCCGACCGGTTCGCGCGTTCCCTCACCCTGCGGTCAGTTGTTCACTTGGGGTTCGTGTGTGCGCCGCGACGTGCCAGTAGGTGTGGCTCTGCACACTTGGCCGGATCCCGTCCCTGGAGGCGTATCCATGTCCCAGTCCCACCGTCCGTCGCCCGGGCGCCGTGGCGTCCTGCGCGGCTCCCTCGCCGCGTCGGCCGCCCTGACCCTGCCCACCGCCCTCGGCGCGGCGCCCGCGTTCGCACGTTCCGGGCGCCCGACGGCGCGCTGGGGTGTGCAGGCCGGTGACGTGACCTGCGACTCCGGGCTGGTGTGGGTGCGCTCCGACCGCCCGGCCCGGATGATCGTGGAGACGTCGGCGACCGAGTCGTTCCGCGACCCGCACCGATGGCACGGCCCGCTGCTGGGTCCGGGCACCGACTTCACCGGTACGACCCGGCTGCGCGGCCTGCCGTCCGGCGAGCAGATCCACTACCGCGTGCTGCTCGCCGACCCGGACGACCCGCGCCGCGCCGGCGAGCCGGTCACCGGCACGTTCCGCACGGCATCCGCCAAGCGCCGCGACGGTGTGCGGTTCGTCTGGTCCGGCGACCTCGCGGGGCAGGGCTGGGGCATCAACCCGGAGCGCGGCGGCTACCGCATCTACGACGCGATGGGCGCCCTGGACCCGGACTTCTTCCTCTGCAGCGGCGACAACATCTACGCCGACGGCCCGATCACCGGGACCGTGGCCCTGCCCGACGGGCGGACCTGGCGCAACGTCACGACCGAGGAGAAGGCGAAGGTCGCCGAGACGCTGACGGAGTTCCGCGGCAACTTCCGCTACAACCTGCTGGACGAGAACCTGCGCGCCTTCAACGCCCGGGTCCCGTCCGTCGTCCAGTGGGACGACCACGAGGTCGTCAACAACTGGTACCCGGGCGAGATCCTCACCGACACCCGCTACACCGAGAAGCGCGTGGACGTGCTCGCAGCCCGTGCCCGCCGGGCGTTCTCCGAGTACTTCCCGATCTCGACACTGCGCCGCCCCGACGGCCGGGTCCACCGCGTGCAGCACCACGGCCCGCTGCTGGACGTGTTCGTCCTGGACATGCGCACCTACCGCAACGCGAACTCGCCCGACGACCAGAGCACCGACCCGCAGGGCATCCTCGGCCGTGAGCAACTGGACTGGCTCAAGCGCGAGCTGTCCCGGTCGCGGGCGGTGTGGAAGGTGATCGCCTCCGACATGCCGCTCGGACTGGTCGTCCCGGACGCGCCGAACATCGAGGCCGTCGCGCAGGGCAACCCCGGCGAGCCACTCGGCCGCGAGCTGCAGATCGCCGAACTGCTGCGGTTCGTCAAGCACCGCCGGATCACGGGCACGGTGTGGCTCACGGCCGACGTCCACCACACCTCGGCACAGCACTACCACCCGTCCAAGGCCGCTTTCACCGACTTCGAGCCGTTCTGGGAGTTCGTCTCGGGCCCGCTCAACGCCGGCGCCTTCCCCGCGAACGCGCTCGACGGCACCTTCGGCCCGGACCGCGTGTTCGTGAAGGCCCCGGCCATGGCCAACGTCTCCCCCGCCGACGGCTACCAGTTCTTCGGCGAGGTCGACATCGACGGCCACAGCGGCGAACTGACGGTACGTCTGCGGGAGCAGGACGGCACCGTACTGTTCACGAAGACGCTCCAGCCGGGCCTGGTCGGCCAGTAGGCACGCAGCGCAACGTTTGAAGCGTCGACAAAGAGGGCACAATGCCTCCTTTACCCGCCGGTCACAATGCGTTCGCGATCACGCAACACCGCTCCGTCACAGTGGGTGCATGACGCGAGAAGTGACCCATGTGACGCACACCGACGACAACTGCCGCCCCGCCACCTCGTGGCAGCGGATCACGGCGGCGTTCCACGTCTGGCGGACACGACGCCAGGAACACGAACCGCCGACGAGTGATACCGGGTCCCCGGCGCCGGAAACGGTGCCGGGGGCGCACACCCTGTGGCGGATGCGGGCCACGGTCCAGGAGGAACCGGGGGCACTGGCGGCGCTGTGCGGCGCTTTGGCCGGGCAGCGCGTCGACATCGTGAGCCTCCAGACGCACCCGCTCGCCGAGGGCACGGTGGACGAATTCCTGCTGCGGGGCCCGGCGGATCTGCCGGCGTCCGCGCTCACCACCGCCGTCGAGTCGGCCGGCGGCGCCGACACCTGGATCGAGCGGGCCGACGCCCACGACCTGGTGGACGCGCCGACCCGGGTCCTGGGACTCGCCGCCCGCACCGCACTCGACTCGGCGGAACTCCCCCTGGCGCTGAGGCAGTTGCTGGGCCGCTGCACGATCCGGTCCCGGCCCGCTCCGGCCGGTGCCGACCGGGCAACCGAGTCCCTCGCCGTGGAAGGGGCCCTCGACGACACGGTGATGCGGCTGCGCGCTCCGGAGGGCGGCATGATCATCGTGGAGCGGCCGTATCTGCCGTTCACGCCGACCGAGTTCGCCCGGGCGAGGGCCCTGGTCGAACTGGACGCCCGGCTCGGGCCCCGGCTGCCGCACGGGCGGGACGTGTTCACGCTCCCCGAGGGCAGCGACATCACCGTCCGGCGGGCCGACACCCGCGACCTCGAAGCGGCCAGGGCGATGCACGAGCGGTGCTCGCCGCGCACGCTGAAGCAGCGCTATCACGGGCCCGTCGGTGACGCCGACCGGTACCTCAACCACCTGCTCAGCCCGCGCTACGGCCGCACGCTCGCGGTGCAGACCGCCTCCGGGCGGATCGTCGGGCTCGGTCATCTCCTGTGGGACGGGGACGAGACGGAGGTGGCGCTGCTCGTCGAGGACCCCTGGCAGCGGCGGGGCGTCGGGGCGGAGTTGCTGTCGCGGCTCGTGGCCATGGCCGTCGAGGCGAGGTGCTCCAGCGTGTACGCCGTGACGCAGGCGTCCAACCCCGGCATGGTCGCCGCGATGCGGGGGCTGGGGCTGCCTCTGGACTACCAGGTCGAGGAGGGGACGCTGGTGATCACTGCGCGGCTGGGTGAGGCGGTCGTGACGAGCGCGGAGGAGCTGGGGAGCGCCTCCGCGCAGTAGGGCTGAGCGTCAGTGGACGGCTGCGGGTGCGTTGCGGTGGCCCGCGCAGTTCCCCGCGCCCCTTTCGGGGCGTTGTCCCAGCGCTGCGTCGAGATCCGACCAGAGATCCTCCACGTCCTCCAGGCCCACTGACATCCTGAGCAACCGGTCGCTGACGCCCGCTCCCTTGCGGTCGTCCTCGTCGACGATGCGGTGGCTGATGGAGGCAGGGTGCTGGATGAGGGTGTCCACGCTGCCGAGGCTCACCGCCGGGGTGATCAGGCGGACCGCGGCGATCACCTCGTGCGGGTCGCCGTGCACCTCGAAGGCGACCATGGCGCCGCCGATGCGCGGGTAGTGCACCCGGGCGATCCGCGGATCGGCGGCGAGGCGCCCGGCCAGTTCGGCCGCCGTGGCGGAGGCCGCACGGACCCGGACGGGGAGGGTGGACAGGCCGCGCAGCAGCAAGTAGCCGGCCAGGGGGTGCAGGACACCGCCGGTGGCGAAGCGCACCTGGCGCAGCCGGCCCGCGAACTCCTCGTCGCAGGCGACCACACCGGCGAGGACGTCGCCGTGGCCCCCGAGGTACTTGGTGGCGCTGTGCAGGACCAGCCGGGCACCGTGCTCGGCGGGACGCTGGAGGACCGGGGTGGCGAAGGTGTTGTCCACCAGCAGCGGCACCGAACCGCAGGCGTGTGCGACGGCCCGCAGGTCGACCTCGGCGAGGGTCGGGTTGGCCGGGGACTCGACGAGGACGAGGCCGGTGTCCGGGCGCAGGGCACCGGCGACGCCGGCCGGATCGGTCCAGGTCACCTCCGAACCCAGCAGCCCGGCGGTCAGCAGGTGGTCACTGCAGCCGTAGAGGGGGCGTACGGCGACGACGTGCCGCAGGCCCATGGAGCCGCGCACGAGCAGGACGGCGCTGAGCGCGGCCATGCCGCTGGCGAAGGCCACCGCCGCCTCGGTGCCCTCCAGACGGGCCAGGGCCGTCTCGAAACGGGCCACGGTCGGGTTGCCGAGCCGCCCGTAGACGGGCGGGCCGTCCGGCTCGGCGCCGGTGGTGGCGAACGCGTCGATCCGGGCCGCCTCGCCGCGGCTGTCGTACGACGGGTAGGTGGTGGACAGGTCGATCGGCGGGGCATGCAGACCCTGCCGGGCCAGGTCGTCCCGCCCGGCGTGCACGGCCTCGGTGGCGAGGGCTCGCGGTGCGGTGCGCATGTCGTCGTGGGCGCGCGTGCTCGTTGTGTCCATGTCCATGGTGGGCAAGGGTGAACATCGACCGGGCCGCCGGGCGCACATACCGTGTTACGTTCGGCCAATGGCTGAATCTGTCGTACTGGATCCGGTGGATCTCCATCTGTTGCGGCTGTTGCAGAACGACGCCCGGGCGACCTACCGGGATCTCGCCACCCAGGTCGGGGTGGCACCCTCCACCTGTCTGGACCGGGTGACGCGGCTGCGCCGCTCGGGCGTGATCCTCGGGCACCGGCTGGAGCTGGACCCCGCGAAGCTGGGACGGGGGCTGGAAGCCCTGCTGTCGGTGCAGGTCAGGCCGCATCGGCGGGAGCTGGTGGGGCCGTTCGTGGAGCGGATCCGGGCCCTGCCGGAGTCGCGGACGGTGTTCCACCTGACCGGTCCCGACGACTATCTGGTGCATGTCGCGGTCGCCGACATGGCCGATCTGCAGCGGCTGGTGCTGGACGAGTTCACGTCGCAGCGGGAGGTGGCCCGGGTGGAGACGCGGCTGATCTTCCAGCAGTGGGAGTGCGGCCCGCTGCTGCCGCCTTCGCCCTCGGCTCAATCCGCGTGACGCGCGGGGTCCGCCGTACGAGGATGGCCGCATGTCTGAGATCAAGAGCCCGCTGCCCCGTGAGGTCGCCGACGCGTACGTCGACGAGCTCGTCGCCCTCGACCCGATCACCGGTACGTACCTCGGTGACACGGAGAGTTCGAGCAGGCTGCCCGACACCTCGCCCGCGGGCCAGGAGGCGCTCGCCGAGCTGGCGCGCCGGACGCTGGCCCGGCTGGACGAGGCCGAGCGGCTGCCCGGCGCGGACAGCGACATCGAGCGCCGGTGCGCGCGACTGCTGCGCGAGCGGCTCGGTGCCGAACTCGCGGTGCACGAGGCCGATGAGGGCCTGCGGTCCGTCAGCAACCTGAGTTCCATCGCGCACGCGGTGCGGCAGGTGTTCACCGTGACGCCGGCGCAGACGGAGCAGGACTGGACGGCGATCGCCGAGCGGCTGCGCCCGGTTCCGGCGGCGCTGGAGGGCTACCGGGAGTCCCTGGCGCTCGGCCTGGAGCGCAAGTTGTACGGCGGGCCCCGTGCCACGGCCACCTTCGTGCAGCAGCTGGGCGAGTGGGCCGACGCGGACGGCGAGGGCCACGGCTGGTTCGAGCAGTACGCGGCCGCCGGCCCCGAGTCCCTGCGGTCCGAGCTGGACACCGCCGCCCGTTCGGCCACCGAGGCCGTGGTCCGGCTGCGCGACTGGATGCGGGACGTGTACGCGCCGACAATCGAGGGCGCGCCGGACGTGGTGGGCCGGGAGCGGTACGCGCGCTGGGTGCGCTACTTCAACGGCACGGACCTCGACCTGGACGAGGCGTACGCCTACGGCTGGTCCGAGTACCACCGCCTCCTCGGCGAGATGAAGACCGAGGCCGAGAAGATCCTGCCGGGCGCCGGCACGCCGTGGGAGGCGCTAGCCCACCTCGATGCGCAGGGCACACACATCGAGGGCGTCGACGAGGTCCGCGACTGGCTGCAGAGCCTCATGGACGAGGCGATGGACGCGCTCGACGGCACCCACTTCGACCTGGCCGAGCGGGTGCGCAGGGTGGAGTCGCGCATCGCCCCTCCGGGCAGTGCCGCGGCCCCCTACTACACACCCCCCTCGGACGACTTCTCGCGCCCGGGCTGCACCTGGCTGCCCACCATGGGCGAGACGCGCTTCCCGGTCTACGACCTGGTGTCGACCTGGTACCACGAGGGCGTGCCCGGCCACCACCTCCAGCTGGCCCAGTGGAAGCACGTGGCGCAGAACCTCTCCCGCTACCAGGCGAGCGTCGGCATGGTGAGCGCCAACGCCGAGGGCTGGGCGCTGTACGCGGAGCGCCTGATGGACGAACTGGGCTTCCTGACCGACCCGGAGCGCCGGCTCGGGTACCTGGACGCCCAGATGATGCGGGCCGTGCGCGTGATCATCGACATCGGCATGCACCTGGAGCTGACGATCCCGGACGACTCGCCCTTCCACCCCGGCGAGCGCTGGACGGCCGAGCTGGCGCAGGAGTTCTTCGGCTCGCACAGCAGCCGGCCGGCCGACTTCGTGGAGAGCGAGCTGACCCGCTACCTGTCCATGCCGGGCCAGGCCATCGGCTACAAGCTCGGCGAGCGGGCGTGGCTGCTGGGCCGCGAGAACGCCCGTGCCCGCCACGGCGACGCCTTCGACCCGAAGGCCTGGCACATGGCGGCGCTGTCGCAGGGCTCGCTCGGTCTGGACGACCTGGTGGACGAGTTGTCGGCCCTGTGATCAGCGGCGGAATCCGCCCTCGGAGTTGATGACCTCGCCGGTGATCCAGCCCGCCTCGTCGGTCGCGAGCCAGGCGATGAGGCGGGCCGGGTCGTCGGGCATGCCCCACCGGCCCGTGGGGAACCGGGCGGCTACGGCGTCGTAGACCTCGCCGGTCAGGTAATCCGTGTCCACGGGGCCCGGGTTGACGGTGTTGACCGTGATGCCCCGCTCGGCGAGCGTCGTCGACAGGGAGCGGGTGATCGAGGCGAGGGCGCCCTTCTGGAGGGCGTAGGCGATCTCGCCCGGCATGCCGTCCGCGATGTCCTGCCCCGAGGTCATCATCATCACGCGGCCTCCGGGGCCGGGCGGTCTCGACCGGGCGTGTGCCTGGACGAGCAGCAGGACCGCGCGGGTGTCGACCGACCAGTGCCGGTCGAGCATCGCCGCGTCGATCTCGTCCAGCGGGCCGTCGAACCCACTCTGCGCGTGGTTGGCGACGAGGATGTCGAGCCGGCCGCCGAGCGCGTCGGCGGCCCTGCCGACGAGTTCCGCGGGTACGGCCGGGTCGGCCAGGTCGCCGGGGCCCGCGACGATCCGGGCCCCGGGGTCGCCGGCCGCGTCGCGGACGGAGGCGAGGACGTCCTCGGGGCGGTCCGCGCCCCAGGGCTGTTCGGCGTCGTGCGGGACGTGGTGGTGCAGATAAACGCTCGCGCCGTACGCGGCAAGGCGGCGGGCCACGGCGTGCCCGATGCCGCCGCGGCGGCTGGCGCCGGTGACGAGCGCGGTGCGGCCGCGCAGCGGCATCGGGTCGCGGCGCAGTTCCTCGGGGGCGGGGTGGGGTAGGCGGGGCACGGGGTCATCGTGATCGGAGACGGCCCGTCCGCGCACGCGGTTTTTCCCCGGCCGGCCGTGGGTGCCGCACTACCTCGGGGTCAGCAACCGGAGCCGGACCAGGCCGAGCCAGGTCTCCGGGCCCGGCTGAGCCGTTGCCGCGCGGACCGCGTACCTGCCCGGCTCCAGCAGGACTCGTACCTGGTCGGACCCCGAGGGGTCGGTGCCGGGCCACGCGGCGTCGAAGAGCAGGACCGCGCCCGGGACGTCCCAGTACACCTCCGGCTCCCAGTGCGCGGCGTCGACGGCCGACTCGACGCTCGCCAGCAGTTCCTCCTCGGAGTCGCCGGCCCGCCACCGCACGAACAGGCCGTGGCCGGGCAGGTAGGCGGTCGCGGCGGGTTCGTCTCCCAGGACCAGCGCGGTGGAGTCGCCGACCGGGAGCAGGCCGAGGTGGCCGTCCACCTCGCAGGCCCGGTCGTAGTCCGAGGCCGTCTCCTCGCCGTCGGCGCCCGCCCAGAACGGCAGGACGGTCTCCGGCACCGCTATCAGCGGCCCGCCACCCGACTCCACCCACTGCACCGCGCCCGGCTCCGCGTATCGCACCATGGCGCAAGAACCTACAGGGTCAACTCGCTTCACAGGAGGAGGGGTTCAGCAGCCGCAGTCCTCGCTGCCCACAGGGGCCGTCAGGGGATCCGGCGCCCGGCGCCCGCGCCCCTGCCAGGTCTCGAACTCCAGGCCCTCGCGTACCCAGTACTCGAAGCCGCCGAGCATCTCCTTGACCTGGTAGCCCAGTTCGGCGAGGGCGAGGGCCGCGCGGGCGGCGCCGTTGCAGCCGGGGCCCCAGCAGTACGTCACGACCGGCACCGTCCGGTCGAGGAGCTGTACGGCCTGCTCGGGAACGAGCGCGGCCGGCAGGTGGAGCGCGCCGGGGACGTGGCCCTGGTCCCAGGCCTCGGCGGAGCGTGCGTCGACGAGGACGAAGCCGGGGGCACCACCTGCGTCGAGGGCGGCGGCGACGTCGGACACGTCGGTGTGGAAGGCGAGAGCGGCACGGAAGTGGGCGGCGGCCGCGGCAGGAGCCGCGGGGGCGACGCGCAGCACGGGGTTCACGGTGGTGGTCATACCGGGAAAACTACGGCCGCCCGGTCCGTCCCTGAAGTGACGATCCCCGGCAGTCCGCTTGATCCGCCGGGGATTCCCCTGCTATGCCTCGGGAATGACCGCGTATTCCCCGGACGCCACCGACTGGCGCATCCTCGAGGTCCTCCAGCGGGAGGGCCGGGCCAGTTTCGCCGAGCTGGCCCGCGCCGTGTCCATGTCCGCGAGCGCGGTCACCGAGCGGGTGCGCCGCCTGGAGGAGGCCGGGGTCATCCAAGGCTACGCGGCGGTGGTCGACCCGGAGCGGCTGGGCCTGCCGATCCTGGCGTTCGTGCGCCTGCGCTACCCGAACGGCAACTACAAGCCGTTCCACGACCTCGTCGCGGTGACGCCCGAGATCCTGGAGGCGCACCACGTCACCGGCGACGACTGTTTCGTCATCAAGGTCACGGCCCGCTCGATGCGGCACCTGGAGGAGGTGTCGGGCAAGATCGGGGCGCTCGGTTCGGTGACCACGAGCGTGGTGTACTCCTCGCCCCTCCCCCGGCGCCCCCTGGGCCGCTGACCTCAGCCGGCGCCGCGCTGGCGCAGTGTGGACCCGGAACGGCCCTTGACCACTTCGAGCTGGGCGTGGACCCGGCGCCGCAGATCGGCGACGTGGCTGACGATGCCGACGCTGCGGTCGCGTTCACGCAGCGAGTCGAGGACGTCGAGGACCTCGTCCAGGGTCTGGTCGTCGAGGCTGCCGAAGCCCTCGTCGATGAAGAGGGTGTCCAGCCGTACCCCGCCCGCCTCGTCCGTGACGACGTCCGCGAGGCCGAGCGCCAGGGCGAGCGAGGCGAAGAACGTCTCGCCGCCCGACAGTGTCGCCGTGTCGCGTTCACGGCCGGTCCAGGCGTCCACGACGTGCAGTCCGAGCCCGCTGCGGCCGCGCCCGGTGCGGTCGTCGGAGTGGACGAGGGTGTAGCGGCCGGACGACATCCGGCGCAGCCGTACGGTCGCGGCGGCGGCGACCTGCTCCAGCCGGGCCGCCAGGACGTACGACTCCAGGCGCATCCGGCGTTCGTTGTCCGCCGAGGTCCCGGCGGTGAGGCCGGCCATCCGGGCGACGCGGTCGTACTCCTCCCGCAGCGGCGCCAGCCGGCGTACGGAGGCGGCCGCCCGGGCGGAGAGCCGGTCCAGGTCGGCGCAACGGCGCTGCGCGGCGTCATGGGCGGAGGCGGCGTCGCGCAGCCGCCGGGCCGCCTCGTCGGCGGCCTGCTGCGCCGCGTCCGGGTCGGCCTGCGGTGCGCGGGCCGCCGCGGCGGTGTCGGCCTCCGCGAGCACGGCCCGCACGGCGGCCTCCTCGTGCTGCCAGGCGTCCAGGCGGCGCTGCAGCTCGCGGTGCGCGGCACGGTCGACGAGGGCGGCTGCCGCGGCCTGCGGGGTCTCGAAGCCGGCCCGGAAGGCGGCGTCGGCGAGGCGGGCGTCGGCGTCCTTCAGCCGCTGGGCGGTGTCCTCGGCGGCGCGGGCGGTGTCGGCGGCGTCCGTCAGCAGCGCGGTGCGCCGCTCCAGCTGTGCGGCCCGGGCGGCGACGCTGTCCAGTGAGCCTCGCGCCCGGTCCAGTTCCTCCTCCAGGGAGGCGCGTTCGCGGTCCAGTCGCTCCCGGTGACCGACCCGGGAGGCGCTCCGCACGGCCGTCTCCTGCCGGGCGGTGACGCGTCGTTCGTGCTCCTGCCCGGCATGGCGCAGCCGCTCCCGGGCGGCGTGGAGTTCGGCGGCGGCGTCGCGGGCCCGCGCGTACCGCTCCTCCAGCTCCTCGGCTTCCTCGGCGAGTCGGTCGGTGGGGGTGCCACCGGCCTCCGCGGTGGCGGCGGCCAGTGCCTCCCGTGCGTCCCCGAGCTTCCGCTCGGCGTCGGCGCGCTGTTCGTCGGCCCGCTGGTAGGCGGTGAGGGCCCGCTCCTCGGCCTCGCGGTCGACGTGACCGGCGACCTTGCGGGCGGGGGCGGGGTGTTCGGTGGCTCCGCAGACGGCGCAGGGTTCGCCGTCGGCGAGATGAGCGGCCAGTTCGGCGGCGATGCCGTTCAGGCGCTGCTCCTTGAGTTCGAGCCAGTGCTGCTTGGCCCGCAGCGTCTCGTCCCGCGCGGAGCGGACCCGGTCGACAGCCCGGTCCGCGTCCTGGGCGAGCTGGTCGCGCATGCGGGCCGCCCGGAGCCGCTGCTGCGCGGGCTCGCGCCGCGCGGCGAGCTGCTCGGCGAGGGCGGCGGCCTGCTGAGCGGAGTCGACACCGGCCTGGAGGGCGGTGCGCCGCTCCTCCCAGCCGTCGAGCCAGCCCTGCGCGTCCTGCAGCAGGTCGGTGTCCGCGCGGTCCTGTCGGTCGAGATCGGCGCGCTCGTCGAGGAGTTCGGCGAGCCGCCGCTCGGCGCGGCGGGCCGAGTCCAGCCCGCCCAGTTCCTCGGCGGCCCTGCGGGCGGCGGCGGCGAGCCCGGCCGCGCCCGCGTCGGCGAGGGCGTCCGGCAGCAGGGCACGCGCCCGTGCCTCGGCGGCGGCCGCCCGGCGGTGTTCGGCTTCGGCGGCTTCCCGCAGCTCGAGGGCGGGCGCGACGGTTTCGGCCTTGCGGGCCCGCTCCATGAGCGCCTGGGCCTCCCGGTAGGCCTCGGCTCCCTGTTCCAGGCCCGCCGCCCGTTCCCGGGCGTCCGCGTGGCGCCGCTGGAGCCGGGCCAGTTCGCGGACCTCGTCCAGTACACGGCCGGCGGCGGCCTGCGCCGCCTCGGCGGAGGTGAGCCTGCACGCGGCCACGGTGAGCTGTTCGCGGGCGGTGGTGCGGGCCACGGCGGCGGCGCTCAGCACGGCCTCGGCGAGCCCCGGTTCGCCCGGGGCGAGTTCGGGCAGTGTCATGGCGTCGTCCGCGGCCTGCTGCATGCGGTGGGCGTCGGCCAGCAGCTCAGCGTCCCCGTCGCGTACCCGGGCCTCGGTGGTGCGGCGCCGCTCGGCGAGGCGCTTTTCCACGTCGGCGAAACGGCGGGTGTCGAACAGGCGGCCCAGCAGTTTGCCGCGGGCCTCGGCGTCGGCGCGCAGGAACCGGGCGAAGTCGCCCTGCGGCAGCAGCACGACCTGGCAGAACTGTTCCCGGCTCATGCCGAGCAGCTGGGTGATCTCCTCGCCGATCTCCTGGTGGGAGCGGCTCAGGTCCTTCCAGATCCCGGCCGTCGCGTCGTACTCGCGCAGCCAGGTCTGGGCCTTGTCCAGGGTGGTGCCGGTGCCGCGCTTCTTGGGGCGTTCCCAGGGCGGCTGGCGGGTGACTTCCAGACGGCGCCCTGCGACGGTGAGGTCGAGGGTGACCTCGGTGCGGGTCATGGGTGCGGCGTGGTCGCTGCGCAGCGCCGTGCCCTGGCCGCCGCCCTGCCGGGCGCCCGGCACCGAGCCGTAGAGGGCGTAGCAGACGGCGTCCAGGACGGAGGTCTTGCCCGCGCCGGTGGGTCCGTGCAGCAGGAACAGCCCGGCGGTCGACAGCTCGTCGAAGTCGACGGTCTGTGTGCCTCCGAAGGGGCCGAACGCGGTGACCGCGAGCCGGTGGAGCCTCACCGGGCCACCTCCCGTACGGTCTCGTCGGCCCGTACCGCGTCGAACGCGTCCCGCAGCACGCCCTGTTCGTGCGGGTCGGGCCCGGTGCCGCGCACATGGGCGACGAAGTCCTCGGCGATCTGCTGGTCGCTTCGGCCGGCGAGACGCCGGGCGTACGACACCTCGGACTCGTCCTCGTCGCGCTCGGGGTCGAAGACGAGGCTGAGCGTGTGCGGGAAGCGTTCGGCGAGCCGGGCCATCGGATCGGCCGGGCGCACGGGGTCGGTGAGGGTCGCCTCGACCCACGCCTCCTCGTGCCGTGCCAGGGCGGGGTCGGCGAGCAGGTCCTCCAGCGTGCCGCGGAGCCGGACCAGGGCGCGGGGCACCGGGCAGTCGACGCGCTCGGCGTCGACGGAGCCGTCCGCGGCCAGGTCGACCAGCCACATGCTCTTGCGATGGGCGGCTTCCGAGAAGGAGTAGGGCAGCGGGGAGCCGGAGTAGCGGACGCGACCGGTGAGTGTCTGGCAGCCGTGCAGATGCCCGAGCGCCACGTAGTCGACGCCGTCGAACACCCCGGCCGGCACCGCGGCGACGCCGCCGACGGTGATGTCCCGCTCGCTGTCGCTGGGTTCTCCGCCGGTGACGAAGGCGTGCGCGAGGACGACGGAGCGGGTGCCGGGTGGGCGCGTGGCGAGGTCGGCGCGGACCCGGTCCATCGCTGCGGCGAGCACGGTCTCGTGCCCGGCCTTCTCCACCCCGAACTCGCTCTTGACCAGGGCCGGTTCGAGATAGGGCAGGCCGTAGAAGGCGACGTCGCCGTGGGCGTCGGCGAGCATGACCGGAGTACCGGCCGCCGCGGGTTCCGTCCGGAGGTGGATGCCGGCCCGCCCGATGAGCCCGGCTCCGACGCCCAGCCGGCGGGCCGAGTCGTGGTTCCCGGAGATCATCACCGTCGGCACGCCGAGGCCGGCGAGGCGGTGCAGAGCGTCGTCGAACAGCTCGACCGCGGCGAGCGGTGGCACCGCCCGGTCGTACACGTCCCCCGACACGACCACGGCGTCCACCGCACGCTCGCGCACGGTCGTGACGAGGTGGCCGATGAACTCGGCCTGGGCGCCGAGCATGTTCACCCGGTGGAAGGCCCGGCCGAGATGCCAGTCGGAGGTGTGCAGCAGCCTCAAGACGCCGCTCCGACCTGCATGTCTCCCCCTGCTGTCCGTTCGTCGGCGACACGAACCGGTCCGGCCCGTCGTCGGCCCCACCACGCTAACCCGTGCGGGCACCTGGTCCACCACGAACCCCGGACTGTCACCCCTGTCCGACGGCAATTCAGGGGGTATGTCCGCAACTGGGCTGTGAGACAGGTCATTCCGGGGCGATACCGCCGGAGCGGTCCGCATCACAGGCCCGGGAGCGCGCTAGCGCGCCGAGCCCCGAGAGCGGGCACCCGGGGACGGGAGTGTGCGGGCACAGCGCGATCGAGGGCGGGAGTGTGCGGGCACCCTGGAGCGCTACAAGTTCCGCCTCGATGAGGTCGCGGGCACGCTGTCGGCGCTGGCGGGGTGATCGGGGACTGGGCAACCGGAGGCCGGGGGGCCGTCCTCACGCGTCCCCGTACGCCTCCCCGCCCGTTTCGAGACCGGCCGTCCCGGCGGTCGCGTCGGCGAGCCAGGAGCGGAAGGCGTCGATGTCGGCGTCCGGGAGGGCGATCTCGATCGTCACCGCCTCGCCGTAGTGCACGTCCCTGACTTCGCGCCCGGTGGTGCGCAGGTCGTTCTCCAGCTTGCCGGCCCGCTGGTGGTCGACGGTGACCGTGGCCAGCCGGAACCTGCGCCGGGTGCGGGTGCCGAGGGCGTCCAGGGCTTCGCCGACCGCTCCGCCGTACGCCCGGATGAGCCCGCCGGCGCCGAGCTTGACCCCGCCGAAGTAGCGGGTGACGACGGCGACGACGTACCGCATGTCGCGGCGCAGCAGCATCTGCAGCATGGGGACACCGGCGGTGCCGCCGGGTTCGCCGTCGTCGCTCGCCTTCTGCACGGAGGCGTCGGCGCCGATGACATAGGCCCAGCAGTTGTGCGAGGCGTCGGCGTGCTCCTTGCGGACCGCGGCGATGAAGTCCTGAGCCTCCCGCTCGGTGGCCGCCGGGGCCAGGGCGCACAGGAAACGGGAGCGGCTGACCTCGGTCTCGTGCACGCCGGCGGCGGCCACCGTGCGGTATTCGTCCTGCATCCGGCCAGCCTAGTCCCGTGGCCGGAGGCGTCCCGACGGGGCGCTCGGCCGGGGCTGCGGCGGCCTGTGCTACGAGTGGGCCACGACCTCACCGGCCGTGACCTGGGGCGGGTTGGGCAGCAGTTCGGCGAGCCGGTCCCGGACGAAGTCCCCGGCCCTCCGGGTCGACTCCTCGGCACCGGAGCTGTCCTGGAAGACACCGGTCGACACCATCACCCCGCCACCGGCGTCGACCCAGTAGTAGGCCACGAACCCCGGCACCTGGCGGAGGATCGGCAGGAACTCCTCGTTCACCCTGCGTCCCGCCTCAGCCGGGTCGGTCACCCCTTCGTACCGCCGGATCACTGCGTGCATGGCTGCTCTCCTCCTGGATCGGCAAGGCCGTTCGACGCAGACGCCATTCCCGCCGCGGGCACGGTCGCTGCGCGAGCCGGGCACACATCACCAGAAAGGCCGCATGCAGAAGCCCGGCCCCAGGACCCGGGCTAGTGCTTCGGACCCCGGGGCACCGTCACGGACGTGAGCAGTGCGGTGCCGGGGGCGAGGGTCCGCCAGTTCGTGCCGCGCCAGGACAGCACGGCGATCGCGGAGGTGGGGAATTTCGTGCGGACCTGCTCCAGGGTGTCGTCGAGGCCGTCCCGGGCGAGGGCCAGGACGAGTTCCTCCAGGCCGGGGTTGTGCCCGATCAGCAGCAGCGTCTCCACTTCGGCCGGTGCCTCGTGCACGACGGCCAGCAGACCCGACGGCCCGGCGGCGTACAGCCGCCGGTCGTGCCGGACCGGAGGGGGCGTGCCCCACTGCGCCGCGGCCAGGTCCCAGGTCAGGCGGGCGCGGACCGCGGTGGAGCACAGGGCGAGGTCCGGCAGGAGGTCGGCGTCGGCCAGGGCCCGCCCCGCCGCGGGGGCGTCCCTCCGGCCGCGTGGGGCGAGGGGGCGCTCGTGGTCGGCGACGTCCAGGGGCCAGGCGGACTTGGCGTGCCGCAGCAGGACCAGGCGGCGCAGCGGGCCGGCTCCGGCGCGTTCGATCATGACGGGGATCCCAGGTCGCGGGTGAGGTCGAGGGCCAGGAGGCGGTCGGCGTAGGCGTAGGTCTCGAAGCGGGCGCCGTCCGCGAGGCCCGCTTCGGTCTCGACCTGGCGCAGGACGTCCAGTACCCGGGGCACGTCCAGGTCGTCCTCCCAGGCCTCGCGCAGCCGCTCCCGTACGGCGTCGGGAACCGGCCGCGAGGGCCGGCGCGCCCAGCGGGCCACCGCGGTGCGCCAGCGGGCGAGGGTGGCGCGGGCGTCGTCGAGTCCGGCCGTGTCCAGCCGGAGGGGCGCGCTGTGGTGCCGGGTGAGCAGGGCCAGGCGCAGGACGGCGGGGTCGGAGGGGTCCGGCGGGCCGGGTTCGACGGGCGCGACGGCGATCCGCACCCCGTCGGGTGCCACCCCGCCCTCGGCGGCGACGTGGACCACCTGGGACTCGCCCAGGCCGGCACCGACGTCCGGGCTGTCCTCGAAGGGGCGGATGCCGAGGGTCGTGGCGCCCGCGCGCAGCTCCGCCTGCCGGTTGCCGCCGGTCAGCAGGGCCCACACCGGCGTACCGCCGAGTTCCAGGGTCCGCACGAGCAGGTCTCCGACGAGCAGCACCCGCAGGTTCGTCGTGTCGGAGTCCGACGCGTGCACCTGGACGCGGGTCAGGCCCCGGCGGGCCGGGGCGGCGTCGACCGGCTCACGGGTTCGGGCGTCGATGATGCGCAGCACGAGGCGAGCGTAGGCGGGCGGACGGGCCCGCGCGGGCAGGCCCGGCCTTTTCCGGCCGCCGTGGCGCGATCGGGGACCAGCCGGGGTGCAGTGGGTGTCCTCTCCATCAGACCCACGTGCCGAGGTACCCGCCGTCGGTCTCCACTCCCTCAGGCCGACGTGCCGACGTACCCGCCGTCGGTCTCCACTCCCTCAGGCCGACGTGCCGAGGTACCGCACATGGGGCCGCCCGTCGGGCCCTTCCCGGCTGACGGCGGCCCGCACCCCGTACACCTCGGCGATGAGCTCCGCGGTGAGGACCTCGTCCGGAGTGCCTCCCGCCACGACCCGCCCCGCGTTCAGCACCAGGACGCGATCGCAGTACATCGCCGCGAGGTTGAGGTCGTGCAGGGCGACGACGGTCGTCACCGGCAGGGCCGTGACCAGGGCGAGCAGGTCGAGCTGGTGGTGGATGTCGAGGTGGTTGGTGGGTTCGTCGAGGAGGAGTTCACGGGGTTCCTGCGCGAGTGCGCGGGCGATCTGCACCCGCTGGCGTTCGCCGCCCGAGAGGGTGTGCCAGAGCCGGCCGGCCCGGTCGGCGAGGCCCGTGCGCTCCAGGGCCGCGCGCACCGCCCGTTCATCGTCGGCCGAGGCGGGCGTCCAGGCGCGGCGGTGCGGGACACGGCCCAGCCGAACGACGTCCTCCACCGTCAACTCGACCTGCGTGTCCGACTGTTGCTCGACGACTGCGAGGCGGCGCGCGACCGTGCGGCGGGGCAGGTCGGCCAGCGGGGTGCCGTCCAGGGTGATGACTCCGGAGGTCGGTGTGAGCAGCCCGGCCAGCAGCCGCAGCAGCGTGGACTTTCCGGATCCGTTGGGTCCGAGCACGCCGACCGTGGATCCGGTCTCCGGTGCGAGGTCGACACCGTCCAGAAGGAGACGCCCGTCGGCGCGGCGGCTGACCCGGTCGGCCCGCAGCCCCACCGCCGTGGCCGCCGCGCCACTCGCCGCGCCCTCCGCGCCCCTCGCCGCGCCCTCCGCGCCCCTCGCCGCGCCCTCCGCATCCACCGATGTCTCCGCGCCGCTCATCGCGCCCTCCTCGTCCGGTACAGCACCGCCACGAACGCCGGCACCCCGATCAGCGACGTCACGACACCCACCGGAACCTCCTGCGGATCGAGGACGGTACGGGCCAGGGTGTCCACCCACACCAGGAAGACCGCTCCCGCGAGGGCGGTGACCGGCAGCAGCCGCGCGTGTCCGGGACCGGTCAGGGCCCGGGCCGCGTGCGGCAGGACCAGTCCGACGAAGCCGATCGCCCCGGCCGAGCTGACCAGCGCGGCCGTGAGCAGGGCGGTGACGCACAGCAGCACCAGGCGGGTGCGGGCGACGGACACGCCGAGCGCGGCGGCGGCGTCCTGCCCGAAGGCGAAGGCGTCGAGAGTGCGGGCGTACGACAGACACACCACCAGCGCCACCGCCAGCACGGCCAGGCACACCCGGACGTCGGTCCAGCCGGCGCCGCCGAGCGAGCCGAGCAGCCAGAACAGCACGCCACGGGTGGTCTCGGCATCGGCGGAGGTCAGCACGATGAAGGAGGTGAGCGCGGAGAAGAGCTGCATGGCGGCGACGCCCGCGAGGACGACCCGGTCGGTGGTGCCGCCGAGGGTGTGGCTGAGCAGCAGCACCAGCGCGAACGACAGCAGGGCGCCGAGGAACGCCCCCGCGGACACCGGGAGGGCACCGCCGCCCACGCCGAGTACGACGACGAGCACCGCTCCGGTGGAGGCGCCCGAGGACACCCCGAGCACGAAGGGGTCGGCCAGCGGGTTGCGCAACAGCGACTGCATCACCGCCCCGCACACGGCGAGTCCGGCCCCGCACACGGCCGCGAGCAGGGTGCGCGGCAGCCGCAGCTGCCAGACGATGCCGTCCCGGATCGGCGTCAGCTCCGAGCTGCCGAGGCCGAGATGGGCGGCCACGACGGACCACACGTCCGCGACGCCGATGTCGGCGGGGCCGATGGTGATGGCCACAGCGAGGGAGACGACGAGCGCGACGGTCCCGGCGGTGCCCAGCGCGAGTCCCGCCCGGCGCCGGGGCCCGGTCCCGGCGGCCGGCAGCCCCTGGGCGGTCACTTCACCAGTCCGAACCGGCGCAGCCCTGCGGCCACCTGTTCCACACCCTCGACGGTGCGGATGGTCGGGTTCATGGCCTGCCCGCTCAGCAGCACGTACCGCTTGTGCCGGACGGCTTCCATGTTCCTGGTGACCGGGTTGGACTCCAGGAAGGCGATCTTCTTCGCGGCCGACTCGGCCGTCTGGGACTTGCGGGTCAGATCGCCGATGACGAGGACGTCGGGGTCACGGTCGGCGACCGTCTCCCAGTTGACCTGAGGCCACTCCTCGTGGGTGTCGTCGAAGACGTTCTTCGCGCCGAGGGCACGGGTGATGATGCCGGGCGCTCCGCAGCAGCCCGCCATGTAGGGCGACTCGGAGTTCGCGAACCAGTACAGGAGGGTGACGTCGGAGGCGTCGACGCCAGCCGTCGCCTTCTTCATCCGCTGCCGGAGGGATTCCACGAGTTCGTCGCCGCGCTCCCGCACACCGAAGACGGTCGCGAGGTCGTGGACTTCGCCGTAGACGGTGTCCATGCCCAGCGTCTTGTCGCGTGCGCCGTCCCCGCCGCCCGAGTTGTCCTTGCCGACGCAGTCGGACGGGGAGACGTAGGTGGGGACGCCGAGTTTCTCGAACTGCTCGCGGGTGGCGACGCCGCCCTTGCCGAGGGTGGAGACGAAGGACGCGGCGACGAAGTCGGGCTCGGTGTCAAGGACGCGTTCGAAGGACGGGTTGTCGTCGGCGATGCGCGGCACCGTCGCGTTCGCCTTCGCCAGTCCCTTCATCACGGGGTCGGTCCAGGTGGCCGTGCCCGCGAGCCGGTCGGCGAGACCGAGGGAGAGCAGGATCTCGGTGGTGCCCTGGTTCAGGGACACGGCGTGCCGCGGCGGGGCTGTGACGCGGACCTCGTGCCCGCAGTCGGTGAGCGTGACGGCGGCCTTCGCGTCGGTGGACGGGCCGCCGCCGCAGCCGGTCAGAAGCAGGGAGCCGGCCGCGAGCAGGGCGGCGGCACGGGCGGGTCGGGCGAGGGGCACGAAAACCAGTCCTCAGTCGTCGAGGGCTCGATCGCGGAGCCCGGTCGTACGGTGCTCCCCCGCCGCGCGCGGCCGCGGGGGCCGCCAGCAGGTCTTCGGACTCGGGTTCACCCGGGTCGGGGCGCCTTCCCGGACGTCCGCGAGTCGGTCCAGTGGCCGAGGCCCCGCCCGTCCCCCTCACCGCTGCGCGTCAGTTCCGGATTCGCACCGGATTCCCTGACCCACGTACATGGGTTCGACTGGCCCCGGCAAGCTATCACGGGGGTCGTCCGGGGAATCACCGCGCGCTCGCCGCCGTTGACGGGGAGAGCAGTTCGTCCACGACTTTTGAGGAGGCCGCCGGTGTACGGCGACGAGGCAACGGTCCGCAGGATCCTCACCGAGCTCGGCGACACCTGGGCCGTGGTGGGCCTGTCGTCGAACCGGCAGCGAGCGGCGTACGGCGTCGCCGCCGTCCTCCAGCGCTTCGGCAAGCGCGTCGTGCCGGTGCATCCGAAGGCGGAGACGGTGCACGGGGAGAAGGGTTACGCGAGCCTGGCGGACATCCCCTTCGACGTGGATGTCGTCGACGTGTTCGTGAACAGCGACCTCGCCGGAGCGGTCGCGGACGAGGCGGTCGCCAAGGGTGCGAAGGGCGTCTGGTTCCAGCTCGGCGTGATCGACGAGGCGGCGTACGACCGGACCCGTGCGGCGGGCCTGGAGATGGTGATGGACCGTTGCCCGGCCATCGAGATCCCACGGCTGCCTCATCACCGCGTACAGGAATCCTGAAGCGTTTCCCGGGAAACACCCGCAGCCGGTCAAGGCTCCGCGCGCTGGTGCCCGGGATTCGGCGTCCCTGTCCGGGGAGATCGAGCGGCGCATCGAGGAGGTGGCTGTCACGGAGGTCCCGGTCCACTGAGACCGGCCTCCATGATTGGCGCATGCCCCACGCCTCCCCACCTCTCGACTCCGGCGCCCCGCAACGCTTCCCAGTCGTCGTCGTGGGCGCCGGTCCGGCCGGTCTGACCGTCGGCAACATTCTGCGGGCCGCGTCCGTGGACTGCCTGGTGCTGGAGGCGGAGACTCGCGAGTTCATCGAACAGCGGCCACGCGCCGGGATCATCGAGGAATGGGCGGTACGGGGCCTGGAGAAGCGGGGCCTCGCCCGGAACCTCCTGGACCGCGCGGAACTGCACACCGCGTGCGAGTTCCGCTTCGACGGGCAGCGCTACCGGTTCCCCTACGGAGAACTGACGGGCAGCCACCACTTCGTCTATCCGCAGCCGTTGCTGGTGACGGACCTGGTGCACGAGTACGCCGACGTCCGCGGCGGCGAGATCCGCTTCGGCGTCCGGAACGTGGCGCTGCACGACATCGACAGCGACCGGCCGTCGGTGTCGTACACCTGCCCCGAGACGGGTGAACGCCGGTTCGTGCACTGCGACTTCGTCGCCGGGTGCGACGGCGCGCGCGGCGCGACGCGGGCCGCACTCCCTCCCGAGCGGGTGCAAATCGCGCGGCACGACTACGGGATCGGCTGGCTGGCCCTGCTCGCCGAGGCGCCGCCGTCCTCCGACTGTGTACTGTTCGGCTGCCACGCGCGCGGGTTCGCCGGCCAGATGCCCCGCAGCCCGGAGGTGACCTGCTATTACCTCCAGTGCCCGCCGGGCGACGACCCGGACAACTGGCCGCACGAGCGCGTCTGGTCGGAGCTCCGGCAGCGGCTGGGGGCGGCCGGCGTGCCCGCGCCGACCGAAGGGCGGCTGATCGAGAAGCGTGTGCTCGACATGCACGACTACGTGGTCGAGCCGATGGTGCACGGCCGGCTCCACCTCGCCGGGGACGCGGCCCATCTGGTCGCCCCCATCGCGGCGAAGGGCATGAATCTCGCCCTGCACGACGCCTTCCTGCTCGGGGACGCCCTGGTGGCCCGGCTGACCACCGGCGACGACAGCGGCCTCGGCGGCTACGCGCAGGCGTGCCTGCGGCGCGTGTGGGACTACCAGGAGTTCTCGCAGTGGCTGTCCGAGGTGTACCACGGCACGGCGGCCGGTGACCCGTTCCGTGCGGGCACCGCGCTCGCCCGGATGCGCCGCCTGTTCACCTCGCCCGCCGCGGCCGCCGCCTTCGCCGAGCAGTACCTCGGGACCGCGGCGCGCTACTGACTCAGTCGTGCGGCGGGCGGTCGCTGAGCCGGTGGTCGGCCACGTTCAGCGCCTCGTCGACCAGGCGGCGCAGATGGCCGTCGCGCAGTGAGTAGATCACCCGGCGGCCCTCCTTGCGCGTGTCGACCAGGCCCGCGAGGCGCAGTCGCGCCAGATGCTGGCTGACCGCCGGCCTGGCCGCCCCGCACACCTCCGTGAGGGTCGTGACGTCGGCCTCTCCCCCGGTCAGCGCGTGCAGCAGGGCGAGCCGGGTGCGGTCACCCAGCAGGGCCAGCAGTTCGGCGGCGAGTGCGAACTGCTCCTCGCCGGGGCTGCGCGGATGCGCATCGTGCGCAGATGACAGGTGCATGCGTGCGCTCATACGCACATAATGGCGCCACGGCACGGGTACGTCCACTCCCGCGCGCACCGGAAGGGGAACCACGTGAGCGAACGGCACGAGCACACCCACTCCCAACGACTCGACCACGGACACGAGCACGGGGACGGGGGCGAAGACGGGCACGGGCCCGGACACCGGCAGGGACACGGACATGACCACGGGCATGGGCATGGGCATGACCACGAGCACGGACATGACCACGGCCACCGTCACGGACTGCTTCACCGGGTGGGTCACCTCCTCGCGCCGCACTCCCACGAGTCGGCCGACAAGGTCGACTCCGCCCTGGAGTCCTCGGCCCGCGGGATGCGGGCGCTGTGGGTCTCGCTCGCCGTGCTCGGTGTGACGGCACTGGCCCAGGCGGTCGTCGTGGCCGTGTCGGGATCGGTGGCGCTGCTCGGGGACACGGTGCACAACACCGCCGACGCGCTGACCGCCGTCCCGCTCGGTATCGCCTTCGTGCTGGGCCGGCGCGCGGCCACGCGCCGCTTCACCTACGGCTACGGCCGGGCCGAGGACCTGGCCGGTCTCGTGATCGTGCTGACCATCGCCGCGTCCGCCGCCTTCGCGGGCTGGACGGCCGTGGACCGCCTGCTGGACCCGCGCCCGGTGCAGCACGTCCCGGCGGTCGCCGTGGCCGCGCTCGTCGGCTTCGCCGGCAACGAGTGGGTGGCCCGCTACCGCATCCGCGTCGGCCGCTCGATCGGCTCGGCCGCGCTGGTCGCCGACGGTCTGCACGCCCGCACCGACGGTTTCACCTCACTGGCGGTGCTCCTGGGCGCCGGCGGCTCGGCCCTGGGGTGGGAACTGGCGGACCCGATCGTCGGACTGGCGATCACGGCAGCCATCGCCCTGGTGCTGCGGGACGCGGCCCGGGAGGTGTTCCGCCGGGTGATGGACGCCGTCGATCCGGCCCTGGTGGACCGGGCCGAGCGGGCGCTGACCGAGGTGCCCGGGGTGCGCGGGGTGGGTGAACTGCGGCTGCGCTGGATCGGCCACCGGCTGCGCGCCGAGGTGGCGGTCGTGGTGGACGGCGACATGCCGGTGCGCGAGGCCCACCGCATCGCCGTGGACGCCGAGCACGCGCTGCTGCACGCGGTACCGCGTCTGACAGCGGCCCTGGTGCACGCGGACCCGGAGCCGGTCCCGGGTGAGAGCGACCCGCATCTGCCACTGGCCCACCACGTGGCGGCGTAGGTCGTCAGGCCCCGAGCCCCTCCAGCACCACGGCCCCGGGCAGTTCCGCGAACGCCTTGCCCGGGACCAGCAGCTTGCCGCGCCGCCGGCCGCTGCCGACCAGCACGTACGGCAGGTCGACGACGGCCGCGTCCACGAGCAACGGCCAGCCCTCGGGAAGCCCGATCGGGGTGATGCCGCCGTACTCCATGCCGGTCTCGCCGGTCGCCGTGTCCATGGAGGCGAAGGAGGCCTTGCGGGCGCCGAGCCTGCGCCGTACGGCACCGTTCACGTCGACCCGGGTGGTGGACAGCACGACGCATGCGGCGAGCGTGGACTCGCCGCCCCGCTTGCCGGAGACCACCACGCAGTTCGCCGACCGCTCCAGCAGATCCTGCCCGTAGTGCTCCACGAAGGTGGCGGTGTCGGCCCACTCCGGGTCCGTGTCGACGTAGACGATCCGCTCGGCCGGGACGCTGCCCCGCCAGCGGCGTACGGCGTCGGCGACCGGGGCGGTGAGTTCGTCGAGGCAGGCGGGGGCCGGGCGGGCGTCGTCGAAGTGTCCGATGGGTGCGCGCATGGCCGCACGCTAACAACAGCGGGCCGGTGCGGGACCGGGCGTCTCAGGTCACGGGCGGCACCGAGACGGCCATGACCATCTCCATGGGCGCGTCGCCGGTGTTGCCGTAGGTGTGCGGGACGTTCGCCTCGAAGTGGACGCTGGCGCCCGCGGGCACGCGGTGCTCGACGCCGTCGACCGTGAGGGTCAGTTCGCCCGCCGTGACGTGGAGCAGCTCGGTCGTGCCGACGGGGTGCGGGTCCGACGGGCTGCTCTCGCCGGGCATGAGCCGCCAGTCCCACATCTCCAGCGGGCCGGGCGCCTCGGTGCCCGCGAGGAGCCGGTTGTAGCTGCCGGCGTCGGTGTGCCACAGCCGTACGGCCTGCTCGGCCGGGACGATGCGGACGTTCGGGCCCTGCTCGTAGTCGAGCAGGGTGGTGATGCTGACGCCGAGCGCGTCGCCGATCTTCACGACGGTGCCGAGGCTGGGGTTGGTGCGGGCCTGCTCGATCTGGATGAGCATGCCCCGGCTGACACCCGCCCGGGCGGCGAGCACGTCCAGGGTGAAGCCGCGTACCGCGCGCCAGTGCTTGACGCTCCGCGCCAGGGACTGGGTCAGCAGGTCGAGGTCCGACACATTCCGTCCAATATTCTGTATGACACAGTGCAACAGACTGCACTATGGTGTGGTTCACCTGATCGTTCACTGAACTGTACTGCGAGGTATCCGTCCCATGACAGCGCTCTTCGCCCTGGCCACCAGCCTGCTGTGGGGGCTGGCCGACTTCGGCGGTGGTCTGCTGACCCGGCGCACGCCCGCGCTCACGGTGGTCGTGGTCTCTCAGTCGATCGCGGTGGTGGTGCTCGGCGCGGTCGTGGTGGCGACCGGCGGCTGGAGCGAGGCGGGGCCGCAGCTGTGGTTCGCCGTGGCGGCCGGGCTGGTCGGACCGGTGGCGATGCTCGCCTTCTACAAGGCGCTCGCGCTCGGCCCGATGGGCGTGGTCTCGCCGCTCGGGTCGATCGGTGTGGCCGTGCCGGTCGGGGTGGGCCTGGTGCTGGGCGAGCGTCCCGGCCTGCTGCAGTTCCTCGGCATCCTCGTGGCGGTCGCCGGGGTGTGCCTCGCGGGAGGGCCCCAGTTCCGCGGCGCCCCCGTCCAGCGCCAGGCCATCGCCCTGACCCTGCTCGCGGCGTTCGGCTTCGGCGCGGTGATGGCGCTGATCGCCGAGGCGTCGACGACGCTGACCGGTCTGTTCCTCGCCCTGTTCGTCCAGCGGGTCACGAACGTCGCCGCAGGCGGACTGGCCCTCTACGTCTCGGTGCGGCGCGGATCGCCCGCGCTCCCGGCGGACGGTTTCCCCTGGCGGTCCCTGCCCGCTCTGGCCTTCGTCGGACTCGCGGACGTCGCCGCGAACGGCACCTACTCGATCGCCGCGCAGCACGGTCCGGTGACGGTCGCCGCCGTGCTGGCCTCCCTGTACCCGGTGGTGACGGCCGTGGCCGCGCGGGGCGTCCTCCGGGAACGGCTGCGGGCGGTTCAGGCCGCCGGAGCGGGGCTCGCCCTGGTGGGGACGGTACTGCTGGCGTCGGGCTGAATCGGGCCGTTCAGGAACCCGGCTCCAGCTTCGCGAGATCGGCCGCCGCCTCCTCGTCCAGTTCGGCCAGCCGGGCCGCCGCCTCCTCGTCCAGGTCCGACAGCGCCCGCAGCTGCTCGGGGGTGACGCCCTCAGGTATGGGCACCGGTGCCGGAGTGCGCAGCGGGGGCTGCCAGCCGTCGGCCGGGGTCCAGCGTCGTACGACGCGGGCGGGGGCGCCCGCCACCACGGCGTGGTCGGGGACCGTGCCCCGGACGACCGCGCCCGCGGCCACCACCACGTTCCGTCCGATCCGCGCGCCCGGCAGGACGACCGCTCCGGTGCCGATCCAGCAGCCGGGCCCTATCTCGACCGGCTCCATCCGGGGCCACTGCCTGCCGATCGGCTCGTGCGGATCGTCGTAGGAATGGTTCGTGGACGTGACGTAGACGTACGGGCCGAAGTAGCAGTCGCTGCCGATCGTGACCGTCGTGTCGGCGATGAGGTGGCTGCCGCGGCCCAGGACGACCCCGTCGCCGATGCGCAGGATCGGGTCCGGGCCGAGATCGAGGTCGGGCATCAGACCCGCGGTGAGGGTGACCTGCTCGCCGATGATGCAGTGGGAGCCCACCTGGATCCAGGGTTCGCCGAAGACCGTGCCGAGCGGGAAGGCCAGTCTGGTACCTGTTCCCATGGCCCCGAAGCGGTAGCGGCCGGGGTGCTCGGCGGTGACCGAGCCCGTGCGCTGCACCCAGGCCCAGCCCGCGTGGACGGCCCGCTGGGTGAGGCTCCGCCGCCAGGATGAGAACGTGTTCTTGCGCTTCGGCACGAGCTCACGGTACTCAGCGGTAGCCCCGACCGCGGCGTCGGAGGCCTGTGATCTTCACCCCACCGTGTGGCGTACGGTGTGCGCGTTGTCTACGACGTTCCTGGAGGCGGGCATGGCGCAGCGGGCGATGATCACGGGGATCGGCGGCCGGGAGCCGGAGATCGACGAGTCGGCGTTCGTGGCGCCGACGGCGTCGGTGATAGGGAGCGTGACGCTGGGCCCGGGAGCGAGCGTCTGGTACGGGGCCGTGGTGCGCGGCGACGTCGAGGCGATCTCCGTCGGGGCGAGCAGCAACGTCCAGGACAACTGCACCCTCCACGCCGACCCGGGCTTTCCCGTGAGCGTCGGTGAGCGGGTGAGCATCGGGCACAACGCGGTGGTGCACGGGGCGACGGTCGAGGACGACTGTCTGATCGGCATGGGGGCGACGGTCCTGAACGGCGCCGTGATCGGGGCCGGTTCGCTCGTCGCGGCGCAGGCGCTGGTGCCGCAGGGGATGGTGGTGCCGCCCGGGTCACTGGTGGCGGGGGTTCCCGCGAAGGTCCGGCGGGAGCTGTCGGAGGAGGAGCGGCAGGGCGTCACCCTCAACGGCACGATGTACGCCGAGTTGGCGAAGGCGCACCGAGAGGTGCACGCGTAGGCTTCTCGGCGGCTGCGGCGCCATGAGGGTGGTCGCGCAGTTCTTCGCGCCCCTGGGTCGTGGCCGTAGAGTCCCGCCCTCCGGGCGGATGACGGGACTTTGCGGACACTACCTAGCGCACCGGCTCTCCGGCCGCTTCCAGGTTCTGGTTCGCCTTCTTCGCCTTGCGCTTGATCACCAGCATGGATGTGAGGCCCACCAGGACCGCCGCCACCAGGCCCAGCCACGAGAAGCGCTTGAGCCAGGACTCCGCGACGATGCCGACGTAGTAGATGACCGCGGTCGTGCCGCCCGCCCAGACGATGCCGCCGAGGACGTTGGCGATGAGGAACTTCCAGTACGGCATGCGCAGCACACCGGCGAGCGGGCCCGCGAAGATGCGGAGCAGGGCGACAAAGCGGCCGAAGAAGACGGCCCACATGCCCCACTTCTCGAAGGACCGCTCGGCGGTGGCGATGTGGCCCTCGCTGAAGTGCTTGGGGAACTTGTTGCCCAGCCAGGCCAGCAGGGGCCGTCCGCCCTTGCGGCCGATGGCGTAGCCGATCGAGTCGCCGATGATCGCGCCGGCCGTGGCGCTGGCGCCGAGGACGACGGGGTCGATCTCGCCGTGCTGGGAGGCGAGCAGCGCCGAGGAGACCAGGATGATCTCACCCGGCAGCGGGATGCCCAGGCTCTCCAGGCCGATGACCAGCCCGACCAGCGCGTATACGGCGACCGCGGGTACGGTTTCGAGCCACTCCTGGACGTGCAACGCCGGTTCCTTTCCCTGAGCTTCCCTGCGACCCGGGAAGCCTACCGGCTTCTAGGACGTCTCCCGGGGCTCAGGCGTTCCAGCTCCACTCGGCGACCTCGGGCAGGTCGGTGCCGTGTTCGCGGATCCAGGCGTGGTGGCTGGTGCGGGCGTCGGCCACTCCGCCGGCGTAGCGCCTTCGAACTGGAGCAGGCCCTCACGGCCGAGGTCGACACCGTGCGGCTGGACGCGGTGCGCGATCCGGCACGGCTGGCGGACATCCACCACATCCGCCAGGGCGAACCGCCCGGCCTCGGCCACGCGGTGCGCCCGGCCGCATGTCGGCGACGAGCCTTTCGAGGTCCCCCTCGGCGACGACCTGGTCGACCCGCGAGAGACACTGCTGGGCCGGATGCTCGACGTCCGCGAGCGCCGGCTCGGCAGCGTGATCGCCCTGACGGAGGTCCCGCCGGAGCAGATCCACCGGTACGGCTGCGCCGCCGTCGAGCCGACCGGAGAGCAGGATCTCGTGCGCGTCACGGGCCTGGTCGAGAAACCGGCCCGGCGGCACGCGCCCAGCCGCTATGCGGTTCATCGGCCGTTATGCCCTGGACCCGGCCGTCGTCCCCGTCCTTGCACGCACGGGGCCGGGCCTGGGCGGCGAGACCCGGCTGGCCGACGCCCTTCAGGAGCTTGCGGCGGGCGGCACGGTGCACGGAGTGGTCTTCCAGGGCCTCCGCCACGACACCGGCGACAAGGCCGACTATCTGCGCACGGTGGTCAGGATGGCCTGCGAACGGCCCGATCCGGGTCCGGAGTTCATGATGTGACTCCGGTCCTTCGTCGCCGAGTCGGACGTCACACTCCCGGGGCATCGGGACGCGGCCGCCCTACTTGGGAAAGCCCCCCGGGACGCGGCCGCCCCGCCTGCGAAGACCCCGCCGGGGCGCCGCTGCCCGGCCTGCGAGAACCCCGGCACCCGGCCGGGGTCCGCACACGGCCTCCCGGTCAGCCGTTGGGCCGGAGGGTCCAGACGACGGTCATCTCGCCGGTGACGGCACCGTCGGCCCGCTGGATGGAGATGGTCACCGGGAACTCGGGGCGCTCCCCGGCGTCCAGCTGCGCGACGACCTCGGTGGCCGGGCGGCCCAGCGTGGCCGTGGCGGTGACGGCGCCCATCGCCAGCTTCTTGTAGGAGATCTCGGCGCTGACCGCGAGCGGTACCGCGCGCGAGAGCTGGTCCCCGAACGCGGCCAGCACGATCGCCCCGCTCGCGGACTCGCCGAGCGTGAACATCGCGCCGGCGTGCGGACCGCCCACGTGGTTGTGGTACTCGCCCTGGTCCGGCAGCGACACCACCGCCCGCTCCGGAGAGGTCTCCAGGAACTCGAGGTTCAGGGTCCGGGCCATGGGCACCGTGGCGGCGAGCATCTCGCCGATGGACATCTGGTCTGCGGTCATGCCGGAATGTTACTCATGAGTAGAGACGCCTGACCAGGCCGGTGTGACGACCGCCGCACCGATCCGCGCACCCCGTCCGCACCGTGCCGTCTCCGGGTTGCCACGTCTCCGTCCACGGGCGGTGACCGCATCGTGTCCGGGGCGCGGCTAGGGTGACTGCCCATGTGGCCAGGACAGCAGCAGCCCGGGGGCGAGCAGAACCCGCAGGCGAACAACCCGTACCAGCAGCCGGGGTACCAGCAGCCGAATCCGTACCAGCAGCCGGGATACCAGCAGCCGCCCAACCCCTATGCACAGCAGCCGCAGTGGGGTGCCCCCGCGCCGGCCGGTGCGCCGCAGCCGCAGCCCCCGCAGGGCGGTGGCGGCGGCAACCGGACCAAGCTGGTCGCGATCATCGCCGCCACGGCGGTGGTCGTCGCGGCCGGTGTCACCGGCTTCCTGGTGCTGGGCGGCGACAAGGACGACACGGCCGACGGCGGCAAGGACGGCAAGAACGACAAGACGGCGTCGAGCCCACCCGCCGAGGACCCGAGCGCCCCCGCCACCGGCGACAACCCCCGCGGTGGCGAGGAGGCCCAGCCCACGGTCAAGGGCTGGAAGGTCGTCATCAACCCCAAGTGGGGCACCGCCTTCGACGTCCCCGCGGACTGGGAAGTGGCCTCCCCGACCTCGTCCGTCTTCTTCGAGGACGAGAAGTCCGACGACGGCAAGCCGCTGATCACCATGTCTGCACCGGCGTTCTACAAGTCGAAGTGGTGCACGAGCGACGACGACAAGGACGGCAGGACGGAGACCGAGTCCCTGGCCGGGGCGGGCACCAAGGGAGCCGACGGCGCCAAGGACACGGACGAGGTCGCGGTCAACCAGGTCGCCTGGTGGGTGTACGGCGGTTACACCCAGCCGGACAAGAAGAGCGTCAAGACCGACGACAAGGCCAAGCCCTACACCACCGCTTCGGGCGTGAAGGGCAGCGTCGCCTGGGCACACTCGGAGAACACGCCCGACAAGGGCAAGTGCGCGAGCGACGGCAAGGCGATCACGTTCGGCTTCAAGAACTCGGCCGGTGACTTCGTCGCGTGGAGCTTCTTCGGCGCCAAGGGCGTCAAGGGCGAGGTGCCCGAGAAGACCGTCATGAAGATCCTCAGCACGGTTCGCCTGCACGGCGAGCCGACCGGCGGCTGAACCCGGCAAGGGAACGGGCCCGCCCCCGCGACAGGGGCGGGCCTGGCTCACCGGAGCATCGAAACGGGGTCAGCCCCGCAGGTACCCGCGGTACACCCAGCGCCCGCTGATGGAGTCCTCGTCCACGCGGCAGCTGCCGATGCAGACCCAGGGGTTGCCCGAGGAGTTGGTGCAGTCCCAGTAGGCGTGCACGTTGTTGTTCTTGTACACGTAGCCGACCACCCTGGCGTTCGCGGAGAAGCTGGAGTGGACCGCGGCCTTCTCCTTGACGACCACGTAGTCGTGGGACGTCGGCTGGCACTTGAAGGCACCGGCGGCCGAGGCGGTCCCCGCGCCCATGACGGGCAGCGCGGCACCGATGAGCGCCGCCGTGGCCAGAAGCGTCGCAGAACGCTTGTGCATGTGTTGTCCTTCCCCGATTTTCAAGGTCGATCAAGATCAACTTAGCGGCGCGCCGTGATGCCGCGCAACTGGTTTGGCAGCAGGGGCCGTTGGCGGCCGCGGCCATCACACCGGGCTCGTCCACCGGGACTGCCGGGGCGTTTCGCGGGCGTCGGGTGCCGCGTGCTCCAGGCGTTCACGGATGGCGGCGTGCTGCCGCAGGTGACGGTGACGAAGTGATCGGCGCCGAGCACTGCTTCGGTGATGCGCAAGGCCTGCTGGACCAGAGGCAGGGCCTCGGTGTCAGCCGATGCCGAACGCCCCGTCGGGCGGCTCGGGTGACGGGACGGCGTCCTCGTCCCGCACCGCCCGGGCGCCGCCGATGAACTCCCGCAGGGTGGAGCCGTGTTCGACCCTGGCGGGGAAGACGTCCGCGGCGGTGAGGCGGGCCAGGGCGGCGACGTCGACCGGCTCGTGCCCGGCCACGAGCACCGCGTTACCGAACCGCCGACCCCGCAGCACCCCCGGCTCGGCGATCAGCGCGAGTTCCCCGAAGGCGGTGGCAAGGGTGGCGAGTTGCGACCGCAGGAACGCGAAGGGCGCGGCGTCGGGCAGGTTGGCGAGGTAGACCCCGCTCCCCCGCAGCACCCGCGCGACCTCATGGACGTACGCGACGGAGGTGAGGTGGGCCGGCACCCGCGATCCGCTGAAGACGTCCGCGAGGAGAACGTCCGCCGAATGGGCGGGGGCCTTCTCCAGCCAGGCCCGGGCGTCCGCCGTGTGCAGGGCGACAACCGCGCCCTTCGGCAGCGGCAGCTGTTCCGCCACCAGCTCCAGCAGCCCCCGGTCGGCCTCGACGACGTCCTGTCGCGAGCCCGGCCGGGTCACGGCCACGTACCGGGGCAGGGTGAGCGCCCCTCCCCCGAGATGCACCACGTCCAGCGCCCGACCCGGCTCGGCCACGACATCCAGCACGTGCCCGAGCCGCCGGGTGTACTCGAACTCCAGATGCGCCGGGTCGTCCAGGTCGACGTACGACTGCGGCGCCCCGTCCACGGTCAGCAGCCAGGCCCGTTCCCGATCGATGTCGGGCATGAGCTTGGCGGTGCCGTGATCGGTGGTGCGGGTCACGGGGATGGGATCCTTCACTTCTCCATTGTGCGGTGGGGCAACGCAGTCAAGGGGCGCGGGGAACTGCGCGACCAGCCCATGCCGGCCCGCAGCTCCCCACAACCTCAGCCCACCCCGGCCACGGTCCCGGCCCCGACGGTCCGCCCGCCCTCACGAATGGCAAACCCGAGCCCCGCCTCCAGCGGCACCTCCCGCCCCAGCTCCACGGTCATGGCGACGGTGTCACCGGGCCGGGCCACCGCCGCCTCACCCAGGTCGACCACCCCCACCACATCAGCGGTCCGGATGTAGAACTGCGGCCGGTACCCGGTGGAGACGGGCGTCGTCCGCCCGCCCTCCCGGGCCGACAGGACGTAGACCTGCGCCGAGAAGCGCCGCCGCGGCTTCACACTCCCCGGCGCCGCGACCACGTGTCCACGCCGCACGGCATCCCGCGGCACCCCCCGCAGCAGCAAGGCCACGTTGTCCCCGGCCTGCGCCTCCTTCATCGGCTTGCCGAAGGTCTCCAGCCCCGTGACCACCGTCTCGACGTCGGCCCCGAGGACCTCGACCCGGTCGCCGAGGCGCACCACGCCACGCTCGACCGCCCCGGTGACCACGGTCCCGCGCCCGGTGATGGTCAGCACGTTCTCCACCGGCAGCAGGAACGGCGCGTCCAGGTACCGCTCCGGCATCGGCACATACGTGTCCACCGCGTCGAGCAGCGCCTCGACCGACGCGGTCCAGCGCGGATCCCCCTCCAGGGCCTTCAGCCCGGAGACGCGTACGACGGGCACGGAGTCACCGCCGTAGCCGTGCGCGGTGAGCAGGTCGCGGACCTCCAGCTCGACCAGGTCGGTCAGCTCCTCGTCACCGGCGTCGGCCTTGTTGAGGGCGACGACCATGTGGTCGACGCCCACCTGTCGCGCGAGCAGGACGTGTTCGGCGGTCTGCGGCATGATCCCGTCGAGCGCGGAGACGACGAGGATCGCCCCGTCGAGCTGGGCGGCACCGGTGACCATGTTCTTGACGTAGTCGGCGTGGCCCGGCATGTCGACGTGCGCGTAGTGCCGGGTGTCGGTCTCGTACTCCACGTGCGCGATGTTGATGGTGATGCCGCGCGCCGCCTCCTCGGGCGCCCGGTCGATCCGCTCGAACGGCACGAACGCGCCGCTGCCGCGGTCGGCGAGGACCTTGGTGATGGCGGCCGTCAGCGTGGTCTTGCCGTGGTCGACATGACCCATCGTGCCGATGTTGAGATGCGGTTTCGTGCGGATGTAAGCCGTTTTGGACATGGGTGTACCTCGAAGCGTCTGATCGGCGAAGAAGTAGAGGGACCCCGAGGACCTGCCCGACCCTCCCCTTGCGGGGTCCGCCGGACGAACCGGGGAGGGTCAGCTTCGGGCGCCGTCCATGACGGCCGTGAGATCGACGACGGCAGCCTTCGGGGCATCCGTGACCACGGATGCTGCGAGGGCGAAGGCGTGCCGGAACATGCCGTCGATCATTGCCGACGCTTCACCGCACGTCGAATGGTTTTCATCGGCCCCGCGCACAGCCGCACGGGCCGCGTCCTGTGACGCCGGTGAGACGAACCATACGGCGATCACACACATTTGTCGGTTAGTGTCACCTGATGCTCGATGCCACCACCCGCTCTGGGGGCACCGCCACGGCCTCTCCCCGGGCCACCGCCGCGGAGCTCGCCGTCGCCGTCCCCCCGGCAACGACCGTCCCGCCCGCCGTACCGACCCATTTCGCCGCTCGCTGCACCAGAGTTCTGCTCTCCCCGTATGCGCGGCTGTCCCTGCTCGTCGTGCTGCTCGCCGCGGGCGCGTGCGGGGTGCTCCTGTTCGAGCCCCAGCGGCTGCTGACGGAGGGCTGGCCACCCCAGCTCCAAGGCGTCGCTGCGGCAGCGGTGTTCACGGTGGCGTACGGCGTGTGCACGGTCGTGTTCGTGCCGAGGCCGCTGCTGAACCTCGCGGCGGGTGCCCTGTTCGGCTCGCAGCTCGGCCTCGGCGTGGCGCTGGCGGGCACGGTGCTCGGTGCCGGGATCTCCTTCTGCCTGGGCCGGGCACTGGGCCAGGACGCCCTGCGGCCGCTGCTGCGGGGGCGCTGGCTGAAGGCCGCGGACGGCCAGCTCAGCCGGCACGGTTTCCGCTCGATGCTGATGGTGCGCCTGTTCCCGGGTGTGCCGTTCTGGGCCGCGAACTACTGCGCCTCCGTCTCCCGCATGGGCCTGCTGCCGTTCCTGCTGGCCACGGGCATCGGCTCGATCCCGAACACCGCCGCCTACGCCGTCGCGGGCGCCCGGGCCTCCACCCCGACCTCCCCCGCCTTCCTGATCGCCATGGCGTGCATCGCGCTGCCCGCGCTGGCCGGCGTGGTGGTGGCCTGGCGCAAGCGGCACCAGTTGCGCCGCCTCTGACGTCTTGTCACGCCCGGCTCACACCCGTTCCAGCACCATGGCGTTGGCGAGTCCACCCGCCTCGCACATGGTCTGGAGCGCGTAGCGGGCGCCGCGTGCGCGCATCGCGTGCACCAGCGTCGTCGTCAGGCGGGTGCCGCTCGCGCCGAGGGGATGCCCGAGCGCGATGGCCCCGCCGTGCACGTTGACCCGGGCGAGGTCGGCGCCGGTCTCCTGCTGCCACGCCAGTACGACGCTGGAGAACGCCTCGTTGACCTCGAACAGGTCGATGTCGTCGAGGGTCAGCGAGGCCCTGCGCAGCACCTTCTCGGTCGCCGGGATCACGCCCGTGAGCATCAGCAGCGGGTCGGAGCCGGTGACGGCGAAGCTGTGCAGCCGGGCGAGCGGGCGCAGGCCGAGCCGGGCCGCCGTCTCGCTCGACGTGATGAGGACCGCCGATGCCCCGTCGTTGACCGGGCTGGCGTTGCCCGCGGTGACGTTCCACTCGATCTGCGGGAAGCGCTCGGCGAAGCCGGGGTCGTGATAGGCGGGCTTGAGTCCGGCGAGGATCCCGGGCGTGCTGCCGGGGCGTACGCACTCGTCGCGCGTGACGCCCTCCAGGGGCGCGACCTCGGCGTCGAAGAGCCCGTTTTCCCAGGCCTCGGCGGCCTTGTGGTGCGAGGAGACGGCGAAGGCGTCCATCCGTTCGCGGCCGATCGACCACTTGGCGGCGATCAGCTCGGCGCTGATCCCCTGCGGGACGAGCCCCTCCGGGTAGCGCCCGGCGACCCCGGGCCCGAAGGGGTCTTTGCCCTCGGGGACGTTCGACCACATCGGCACCCGGCTCATCGACTCCACACCGCAGGCCACGACCATGTCGTACGCACCGGCGAGCACGCCCTGCGCCGCGAAGTGCACGGCCTGCTGGGAGGAGCCGCACTGGCGGTCCACGGTGGTCGCCGGCACCGACTCGGGGAACCCGGCGGACAGCACGGCGTAGCGGGTGGTGTTCATGGCCTGCTCGCCGACCTGGTCGACGGTGCCCCCGACGACGTCGTCGATCAGCGCCGGGTCGATGCCGGACCGTTCGACGAGGGTGCGCAGGGTGTGAGCCAGGAGCTCCACGGGATGGACGTGTGCCAGGGCGCCGTTCGGCTTGCCCTTGCCGATCGGGGTGCGTACGGCTTCGACGATCACTGCGTCACGCATGTGCGGGCCTCCACGGCTACCAGTGAGTAGGAAATCCGAACTCACCGTAGCCCGCAAGGTTGGAAAATCCAACCCTCTTCTAGACTGATCTCATGGCCGCCCGCAAAGAACCGCGCCCCTGCTCCATCGCCGACACCCTCGCGCTCGTCGGCGAGAAGTACTCCCTGCTCGTGCTGCGGGAGGTGTGCCTGGGCAACGGGCGGTTCGACCAGCTGGTGCGCAACATCGGCGCCCCGCGGGACATCCTGGCCACCCGGTTGCGCCGGCTCGTCGACGCCGGGATTCTCGCCAGGCACCTCTACAGCGAGCGCCCGCAGCGCTTCGAGTACCGGCCGACGGCGGCGGGACTGGAGCTGGAGCCGGTGCTGATGACCCTCATGGCGTGGGGCGACCGCCACCTGCGGCCCGACGGCGACCGCCCGATGGTCCTGGAGCACTCCTGCGGGCGGCCCCTCGCCCCGGCCGTCACCTGCCGCGCCTGCGGCGACGAAGTGCACCACGAGGACCTCACGGCCCGCCCCCAGGCGCCCGGCTGGACGGTGACCGGACCTGCCACGGCCTGATCCCGCAGGTGGCGAGCGGCTTCCAAACCCCTGTGTCCGTGCGGTCCGAGAGGGACGCTACGCTTCCCCCTCGGCACACATGATCCCCCGTTCATCGCAACGGAGGCCCGGTGCGCCCGTCGTCCGTCCCACGATCGGCACTTGGACTCCGCTACCTCATGTCTTGGTTCGAATCACTCATCCTCGGACTCGTCCAGGGGCTGACCGAGTTCCTCCCCGTCTCCTCCAGCGCCCACCTGCGGCTGACGGCGGCCTTCGCGGACTGGGAGGACCCGGGCGCGGCTTTCACGGCGATCACGCAGATCGGCACCGAGGCGGCCGTGCTGATCTACTTCCGCAAGGACATCGGGCGGATCATCTCGGCCTGGGCGCGCTCGCTCACCGACAAGTCGCTGCGCGGCGACCCCGACGCCCGGATGGGCTGGCTGGTGATCGTCGGCTCGATCCCGATCGGCGTGCTCGGTGTGACGCTGAAGGACCAGATCGAGGGACCGTTCCGCGATCTGCGGATCACCGCGACGATGCTGATCGTCATGGGCATCGTCCTGGGCGTCGCCGACCGGCTCGCGGCCCGCGACGAGAGTGGCGGCAAGCACCGCGCACCCAAGCAGCGCAAGGCCCTCGAGGACCTCGGTGTGCGGGACGGCCTGATCTACGGCGTCTGCCAGGCCATGGCGCTCGTCCCGGGCGTCTCCCGCTCCGGCGCCACCATCAGCGGTGGCCTGTTCATGGGCTACAAGCGCGAGGCCGCGGCCCGCTACTCCTTCCTGCTCGCCATCCCCGCCGTACTGGCCTCGGGCCTGTTCGAGCTGAAGGACGCGACGGAGGGCGGCCACGTCTCCTGGGGGCCGACGATCTTCGCGACGATCATCGCCTTCGTCGTCGGGTACGCGGTGATCGCCTGGTTCATGAAGTTCATCTCGACCAAGAGCTTCATGCCGTTCGTCTACTACCGCATCGCGCTCGGCATCCTCATCATCGCCCTGGTCGGCATGGGTGCACTGAGCCCGCACGCGGCCGAGTCGGCGGGCTGATCCCGGGGCCTGTGACCCCGGTCTCGTGACCAACCGCATAGCCATCGGGTAGCCGTCCGGTAGCGGGCTGTCAGTGGCTGCCCCTAGGCTTGTCCGCATGTCCCCCGATTTCGTGACCCCTGGTTCCGTGCGGTCCGCTGCCGAGGTCAACGAGGAGATCCGTGCGCTGTGGCAGCGCACGGGCGGCACTCTGTCGGCCGAGGAGCGCGCGGAGTACGAGCTGCTCGTCGTCGAATGGGCCGCCGCGCTCCGAAGCGGCGTCGTCAGGGCGGCCTGAGCGGCTCCCCCGGTCCCTTTTCCGGCCCGTGCACCACCTGGGTCCCCAGCCCGCCCCCTTCCCGACCCGTGACCGCACCCCTTACGCGCGCAGCCGCGCCAGCACCTCGTCGTCGACGGCGAAGGGCCGCTCCTCGGGCAACAGCCCGGCGGCCGACTCCAGTTGTCCTGCCCGCACCAGCCCGTGGATCTCCGTGGCGAGCGGTGTGACGTCCTCGATCCCGACGATCCACTCGTCCGCGTACCGCGCGGCGGCCTCCCCCGCGAGCCCCAGCTGGAGCGACCGGTGGGGCAGCGGGTTGAGACGCAGATCCCGCTCCGGATCCCACTGCACCCGCGCGGGCGCCTGCCTCAACTGCCGCTTCCAGGCGGCCTGGTCGCCGTGCAGGGCGGGGACGTGGTGGGACAGGCAGGCGTGGCGCAGCGCCCAGAGGAAGCCTTCGCGGTCGATCTCGATCGCGAGGACCGTCTCCTGGCCCTCCTTGGTGCCCCAGCCGCAGCGGTACATCATCCACAGGAACGAGGGCTTGATCCACGTCATGCGCTCCCGCTTCCAGGCGGCCGGGAAGCGGCCGTGGCGGGCAGCGGGGCCGCCGATCTCAGGGCGGTAGGCCTGATAGACGGTGATCGTGGACTCCGTGTGGCGGGCCCTCACCTGGTACTTCGGTTCGTTTCGGTCGTTCACGAGGGACAGGCTGGGCCCCCGGGCCCGTCGACGGCCACCGAATATCTCTCGCGCACGGCTCTTGGCCCGGCCCCCGCCATGGCCAACACTGAGCCGATGACGCAGCGCGTGGAACTCGCCACCGTGAGAGACCGGCTGGCCGTCGACGGACTGATCACCGACTACGCGGTGGCGGTGGACGACGGAGACTGGGAGGCGTACCAGGAGCTGTTCGCTCCTCGGGGGCGGGCGGACTACCGCTCGGCCGGCGGCATCGAGGGAGAGGCCCGGACGGTCGCGGCCTGGCTCGCGGAGAGCCTGCGGCTGTTCCCGATGCGGCAGCACCTGATCGTCAACCGCCGGGTGCGCTTCGGGATCTGGGAGCAGGACACCGGCGACACTGCCGAGGTGCAGGCCGACTACGTCAACCCCATGGCCACCGCCGGGCCCGCTCCCGACTTCGTGTGCGGCGGCCGGTACGCCTTCGCGGTGCTGCGCACCGACGCCGGCTGGCGGCTGAGCGGAGTGGTCGTACGGGAGAAGTGGCGGCGTCTTCCCGAGCCGCGGACGGCACCTGTGGTCCACTGACCCCGCGTCCGGTGTCCTAGATCGTCCACGGGGCGCACACTGGAGGCACCCGCGGGGTAGGAGGCGCCTATGAAGACGCTCGGCCACTGGCTCGCCTCCCCGTGGCGCCGCTCGGCCGCCGCGGCGGCCGCGGGTGCCCTCCCCGTCCTCGCGTTCCCCGCGCCGTCGCTGTGGTGGTGCGCCTACGTAGCCCTGGTCCCCTGGCTCCTGCTGCTGCGCACCGCGCCGACCGGGAAGCGGGCCGCCTACGACGGCTGGTGCGGTGGCTTCGGCTTCATGCTGGCCATGCACCACTGGCTGCTGCCGAGCCTGAACGTGTTCACGTTCGTCATCGCCGCCCTCCTCGGCGCCCTGTGGGCCCCCTGGGGCTGGCTGGTGCGCCGTCTGCTGGGCGGACTCCCCTCACGACGTGACGTGGCCGTGGCGCTGCTGGTGCTGCCCTCGGGCTGGCTGGCCGTCGAACTGATCCGCTCCTGGCAGGGACTGGGCGGCCCCTGGGGCATGCTCGGCAGCAGCCAGTGGCAGGCCGGACCCGCACTTCGGCTCGCCTCGGTCGGCGGGGTGTGGCTGCTCAGTTACCTGCTGGTGACCGTCAACGTGGCGGTCGCCGTCCTGGTCGCGCTGCGCACGGCGCGGGTGCCCGCCTTGGCAGGCCTGGTCGCCACGGCCGCGGCCACCTCCGCCGCCTGGGCGTTCTCGCCCCGCCCCGCCGTCGACGGCCAGGTCAGGATCGCGGTCGTGCAGCCGGGTGTCATCGTCGGCCCCGACAGCCGGTTCGACCGCGAGGAGCAGCTCACCCGCCGGCTCGCCGGGCAGGACGTCGACCTGATCGTCTGGGGCGAGAGCAGTGTGGGCTTCGACCTCGGCGACCGGCCCGACCTCGCCCGGCGGCTCGCGGCCCTCTCCCGTGCGACGGGCGCGGACATCCTGGTCAACGTGGACGCCCGGCGCTCCGACAAACCCGGCATCTACAAGAGTTCGGTCCTGGTCGGGCCCGACGGCCTCACCGGCGAGCGCTACGACAAGATGCGGCTCGTACCGTTCGGCGAGTACATCCCGGCGCGCTCCCTGCTCGGCTGGGCCACCTCGGTCGGCAAGGCCGCGGGCGAGGACCGCAGGCGCGGCTCGCAGCCGATCGTGATGAACGTCGGGCACGAGCTGCGCGTCGGCCCGCTGGTGTGCTTCGAGACCGCCTTCCCGGACATGACACGCCACCTCACCCGGGAGGGCGTCGACGTACTGATCGGCCAGTCGTCGACGTCCACCTTCCAGCACAGCTGGGCACCCGAGCAGCACGCCTCGCTCGCCGCGCTGCGGGCCGCCGAGACCGGCCGCCCCATGGTGCACTCGACCCTGACGGGTGTGTCCGCCGTCTACGGCCCGGACGGACAGCGCGCCGGATCGTGGCTCGGCACGGACGCCTCCACCGCGCGAGTCTACGACATCCCCCTCGCCCACGGCACCACGTTCTACGTCCGCCACGGCGACTGGACGGTGCACGCGGCGATGCTGATCCTCGCCCTGTGGGCCGCCGGCGAGGGCGCGCGGACCATGCGGATCAGGCGGTCTGATCCTGAACCGCACGTACCACCCGCTCGCACAGTTCATGGGTCTCCAGCGCGTCCCGGGCGCTGAGCACCCGGCCCGCCCGGACCGCGTCGAGGAACGCGAGCACCGCCTGTTCGATCCCGCGCTGCCGGGCCACCGGCACCCAGTCGCCGCGCCGCCGCACGGTCGGCTGGCCCTTGTGGTCGACGACCTCGGCGAGGTTGACCACCTGCCGCTTGGTGTCCTGCCCGGACACCTCGAGGATCTCCTCGGCGGAACCGCTGAGCCGGTTCATCAGGCCGAGCGCGGTGAAGCCGTCCCCGGCGAGCTGGAGCACCAGGTGGTGCAGCAGCCCGTCGCGGACCCGGGCGCGCACGGTCACGTCGTCGATCTCGCCGGGCGCGAGGAAGCGCAGGGTGTCGACGACGTGGATGAAGTCGTCGAGGATCATCGCGCGGGCCTCCTCCGGCAGCCCGATGCGGTTCTTCTGCATGAGGATCAGCTCGCGCGGATGGTCGGCGCACTGGGTGTAGCCGGGGGCGAAGCGCCGGTTGAACCCGACGGCGAGGCTCACGTCCCGCTCCTCGGCGAGCGCCACCAGCCGCGCGGAGTCCTCGAGCTCGTAGGCGAGCGGCTTGTCGACGTACGTCGGGACGCCCGCCTCCAGCAGCCGGGTCACGATCTCCGGGTGCACGAGCGTGGGCGCGTGCACGAAGGCCGCGTCGAGGTCCGCCGCGAGCAGTGAGTCGAGGGTGGTGTGCCGGCGCTCCGGCGGGATGTGCAGGCCCTCGGCGACCCGGTCGAGCGTGGCGGGCGTACGGGTCTGCACGTGCAGTTCGACGCCGGGCTGGAAGGCGAGGACCGGGAGGTAGGCCTTCTGCGCGATGTCGCCGAGTCCGATGCAGCCGACCTTCACGGGGTGATCTCCTCTAACGGTTGCCTGCCGGGGTCTGCCCGGAAGCATACGGCCGCTGCGGGGGCGCCCAGTCGGCGATGCCGTCGAAACTGCGCAGGAAGAGAGCGGGTCCGGCCTTCGACAGCGCGGCGAAGGCCGTGTCGCGCACGGCGATGCCGGCCCGGCTGCTCATGAGGCTGAGCCGGGCCGCCCGCACGGCCTGGCGTGCGATCGCGGTCGTACGCGGCCGCCGCGCGGCGGTGTAGGCGGCGAGGTCGCCACAGTGGTGGGCGAGCACGACGGCGTCCTCGATCGCCTGGTTGCCGCCCTGGCCGAGGCTCGGGGGCATGGCGTGCGCGGCGTCGCCGAGCAGGGCGGCCCGGCCCCGGTGGTAGGCGGGAAGAGGTTCGGCGATGTGGTGGACGTCGTGCCGCAGGACGTCTTCGGGCCGGGCGGCGGCGAGCACGGCGGGGATCGGGTCGTGCCAGTCGCCGAAGCGGCGCAGCAACTCGGACTTCTCGTCGTCGGGCGCCCGGCCTCCGGCGGGGGTCAGGGCGGCGCCGTAGGCGTAGACGCGTCCGTCCTTCAGCGGGTGGGTGCCCCAGAGGCGGCCCGGGCCCCAGGTCTCGTGCGAGGCGAAGCGGGCACCGGGGACGGGGATCATGACCCGCCAGGTGGTGAATCCGGAGTAGACGGGCCCCGGATGGCCGGGGAAGAGCGCCCCGCGCACGGCGGACCGGACGCCGTCCGCGCCGACCACCAGGTCCGCTTCGAGTGCGCCGTCCGAGGTCGTGACGCGGGCCGCCCGGCCGGGTCCGCCGCTGTCCGTGAGAGCCGCGGCGGCGTCCGTGCGGACGGCGTCCTTCGGGAGGAGGGCGGCGAGACGCTCGATCAGGGTGGCGCGGGGCAGCAGGACGAGCGGGCCGCCGAAGCGCCGGGCGGCGGCCGCGGCGGAGGAGCGGGAGACCCACCGCCCGCTCGGGGCGCGCAGGCCACCGTCCCCCGACCAGGCGGCGAGGTCGCGGATCTCGTCGCCGAGGCCGATGACGTCCAGCGCGCGCAGGGAGTTGGGCGCGAGGGAGATCGCGGCGCCGGCCGGCTCCAGCGAGCGGGCCCGCTCCAGCACGGTGACCCGCAGGCCGCGCCGGTGCAGGGCGACCGCGGCCGTGAGGCCTGCTATCCCGCCGCCGATCACCACGGCGTGCCCGGGCTGTGCCATGGCTCCTCCTCGAAGCGGACTACATCTGTAGTGACACGGTCGACGTTACTACAGATGTAGTCAGGCGGGTAGCGTGAGCCCCATGTCCGTTCGCACCGCCGGTCCCGCCCGCGCCGACCTCGTCGCCGACACCGCCCTCGCCCTGCTCGCCGAGCGCGGCATGCGCGGCCTCACCCACCGGGCGGTCGACGAGGCGGCCGGGCTCCCCCAGGGCTCCACCTCCAACCTCGCGCGGACCCGGCAGGCCCTGCTGGAGCTGGCGGTGCGGCGTCTGGCCGACCGTGAGGCGCGGGTGCTGGCCCTGCACGAGATGCCGGACCCGGCGGCGGGCACCGGCTCACTGGCCGACGCGCTGGCGCTCGCGGCCCACCGGGCGCTGACGCACCACCGCGCGCTCACCCTCGCCCGGTACGAGCTGGCCCTGGAGGCGACGCGCCGCCCCGAGCTGCGGGCCTTCTTCGACGCCACCGGCGCCCGCTTCCGGGACCAGCTGACCACCCTCGTCACCGGCATGGGCTCGACGGACCCGGCCCGGCACACCCTGTCGCTGATCGCCTGGGCGGACGGGCTGATGTTCAGCTGCGTGGCGGGGTCGTTCGGTGCCCGGGTGCCGAGCCTGGAGGAGGTGCGGGCCGGCCTGCGGGAACTCCTGGAAGGGATGCTCGGGGGCTGAAAATCTTGTGGTGCGGCCGGGGAGGCTCGGAAAGGATGCGTCCATGACGAACGAACGCCGGGAACCCGCCACCACCGCCGACGAGCGCACCATGCTGGAGGGCTGGCTGGACTACCACCGCCAGACCCTTGCCTGGAAGTGCGAGGGTCTGACCGACGCCCAGCTCCGCACCGCCGCGGTGGAACCGTCCGGGCTGAGCCTGATGGGACTGGTGCGGCACATGGCGGAGGTCGAGCGGGGCTGGTTCCGCAAGGTGCTCACGGCCGAGGACGCCGGCCCGATCTACTACACCGAGGAGGACCCGGACGGCGAGTTCCATCTCTCCGAGTCCGACACCTGGGAGGAGGCGTACGCCACCTGGCAGGCCGAGATCGAGACGGCCCAGCGCAACGCGGCCCGCTTCGGCCTGGACGACATCACCGAGGGCAAGCACCGGCGCACCGGTGAGCGGTTCAACCTGCGCTGGCTCTACACCCACATGATCGAGGAGTACGCGCGGCACAACGGCCACGCCGACCTGATCCGCGAGCGGATCGACGGCACGACCGGCGACTGACCCGCGGCTGCCACGGACGGCACCGTCGTCGCAGGTATCAAGCGTTGCGCGGGCCACCGCTGTCGCACGCGTCAAGCGTTGCGCGCGTCGCCGCCGTGGCGTCGCGCTCGTCACGCCCCCGCACCTCACCGCCGCCACGCCTCACCACACGTCACCCCCGTCACACGAGAGCCCTCCGTACGGGGCGGGAGATCACCCGTGCGGAGCAACTCCCGCCTGTCCGCCGCCCCACGGAGGGCCCGACGCACCAGAGTTGCGCGGGTGCATCGAACCACGACCACAGCGACGCTCCTGGTGACCGTGGCGGTCTCGGCCCTCTCCGGTTGTACGACAGTCGCGCAACCCCCCGCACCGGGGCCCGCGTCGGCACCCTCCCGGCTGTCGGCGCCGGAACCGGATGGTGCGGCGGAGACCCCGGTCGTGCAGCCACCGGCCCGGGAGGCCCTGCTGCTCATCGAAGAGGAGCCCCGTCGGCCGGAGCCGGCCCTGCCGGCGACCCGCCCGGCCGCTCCTGCGGCGGCCCCGCGGCAGCACGCGGCGCAGCCGCCCGGGCAGCGCCAGGTCCGTCCGCGCCCGGCGCGTCCGGAACGCGCCGAGCCCGCACCGCGCGGCCCTCAGCGGTCGCACGACGTCGTCCCCGACTGGTCGGAGTCGATGCGCAAGGACGTCGTGAAGCGCGTGCCGAAGAGCCAAGCGGACGTGTGCGCGCTGGGCAGGCGCTACGGGGGGTGGCGGGCGGACAGCCCGGAGGCCACGGCCTGCCGCGAGGCCTACGGGCGTTGACCGGCCGCGTCAGGGACGCTGCCGGGGCGGCGGCGGCCACGTCCCCGAGCCGCCCTCCCCCAGCCGCGACTCCAGCCGAGCGATGGCCGCCCACACGCCCGTGCCGTACCCGTCGTCGGCGAGGGCGAAAGCCGATTCCCGGGCCCGCCGCAGGTGCGCGCGGGCGGCGTCGTCCCGACCGAGGCGGACGTAGTCGTCGGCCAGGTTCAGGTGCAGGGAGGGGTAGAGCGCGGCCACCGCGGTGAGCGCGCGGGCCTCCTGTCTGGCCTCCTCGGCGGCCGTCAGCGCCCGTAGGTCCCAGGCCAGTTCGTCCGCCGGGTCGTCCTGGGTGTCGGCGAGGTAGTGGGCGAGGGTGCAGCGGTGCAGCACGTCGCCGTGCTCGCCGATCTCCGCCCACAGGCCGAGGAGCCGGGTCCGGGCCTCCTCCCGGTCCCCCGCGTGGTGCAGCATGACCACCTGCCCGATCCGGGTCAGCACGGCATCGGGCGCCGCCTGCTCCTGTCGCTCCGCCACGACGCCCTCCGCGCACTCGCCGGCTGTTCCCGCCGACGCTAACCGCAGGCGGGGACGATCCGGCTCAGGCGGCTCCGAACACCACCTTGGCCGTCATGGCACGGGCCACGCCACCGGACCCGTCCGGCCTGGCCCACGCCACCGGAGACCACCGGAACGGTCACGGCTCGACCCGCGCCACCGGACACCACCGGGCCCGTCCCCGCACGCACGCGACCGGCAGGCCTCAGCCCAGGTTCGGGATCGTCCAGTCGATCGGTGTGTGGCCCTGCGCCGCCACGGCCTCGTTGATCTGCGTGAAGGGGCGCGAGCCGAAGAACTTCTTCGCCGACAGCGGCGAGGGATGCGCACCCTTGACCACGACGTGCCGGGACTCGTCGATCAGTGGGAGCTTCTTCTGCGCGTAGTTGCCCCACAGCACGAAGACCGCCGGGTCGGGGCGCTCGGCAACGGCCCGGATCACCGCGTCGGTGAACTTCTCCCAGCCCCGGCCCTTGTGCGAGTTGGCCTCGCCGCCACGGACCGTGAGGACCGCGTTGAGCAGCAGCACGCCCTGCTCGGCCCACGGCATCAGGTAGCCGTTGTCCGGGATCGGCGTGCCCAGCTCCTGCTGCATCTCCTTGTAGATGTTGCGCAGGGACGGCGGCACCCGCACCCCCGGCCGGACCGAGAAGCACAGTCCGTGCCCCTGTCCCTCGCCGTGGTACGGGTCCTGACCGAGGATCAGGACCTTGACCCCCTCGTAAGGCGTGGCGTCCAGCGCGGCGAAGACCTCCTCGCGCGGCGGGTAGACGGGACCCTTCGCCCGCTCCTCCTCGACGAACTCCGTCAGCTCCTTGAACCAGGGCTGCTGCAGTTCGTCGCCCAGAACCCCGCGCCAGGACTCGGGCAGCATGGCGATGTCGGTCACGTCAACGTCCTCACGATGTGCGGTCACTTACAGGCCACAGAACCTACAGGCGACCACTGACAACGCGCCCGGGAAGGCCCGGTGCCGGACCGCCTACCAGGCGGTCTTGCGGTGCAGCTCCCACATCATCATGATCGTCGACGGGTCCATGGCCCGCTCCGCGCCCGAGATGTCCCGGCTGGCCGCCACGTACTGCCGGCCCTGCCACAGCGGCAGCAGCCGCGCGTCGTCCACGAGGATCTGCTGGGCCTCCTCGAACTCCTTCACCACGTTCGCGCGGTCGCTCTCCCGGCGCGAGCGGGGCAGCAGGTCACCGGTGATCTCGGGCGCCGGGTAGGGCGTGCCCAGGGCGTTCTGGTCGCCGACGAACGGCGCGATGAAGTTCTCCGCGTCCGGGAAGTCGGGGAACCAGCCACGTCCGAAGACCGGGTACTCGCCCTTCTGGTAGCCCTCGACGTACGTCTTCCAGGGCCGGCTCTTCAGGTTGATCGTGAACAGCTCGGAGGCCTCCAGCTGGCGCTTCAGCTCCTTGAACTCGCCGGCGGTCTCGGAGCCGTAGCGGTCGCTGGTGTACCAGAGGGTGAGCGGGACGCGCTGATTGATGCCCGCCTCGGTGAGGATCTTGCGGGCCTTGGCGATGTCGGGGTCGCCGTAGTCGTCGAAGAAGCCCGTGGTGTGGCCCGTGAGTCCCTTGGGGACCATGGAGTACAGCGGGTCGACGGTGTCCTTGTAGACCTTGTGGGCGATCGCCGCCCGGTCGACGACCTGCGCGACGGCCTGGCGCACGGCTTTCTTGTTCGCCCAGGAGTCCTTCGGGTTGAACACCAGGTAGTTGATGTCGGTGCCGGTGCCCTCGACGAGCTGGATCTCCTCGTCCTTGGAGGACTTGCCCTGGAGTTCGACCACGTCACCTGCCGCCAGACCGCGGTAGGTCACGTCGATGTCCTTGTCCCGCAGTGCCTTCACCATGGTGGCGGAGTCCTGGAAGTAGCGGACGGTCACCGCGTCGTTCCGGCGCTCCGCGTAGCCCTTGTAGGCGTCGTTGCGGACGAGGACGGCCTCCTTGCCCTCGGCGTACGAGTCGAGGGTGTACGGCCCCGACCCGACCGCGTCGTCGCCCTTGCGCAGGCTGTCGTCCGGGTAGGCGTCCGGGGACACGATCGACATGGCGGGGGTGGCGAGCACGAACGGGAAGGTCGAGTCGGGCTTGTTGAGGTGGAAGACCACCTCGCGGGCGTTCGGCGCCTGGACCCGCTCGAGGCTGCCCAGCAGACCGGCGGGCCCGCCGTTGACGTTGATCTTGCGGATCCGGTCGAACGAGTACTTCACCGCCCGGGCGTCGAGCGCGTCCCCGTTGGAGAACGTCAGGCCCTCGCGCAGCTCACAGCGGTAGACCTGGTTCGAGGAGTCGCTGAAGCCGCACTTCTCGGCGGCGTCCGGCTGGGGCGTGCTCGCGCCCGTCGGGTAGCTCAGCAGCGTCTGGTAGATGTTGCGGAAGAGCTCCCAGGAGCTGTCCCAGGACGCGGCAGGGTCGAGTGTGCTGGGCGAACTGGTGGTGCCCACGACGATCGGCCCCTCGTCCTCCGGGGTGTCGGACGACAGCACGCCGCATCCGGCGAGCAGGGACGATATGGACGCGATGGCCGCCACCTGCCGCAGGCACCGGTTCCGGTTGAACACGCGCACGCTCCTCGATCTGCCATACCAAGGGTCGGCAGACCATACCGCAGTGCCGCGCCCCCTGACCCTCCCCGTCCATGACAGCTTGATCACTAAACCTTTGACGACGTTGTCATCGCACTTTGCGGAGCTTTTGCCCGCCGGAACGGGCGCCGCTCGTGCCGGCGGGCGCCCGTTCCGGTCCGGGTGCGCGGTCCTCGTCAGCCGGTTCCGGCGTTGAGGAAGATGCCGCCGTCGACGACGAGTGTCTGGCCGGTGACCCAGTCGGACTGCTCGGAGGTGAGGAACGCGGCCGCGCCCCCGATGTCGGAGGGCACACCGAGCCGGCCCAGCGGGTAGGCCGCCGCGGCCTCCTCCTCCCGGCCCTCGTACAGGGCCTGGGCGAACTTGGTCTTCACCACGGCGGGGGCGATCGCGTTGACCCGCACCCTGGGCGCGAACTCGTGCGCGAGCTGCACGGTCAGGTTGATCATCGCCGCCTTGCTGATGCCGTAGGCGCCGATGAACGGCGACGGCGACAGGCCCGCGACGGAGGCGATGTTGACGATCGCGCCGCCGTTGTCCTTCTGCCAGGCGTGCCAGGTCCGCTGGGCGAAGCCGAGCGCCGAGACGACGTTGGTCTCGAACACCTTGCGGGCGACGTTCAGGTCCAGGTCGGCGATCGGCCCGAACACGGGGTTCGTGCCCGCGTTGTTGACCAGGTAGTCGACGCGGCCGAAGGCCTCCATCGTGCGCTCGACGGCGACGGCCTGGTGGGCCTCGTCGTGCGCCTTGCCCGCGACGTAGACCGCGCGGTCGGCGCCGAGCTGCTCGACGGCCTCCTTGAGGGCGTCCTCGTTGCGGCCGGTGATGCACACGCGGTCGCCGCGCGCGACCAGGGCCTCGGCGACGCCGTAGCCGATGCCGCGGCTGGCGCCCGTGACCAGGGCGACCTTGCCGGAGAGTTCCACGGAAGTCATGTCTGTTCGTCCTTAGTCGAGCGGTCCGCCGGCCACGTACAGCACCTGGCCGGAGACGAATCCGGCCGCCTCGCCGGTGAAGAAGGCGATGGCGTTGGCGATGTCCTCCGGCTCACCGACCCGGGCCACCGGGATCTGGGTGGCGGCGGCGGCCTTGAAGTCCTCGAAGCCCATGCCGACGCGGTCGGCGGTGGCCTTGGTCATCTCGGTGGCGATGAAGCCGGGGGCGACGGAGTTGGCGGTGACCCCGAACTTGCCGAGTTCCTTGGCGAGGGTCTTGGTGAAGCCCTGCAGGCCCGCCTTGGCGGCCGAGTAGTTCACCTGGCCGCGGTTGCCGAGCGCGGACGACGACGACAGGTTGACGATCCGGCCGAAGCCCGCGTCCACCATGTGCTTCTGGCATGCCTTGGACATCAGGAAGGCGCCGCGCAGATGCACGTTCATGACGGTGTCCCAGTCGGAGACGCTCATCTTGAACAGCAGGTTGTCGCGCAGCACGCCCGCGTTGTTGACCAGGATCGTCGGGGCGCCGAGCTCCTCGGCGATCCGCGCGACGGCCGCCTCGACCTGCGCCTCGTCGGAGACGTCGCAGCCGACGGCGATGGCCTTGCCGCCGGCGGCGGTGATCTTCTCGACGGTGTCCTTGCAGGCCGCCTCGTCGAGGTCGAGCACGGCGACCGCGCGGCCCTCGGCGGCCAGTCGTACGGCGGTGGCGGCACCGATGCCGCGCGCGGCACCGGTCACGACGGCAACCCGCTGCTCAGTGGTGGACATGACTGCTACTCCTCAGGTGAGCGACCGCTTAGTACCTTCAGTGGGTGTGACGCTAGAAGCCCTGGCACGCGGTGTCAACGGCCGGGGGCGGCATGTGATCCATTACCCGGGCCCGCCCGGTCCTGCGACGTCCCGACACCACTCGATCGGCCCACGGCGGCGCGCCGCCGGGCCCCTCGGTGCCTAGCGTCGAAGCGCGAGCCACCCACGTTCGGAAGGGAGGCGCTCCATGCGCCGTCGCACCGGGGCCCTGGGCGCGCTGTTCGCGGTCGCCGCGATCGTGCCCATGGCCGACCCCGCTCATGCCCGGCAGGACCTGGACTGCCGCGATTTCGCCTTCCAGGAGGACGCGCAGGCCGTCTTCGACGCGGATCGCAGCGATCCGCACAGACTCGACGAGGACGAGGGCCCGGACGACGGCATCGCGTGCGAGGCACTGGCCCACCGCGGCATCATCTCGCCCACCGCTTCGGCCACCGCCTCCCCCACCGCGTCTCCCACCGCTTCACCCACCCGGTCCGCGAGCGCGTCGGCCGGACCCTCCACCCGTCCCTCCGTCAGTCCGTCCAGCAGCCCGTCCGGGGGCGTGCGGGGCGGACTCGGCGGCGCGGTGGCCTCGGGGCCGAGCGACTGGGAGCTGGCGATCGGCCTGAGCTTCGCGGCCGGTGCGGCTCTCGCGGCCGGATACGTGGTGCGGCGCCGCCGGCACTGACGGACGGGTGCTGCCGGACGGCCGGTCGCCCCTCACCTCACCAGCAGGTCCAGCAACCGCCCTGTCTCCGCCGCCGGGTCCGTGGTCAGACCGGTGTGCACCGGGCCGGGCTGGACGATCGTGGAGCGGGGGGCGACCAGCCAGCGGAAGCGGCGGCCGGGGTCGTCGGACGCCGCCTGACCGGCCGCCGATCCGCCCGCGCACAGGCCCTCCACCGCACGCAGGGCGGCGCGCACCCCGGCCACGTCGGCCCGGGGGTCGAGGGCCAGCAGGCGGGCCTCGTCGAGGTGGGTGCGGGCGCCGACGTAGGACTCGGCGCGGCAGTACACCAGGACCCCGGCGTTGATGCACTCGCCCCGTTCGACGCGGGGGACGACGCGCAGGACGGCGTACTCGTAGACGTGACGGTCCCGGGGGCCGCCCTTGATGATGTGCCGGTCGTTCACTTCAGCCCCTGGATGCGGTCGTGGATGACGGCGGCCCGTGCCAGCAGCGGGCGGGCGTAGGCCTGGCGCAGATCGTCCGGCTCGGTGAAGCCGGGCTCGTCCGTGAGCCAGGCGTCCGGGATCTGCGCGGTGACGTCGGCGAGGAGTTCCTCGGTGACCAGGGGCGCCAACGCGGCGGCCGCGGCGGCGACATCGGGGGCGAAGGGCGCCAGCGCGTGGTCGGAGGCGTCGTAGGGACGGGCGGCGGAGGCCTCCACACCGGGCCAGTTGTGGTGCCAGATCATCGTCGCGCCGTGGTCGACGAGCCACAGCTCCCCCCGCCACCTGAGCATGTTGGGATTGCGCCAGGACCGGTCGACGTTGTTGATCAGTGCGTCGAACCAGACCACTCGGCCGGCCTCCTCAGAGCTCACCGGGAAGGCGAGCGGGTCGAAGCCGAGGGCGCCGGAGAGGAAGTCCATGCCGAGGTTGGTGCCGCCGCTGGACCGGAGCAGACTCTGCACCTGCTCGTCCGGTTCTCCCAGCCCCAGTTCCGGGTCGAGTTCGACGGTGACCAGGCGCGGCATCCGCAGCCCGAGACGCCGGGCGAGTTCCCCGCAGACCACTTCGGCGACGAGGGTCTTGCGTCCCTGTCCCGCGCCGGTGAACTTCAGGACGTAGGTGCCGGAGTCGTCGGCCTCGACCAGGCCCGGCAGCGAACCGCCCTCGCGCAGGGGCGCGATGAAGCGGGTCGCGATCACTTCCTTGAGCATCGCCCCAGGTTACTGACGTACCGGACGGCCGTGGCGGCGGCCTCGCGGGTGCGGGCCGGAACCCGACAGCGAACCGACAGCTGCGTTTTACCCGTGTCCTCGCACGAACCGGTCAGGATTTCGGCAGGGTCTGAACAGCCGGTCCGCAAGGGCCGTACCTCTCCGCAGATCACGAATTCCCCCGGAAGGAACGTCAGCATGACCAGCGAATCAGTTCAGCCGACGTCGGGACCGAGCCGCCGCACCGTCGTGGCGGCGGTCGGCGCGGCGGGGCTCACCGTGGCGCTGACGGCGTGCGGTTCGGAGGACAAGGCGTCCGACCCGTCCACCGAACAGGGTGCCGCCGGCGGCGGCGCGACGAACGAGGGGGGTGGCTCGTCCACCGGGGCGGGAGCCGGTGGTGCGGCGCTCGCGAAGACCGCCGACATCCCCGAGGGCGGCGGCAAGATCTTCAAGGACGAGAAGGTCGTGGTGTCGCAGCCGGCCGCGGGCGACTACAAGGCCTTCTCGACGATCTGCACCCACCAGAAGTGTCCGATGGTGGACCTGAAGGACGACGTCATCTCCTGTGCCTGCCACGGCAGTCAGTTCTCCGTCCTCGACGGCAGTGTGAAGAAGGGCCCGGCGGTGGAACCGCTGGAGGCGAAGAAGATCAGTGTGAAGGGCGACTCCATCACACTGGCCTGACGCCGCGCGCCCGCTCCAGGCAGGCCAGTACCTCGTCCGTGGTCGCGACCGTGGCGACCAACGCGAGGGTGTGGCGGATCATCGCGGGGGTGTAGTCGGCGGGCACTCCCGCGATGGCGTCCGCCGGGACGACGACGCTGTAGCCGTGGTTCACGGCGTCGAACACGGCGTTGGGCACGGCCACGTTGGCGGAGACGCCGGTGACGATCAGCGTGCGGCAGCCGAGGTTGCGCAGCAGCGGGTCGACGTCGGTGCCGTGCAGGGGCGACAGCCCGTGCAGACGCCGGACGACGAGGTCCTCATCGGCGACCTCGATGGGGGTGGCCACCCGCACCGCGGGCGTGCCGGTCAGCTGCTGGACGGGCAGGCGGGCGGCGGCGCGGAAGAGGCGGGCGTTGCGACTGGCGCCGCGGCCGTCGGGGCGGCGCTCGGCGACGGCGTGGACGACCTGGACGCCGCAGTCGTGGGCGGCGGCCACCAGCCGGGCGACGTTGACGAGGGCGCCGCCGGCGCGTGCCTGTGCGGCGAGTTCGGGCAGGGCGCTGTCCGCCCCGACGACGCCCTCCTGGCATTCCACGGTGAGCAGCACGGTCGTGCGCGGTTCGAGGAGTTCGCGGAGCACTGCGTACGAGGGCACGGTCTTCCCCCTGTCACCGGCGGCCGGGCGGGCGAGCGTAACCACCATTGCGCACGGACGGAAGAGCACTCATCCTTTTCTGACGTGATGTCAGAGGATCTCCTCTGGCACGACGTGGGAGAAAGAGGGGGAGCATGACCGTCACGCAGCAGCGCAGGGGCCGGAAGATCATGATGACGCCGGGCGAGCTGGACGAGTTCCTGACCACGCAGCGCACCTGCCGGGTCGCCACGGTGTCGGCCGACGGTGCGCCGCACGTGAGCACGCTGTGGTTCGCCTGGGACGGCACCTCGATGTGGCTGTACTCGGTCGTGCGCAGCAAGCGCTGGACCGACCTGCGGCGCGATGCGCGGGTGGCGATCGTGGTCGACACCGGCGAGGAGTACGACGAGCTGCGCGGCGCCGAGCTGTCGGGCACCGTCGAGTTCGTGGGCGAGATACCGCGCACGGGTGAGCTGCGCGCCGAACTCGACGTGCCCGAGATGCTGTTCGCGCGGAAGAACTTCGGCCTGGAGGAGATGCCGCACGACGGCCGGCACGCCTGGATCCGGCTGACGCCGCAGAAGATCGTCTCCTGGGACTTCCGGAAGCTGGCCGGACAGTAGCCGCTGACCGGACGCTCAGCCGACGCCCTCCCCCGCCGCCCGCAGGGCCTTCACCGCCGCCCGGATCGACGGACGGCGGTCCGCGTCCGCCCGCCAGACGACGTACACATGCCGGCGGACCCGCTGCCGGAGGGGGACGGTCACGACCCCGTCGGGCACGGGGTGGCGGCCGAGCAGCGGGGCGATGCACACGCCGAGGCCCGCGGCGACCAGCGCGAGCTGGGTGTGGGTCTCGGCGGCGCGATGGCCGACGATCGGCTCGACGCCCTTGGAGCGGAGCGTGAACATCAGCCACTCGTGGCAGAACTCGCCGTCGCCCCAGGTGATCCACTCGTCGTCGGCGAACTCGCCGAGGTCCACCTCGTCGCGCCCCGCGAGCCGGTGATCCACCGGCATGGCGACCTCGGCCGGGTCGTCCAGGATCGACGCCTTGACCAGGCCCTCGGGCAGCGCCATCGGCTTGTTGTACCAGTCGAGCACCACGGCGAGGTCGAGATCGCCGCGCACCACCCCGGCGATGCCGTTCTCCGGTTCCAGTTCGCAGGACCGCAGCCGGAGCGCGGGGTGCTGCTCGCGCAGTGCGGCCAGCGCGCGCGGGAACAGGCCCCGCGCGGCCGTCGGGAACGCCGACAGTCTGAGTTCGCCGACGACCTGCCCGCGCTGCGCCTCCAGGTCGGACTGGGCGAGTTCCACCTGGGACAGGATGCGCGCGGCGTGCTCGGCGAGCAGCCGGCCCGCGTCGGTGAGCCGCACGCCCCGGCCGTTCTTGGCGAGGAGTTGCTGGCCGACCTCGCGCTCCAGCTTGGACAACTGCTGCGAGACGGCGGACGTCGTGATGTGCAGCCCCTCGGCCGCCCCGCTCACCGAGCCGTGCCGGGCGAGGGCGTCGAGGGTGCGCAGGCGCTCCAGGTTCAACATGTAAGCAATGCTACGCAGTATCGAGTGCGAAATCTCGATTGTGCTACGAGGTTCTGTTGCCGCATCGTTGCTGCCATGAGCACCGTCACCACCCCGGCCGGCCGCGCCACCACCGCCTCGCCCGCTCCGCCCCGCCGCCTCGTCGACTGGCGCATCCGGTTCGCCGCCCTGTCGCTGATCTGGGGCTTCAGCTTCCTCCTCATCAAGGTGGGCACCGAGACCTACGCGCCGTTCCAGGTGACGTTCGGCCGACTGGTGTTCGGCACGGCGGTGCTGGCCGCCGCGATGGCCGTACGACGCGAGCGGCTGCCGCGCGGGATGCGCGTCTGGGGGCATCTGACGATCGCCGCGTTCCTGCTCAACGCCCTGCCGTTCTCCCTGTTCGCGTACGCCGAGCTGACCATCCCGTCCACCCTGGCTGGCATCTGCAACGCGACCTCGCCACTGTGGGGCATGGCGCTGTCGCTGGTCGCCCTGTCGGAGGACCGCCCGACCCGGGTGCGGGTCGCCGGCCTCGGGCTGGGCTTCCTCGGGGTGCTCACGGTGCTGGGCGCGTGGCAGGGCTTCCACGGCCTGGACGCCACCGGGACCGCGCTGGCCCTGCTGGCCTCCCTGAGCTACCCGGTCGGCTGGATCTACGTGCGCCGCACCCTCGCCGGCACCGGCCACTCGCACCTGTCGATGACCGGCGCGCAACTGCTGCTGGCGACGGTCCAGCTGGCCGTCGTCACCCCGCTGTTCACGACCATGCCCACCCGCCTGTCCGTCGCACCGCTGCTGGCGATCGCCGCCCTGGGCGCGCTGGGCACCGGCCTCGCGGTCCTCCTCCAGTACGGCCTGGTCGCCGAAGTCGGCCCGACGACCGCCCAGATGGTGACGTACTTCATTCCGGTCATCGCCACGGCCGCGGGCGTAGCGCTTCTCGGTGAGGCCCTCACCTGGTCGACGCCGGTCGGGGCGGTGATCGTGCTGACGGGCGCGGCCCTCACCCAAGTCAGGCCGAAGCCCCGACCGGCATCCCGGCCGGGGCAGCCCGGCCGGGCGGCTCAGACGTAACTGCGCGCGGGGGCGGGTCCGAGGGCCGAGGCGATCGCATCGGCCAGGGGCTCGACCTCCTCGTCGGCGAGGGTCGAGACGGTGACCCGGATGCCGGGCGGCGCGGTCAGCCGGAAGCGCGCGCCGGGGGCCACGGCCCAGCCGGCGTGCAGCAGCCGGGCGACGGCGCCGGTCTCGTCCGGCACGGGCACCCACACGTTCATCCCGCTGCGCCCGCTCGCCGTGACGCCGCGTCGTCCGAGCGCCCCGATCAGCGCGTTCCGCCGTCGTCCGTACGACGCCGCCACCTCGGCGGTGTCCACCGCGCCGTCGGCCCACAGCCGCACCAGAGCCCGCTGCATCAGCCGGCTCACCCATCCCGGCCCCAGCCGGTGACGCCCGCTCACCCGGTCGACGGTGATGGCGTCGCCGGTGAGCACGGCGAGCCGCAGGTCGGGACCATAGGCCTTGGCGGCCGAGCGCACGAGCGCCCAGTGCCGGGTGACGCCGGCCAGCGGGTGCAGCGGCACGTCGACGATGCCGTGACCGTGGTCGTCCTCGACCAGCAGCACCTCCGGATGCTCCCGGAGCACGGCCCGCAGGGCACGCGCGCGTGCGGCGCTCACCGCCGCGCCGGTCGGGTTCTGCGCCCGGTCCGTGACGATCAGGGCCCGCGCCCCGGCCTCCAGCGCCTGGCGCACGTCCTCCGGGCGGGGCCCCTCATCGTCGACACCGACCGGGACGGTCCGCAGCCCGAGCGCGGGGACCAGGTCGAGGGTGCGGCCCCAGCCGGGGTCCTCGACGCCGACGGTGTCACCGGGTTTGAGGTGGGCCGCCAGCACCCGTTCGACGCCGTCCAGGGCGCCGGAGACCACGGTGAGCGGCCCGTCGGGCACCCCGTCGGCGTCGAGTCCGGCCCGGGCCGTCCGGGCCAGCTCCGGGTCGACGGGGGTGTCGCCGTAGAGCACGGGTGTCCGGTCGCCCTCGGCGGCGGCCGCCGCGAACGCGCCCGCGAGGCTCGGCAGCAGCGCCGGATCCGGATTGCCCTGCGCGAGGTCGCGTACCCCCTCGGGGACATCCACCCGGAAGTACTCCCGCCCGGTCGTCGCCGGTACGGACCGCACCCGGCTGCCGCGCCGGCCCGACGTCTCGATGACCCCGCGCTCGCGCAGCGTCCGGTACGCGGCCGCGACCGTGTTGGGATTCACCCCCAGCCGCTGCGCCAACTCCCTCATCGGAGGCAGAAGTTGACCGGGCCGCAGCTCGCCTGCCCCCACCGCACGCTCGACGCTCGCGGAGATGTCCGCTGCGCGCCGCCCCTGGATCGGATACTCTCCTAGCACAAAGCCAAGTATGCACTAGTGCAATGGAGAGCGCCATGCAGGGGACCGCGCAGACGCCGTCGCAGCCCGACACCGCCTACACGCCGACCGACCGCACGGTCCCCACCCGCTCCCCTGACCGGGCGTCCTACGACAAGGACCTGGTGCACGCGATACTCGACGAGGCCTACGTCTGCCACCTCGGTTTCGTCCGCGACGGTGCGCCTGTGGTGCTGCCCACCCTGTACGCCCGGGTCGGCGAACGGCTGTACGTGCACGGCTCGACGGGTTCGCGTCCGCTGCGTGCGGCGGGCCAGGCCGACCCCGGCCTCCCGGTCTGCCTGACGGTCACCCATGTCGACGGTCTGGTCCTGGCCCGCTCGGCCTTCCACCACTCGATCAACTACCGCTCCGTGGTGGTGCACGGCGTCGCCCGCGCCGTAACGGACCCCGAGGAGAAGCGGCAGGCCCTGGACGCGCTGGTCGACCACGCCGTGCCCGGCCGCTCCGCGGACTCGCGCCCGGCCAACAAGAAGGAGCTGGCGGCCACCGCCGTGATCCGTCTGGACCTGGACGAGGTCTCCGCGAAGCTGCGCACCGGCGGCGTGAACGACGAACCGGAGGACCTCGCCCTCCCGCACTGGGCCGGCGTCGTCCCGGTCCGGCGCACCTACGGCACCCCGGCCCCCGATCCCGGTCTGGCCCCCGGCACCGGACTGCCCGGCTACCTCACGGCCCTGTGATGCTGATCCACCCCTGGGACGCGCCCCACGACGACACCGAATGGCAGCAGTGGCTGGCGCACCACGACTTCGGCCAGCTCGCCGTCAACGGCCTGCCGGGCGAACCGCCCCACGTCCAGCCGCTGCACTTCGTCTACGACGCGGGGCGCCGCGAGGCCGTCTCCCACCTCGCCCGCCCGAACCCGCTCTGGCCCGCGCTGGAGGCGGCCCCGGACGTGGTGCTGAGCGTGGTGGACGACTACGTGTTCGTACCGGGCCCCTGGCAGGCCGCCCCGGACGTCCCTCCGGAGCACGGCACCCCGACGAGTTTCTACACGGCCGTCCAGCTCCGCTGCCGCGCTCACGTCGTGGACGACCCGGCGGAGAAGGCCGAGCTGCTCAACCGCCAGGTCGACCACTTCCAGCCGCGGGGCGGCTCCGCGCGGGCGGCGGTGGGCGAGGCCCCCTTCGGCAGGATGCTCGCGGGCATCCGCGCCCTGCGCCTCGAAGTGACGGACGTACGGGCGAAATTCAAGTACGCCAATCACAGGCCTGCCGAGGTCCGGGACCGGATCGCCACAGGTCTCGCGGCCCGCGGCGGCCCGGGCGACGCCATGGCACGCGACCACCTGCTGCGCCGACAGCAGGCGCAGGCGTAGCGGGCGAGACCCCGCCGGCCGACACGCGCGGGCGTCGCGGGCGAGGCCCCGTCTGCGGCACGCGCGGGCAGCGGGGCCCGCCCGCAGCAGGCCCGGGGAGCCGCCCGCCCCGCCTCACAGGGCCGTCACCGGTTCCTCCGGGCGCCGCGCTCCCCGCGCCTCCCCCACCGCGAGGCCGGTCACCGAGCCCAGCATCAGCAGGGTTCCGGTCAGCGTCGCCGCCGTGAGGTGCTCGCCGAGCAGGACGACGGCCAGCACCGCCGCACTCACCGGTTCGAGCAGCATGATCACCGAGACGGTGGCGGACCGTACGACGGCCGCGCCCGCGAAGTAGAGGCCGTAGGCGAGGGCCGTGGGGACCGCGGCCACGTACACCAGCAGAAGGACGAACCGGCCGGGCTCCTCAGCATGCGGCAGCAACCCTTCCACCAGAGCGAACGGCAACAGGAACAGGCTCGTCACGGCGAAGGCACCCGCGGTCGTCCCAGTGGCGTCGCCCCCGCCGTCGCGGCCCCACCGGCGGGTGAGCAGCGTCATGACGCAGTATCCGGCCGCGGACAGCAGCGCGAGCAGCACCCCCACGGGGCGTACGGTCGTGCCCCCGCCGCCGAGGGCGAGAACGGCGAGCCCTGCGAGGGCACCCAGGACGGCCACCGCGCCGCCCCGCCCCAGACGCTCGGCCAGGGTCAGCCGGGCCCCGACCGCGATGAGGACGGGCCCGGCGCCCAGCGTGACGACGGTGGCCACGGCGAGACCGGTGGCGGAGACGGCGGCGAAGTACGCCGTCTGGAAGACCGCGAGACCGAGCCCGGTGACGACGGCTCGCAGCACCCGGCGGCGCAGCGGCTCCGTGACGGGCCCCCGGGTGCGCGACCGCAGCGGGCGCACGGCGAGCAGCAGCACGAGACCGGCGGCGCAGCGCCAGAAGGAGAGGGCGACGGGCCCCATGTCACTGGCCCGGTAGACCAGCGAGGCGGCCGCGCCCGCGGTGCCCCAGGCGGCACCGGCGACGATCAGGTAGAGCAGACCCCGCCCGGTGGGCAGGCCGGAAGCAGTGTTCGACACGTGTTCTCTCCGCAGACGCGCACGACGCGCCGCACGCGACGGGCGGCGGCCGGTGCGCGGAAGTTCGGGAAGGGTCCCGGACCGGTCGGGACGCGGGATCCGTGGACTTCGTCTGCGGGCAGCACCGTTCTGCGCGGCGGCACATCGCCGGGCGCGGTTTCCGGAGGGCCCGCCTCAGGCAGCCGGAGGCGGAAGAACGAGTGCGTTCGAAGGCATGATCGACACCTTAGGCGCTGGTCCCGCGCCGGGACAATTCCCTTTCGGGGCCGCCGCTCGCCACCGGCTGGGCGGACCCCTTCGAGGGCGTCGAGGACTGCGCGATGAACGCGCCCACCAGCACGATCGCCCCGCCGGCGATCTGCGGCGCCGAGAGGTGCTCGCCGAGCAGGACCCAGGCCAGGACGGTGGCGATGACCGCCTCGAGACAGGCCACGACCCCGGCGACCTGCGGGGAGAGCCGGCGCACGGAGACCACGCCGGTGACGTAGGCGACGACCGTGGCGACCAGGACGATCCACGCCAGCAGCACGACGGCGGCGACGGGCCGTCCGTTCATGCTCGCGGTGCCCGAGAGCACCGACCAGTCCATCGTCCAGGGCCGGGCCACGACGGTGAGCACGGTCGCGCCGACGAGCAGCCCGTAGGCGATGACACCCAGCGGGTCGGGCGCCTCGTCCCCGGCGTCGCTGCCCTGGTCGGACAGGACGAAGTAGCCGACCTGGCAGCAGGCCGCGCCGAGCGCGAGCAGCAGCCCCAGCGCGTCGAACCCGAGACCGGACCACACCTCCACGACACAGGCGAGTCCGCCGACCGCGAGCACGACACCGACGGCTGCGGCGCGCGTCACCGGCCGCTTCTGCACGAACCGCACCCAGCCCAGCACCAGTGCGGGCGCCAGGTACTCGATGAGCAGCGCCACCCCGACGGGGATCCGGGAGAGCGCCGCGAAGTAGCAGGCCTGGACCCCCGCGACGGCCAGCAGCCCGAACCCGGCGAGCAGCCCGGGGCGCCTGCGCAGCAGCGTCCGGTGCCGCACGGCGAGCGGCAGCATGACCAGGGCGGCCCCGGCCACGCGCAGCCACACCACGTGCAGCGGGTCAAGGCCTGCCTCGATGAGCGGCTTCGCCGCGACACCGGATCCACCGAAGGCCACCGCGGACAGGAGGGCGAGTCCGAGCCCCACTCCCCTGCCGCCCCCGCTCACGCTGCTGTCAGAGGTACGCACCGGCACATGATGACAGGCGATGACAGGAGCGTCACCCCTTATGACACCTGTCTCACTGCCTGGACAGGCGGACGGCCCCGGGTGTGCGGACACTCAGTGGGTGGCTTCGCCGCACTCCCGTGTCATGCCCGGCGCACCAGCGAGCCTGGCGAGCACCTCGCGCGGGTCGATTCCGGCCCGTTGGAGCACCTCGACCGCGCGTGCCTGCGGGTCGACGACGATCGCCGCGAGCAGGTCCGTGCCCCGGGCCGGTCCGCCGCGCCCGGCGGCACGCTCACAGGCGTCCTCCATGCAGGCGCCGGCGAGCGGGGAGAATCCCGCCGCCTCGGCCACCACGGGGACGGCACCGGAATCCTCGACCCGGCTCTGCCAGCGCAGGCCGTATCCGATGCTGCGCTGGACGAGATATCCGAGCAGCCGCGCGATCTGCGGCCCCTCGGCGAAGACGGCGCGTGCCTCGGGGTCGGATTCCAGCAGCGAGTGGAGCAGGTGGGCGGTGTCGATCTGCCGGTCCCCGTCCCGGACGGCCCGGCGGCGGGCACCGCCGACCACCGACGCCAGCTCGTCACTGAGCCTGGCATCGTTGTCCACACGCTGAATGCCGTGCTCATGGGGCGACTGCCCGGGGATGCGGGGTTGCACATCCCCCACCCCATCAGTCCCGAGCGGCCGGGACATCCTCGAAAGGAAGCATTTTCGTGTCCCACGGAAAGTGGAGCCGACGGGCAGGCCTCCTCCTTGCGGAGGAGACCGGAGGGCCTAGGAGCAGCCGTTCCTTCGTCTGACGGTTCGTCAGTATTGAACATTGCGGCCGACGCGGCTACCTTCCGCGACACCCAGCCCGCGGACGGAGAGGTGATCGCATGGCCGAGGTCAGCGCGCAGGCCCGCATCGGAGCACCGGCCGAGAAGGTATGGGCGCGGCTCACCGACTGGTCCGCCTACGGCGAGTGGAACGCGACCCACACGGGCTTCCCGGCGGGCGGCCCGGAGCCCCTGGCGGTGGGCGCGACGTTCCAGGAGAACATGCGGCTCATGAACTTCCCGGCCGAGGTGGCCTGGACCGTCGAGGAACTGGAACCGGCACGTGTGCTCGCCATCCGCGGCAAGGGCCCGATGGCGGTGACCGTCGCGACGCGCTACACCCTCACACCCGACGGCGACGCGACGACGGTCCGCATCGACGGCGAGTTCACGGGTGCGACCGTGTCCCTGATGGCGGGCAGACTCAAGGACTCGGCCACGGCGGCCCTGCACGAATCACTGCGCAAGCTCAACGGCCTCGTGACCTGACACCCCGGCAACCGAAGCGCCCCCGGATCGCTCCGGGGGCGCCTTTCCTGCGGGACGGTTCAGTCCTCGTCGGCGAGGATCAGATACAGCTTCTTGCGAGCCTCGTTGATGACCTGGAGGGCCTTCTCCCGCTGTTCCTTGCTGCCGGTCTTCCAGACCTGGCCGAAGGCCTCCATCAGGCCGAAGCCGGCCTGGCGGATCTCACCCAGGGCTTCCCAGTCGACCCCCCGGGAGGCCTCCTCCCAGGGCGCCTCGGGCCCCTCGTCGGCGGCCGTACGGCCCGCTTCCGTGAGTGAGAACAGCTTCTTGCCGCCCTCCGACTCACTGATGATCAGCCCCTCGTCCTCCAACAACTGAAGGGTGGGGTAGACCGAGCCGGGACTCGGCTTCCACGCCCCGCCACTGCGCTCGGCGATCTCCTGGATCATCTCGTAGCCGTGCATCGGCCGGTCCTTGAGCAGGGCCAGGATCGAGGCCCGCACGTCACCGCGCCGCGCCCTTCCCCTCGGCCCCCCGCGCCCTCGTCCGCCCCAGGGGCCGGGGCCGAAACCCGGGCCGCCGGGTCCGCCCCAGCCTGGGCCGCCCGGGCCACCCGGCCCGAAGGGGCCGAAGGCCGCACGCAGCCCTTCGAAACCGCCCCGGCCGCGGTGCGGGCCGCCGTGTCCATGTCCACGCTCGAATCCGTGGGTACGCATCGCAACCACTCTCCATTCCATCGTTGATCTGTCGCGATGCTTCAACGATATATCGGTAACTGTCGACTGACAAGAAGCTTCCCGGGATTCCGGCCGGCGGAACCGGGCCAGCGGCTGCGAATTGGCCTTGGCCTGCTGCTTCGTGAGCGCCCTAGCGTCGGGGCATGCGGATCCGAATCGTCGACGCCTTCACCGATCGCCCCTTCTCCGGAAACCCGGCCGGGGTCCTGCTCCTGCCCGGCGCGGACGCCTTCCCGGACGACGGCTGGCTGCAGAACGTGGCCCTGGAGGTCAACCACGCAGAGACCGCCTTCGCCCACCCGCTGCCCGAAGGCGCGGAGGCGGACTGGGCGCTGCGCTGGTTCACCCCTGCCGCCGAGGTCGCCATGTGCGGCCACGCGACCCTCGCCACCGCTCACGTGCTGCACACGACCGGCGCCCACGAGGGGCCGGTGCGGTTCGCCACCCGCAGCGGCGTCCTCGTCGCCACGCCCGCCGCGGACGGATCGGTCACGATGGACTTCCCGACGGCCCCGCTCACCCGGGTCGACCCGCCCGCGGGACTCGCCGGAGCACTGGGCACGGAACCGCTCACGGTCCTGGACACCGGCCCGAACGTCGGCGACCTGCTCGTCGAGGTCGCCGACGAGAAGACCGTGCACGGCCTCGGTCCCGACCTCAAGGCCCTCGCCGCCCACTCCGAGCGCGGCGTCATCGCCACGGCCCGCGCCGAGGACCCCGCCCGGGGCTACGACTTCGTCTCGCGCTGCTTCTTCCCCAACGTGGGCATCGACGAGGACCCGGTGACCGGCAGCGCCCACACCGCGCTCGCCCCGTTCTGGTCCGAGCGCCTGGGCCGCTCCGGCCTCACCGGACTCCAGGCCTCACGCCGGTCCGGCCGCGTCCGCACGGAACTGCGCGGTGACCGCACACTGCTGACCGGCACGGCCGTCACCGTCATCGAGGGCGAGCTGCTGCCCTGAGACGAGCGCCGACCTGAGACGAGACGAAGAAAGGGGGCGTACGACGGTGTCGTACGCCCCCTCGCTCACTGCCTCACGCCGTCGGCAGCCAGCCCACCTTGCCCGCCAGCAGCGCGTACCCGACGAACGCGCCGATGTCGAGCAGCGAGTGGGCCACCACGAGCGGACCGACGCGCCCCCAGCGGCGGTAGAGGTAGACGAAGACGACGCCCATGACCATGTTCCCGACGAAGCCGCCGATGCCCTGGTACAGGTGGTACGACCCGCGCAGAACGGCACTGCCGGTCAGCGCCGCCGTCGGCGTCCAGCCCAGCTGGCGCATGCGGCGCAGCAGGTAGCCGACGACGATCACTTCCTCCAGTACGGCGTTCTGGATCGCCGAGAGGATCAGCACCGGGTACTTCCACCACACCGCCGGCAGCGCCTCCGGAACCACGGTGAGGTTGAAGCCGAGGCCGCGGGCCGCCAGGTAGAAGGCGATGCCGGTACTGCCGATGACCGCGGCGATCGCCGCCCCGCGGCCGAGGTCGGGCCAGGGGCGGGTGCGGTCGAAGCCGATCGTGCGCAGGCTCGCGCCCTCGCGGAGCAGGAAATGCGCCACGAGGGCGACGGGAACCAGCGCCGTGGTGATCCCGAAGAGCTGCCAGGCGAGGTCCAGCCAGGGCCGGCCGGGAGCGGCCGAGGCGTTCATCGTGGCCGCCTGGTCCTTGAGTCCGCCCGGCTTGGTGACCGATCCGATGAAGCTGATCAGCGCGGACAGTGCGCTCGCGCCCAGCGACAGCGCGAGGACCAGCAGCGTCTCCGTGCGGAGCATCCGCCGTGAGAGTCCCTGCTGGGGAATGGAATCGCCCACCGGGCTCGCCTCCGCCTGCACACCCGCCTCCACTTCACCGACCTGTCGGATCAGTATGGCGGCAGCGCGACGGCGCCCCGGCGGCGGTGTCAGCCCAGCGACACCGGCTCAGGCAGTCCCACCGGCCAGCTGTGCACCGGTTCTCCCTTGTGCATCAGCTCGCGGTAACGCCGGGTCGTGGCGCCCAGCGCGTCCTCCCGGGAGAGACCCGAGTCCAGTGCCTTGTGGAAGGTGGCGGCCTGCCAGCTCGCCCCGTTCACCCGGCGCCGGCAGCGTTCCTCGATCACGCCCAGGTACAGGTCGCGGTCGGCGGGTTCGACGCCCCAGGCGGCCAGTCCGGCCTCGGCGAGCGGCAGCAGTTCGTCGCGGACGAGGCTCACCGCGTCGACCTCGGTGGTGCCGCTGTACCGGCCGCGCCGGGGCCAGGTGAAGCGGGCGTCGATGCCGTCCTTGCACGCGGCGTCGAAGTTGGCGGCGGCCGACTCGAAGGGCAGCCGGGACCACACCGGCCGGGACTCCTCGGCGAGCGCCCGGACGACGCCGTAGAAGAAGGCCGCGTTGGCCACGACGTCGAGGACCGTGGGGCCGGCCGGCAGGACGCGGTTCTCCACGCGCAGGTGCGGGACGCCGTCGGCGATGCCGTACACCGGGCGGTTCCAGCGGTAGATCGTGCCGTTGTGCAGGACGAGTTCGGCGAGGGAGGGCGTGCCGCCCTGGTCGAGGACCTTCAGCGGGTCCTCGTCGTCGCAGATCGGCAGCAGGGCCGGGTAGTAGCGCAGGTTCTCCTCGAAGAGGTCGTACGCCGAGGTGATCCAGCGCTCCCCGAACCAGGTGCGCGGCCGGACGCCCTGGGCCTGCAGCTCGGGCGGGCGGGTGTCGGTGGACTGCTGGAACAGCGGGGGCCGCGACTCGCGCCACAGTTCGCGCCCGAAGAGGAAGGGCGAATTGGCGCCGACGGCGATCTGCGCGGCGGCGACCGCCTGGGCCGCGTTCCACACGTCGGCGAAGCGGGCCGGGGTGACCTGGAGGTGCAGTTGCACGGAGGTGCAGGCGGCCTCGGGCGCGATGGACTTCGAGGTGCAGCTCAGGTGCTCCACGCCGTCGATGTCGAGGGTGAACTCCTCGCCCCGCGCGGCCACGATCTGATCGTTGAGCAGGGTGTAGCGGTCGACGTCGGAGAGGTTCGACGACACCAGGTCGTCGCGGTCGAGCGTCGGCAGAATACCGATCATCACAATGCCGGCGTCGACCTCACCCGCTTTTCGGTCGGCATATGCCAGTGACGTACGGAGTTCCTCGGCGAGCCGGTCGAATACCCGGCCCCCGAGGCGGTGTGGAGGGATGTTGACTTCCAGGTTGAACATGGCGAGTTCTGTTTGGAAATCGCGGCTCGCGATGCGCTCGAGGACTTGCCCGTTCAACATTTTCGGCATGCCGTCGGCGCCCGCGAGATTCAATTCGATCTCCAGCCCCATGAGGTTCTTGGGCCGGTCGAACCGCTGCTCCGCCAGGAGTCGCTCCAAGCCCGTCAGACACTGGCGCAGCTTGTCGCGGTAGCGCTGGCGATCGGACAGGTCGAACCGGCCTGCCACGACCTTCTCCCCCATCGAAGCGTCCCTTCTCGGTGATGCGGGCCGGGATCCGGCTGCCTGGGTCCCGGTCAGGTGGAGGATGCCCAGCGAAAGCGATCGATAACGTCCCGGGCGGACCCGACGGCCGCTACGCTGGTCACATGTGACCGGTGGCACATTCACTCGGCATGACGCACAGGACAGGTTTCGGGCCCGGGGAACTCGTGAAAAACGCCGACGAGAATGGGCCGACCGGTTCGCGGGCATTCACCGAGGTCACCGTCGTGCACCCCCGCTGGGAATCGGGATAATTCTCACGTATCGCCGACCGAATGTACCCTTGTTCTACTCACCGGAAACGGCTAGGCGAAACACAGTCTGAACCCGTGTCGTATAAACTCCGTGAACAAGGCAGAAGGTTGGCGCCCACGGTCGATGGGTCCTGCCGTCGAGGCGACGCGGACCCCCCACCCCCCCTCGCGTTTCCCCTGACCCGGCCCCTGCCTCTCTGACCCTCGTGAGCTGACAGCGCCGTCCGCCCCCGCCCTCGCGCCACCGTGCCTTTGAATGAGAGGCGACCCACCATGCCGCTGCATGTCCCTCCGGCTCCCGCGCCCGCACTCCGTTCCGTCCTCACCGCGCTCTCCTCTCCCACCGCGGTCCGCGAAGCCCGAACTCCCTCCCTGCTCGGCACCCAGGGACCCGCCACACCCGAACTCCCCCTCCCCGTCCACGTACTCGACCACGTGACGGCGGAGGGCGTGTCCGCGACCCGGCTGGCCGGGTGGCGCTTCCTGATCCGCTGCGGCGATCGGGCCGTGGCCGCGGCGGAGACCATGCTCACTCCCGACGGCTGGGCCTTCTCCCACTTCTTCGAGGGCCCGTACATCACCTCGACCGAACGTGCCCTGCGCCAGGCCGAGGCGATGCCGCAGCCGTACCAGCCCCGACTGCTGTCGGTGCCCGGCCTGTACATGCTGACGCTGTGGCTGCACGAGGACTGCACCGCGGACGGCGCCGAGGGCCATCCCGCCGCCACCGACCTGCTGGTCCCGCTGGCGCCGGCACCTCCCGGCATCGCGGCTCACCGCCCGCACCGCGTCGCCGAACTCCTTCCGGTCCTGACTCACCGCGCGGCTCCCGTCAGATTGCTCGGGTCTCCCGCCTGACGCACCGCACACATCCGCAGATCCCGTCGCCGAATTCCGGCGGCGGGGTCTCGCATATGCGCCCGGCCATCGGCTGACCGCTCGTCCGATCACTTAATCGCTCACTCGATCGCTCGTACGAGCGTCCAATTGCTCGGACGAGCCGGAATTGTCGTCGGCCCGAGCGGACTAGCCCTATCCGGCCACTGCGAACCACCCGAAGGGACAGCCCAGTTGGGATGAACCGTCCGCGCGGGTGACGCGTCATGAACCTGTGAGAAGCGGTGCCGCGAAATCCCTGCGGATTGACGCCCGTGGGGCAACACTGGGTTCCGACGACTTATCACAACGGGGGGCGGCCATGAACGAAACTTCTAGCCGCGGAACAGACACGACAACCCACCCGGACAACGCAGTCTCATCGTCCGTCTCGACACAGCGAAAGATCCCACCCATGTGCCAGCACCAGACCCAGTGCCCCTCAGCAGATTCCGCCGACCGGGAATCCGCCCGCCTCGTGGCGCACCACCCGGAACAGGGATGGAGCCTGCTGTGCAACGGCGTGGTGCTCTTCGAGGACACCGGCGAACTGCTTCCGGACGGCCGGGCCATCGCCCCGCACCGCCCGGTGGCGGGCCAGGTGATGACGGCCGCCTGAGGCCGCTCGGCGGGACGCCGCCCCGCCGGATGACATGAGGGGCCGGCCGCAGGACACCCTGCGCACCGGCCCCGACGCCTGTCCGATGGTCGTCACTGAACGTCACCACCCGCCACGTCCTGTCGGCGCACCGCGCGCCTTCCCACGGATGCCCGTTCTCCGGAAGACTCCTGGAAGTTTCGCGGTCACCCGTCGACGGAGGTGGGGGGAGCAGAGGGGGCAGACGCCGGGGGCAAGGTCACGATCTCGGAGATCACCCGGGGGGCCTGGGTGTCCGTACCCCGTGTCCCGGGTCGTCAACGGCCGGTCCGACGTGTCACCGCAGACCCGGGCCCGGGTAGAGGACCTGCTGCGCGTGCACGGCTACCGCAGGCGCCCCGCCGCCCCGGGCACCCGCGCCGCCCTGCTCGACCTGGTCTTCGGCGACCTCGACAGCCCCTGGGCCGGGGAGATCATCCGCGGGGTCGAGGGGGTCGCGCACGCCGCCGGGGCCGGCACGGTGGTGTCGGCCGTCCACGGACGCTCGGGCGACGCACGCGAGTGGATGCGCGACCCCAGGTCCCGTGCCTCCGACGGCGTGATCCTCGTGACGTCCGCCCTGGAACCGACGCTCCACGAGGAACTGCGCATCCTGGGCGTGCCGCTGGTGGTCGTCGATCCAGCGGGCTCCCCGGCCCTCGACGCCCCCACGATCGGCGCCGCGAACTGGTCGGGCGGCATGGCGGCCATCGCACACCTGCTGTCCCTCGGGCACCGCCGCATCGGCCTGATCCCCGGACCGTCCCGCCTGCTGTGCTCCCGGGCCCGCCTGGACGGATACCGCGCGGCCCTGGAAAGCGCCGGCATCCGGTTCGACACCTCCCTCGCCTGACCCGCGGCAAGGAACCGAGCTGGGCACCGAGCTGGTGGTACGGGCGAGCACCGCGCCCGCCGCCTGAGGACCGGCGCCCCCGCCACCCCCTGTCCGGCGGGGGGCGCCGACCGCCCCCGCTACCGCCCCCCGAGCGCCTCGCGCAGCGCGAAGTACGCGGGCTTCGGCCGCAGGTCCTCGTCCCAGGGCAGGGCCGCGCCCTCGCCCGGGAAGACCGCCGGGATCCACGAGTACTTGTCGGTGTAGTCCCACAGCGTGATGCCGACGCACCGCCGTACCGCCAGGCACGCCTTCGTCACGTCGGCGTACCACTCGGCCTGCTGTGCCCGCTTCTCCTCGGTCGCGGGCAGGTGCATCCGGATGTCGACCTCGGTGAGCGCGGTGTTGAGGCCGAGCCGCGAGAAGCGGCGGAGGTTGTCCTCCAGTGTGGCCGGATAGCCGTACTGCAGGGCCAGATGGGCCTGGAGACCGATGCCGTGCAGCGGGACGCCCGCGGCCTTCAGCTCCTTGGCCAGCCGGTGGTAGGCGTCGCTCTTCGGGCCGACGCCCTCGATGTTGTAGTCGTTGAGGTAGAGCTTGACCCGCGGATCGGCCTGGTGCGCCCAGCGCAGCGCGTCCGCGATGTAGCCGGGCCCCAGCGTCTTGTAGAAGACCGACTCCCGGTAGGTGCCGTCCTCGTTGAACGCCTCGTTCACGACGTCCCAGGCGAACACCTTGCCCCGGTAGTGGCGTACCTCCGTCTGGATGTGCTTCTTCAGCACGGCCCTCAGCTCGGGAGCCGTCCACTCCCTGCCCGCGATCCACCCGGGCAGCTGGCTGTGCCAGACCAGGGTGTGGCCGCGCACCTTCTGCCGGTTGGCCCGGGCCAGGTTCACGATCTCGTCGCCCGCGGAGAAGTCGAACACCCCCTGCTGTGGCTCGGTCGCGTACCACTTCATGCCGTTGCCGGGCGTGATCTGGTCGAACTCGCTGCCGAGCAGGGTCTTGTACGGCCCGTCCACGAGCTCGGGGTTGTCGGTGGCGCTGCCGAAGTAGCGGCCGTGCCGCTGGGCGAGGTCGGCGAGGGTGGGCTGCTGGTGTCCCGCCCGGGCGGGTGTGCCGGCGCCGATGCCGGCCGCGACCAGGAGCGCGGCGACGGCGCCGGCGAGTCTGAGACGGGTGGTGCGCATGGTTCGACTCCTCACGACGGTGGGTGGGTAGAGCCGTACGTTTCGCGGCGCGGTTCAGCCCTTGGTGGCGCCGGCGGTGAGGCCGCCCACGAGCTGACGCTCGGCGACCGAGTAGAAAGCGAGGGCGGGGACCATGGCCAGCACCAGATAGGCGAAGACCTTGGCGTACTCCGCGGAGTACTGCCCCTGGAACTGCTGGACACCGATCGGCAGGGTCCACCACTGCGCGTCGGTGAACACCAGCAGCGGCAGGAAGAAGTTGTTCCAGCTGGTGACGACGGCCAGTACGGAGACGGTGCCGAGCGCGGGCCGGGCCATGGGCAGGAGCACGCGCCAGAAGAAGCCGAACGGGCTGCACCCGTCGAGCGTGGCCGCCTCCTCCAGCTCGCCGGGGATCTGCCGGAAGAAGCCCCGCAGGATGATGATCGTCATCGGCAGCCCGAAGGCGGCCTGCGGGAGGATCACGCCGAGCGGGTTGTCCAGCAGGTCCAGCGAGCGCAGCAGCAGGAACAGGGGCAGGGCCGCGACCGCGAAGGGGAACATCAACCCCATGGTGAACAGCGTGAACAGCGCCTCCCGGCCGCGGAAGGCGAACCGCGCGAAGGAGAAGGCCGACAGGGCGGAGACCGCGACGACCAGGACGGTCGTGCCGATCGCGATCAGCGTGCTGTTGCCGATCAGCCGCCAGAAGTCCCCCGAGCCGAGGATCCCGGTGTAGTTGGAGGTCACCCAGGACTCGGGCGGCCCGACCGGGTTGCGGGAAAGCTCGGCGGTGGATTTGAAACCGGAGAGCGCTGCGTAGAGCAGGGGCACGGCCATGACCGCTCCGACGACGACCAGGACGAGGTGCAGGCTCCAGGACGTCCCACGCGCACGGGTCTTTCGACGGGCTGACGTTCCCTTCACCGTCTCCTGATTGGCTGTCACTTTCCATCACCCCGCATGGTCGTGGTGGCCCCCTCCAGGTCGCGCCGGAGGACGAACCGCTGGTAGGCGAGGGCGAAGACGAGGCTGATGCCGAACATGACCACGCTGATCGCGCTGGCATAGCCGACCTGGTAGCGCTTGAAGCCGTACTGGAACATGGTCACGGCCATGGTCTCGGAGTGGTGGTCGGGACCGCCCGCGGTGGTCAGCCACACCAGGTCGAACAGCTGGATCGACCCGATGACCGCGAGGAACACACTGATGCGCAGGGTGGGCGCGAGCAGCGGCAGCGTGACGTTGCGGAACCGCTGCCAGGCGCTCGCCCCGTCGATGAGCGCCGCCTCGGTCAGTTCCCTAGGGACGGCCTGGAGCCCGGCCAGGTACAGCATCATGTGGAAGCCGAAGTACTTCCAGGTCATGACCAGGAAAACGGTCGCCATGACCGTGGACGGGTCAGCGAACCACTCCCCGCCCAGCCCCTCGAGGCCGATCCTGCCGAGGACCTGGTCGGCGAAGCCGTCGTCCGGGGCGAAGATCATGCCGAAGAGGATCCCGGTGATGGCCTCGGACAGGACGTACGGGGCGAAGAACAGCATCCGGTACACCGCCCGGCCGCGCAGCCGCTGGTTGAGCAGGACGGCCATGGCGAGGGCGAACGGCAGCTGGATCGCGAGCGACAGCACCACGAGGACCAGGCAGCGCCACAGGTCGCCGAGGAAGACGTCGTCCTGGAAGAGCCGGGTGAAGTTCTCGCCGCCGATGTAGTCGGAGGGCATGCCGAAGCCGCCCCAGCGGAAGAACGCGGCGTACAGGGCGAACAGCATCGGCAGCAGCACGAGCCCCAGGAACAGCACCAGGGCCGGGATCTGGAAGCCGGCCGCGGTGAGCCAGTGCAGCGCGCGTCGGCGGGCGCGTCCGGTGGGCCGGGCCGCGGCCGGGGGCGGGGAACCGGCGCCGGGGCCGGTCCGCCGGTCCGGCAGGAACGTGGAGGTCATCGCCGGCTACTGCTCTTCCTTCGCGGTCCTCGTGATCGACCGGGCGACCTGCCCGGGCGACTTGGAGCCGGCGATGAGCGCGGCCACGCTGTCGTTGACCTCCTGGCCGACGGCGGGCGCGTACGCCTGGTCGAGGTAGAGCTGGAAGCCGGTGGCGGCCTTCAACTGGGCCTGTACGGCCTTGATGTTGGGGTCGGCGATGGCGCTCTCGGCCGCCGGCACCACGGGCAGGACCCCGGTCTTCTTGACCAGTTCCAGGTCGGTGGCCTCGGACGCGAAGAACTTGAGGAACTCGACGGCCTCCTGCGGGGCGCCCCGGCGCAGGGCGTGCCCGCCTCCTCCGCCGAACACCTCGGTGATGGCTCCCTTGCCGCCCTCGACCGCGGGGAACGGGAAGAACCCGAGATCCTTGCCGAGGCCCTTGCCCGCGTCGGCCTGGACCGTGGGTGCCCACTGCCCCATGAGCTCCATGGCCGCCTTGCCGTTGCCGACGGCGGCGGCCTGGCCGGTGGGCGACGAGTAGGCGGCTCCGAGGAAGCCCTTCTGGAACGGCTGGAGGGCGACGAGTTCCTTCAGGTGCTCGCCCGCCTCGACGAAGGGGGTGCCGGTGAAGTCCTTGTCGTCGTAGGCCTTCTGCAGCGCCTCGGCCCCGGCGGTCCGCATGGCCAGGTAGGCCCAGTAGTACATGCCGGGCCACTTCTCCTTGCCGGCCAGGGCCAGTGGCGTGACCTCGGCGGCCTTCAGCTTGCGTACGGCGTCGAGGAAGCCGTCCCAGGTGGTCGGCGGCTCGGCGACGCCGGCCTTCTCGAAGAGCGCCTTGTTGTACCAGAAGCCGATCATGCCGATGTCGAACGGGATGCCGTACGCCTGGTCGTCGACAAGGTACGGCTCCCTGGCGACCGGCAGCAGGGCGTCTCCCCAGGGTTCGGTCCGGTCGGTGAGGTTCTCCACGAGCCCGGCGTCGACCTGCTGCTTCAGCACGCCGCCGCCCCAGGTGTGGAAGATGTCGGGCAGCTTCCCGGAGGCGGTCAGGGCCGTCATCTTCGACTTGTAGGCGTCGTTCTCCAGCTGGACGATCTTTATCTTGACCTTGGGGTTCTGCGCCTCGAACTTCCGCGCGAGAGCGGCCCAGACGGTCTTGGCCGGCTCGGTGGTGGATATGTTCCACCATTCGACCGTGGTCGTCCCGGACGACCCTCCGCCCGAGTCCCCGCCGCACGCGGTCAGTGCCGTCGTCGCAAGACCGGCCGCGGCGGAGGCCGCCAGGAAGCCGCGGCGGGACAGTGTCGGGTCGCCCATCATGCCCTCCTCGAAAGTTTCGTTCGAGATCCAGAAAGCTTCGCTGCTGCCGCACCCTAGAGACAGCGGATAAACGCTGGCAACCCTTTGAACAAGGGGAATCTTCTGCTGAGATCAAGACGAGAGGAAGGGCCGAAACATTCGACTACCCAAACGAACGTTACGCGTAGGCGACCCAAGTGATCACGCAGGGTGTCCGGCCGTGGGCCGCGCATACGTACCGCCGCTCCACGGGGGGAGAACCGGTCCGCGCTCTCTCATCTCGGGTTTTCGGTCCTGTGACCGCCCGCACCGACAGTCTTAACGGAAGATTGACGCGCTCAGCCCTCTCATTCGCGGGCCACGACATCACGCTCCGCATACGCTGATCGAGCCGTCCAGTGATGGCCGGAACCACACTGAACCGCACGTCTGGAGCATGTCGATGGCCACCACCGAGCACCCGGCACCGGGTCGTCCGGCGCCTTCTCCACCCAGCCGTCTGCGCGCCTGGATGCTGGAGGGCCTGGCGGACATGGGCAAGTCCGGCGGCCACACGGGGCCCCACGCGGAACCCGAACCCGCGCACCGGGGTCAGCGCTGGTGGCGGGTGATGTGCCTGACCGGCGTCGACTACTTCTCGACCCTCGGCTACCAGCCGGGCATCGCGGCCCTCGCCGCCGGGCTGCTGTCACCGATCGCGACCCTCGTCCTGATCGTCGTCACGCTGGCGGGCGCCCTGCCCGTCTACCGCCGCGTGGCCGAGGAGAGCCCGCACGGTGAGGGCTCGATCGCGATGCTGGAGCGGCTGCTGTCCTTCTGGCAGGGCAAGTTGTTCGTCCTGACCCTGCTGGGCTTCGCCGCCACCGACTTCCTCATCACCATCACCCTGTCGGCCGCCGACGCCTCCACCCACCTCGTGGAGAACCCGCATCTGACGAGCGTCCTGCACGACAAGCAGATGCTGATCACCCTGGTCCTGGTGACCCTGCTGGGCGCGGTGTTCCTCAAGGGCTTCCTGGAGGCGATCGGCGTCGCCGTCGCGCTCGTCGGTGCCTACCTCGCACTGAACGCGGTCGTGGTGGCCGTCGGCCTCTACCACGTCGTCACGGCGGGTCACGTGATCACCGACTGGTCGAACGCCCTCACCGCTCAGCACGGCAACGTCTTCGCCATGATCGGCGTCGCCCTGCTCGTCTTCCCGAAACTGGCTCTCGGCCTCTCCGGATTCGAGACGGGCGTCGCCGTGATGCCGCACGTCCGGGGCGATGCGGACGACACCGAGGCACGGCCTGAGGGGCGCATCCGCGACACGAAGAAGCTGCTCACCACGGCCGCCCTGATCATGAGCGTCTTCCTGATCACCACCAGCTTCATCACCACCCTCCTCATCCCGGAGAAGGAGTTCGAGACGGGCGGACAGGCCAACGGCCGTGCGCTCGCGTACCTGGCGCACGACTACCTGGGCAACACCTTCGGCACCGTCTACGACGTCTCGACGATCGCCATCCTCTGGTTCGCCGGTGCCTCCGCGATGGCCGGCCTGCTCAACCTGATGCCGCGCTACCTGCCCCGCTACGGCATGGCCCCGCACTGGGCCCGCGCCGTGCGGCCCATGGTCATCGTCTTCACCCTGATCGCCTTCATGGTCACCTGGATCTTCGACGCCGACGTCGACGCCCAGGGCGGCGCCTACGCCACCGGCGTGCTGGTCCTCATCAGCTCCGCCGCGATCGCCGTGACCATCGCCGCCCGCAAGGCCCGGCAGCGGAACTGGACGATCGCCTTCGCGGTGATCTCCGCGGTGTTCCTCTACACGACCGTGCTCAACGTCATCGAGCGCCCGGACGGCGTGAAGATCGGCGCCTGCTTCATCGCCGGCATCATCCTGGTCTCCCTGCTGTCACGGCTGGCCCGGGCGTTCGAGCTGCGCGTGACCAGCGTGACGCTGGACGACATGGCGGAGCGTTTCGTGCGGGACACGGCCAGCCGCAGGATGCGGTTCATCGCCAACGAGCCGGACCGCCGCGACATCGCCGAGTACCGCGACAAGATCGAGCAGATCCGGCACGACAACGACGTATCCGGCCAGGAGGACTTCGTCTTCGTGGAGGTGACGGTGACCGATCCCTCCGAGTTCGAGGCGGGCCTGACCGTACGCGGCGAGGTGCTGCACGGCCGGTACCGCGTCCTGACCCTGGAATCGTCCTCCATTCCGAACGCCCTGGCCGCGCTGCTGCTGCACGTCCGCGACTCCACCGGCTGCACCCCGCACATCTACTTCGAGTGGACCGAGGGCGGGCCCTTCGCCAACTTCCTGCGCTTCTTCCTCTTCGGGCAGGGGGAGGTCGCCCCGGTGACCCGCGAGGTCCTGCGCGAGGCGGAACCGGACCGGAAGCGGCGGCCGAGGGTGCACGTGGGGTGAGCCGGAGCCGGGCCGTCGTCGGTAGCAGCAGCCCTGTCGTCACACCCGACGGCCGCCCCCGCAGCCGCCCGTCGCTCTCCACGCCCCTATCGTGACCGGCATGCAGTCCTACACGATCGGCCAGGCAGCACGGCTGCTCGGCGTCAGCCCGGACACCGCCCGCCGCTGGGCCGACGCGGGTCGCATCACGACCCACCGCGACGAGACCGGGCGCCGGCTCATCGCCGGGCGGGATCTGGCCGCCTTCTCCGTCGAACTCGCCCGGTCCGGCGCCGCCGAGGAGGACGCCCCGTACACCTCGGCCCGCAACGCCTTCCCCGGCATCGTCACCGCGATCAAACTCGGCGACGTCGCCGCGCAGGTGGAGATCCAGGCCGGACCCCACCGGCTCGTCTCACTGCTCACCCGCGAGGCGGTGGAGGAACTGGGCCTGGAGGTCGGGATGGAGGCGACGGCCCGCGTGAAGTCGACCAACGTCCACATCGACCGCGTCTGACCGGCGGCAGGCGGTGCACCCGCGCGCATACCGGCCTCACGCGCCCACCGCGGCTACCGTGCACGCATGAGCCTGAGCATCCGCAACCAGCTCCCCGGCACCGTCACCACCCTCACCCCGGGCGAGGCCATGGCGACGGTCGGGATCCGCCTCACCGGCGGCCAGGACATCACCGCGGCGATCACCCGCGAGGCAGCGGAAGACCTCCGTCTCACCCCCGGCACCGCCGTGCGCGCCCTGATGAAGTCCACGGAGATCGCCCTGGCCACCGCACCCGTCGAGGGCCTGTCGATCCGCAACCGGCTCCCCGGCACGGTCACGCACATCGCCGCCGGTGACGCGATGGTGTCGGTCCGCGTCACCGTCGAGGGCGGCGAACTGACCTCCGCGATCACCCGGGACGCCGCGGAGGACCTGGCCCTGTCGCCCGGGACCCCGGTCGTCGCCCTGATCAAGGCGACCGAGGTGGCACTCGCCACCGCCTGACCCGGCGGCGAACGGCGGAAGGGGCCCCGCACCGCGGGGCCCCTCCTTCGACCGGTTGCCGGCCGATCAGTCCTCGTACGCGTCCAGCGGCGGGCAGGAGCACACCAGGTTCCGGTCGCCGAAGGCCTGGTCGATGCGGCGCACCGGCGGCCAGTACTTGTCGGCGGCCGACACCCCGGCGGGGAAGACGGCCTCCTCACGGCTGTAGGCGTGCTCCCACGAACCCGCGAGCGCGCCGGCGGTGTGCGGGGCGCCGCGCAGCGGGTTGTCCTCCGCGGGCCACTCACCGGAGCCGACCTTCTCGATCTCCGCGCGGATGGCGATCATCGCCTCGCAGAACCGGTCCAGCTCGGCCAGGTCCTCCGACTCGGTCGGCTCGATCATCAGCGTCCCGGCCACCGGGAAGGACATGGTCGGCGCGTGGAAGCCGTAGTCGATCAGCCGCTTGGCCACGTCGTCGACGCTCACGCCGGTCGCCTTGGTCAGCGGCCGCAGGTCGATGATGCACTCGTGCGCGACGAGCCCGCCGGGACCGGTGTAGAGCACCGGGTAGTGCGGCTCCAGGCGCTTGGCGATGTAGTTGGCGCTGAGCACGGCCACCTGGGTTGCCCGCTTCAGCCCCTCGCCGCCCATGAGCCGGACGTAGGCCCACGAGATCGGCAGGATGCCGGCCGAACCCCAGGGAGCCGCCGAGATGGGGCCGACGCCCGTCTCGGGGCCGGCCTCGGGCTGCAGGGGGTGGTTCGGCAGGTAGGGCGCGAGGTGCTCGCGCACCGCCACCGGGCCGACGCCCGGGCCGCCGCCGCCGTGCGGGATGCAGAAGGTCTTGTGCAGGTTGAGGTGCGAGACGTCACCGCCGAAGTGCCCCGGCTTGGCGAGCCCGACGAGCGCGTTCAGGTTGGCCCCGTCGACGTAGACCTGCCCGCCCGCCTCGTGCACCTGCGCGCAGATGTCGGCGACGTGCTCCTCGAACACACCGTGCGTGGACGGGTACGTGATCATGAGCACGGCCAGCTGGTCGCGGTACTGCTCGATCTTGGCCCGCAGGTCCTCGACGTCGATCTCGCCGTCCTCGGCGGTCTTCACGACGACGACCTTCATACCGGCCATCACGGCGCTGGCGGCGTTGGTGCCGTGCGCGGACGACGGGATCAGGCAGACGGTGCGCTGCTCGTCCCCGTTGGCGCGGTGGTACCCGCGGACGGCCAGCAGACCCGCCAGCTCGCCCTGCGAGCCGGCGTTCGGCTGGAGGGACACCTTGTCGTAGCCGGTGACCTCGGCGAGCCGGTCCTCCAGCTCGTGGATGAGAGTGAGGTACCCACCGGCCTGCTCGGCGGGCGCGAAGGGGTGCATCTGCCCGAATTCGGGCCAGGTGACGGGCTCCATCTCGGTGGTCGCGTTGAGCTTCATGGTGCAGGAGCCCAGCGGGATCATGCCCCGGTCGAGCGCGTAGTCGCGGTCGGCCAGCTTGCGCAGGTAGCGCAGCATGGCGGTCTCGGAGCGGTGCTGGTGGAAGACGGGGTGGGTCAGGTAGTCGTCGGTACGCAGCAGCGCGCCCGGAAGACCGTCCTCGGTGGCCGCGTCGAGCGCCTCGACGACTCCCTCGACGCCGAAGGCCGCCCACACGGCACGCAGCTGGGCGCGCGTGGTCGTCTCGTCGCAGGCGATGGAGACGTGGTCGGCGTCGACGAGGCGCAGGTTGACCCCGTTGTCCCGCCCGGCGGCCACGACCTCGGCGGCCCGGCCCTCGGCGCGCACGGTCAGGGTGTCGAAGTAGGAGCCGTGCACGATCTCGACACCGCCACCGGCGAGTCCGGCGGCGAGAACCGTGGCGTACCGGTGGGTGCGCCGCGCGATGCCCTTGAGACCCTCGGGGCCGTGGTAGACGGCGTACATGCCGGCCATGACGGCGAGGAGCACCTGCGCGGTGCAGATGTTGCTGGTGGCCTTCTCACGGCGGATGTGCTGTTCACGCGTCTGCAGGGCCAGTCGGTAGGCCTTGTTGCCGTCGGCGTCGACGGACACGCCGACGAGCCGCCCGGGCAGGCTGCGCGCCATCTTGTCCTGGACCGCCATGTAGCCCGCGTGCGGTCCGCCGAAGCCCATGGGGACGCCGAAACGCTGGGTGGTGCCGACGGCGATGTCCGCGCCGAGCTCCCCGGGCGACTTCAGCAGCGTCAGGGCGAGCAGGTCGGCGGCGACGGTGACGAGCGCCCCGAGCTCGTGCGCGCGGTCGATGACCGGCTTGATGTCCCGCACGGCGCCGGAGGCGCCGGGGTACTGGAGCAGCACGCCGTTGATCTCGCGCTCGGCGATCTCGTCGGGGATGCCCTCGCTCAGGTCGGCGACGACGACCTCTACCCCTGTCGGCTCGGCGCGGGTCTGGATCACGGCGATGGTCTGCGGCAGCGCGTCCGCGTCGACCAGGAACAGGCCCTTCTTGTTCTTGCCCAGGCGCCGCGACAGCGCCATGGCCTCGGCGGCCGCGGTGCCCTCGTCGAGCAGGGAGGCGCCCGAGGTCGGCAGTCCGGTCAGCTCGGCGACCACGGTCTGGAAGTTGAGCAGCGCCTCCAGCCTGCCCTGCGAGATCTCCGGCTGGTACGGCGTGTAGGCCGTGTACCAGGACGGGTTCTCCATGACGTTGCGCATGATGACCGGCGGTGTGAACGTGCCGTAGTAGCCGAGGCCGATCATGGAGCCGAGGACCTGGTTGCGGTCGGCGAGGGAGCGCAGCTCGGCGATCACTTCGGCTTCGCTGCGGGCGCCGGGCAGATCCAGCGCCTCGGCGCTCTTGATCACGGCCGGGACCGCGGCCGCGGTCAGCTCGTCCAGCGAGCCGTAGCCGACGTGCGCAAGCATCTTGGCGCAGGCCTCGTGGTCGGGGCCGATGTGGCGCTGCTCGAAGGGGACTGCCTCTTCGAGCTCGGAGAGCGGAATGCGGTGGGCGGTCATTACGGAGGCCTCCTGGTCGACACGACCTTCGAGGGGCACCACGGCACGGGTACCCGGACGGCCTCCCCCTCTGTCATCTCAACCTGAGAGCTTCACCGGATCGCCCGAAGGCCTCCGGTTTTCACCGTCGGTGAGAGCGGAAGCCGTCGACACCCGCCCTGCTTTCCAGAGTGACCTCGTCCGTGCGGTACGTGAGCCTGAGAGATTCCGGGGAGGATTTGCTCCTTCGGCGCCTCCGATGGTGTCTGGAGGACTCTCCCGCACGGGGTCAGCAGCCGATGCCAGCGTACCAGCGAGGTCAACGCACGAACCTTCGAGTGGCCGCATCCCCACTTGTACCGTTTTGTAGTGTCTACGTATGAGTTGCGACCATGTGGAGGGCCCGTGCGAACCGATATCGATCCGCGCAACCTGATCGGCCGCAAGGCGTTCGACCGCAACGGGACCAGGATCGGCACCATCGACGAGGTCTACCTCGACGACGCCACCGGCGAGCCGGAGTGGGCGGCCATACGGACGGGCCTGTTCAGCAGGGACGCCTTCGTCCCCCTCGAGCCCAGCGAACTGGTCGAGGGTGCCCTGCACGTGCCCTTCGAGCGAGCCCTGATCAAGGACGCTCCCGACTTCGGTGTGGGCCGCCATCTCTCGCCCGAGCAGGAATTGCAGCTCTACCACCACTACGGTCTCGACGTCGCCGCTCCGCCCCCGCTCCCGGACCACGACTTCGGCAAGCTCGCGGGCACCGACGAAACAGCCTGAGGCCCCGCCCCAGCGGCCTGCCCTCCCTCCCCACGTAACACCAGAGGCAGCGGATCCGCCGCTTCCAGATCCGGGTCGTCGACCCGGAAGGTCCGCACCCGCCCCGGCTCGGAGGCGGGCGTCTCGAACCGTACGGTGACCCGCCCCAGGCCGCTTCCCTGCACCCACCCGTGACCGAACTCGGCATGCCGCACGTCGTGCCCGGCGGGCCAGCGCCGCTCGGCGAGCGAGGGCTGCTCCTCGGCCGGCGCCGCGGGATGCTCCTCGACCGGGCTCTCCTCGACCCCCCGCCCTCCCGCGGCCTGGGCGAACAGATCTTCCTGCGTGTAGTCGGCGAGCCCGCTCACACCCACCCCGAGCAGCCGCACCCCGCCCGTCGTGTCGACGGAGTCCAGCAACCGGGCCGCCGCCTCTCGGACCACCCCGGGGTCGTCCGTGGGGCCGCGCAGCGTCTCGGAACGGGTGAGCGTCGAGAAGTCGTAGCGGCGCACCTTCAGGACGATCGTCCGACCGGAGAGCCCGGCGCCGCGCAGCCGCCGTACACACCGCTCGGCCAGCCGCTGCACCTCCAGCCCGACCCGCGTCCGGTCGTGGATGTCCACGTCGTAGGTGTCCTCTACCGACACCGACTTCGCCTCGCGCTCGGCCACCACGGGCCGGTCGTCCCGCGCCAGGGCCATCGCGTAGAGACCGTGCCCGTGTGCCTTGCCCAGCAGCCGGACCAGTTCGTCCTCGCCCGCCTCGACGATCTCCTCGACCGTGGTGATCCCGGCCCGCCGCAGATGGTCGCCCGTCGCCGGCCCCACCCCCGGCAGGATCCGCACCGGCATCGGCCCGAGCATCGCCCGCTCGGTCCCCGGCTCGATGACCACCAGCCCGTCGGGCTTGGCCTCCTCCGAGGCGATCTTGGCGAGCATCTTGGAGGCGGCGAGCCCCACCGACCCGGTGAGCCCCGTGACCGCCCGGATGTCCGCGCGCAGCTTGACCCCGGCCAGCCGTGCCGACGCCTCGTCCCAGGCCACTCCCCCGGCCTCCAGGTCCACGAACGCCTCGTCCAGGCTCAGCGGCTCCACCAGCGGCGACAACGCCCGCAGCAGCTCCATCACCCGCTCGCTGATCGAGCGGTAGAGATGGAAGCGCGGCACGAGATACGCGGCGTTCGGTGCGAGCCGCCGGGCCTGCCCCATGGGCATCGCCGAATGCACCCCGAAAACCCGCGCCTCGTAGGACGCGGTCGCCACGACCCCGCGCGGCCCGAGCCCGCCCACGACCACGGCCTTCCCGCGCAGACTCGGCTTGGACGCCTGCTCCACCGAGGCGTAGAAGGCATCCATGTCGAGATGCAGGATCGTGGGCGCGGTTCTCACACCTTTGATGCTGCCCTATGCCACTGACAATGCCCTGCTCGACCGCCCGCGAGGGCATACGGGGAGCTGCCCAGGGCCTGTGACGCCACTCGCGAGGGAAACGCTCACGGCCCGGCAGAGCACCTCGGAAGCACCACGCGCACCTCGGCGGCGGCCTTGAAGCGATCACGCGCACATCGGCGGCGCCGAAGCGCTCACGCGCACCCGCAGCGCCCTGTATGAGCGGGCGCCCGGTGAGGGATGTCCCGCCGTCCGCGGCCGCGTGCGCTTCCCGCGACCGGGCCGCTCAGACGGCCCGGTTCCGCCGACGTGCCAGCTCGTCCGCCGGGTTGGACCCGACCAGCGTCTCACCGGTGTCGATCCGCTCGCCGTGCAGCTGGGACAGCGCACTCTCGACGTCCCGCCACACCACCCCGACGGCGATCCCGAAGACCCCCTGGCCACCCTGGAGCAGGGCGTGGACCTCGTCGGGCGAGGTGCACTCGTAGACCGTGGCGCCGTCGCTCATCAGCGTCATGCGCTCGAGGTCGCTGAAACCGCGTTCCCTGAGGTGCTGGACGGCGGTGCGGATGTTCTGCAGCGACACCCCGGTGTCGAGGAACCGCTTGACGATCTTCAGGACGACCACGTCCCGGAAGCTGTACAGCCGCTGCGTCCCGGACCCGTAGGCGGGGCGCACACTCGGCTCCACGAGCCCGGTGCGGGCCCAGTAGTCCAGCTGCCGGTAGGTGATACCGGCGGCCGCGCAGGCCGTGGGACCGCGATAGCCGATCTGCTCGGACGCCATGGACGTCGCCTCTCCGCTGCTCGGCACCGCTGTCGGTCGCTGCGGAGCGTGGTCCGTCGCACCACCGGGCTGAAAGGGTCCCCCGCCCGGGAAAGGCCGGGAGCCGGGGGGAGGGTACGGACCGCTCACCCTGAGACTGCGCTCGGGGCCGCCCCCAGCCGTACCGTCGCCGCTGCTTCTCACGCCGACCTCCGTCCTTGACCTGCCTTCTCGACGGTAGGCAGTCACCAGGGGTGCGTCAACGATCGCCACACTCGCCACGCCGAGTGATAATCACCCTGAGAGTGGTTTCCCGTGCCCCGTCGCGGGGAAAGGCTAGCCGAATGTGCCCGAACGGGCCTGGTGACGCTCTCATGAGCCCCCGGCACATGCGGGGGCATTTCACCCGTCACACATGCTGAGGGCGGCCCCGTCACGGACCACATCGTCCGTCGGGCCGCCCGTGCGTCTACCGGGCCGCAGCCGCTCCGCGGGAACTCACTGGCTGCTGCTGCCGAAGTCCTCCGGGGAGATCTGGTCGAGGAACTCGCGGAACTTCTCCACCTCGTCCTCCTGCTCGTCCGGGATCGCGATTCCGGCGTCGTCGAGCACCGTGTCACTGCCGTAGATCGGCGTCCCGGTGCGCAGCGCGAGCGCTATGGCGTCGGACGGGCGGGCGCTCACCTCGACGCCACTGGCGAAGACCAGCTCCGCGTAGAAGACGCCCTCACGCAGATCCGTGATGCGCACTTCCGTGAGCTCTTGGCCGACAGCCTCCAGCACGTCCTTGAACAGGTCGTGTGTCAGCGGCCGCGCGGGAGCCATGCCCTGCTGGGCGAAAGCGATCGCCGTCGCCTCCCCCGGCCCGATCCAGATGGGGAGGTAGCGGTCGCCTCCCACTTCACGCAGCAGCACGATCGGTTGGTTGGAGGGCATTTCGACCCGGACACCTACGACATCGAGCTCGTTCACACAGCAACCCTAGGCCGTGCCCGGGATGTTTGGGTAGTCGGGCCGGGATCGGGCGACTGATCCGGCCTCGCCGGCCCCCGGCCGCCTCAGGGGAGCCGCACCCCGAGCGCCGTCTGCACCAGCGCGGCGTGCAGCTTCACCGTGAGCCCCGCCAGTTCCCTGGTGCGGTCCTCGGCGTGAGCCCGTGTCTGCGGGTTCCGATGCCGCCGCAGCGGCGCCACCACCTGGTCCACGAGCCCGGCCTCCCGGTCGGCGGAGGCCTTCAAGGCCCGCAGATGCCGCGGCTCGATCCCGAACCGCCCGAGCTCCACGACGAGCAGCGCGACGGCGACCGACCCGGCGTCGTAGACCCCGTCCGCCAATGGGGTGAGGAGCCCGTAGGACTCCCACTCCTCGAGCTCCTGCCCCTCCACGCCCACGGCGGCGAGCAGCTCGTCCCGCCCGATCCTGGCCGCCGTGGGCGGCTCGGACGGCGCGGGCGGCCGGGAAGCGGGTTCGCCCTCCCGCTGACGGCCCACGGCCGGCAGCTGCACCGCCTCACCACGCTCCATGGCCTCCAGGTGCTCCCGGATCACCTTCAGGGGAAGGTAGTGGTCCCGCTGCATCCTCAGGACGTGTCCGAGGCGCTCGACGTCATGGGCACTGAACTTGCGGTACCCCGACGGGGTCCGCCGCGGCTCGATGAGCCCTTCCGACTCCAGGAAGCGGATCTTGGAGATGGTCACTTCGGGGAACTCGCCGCGCAGCGCGTTCAGCACCGCGCCGATGCTCATCAGCCCACTGTCCGTGGCGGCGGCGCCGTGCCCGGCACCGCCGCTCGGTGTATGAAGCATGGACCTTCCCTGACGGATGGGCCTCGCTGGGTCTGCCCGGACGGAGCCGGTCAGTAGCCCCGCTGGCTGGCGTAGAAGACCAGCCGGTACTTGCCGATCTGCACCTCGTCGCCGTTGTTCAAGGCGACCTGGTCGATCCGCTCCCGGTTGACGTACGTGCCGTTCAGGCTGCCCACGTCGGCCACCGTGAACGACCCGTCCTGAGCGCGGCGGAACTCCACGTGCCGCCGGGAGACCGTCACGTCGTCCAGGAAGATGTCGCTCTGCGGATGCCGGCCGGCCGTGGTCAGATCGCCGTCCAGCAGGAAGCGGCTGCCCGAGTTCGGTCCGCGGCGCACGACCAGGAGCGCGGAGCCCAACGGCAGAGCGTCGACGGCGGCCTGCGCCTCGGGTGACAGGGTCGGCATCTGCGTCTGGCCCGTGGCCTCGCTGTCGTAGGCCTCCAGACCGGAGATGGAGATCGTGGACGTCGTCTCGGACGGACGCTCCGGCGCAGCCCCCGCCCGCAGCGGCGCGCCGCAGTTGGAGCAGAACCGGCTGTTCTCCGCGTTGCGGTTACCGCACCTCGTACACACCAGGGCCGACATCGGATCCTCCTGCCGCGGCTGCCCCCCGGGGGCGTTGGACGCGTACGGGTCGAACCCTCCGCCCGCACCTGAGGTTGACGGTTGCCCGAAACTTATGCCGCCGGGCTGTGCAGGGTCAACCGACGGCGCGCCCTGACCACCGGAAACGTCACCGCCCGGACCCCCGACCTGGTCCCGGAACAGCGGCCGCTGGCCCTCCGCGTCAGGCTGTGCGCGATGACGAGCGGTCGCGTTGCCGCTGTCCTCTCGCGCGCTCTTGCCGAACAACTTCGCAAACAACTTCACGGGCGATTCCCCTTGACCGAAACAGACCCGCCCGTGGGGCAGGACGAACCCTGACTGAACACTCTGGCCGACCCGGACATCCTGACAACGTCCGTCTGCACCAGACAGTTTCCACCACGCACCGCCCATTCGGTGCGCCGACCCCCCGCAACCTCATGCCCTCGCCGAACGTCGCCCATGCACCCCCGGTTCACTGGGAGGACGACCGAGCGTAGTCAGGCCGCTTCGCCGCTCGCAAGGCGTCCACGACGATGTCGGTCGACCGCTCGATTGTGGCGGCGGCCTGTTCCTTCTCGAGAGTCTGCACCACGCCTCCGGGGATGTTGAGCGCCGGCTCGAGGTCCTGCGGCTTGCCGATGACCTTGAAACGATAGGGAGCGTTGATCTTGTTCCCGTCGACGGCGACACCCTTGCCCGAGTCCGTGAGATACGTGCCCGCGACAACGCGGACGCCGTTGACCTGGATCGCCTCGGCGCCCGCCGCGCGCAGCTCCTGGATGGCGTCGAGCAGCATGTCCGCCTCGACCGTCCCCTTCGTGTCCTCGATCGTCATGGTGATGCCGGGCCCCCGCGCGGCCACCGTGCCCGCAAGGACGCCGAGTTGCCTCTCCTTCTCGACCGTCTGCTTCCGGGCCTCTTCAGCCTGGTCCGAGCTGTTCTCCAGCTCGTCGCGCTGCTTCTCGAGTCCCTGCTTCTCGTCCTCAAGACGTTGAGTACGGTCATCCAGTTCATCGAGGATGCGAACAAGATCTTCCTGACGTGCGCCACGCAGGGCACTGTCACTGTCGCTGTTCGAGGCCACCTGTACGGCAAGCCCGAACCCGAGACCGAACAACAGCACGGCGACGATGAGTTGGGCCCGGGTTACGCGCGGCGGCCACACGCCCTGCGCCAGCCGCTGCCGCCCGGTCAGCCGGGGCTCGGCGTCCGTCTGTGGTTCCGGTCCCCGCTCGGGCTCGGGCTTCCCACGGGCCTCACCCGCCGTGGCGGGGGCAGGCGCCTGCCTCGCCGGGGCCTCGGCCTCACCTGCCGCCGACGCGGCCGGCTGCGCTTCCTGGGGCAGCGCCCTGCGCAGCCTGTTCCCGGTCTCGCCGCCACCCTCGCGCGTGTCGCCCTGCTCCTCGGCCGCCTTGGCGGGCTTCTCGTCGTGATCGCTCATCGGCCTCACGCCCGGAACACGTGCCGGCGGATCGCCGCGGCGTTGGAGAAGATCCGGATGCCGAGGACGACCACCACACCGGTGGACAGCTGGGCACCCACGCCCAGCTTGTCGCCCAGGAACACGATCAGGGCGGCCACGACCACGTTCGACAGGAACGACACCACGAAGACCTTGTCGTCGAAGATCCCGTCGAGCATGGCCCGCAGACCGCCGAAGACGGCGTCGAGCGCCGCCACGACGGCGATCGGCAGATAAGGCTCGACCACCGCCGGAACCTCAGGCCGGACCAACAGGCCGGCCACGACTCCCACGACGAGGCCCAGTACGGCGATCACGATGTGCCCTTCTCGCTCTTCTCAATGCTCGGCTGTGCTGTACGTACGGTCACACTCGGTGCGGCAGGCAGCCGGAGGTCGTCCTCCACGGAGATGCCTGTCCTGATGCCGTAGCTCTCCTGCAGCGCGTTCAGATACAACCCGTCCGCACTGTCCTGGAACCGGGTGCTCAGCCGCTGCCCGTCCCCCACCGCAAGCACCGTGTACGGCGGCACCAGCGGCTTGTTGTCGACCAGTATGGCGTCCCCCGCGGCCCTGATCGCGGACAGCGCCGTCAGCCGCTGCCCGTTGATCGAGACGGCCTCGGCGCCCGACTCCCACAGCCCGTTGACCACACGCTGCATGTCCCGGTCACGCACCCGGCCGGTGTCGGAGAACCCGGAGGTCTCACGCGGGTCGCCGTCACCACCGGAGGCGGCTTCCTTGGCGTCATTCACCACGAGCCTCACCCCGGGGCCGTGCACCGCGACCGCGCCCGAGAGGATCCCCACCAGATCGGAAGCGCTGCCGCCGCTGTGCTTCAGCGCCTCGCGCTGCCGTGCGCTCACGTCCGCGCGCAGCTCGTCGACGGAGTCCTCCAGCTTGTCCGCCGCCTCGGTCTCCCGGTCGATGCGGTCGACCAGCTCTTCCCGCTCCTTGGCGACGACCGGGGCGGCGACCCGCGCCTGCGCCGCCCCGACGGTCACGACCAGAGCCGCGAGCACCAGACCGGCGGCGAGGCCCAGCTTCGCCCTGAGCGTCCTCGGCATGCCGCTGTCACCCGCGGCCTTCTTGCGCTCGGCGGCCTCGGCGTAGCCGTCGTCGAGACTGTGGTCCATGACGTTGGTGAGCAACGACATGGACGCATCCGGGCGCCGGGGCCGCGCGGGTGTGCTCCGAATGGGGGGTTGCTGCGGCATGCCGCACATCGTCGCACGTCGCGAGCACTACCTCCGAACGGCCCCACCGGCGTGCCGGACAGGCCCCGTTGGGGACACTTGTCCGGCACGCACGCGTGCAGCCCGTTCAGCGGCCGGCGCTGTCCACGACCGCCGACCATTCGTCGAGCAGGGCCTGCGCGGAGGCGTCGTCCGGCCCCTCGGCCCACAGGTGGGTGACGGCCTCGGCCGGGTCGGGCAGCACCATCACCCAGCGGCCGTCGGTCTCCACTACCCGCACCCCGTCCGTGGTGTCCACGAAGCGGTCTCCGGCCGCTTCGACGACCCGGCGCATCACAAGACCCTTCACGGCCCACGGGGTCGCCAGATCCCGCTTCAGGACGTGCGCCCGCGGGATCCGCGCGTCGATCTGGCTGAGCGTGAGCTGCGTCCGCGCCACGAGCCCGATGAGCCGTACGAAGGCCGCGGTGGCGTCGTACACGCTGCTGAACTCGGGGACGATGAAGCCGCCCTTGCCGTCGCCGCCGAAGATCGTCCCTTCCTCACCGCCGACGCGCGTGAGGTCGTCGGGAGAGGTGGTCGTCCACTCGACCTGCGTCCCGTGGTACGCCGCCACCTGCTCGGCGATCCGGGTGGTGGTGACCGGCAGCGCGACCCGGCCGCTGCGCCGCTCGGCTGCGACGAGGTCCAGCATCACGAGCAGCGCCCGGTCGTCCTCGATGATCCGCCCCTTCTCGTCGACGAGCGAGAGACGCTCACCGACGGGGTCGAACCGCACGCCGAACGCCGCCCCGGAGGACGCCACGATCTCTCCGAGCCGCACCATCCCCGACCGCCGCATGTCGGCGGTCTCGGTCGGCCTGGACTCGTCCAGGCCCGGGTTGATGGTCAGCGAGTCGACCCCGAGCTTGCCGAGCAGGCTCGGCAGAACGAGGCCGGCGCTTCCGTTGGACGCGTCCACGACGACCTTCAGCCCCGAGTCCGCGATCCCGGTCGTGTCGACGTCCCGCAGCAGCGAACCGGTGTACGAGTCGAAGACACTGGCCGGGAAGTGGAGATCGCCGATCTCCCCGGGGAAGGCACGGCGGTACTCCTGCCGTGCGAACACCCGGTCCAGCTTCCGCTGACTCCCCTGGGACAGGTCGGCACCCTGCCCGTCGAAGAACATGATGTCGACGGAGTCCGGCACCCCGGGGGTGGTACGGATCATGATGCCGCCCGCACTGCCGCGTGCGGTCTGCTGCCGGGCGACCGGCAGTGGCACGTTCTCCAGGTCGCGTACGTCGATCGCGCTGGCCTGCAGCGCCGAGATCACCGCCCGCTTCAGCGCACGGGCACCACGCGAGTGGTCGCGGGCCGTGGTGACGGTCGACCCCTTCTTCAGCGTCGTGGCGTACGCGCCTGCGAGCCGCACGGCGAGTTCCGGTGTGATCTCGACGTTCAGGATCCCGGACACGCCGCGGGCACCGAACAGATGGGCCTGGCCCCTGGACTCCCAGATCACCGAGGTGTTGACGAACGCGCCGGCCTCGATGGTCTTGAACGGATAGACCCGCACATTGCCCTGGACGATCGATTCTTCACCGATCAGGCACTCATCGCCGATGACCGCCCCGTCCTCGATCCGCGCGGCGCGCATGATGTCGGTGTTCTTGCCGACCACGCAGCCGCGGAGGTTGCTGTGCGGCCCCACGTAGACGTTGTCGTGGACGACGGCCTTGTGCAGGAACGCGCCGCTCTTGACGACCACATTGGAGCCGACGACGGTGTGCTCACGGATTTCGGCACCGGCCTCGACCTTGGCGTAGTCACCGATGTAGACAGGTCCTCGGAGCACGGCGTCGGCATGGACCTCCGCGCCCTCGGCGACCCACACGCCCGGGGAGATCTCGAACCCGTCGATGTCGACGTCGACCTTGCCCTCGAGGACATCGGCCTGCGCCTTGACATAGCTCTCGTGGGTGCCGACGTCCTCCCAGTAGCCCTCGGCGATGTAGCCGTAGACGGGCTTGCCTTCCTTCATCAGCTGCGGGAAGACGTCACCGGACCAGTCGACGGGCACATCGGGCTCGACGTAGTCGAAGACCTCGGGCTCCATCACGTAGATGCCGGTGTTCACCGTGTCGGAGAAGACCTGGCCCCAGGTGGGCTTCTCGAGGAAGCGTTCCACCTTGCCTTCCTCGTCGACGATGGTGATACCGAATTCCAGTGGATTGGGCACACGCGTCAGACAGACGGTGACGAGCGCGCCCTTCTCCTTGTGGAAATTGATGAGCTCGGTCAGGTCGAAATCAGTCAGGGCGTCGCCGGAGATGACGAGGAAGGCGTCGTCCTTCAGCGCCTCCTCAGCGTTCTTGACGCTCCCTGCGGTACCGAGTGGCTTCTCCTCATTGGCATAGGTGAGCTCCATACCGAGCTCTTCGCCGTCACCGAAGTAGTTCTTGACGAGGGACGCCAGGAACTGGACGGTCACGACTGTTTCGTTGAGCCCATGCCTTTTGAGCAGCCGAAGAACATGCTCCATGATCGGCCGGTTGGCGACCGGCAGGAGCGGCTTGGGCATGCTTGAGGTCATGGGGCGAAGGCGCGTGCCTTCGCCTCCGGCCATCACGACGGCCTTCATGTCGGAAGCGTCCTCCTCGAAGAGACGGTCTAGCCGACTTCCCCCGCCAGGATTGTCCCGCACTTATCCAGCACAGGCCATCGCTCCGCTACGGCAGCAGGACCATCCGAGAGGTCAATCGGCCAGGGCGTCCGCACGGACCAGGCGGCGGACTTGTACCACGTAGAGGACTCCTGCCCACCAGTACAGCGTTGTACCCCACCCGGCGAACGCCCATCCGAAAATGGCAGCGAGTGACGAGATCCATCCGCTTCCGTCGCTGAGGAGAAGCAGGGGGAAGGCGTACATCAGGTTGAACGTGGCGGCCTTGCCCAGGAAGTTCACCTGGGGCGGCGGATAGCCGTGGCGGCGGAGGATGCCCACCATCACCAGCAGAACGAGCTCCCGTGCCAAAAGGGTGGCGGTCAGCCATAGAGGCAGAATCTCACGCCAGGTGAGGCCGACCAGGGTCGAGAGAATGTAGAGCCGGTCGGCCGCGGGGTCGAGGAGCCGGCCGAGGCTGCTGATCTGGTTCCAGCGGCGCGCGAGCTTGCCGTCCAGATAGTCGCTGATGCCGCTCAGAGCGAGCACCAGGAGGGCCCAGCCGTCACTTTGGGGGCCACCGAACTCAGGTCGCAGAATCAGCCACAGGAAGACGGGCACGCCGACGAGGCGCGCCATGCTGAGGATGTTCGGGATGGTGAGCACACGGTCCGTCTGGACGCGAGTCTCCTGAACCTCCACCCGGGGGCCTCCTGTGGGAAACGTGCCAACGATGCTCCCTGACCCTACCTCAACGCAAAAAAGCTCTGGCTCTTGGGCTGTGTGCCCAAGAGCCAGAGCTCTAATAGGAGTTCGGCGGCGTCCTACTCTCCCACAGGGTCCCCCCTGCAGTACCATCGGCGCTGTAAGGCTTAGCTTCCGGGTTCGGAATGTAACCGGGCGTTT